>NZ_JAOTRW010000007.1:0-254584 GCF_030247495.1 Azospira sp. | reverse complement strand
CCCCCAGCTTTCGCCCCCAGCTTTCGCCCCCAGCTTTCGCCCCCAGCTTTCGCCCCCAGCTTTCGCCCCCAGCTTTCGCCCCCAGCTTTCGCCCCCAGCTTTCGCCCCCAGCTTTCGCCCCCAGCTTCGCCACGGCGACGCTTCAACTCTGTGTTCTCTGTGCCCTCTGTGGCTCGCTTTTATTGCCTGTCCTGAAACGAAGAAGGGACGCCATTCTCCACGGTGATGCGGTGAAGAGTGGCGTCCCCTCTGCCTGGTGGGGCAGGGCTTTGTGAAGATCTACTGGTAGCGCAGGGCCTCGATGGGGTCCAGGCGGGCGGCCTTGCGGGCCGGGTAGTAGCCGAAGAAGATGCCGACCCCGGCGGCGACGCTGAAGGCGACGATGACCGAACTGCCGGAGATGATGACCGCGGTGCCAGTGAGCAGGTTGGTCAGCACGGCGCCGCCGATGCCCAGCAGCAGGCCGATGAGGCAGCCGGCGATGGAGATGACGATGGCCTCCAGCAGGAACTGGGTCAGGATGTCCTTCTCCCGGGCGCCGATGGCCATGCGGATGCCGATCTCCCGGGTCCGTTCGGTGACCGAGACCAGCATGATGTTCATGATGCCGATGCCGCCCACCAGCAGGGAGACGGAGGCAATGGCGCCCAGCAGCAGGGACATGATGCGGGTGGTCTCCGCCGCCGAGTCGGCCACGGCGGTGAGGTTGCGCACGTTGAAGTCGTCGTCCTGGCCGGGGCGGATGCGGTGCCGCTGGCGCAGCAGGGCGTTCATGGAATTTTCCACCGCCGGCATCACCTCGGGCGCCGCGGCCTTGACCATGATGGCCCGTACCGAGCCCTGGAAGGGGGTGCCGAAGAGCTTGCGCTGGGCGGTGGTGAGGGGAACGATGAGCACGTCGTCCTGGTCCCTCCCGTCCAGGCTCTGGCCCTTGGGCGCCAGCACGCCGAGGATGAGGAAGGGGGCCTGGCCGATGCGCAGGGTCTTGCCCGTCGGGTTCTCGGCGCCGAACAGGTTCTGGGCCGCGGTCTTGCCGATCAGGGCCACCCGGGTCGAGGCCCGCAGGTCCGAATCGGTGAAGGGCGAGCCGTCCACCAGGGCCCAGGAGCGCACGTCCAGATAGGCCGGCGTGGTGCCGATGACGTAGGAGTTCCAGTTGCTCGAGCCATACACCAGCTGGGCCGAGCCCTGGTGCACCGGCGCCGCCGTTTCCACCCCGTCCAGCTCGGTGATGGCTTCCGCATCGGTGACGGTCAGGGTGGGGGCGTTGCCGCTGCCGCTGCGCACGCCGCCGGCGTTGGTGAAGCCGGAGAGGACGATGAACAGGTTGCTGCCCATGGAGTTGATGGACTGGGCCACGGCGTACTGGGCGCCCTGGCCGATGGCCAGCATCAGCACCACGGCACCGACGCCGATGACCATGCCGAGCATGGTGAGGAAGGTGCGCAGCCGGTTGGCGCCCATGGCGCGCCAGGCTTCGCCGAGCATGGCGGTCAGCATGGCTGGATCTCCCCGGCGGGCAGGTCGTGGTGGGTCGGCGCATCGTGCACGATGCGGCCGTCGAGGAAGCGCACCTGGCGCTTGGCGTGCTGGGCGATGTCCGGCTCGTGGGTGACCAGGACGATGGTGATGCCTTCCCGGTTCAGTTCCTCGAACAGGGCCATGATCTCCTCGCTGGTGTGGCTGTCCAGGTTGCCCGTGGGCTCGTCGGCCAGGATCAGGCGGGGCCGGTTCACCAGGGCCCGCGCGATGGCCACCCGCTGCTGCTGGCCACCGGAGATGCGGTTGGGCAGGGATTTGGCGTACTGGCCCAGGCCCACCTTGGCCAGCAGTTCCCGGGCCCGCTGGCGCCGCTCTTCCTTGTCCACGCCGCAATAGACCAGGGGCAGGGCCACGTTGTCCTCCAGGCTCATGCGCGGCAGCAGGTTGAAGCCCTGGAAGACGAAGCCGATGGTGCGGTTGCGCAGCAGGGCGGTCTGGTCCTTGTCCAGGTCCGAGACGTGCTTGCCGTCGAGGATGTAGTCGCCGCCGCTGGGCCGGTCCAGGCAGCCCAGGATGTTCATGAAGGTGGACTTGCCCGAGCCGGAGGGGCCCATGATGGCGACGAACTCGCCGGCATGGATGGCAAGGCTGACGCCCTTGAGCACCGGGAAGGGGCCCATGGGGGTGTCGTAGGCCTTGTCCAGGCCGGCCACCTCGATCACCGCCGCCGCGTCGGCGGAGGCCGTCGCAGCGCTCATCAGAACATCCTCATGCGCATGGTGCCGCCGCTGCTGCCGCCGGCATTGGCGCCGTCCGGCAGGTTCTCGCCGACGATCACCTGGTCCCCCGCATTGAGTTCGCCGCCGACGATTTCCGTGTTGCGGTTGTCGGTGATGCCCAGGCTGACGCTGACCGGCACCACTTCGCCGCCGCGCAGCACATGGACGGTGCCGCTGGCGCTGTCCCGCTTGCGCTGGCGCTCGCCGGCACCCTTGCCGTTGCCGGGGCCGGCTGCTCCCGGCGGGCCGCCGGCCGGGGCGCCATTGGCGGCGGCATTGCCGGCGGCATTCGGGGCCGGCTTCTGGCCGCCGTTGGGCTTGTAGCGCAGGGCCGCGTTGGGCACCAGCAGCACCTCGCTGCGCTTGGCCACGGCGATGTTCACATAGGCGGTCATGCCCGGCAGGAGAATCTGCTCCGGGTTGTCCACCACCACCACCACGTTGTAGGTGACCACGTTCTGCTGGGTGGTGGGGTTGAGCCGCACCTGCTTCACCTCGCCCTTGAACTGGCGGTTGGGGAAGGCATCCACATTGAACTTCACCGGCTGGCCCACCTTGATGTTGCCGATGTCGGCCTCGGCGAAGCTGGTGTAGATCTGCATGGCCGTCAGATCCTGGGCGATCTTGAACAGGGTGGGGGTCTGGAAGCTGGCGGCCACGGTCTGGCCCACGTCGATCTGCCGGTCCACCACCACGCCGGAAACCGGGGAGCGGATCACCGAGTAGCCCAGGTTGGCCCGGTCCTTGTCGTTGGCCGCCTTGTACTGGTTGAGCTGGGCCTGGGCGCTGCGGCGGGCCTGCACCGCCTGGTCCAGCTCCTGGCGGCTGACGTATTCCTGGGCGAAGAGGGACTTCATGCGTTCCTCGCTGGCGATGGCCAGGTCCAGGGAGGCCCGGGCGCTGGCGATGTTGGCATCGCTCTGGTGCACCTGGGCGGAATAGAGGGAGTCGTCCAGCTCGGCCAATATCTGGCCCTGCTTCACCTGGTCGTTGAAATCCACGTAGAGCTTTTTCACCGTGCCGGAAACCTGGGTGCCCACATTGACCAGGGTCACCGGGTTGAGGGTGCCGTTGGCCGAGACGCTCTGGGTCAGTTCCCCCTTTTCCAGGGTCTGCAGCTTGTAGCGCTGCTCCAGGCCCGGGGCGGTGAGCTTCTGGTAGGCGACGTAGCCGCCGCCGGCGAGGAGCAGGGCGGCCAGAATCAGGACGACGGTTTTCTTCTGGGGGCGTTTCATGATCAGTTGGAACCTTGGATGGGGCCGCTGGCGGCGGGTTGGCCGGCATTGGCGGTGGCTGCGTCGGGGAGGCTTTGCAGCAGGGAAATGTCCAGGTTGCCCATGGACTGGGCCAGGGTGGCGCGGGAGACGTTCCACTCGAAGGTGGCCTGGACACGCTGCTGGCGGGCCGCCGCCAGGGCGCTCTGGGCGTTGAGGACATCCAGGATGCTGCCCAGGCCGGCCTTGTAACGGCCCAGGGCGACCTTTTCCGCCGCCTCGGCGGAGACCAGGAGGTCGGCAGTGGTCTGCAGGGACTGGCCGGCGGTGATGAGGCCCTGATAGGCCTTCCACACGTCCAGGGCCACCTGCTGGCGGATGCGCTCCCGCTGGGCTTCCCGGGCTTCCTTCAGGGATTCGGCGTTGCGCACCTTGTAGGTGGTGGAGAAGCCGGTGAACAGGGGCACGTTGAGGGTGACGCCGATGCTCGAGGTATTGCTGACGTTGCCGCCCAGGTCCTGGTAGGCCGGACCGGCGGTGAGGGACAGGGTGGGCAGGCCGGCGGCGCGCACCGCCTCCACATTGGCCTGGGCCGCCTGGTACTGGGCTTCCGCCGCCACCAGGTCGGGCCGGCGGCGCCGGGCTTCCGCCACCAGGGCGTCCACATCCGCCGTGAATTCCCGGGTTGGGGCGACCACCGGCGTGGCGGGCACCAGGGCCGGCGGACGGTGGGCCTCGCCGCCGATGACGTTGGCCAGGGTGCCCTGGGCGTTCTTGTAATCCCGGTCGGCCTGGATGCGCTTGAGGGAGGCCTGGGAGTAGGCGGTCTGGGCCTGCAGCCGGTCCGCCGGGGTGGCGGTGCCCACCTTGTAGCGGGCATCGGCGGCGTTGAAGCTTTCCAGGCTGGCCCGTTCCGATTCCCGGGCGGCCACCAGGGCCGCCTCGGTGGCCTGGACCTGGTAGTAGGCCTGCAGGGCGGCGAGGAACACGGCCTGCACCGTGCTGTCCTGGGTGGCGGCCGCGGCGGCCAGCAACTGCCGCGCATTCTCCAGGGTGGCGGCCCGGGCGCCGAAGTCGAACAGCAGGTAGGAAAGGGTCAGGCCGGCATTCTTCTGGGTGTAGCTCTCCGGCTTGCGGCTGTCGTTGCGGTTGCGGCTCTGGCCGGCGCTGAGGCTGAGGCCGGGCAGGTAGGCCGCCTGGGCCACGCCCACCAGGGCCGCCTGGGCCCGGGCGTTGGCCCACACTTCCCGGGTCTGGGGATTGTGGCAGAGAGCCCGCTCCACCACCTCGGTGAGAGACAAGGGGCCGCTCACCGGCTGCTCGGGGCAGGGATTGGCGCCCTGGCCCTCGCTGCCGCCGAGGGCCGGTCGGGGCGGCGCCAGGGCATCGCTGCCCAGGGGGTCCAGGGCCAGGGCCGGGGCGGCGGCCAGGACCGCGGCGAACGCCAGGGCCAGGGGAAGGGGGGCGAAAGCGGAGCGGGCAGGTGCCGTCACGGGCATGGTTGCGGGTTTCATCGGGGCGCGGCCGAAGCCTTAGGAATTTTGAGCCGAAGTATAGCGGGCCCCTGGGCCGTACCGGGACGGCAAATTGTTACCGGATGTTGCATCGGCCCCCGTCCGGTCATCCTGCCGGGCGGGGGCGTGGCGGCCTCAATCGGCCAGTTCGATCTGGCCGGAAATGTTCACCGTGACGGCCGAGTCGCCGCCTTCCAGGGGCATGGGAACGGCCTCGGCGGCCATCAGGGCGCTCTTCATGCGCGGATAGACGGGGGGGCGGCCGCCGCTGCTGCCGACGCTGAGCTGCTTGATGCGCCAGGACTTGCCCAGGGTGTCGCCCACCAGCTTGGCCCGGGCCTTGAAGGCGGCGATGGCCTCCACGGTGGCTTCGTCCTCGGCCTTCTTCTGGGTTTCCGGGGTCGGCATGAACTGCACGCCGCCCACGCCCATGGTGGTCTGCAGCTTGCCCAGCAGCTCGGAGAGGGCGCCGGCGTCCCGGGCTTCCAGGGCGATGTCGGAGCGCATGCGCCAGGACTCGATGCGCCCGCTCTTGCCGTAAACCGGATAGGTGTGGGTGCCGCCGCTGCGCACCTTGACGTCCTTGTAGGCCTTGGCGGTACGCAGGCCTTCGGCGATCTGGGTGTTCACCTTCTGCGCCAGGTCGGCGGTGGTGGGGCCGCTGGCTTCGGCGAAGACGCTGGCCAGGACCAGGTCGTTGGGGGCGCTGCGGCTGGCGCTGGCGGAAAGGTCCACCATGGTGCCGGCCTGGGCGGCAGCGGCGAGGCCGAGGGCGAGCAGGGCGAAGCTGAGGCGGGAGGTCGGGCGGGAGGGATGCATGGCTTTCCTTTCGACGGCAAAGAGAGGCTGACCCGGGCAGGCGAATGAAGGTTCCGTCAATGCCGGATGAATAGCGATGCCGCCGGCCGGGTGCAATTGGCCATTCTAACGCCGCCGCCGGCCCTCCCGGACATTTGTTCGGTCGCTGGCACGGCCCTTCAAGCTCGGCTAGAATCGGCTCACCTCGGGCAAGGTCCTTGAGGCGTCTTTGAGGAGACAGCAATGCTGAAACCTGGTCAGGCTGCGCCGGAGTTTGCGCTTCCGGATGCAGACATGGAGCTGGTGGAGCTTGCGGCATACAAGGGCAAGCGCCACATCATTCTCTTCTTCTACCCCAGAGACGACACCCCGGGCTGCACCCTGGAGGCCACGGACTTTTCCGATCATGAGGATGAGTTCGAGCGCCGGGACTGCACCCTGCTCGGCATCAGCCGGGACGACTGTCTGCGTCACGCCGCGTTCCGCGACAAGCACGGCATTTCCGTGCGCCTGTTGTCGGACGAGGAGGGCCAGGTCTGCCGTCGTTACGGGGTGTGGCAGGCGAAGGAAGTGGACGGCGTGAAGAAGCACGGCATCCTCCGCTCCACCTTCGTCATCGACAAACAGGGCCTTGTTCGCCACGCCTTCTACGGCGTCAACGCCAAGGGCCATGCGCTGGAAATGCTGCGCCTGGCCAAGGAACTTTAGGAAATTCCCCATGCAAGTAGCTAAGAATACCGTCGTCACCTTGGACTACAACGTCACCGATCCGGACGGCGTCCTGGTGGATGCGGGCAAGGATCCGCTGGTCTACATCCACGGTGGTTACGACGATATCTTCCCCAAGATCGAAGAGGCCCTGCAGGGCAAGAGCGTGGGCGAAACCGTCAAGGTCAAGCTGCAGCCGGACGACGCTTTCGGCGAATACGATTCCGAACTGGTGCAGATGGAGCCCCGGGAGAATTTCCCCGAGACCCTGGAAGTGGGCATGCAGTTCGAAGGTGCCCCCGAAGGCAGCGACGACGATGACTTCATCCTCTACCGCGTCACCGACATCGCCGACGGCAAGGTGGTCCTGGACGGCAACCATCCCCTGGCCGGTACCGCCCTGGTGTTCACCTGCACCGTCACCGCCGTGCGCCCCGCCAGCGCCACCGAGCTGGAACACGGTCACGTGCACGACGACGGCGAGTGCGACGACGAGTAATCCCGTCCCGCTTCCGTGCCGTGAAAGGGCCCTGCTGCTGCAGGGCCTTTTTTCATGGGACGCCGGTCATGCCGTTTGCTTAGCTCCGGGGCCTGGTCTATAGTCCCGAGCCAGTTGCCGCGTTGCACTCAAATCATTGACAGGCCCGGGCCACGGGCCGTTTCAGGGAGAACTCCATGCACGATTCCGCAGCCAATGCCATGATGGGATTGGGCTTCATCGTTGTCGGTCTGGTCCTGCTGCTCGCCATCGGCGTCATCGTCGCCATGGTCTTCTATCTGCTCAACCTGCAGCGCTGCCTGGATGCCACCCGTCCCGAATTCCGCCCGGCCATTCCCTCGGCCCTGGTGTGGCTGACCCTGATTCCCGCCATCGGCTTCATCGTCTGGCTGGCCGCGGTGGTGATCCTCTCCAGCGCCCTCAAGCGGGAGGGCGAGGCGCGGCAGACCCAGGCCTTCGGCGACGGCGGCCTGACCGTGGGCCTCATCAGCTGCATCTTCGGCCTGCTTTCGCCCATTCCCTTCCTCGGCCTGCTGTTCGGCCTGGTCAGCCTGGTGTGCTGGATCATCCACTGGAACAAGGTGTCCACCTACCGCCGCCTGCTTGCCGGCGAGGCGTCCCAGCCTGGGGCTTGCCGCGTCGAGCCTGCCGTGCCGTCGCCGGTGGCCACCCTGCCGCCGGTGGCACCGGCACCTGCCGCTCCTGCTGCCGTTGCCGAGGCAATGCCGGGCAGCGATGCCACCCTGGTTTCCCGGCCGGAGCCGGTGGCCTGCCTGCGCTGCATTGCCGGCCCCCTGCAGGGCCAGGAATTCCCCGTGGGCCAGGGCCTCATGCTGGGGCGCTCGGTGGAGGCCAGCGTGGTCATCGGCGATCCCCACGTTTCCAACCGCCACGCCTGGGTCGGCCCCATCGGCGGCAAGCTGCTGCTGCGCGACAACCAGTCCACCAACGGCACCTTCCACAACGGCAACATGGCCCAGCGCGTGGGCGAGGTGACCCTGCAGGACGGGGATGTGGTGATCCTGGGGGACCAGGGCAAGGTGCGCTTCCAGGTCTTCTACCGCTGATCCCGGCTTCATGAAAAAAAACGGCAGCCCCAGGGCTGCCGTTTTTTTTGGCGGGCGGAAGGCCGGATTTCAGGCCAGCTGCTGGGCCACCCACAGGTAAAGGGGAATGCCGAAGAGCACGTTGAAGGGGAAGGTGAGGGCCAGGGCCGCCGCGATACCCAGGGCCGGGTTGGCTTCCGGCACCGCCAGGCGCATGGCCGTCGGTGCGGCGATGTAGGAGGCGGAGGCCGCCAGGGTCATGAGCAGCACGGTCCCGCCCACGGACAGCCCCATCCAGCTGGCGGCCAGCCAGCCCAGGGCGGCGTTGCCCAGGGGCAGGGCGATGCCGCAGGCCACCAGGAAGAACCCGGCCTTGCGCAGGTCCCCCAGGCGGGAAGCCGCCACCAGCCCCATTTCCAGGAGGAACAGGCACAGGGCGCCCTTGAAGAGGTCGGTGAAGAGGGGCTTCAGGGGCTCGGTGCCGTGGGGGCCGGCCGCCCAGCCGATGAGGATGCCGCCCAGGAGCAGCAGCACGCTCTTGTTGGCAAAGACTTCATGGATCAGCTTGCGCCAGTCTGGGCGCTCTTCGCCGCCAAGCCGGGCCAGCACGGTGGCCACCAGGATGGCGGGCGCCTCCATGAGGGCGGCCAGCAGGGCCAGATGGCCTTCGTAGGCCACCCCACGGCTGGCCAGTACGGTGGTGCCGACGGCAAAGGTGACGACGCTGATGGAGCCGTAATGGGCGGCCAGGGAGGCCGCATCGAAGCGGTTGAAGCGCAGGCGGAAGAGGGGGAAGGCGAAGAGGGGGATGAGGGCTCCCAGGCCGATGGCCAGGGCGGCATGGGTCAGCAGGGCCGGGTCGCTGCTATGGGCGATTTCGCTGCCGCCCTTGAGGCCGATGGCCAGCAGCAGGTAGATGGAGAGGGCCTCGAAAACCGCAGTCGGCAGCTTCAGCTCGCTGCGGGCCAGGCTGGCGACAGCGCCGAGGGCGAAGAAAAAGGGGACGGCATCAAGCACGAACAGACTCCGTTTGTTTTGGTGTGGCGCATTCTGAGTCTTTTCATGTATTTGTAAAAATCATATATTTCTAAATATTGCATAGATAAAGATCAATATATGTATCGGCTTGGCGGTTCCCTGCACCTGACCCTCCATCAACTGCGCCTGCTGCTGGCCACTGCCCAGGAAGGGAGCGTTTCCCGGGCGGCGGAGCGCCTGCACCTGACCCAGCCCACCCTCTCGGCCCAGCTCAAGCAGCTGGCCGAGCAGGTCGGCCTCCCCCTGCACGAGCGGGTGGGACGCCGCCTGCACCTGACGGAAGCGGGGCGCCTGGTGGCGGCGGCCGCCGCCCGGGTGGCGGAGGAGCTGGGGCAGCTGGAAAACGAGCTGGCCGTGCTGCGGGGCGACCAGGGGGGGCGGCTGCGGCTGGCAGTGGTCAGTACCGCCGAAGCCTTCATTCCCCGCCTGCTGGGGGAATTCCGCAAGGTCCGGCCGGCGGTGGAAGTGTCCCTGGTGGTCCTGAACCGGCAGGCGGTGGTCGGCCGGCTGCTGGAGAACCAGGATGACCTGTACATCATGACCAAGCCGCCGGCGGAGACGCCGGTGAGCGCCGTTCCCTTCCTGACCAATCCGCTGGTGGTGGTGGCGGCGGCCGACCATCCCCTGGCCAAGCGCAAGCAGGTGGCAGCAGGGGCCCTGGCCGATGCGGAATTCGTGCTGCGGGAACCGGGCAGCGGCACCCGGCTGGCGGCCGAGGAGTTCTTTGCCGCCCGGGGCGTGCAACTGCGCCCCCGGCTGGAGCTGGGCAGCAACGAGGCGGTGCGTCAGGCGGTGGCGGGGGGGCTGGGCCTGTCCGTGCTGTCGGCCCACGCCCTGGGGCCCCATCCGGAAGAACTGGGGATCGCCGTGCTGCCGGTGCGGGGCACGCCCATTCCGGCCCGCTGGCAGGTGGTGGCGCCGGCAGGCAAGCGCCTGACGCCCTTGGCCCAGGCCTTCCTGGACTATCTGCAGGAACGGGCTCCCCGGCTGGAGGCCGAGGCGGGCCAGCGTCTGGCCCTGGCGGTGGCAGGGGCTATTCCCGGTCGTTGAAGCGTGCGGCCTTCACCGGCTTGAGCAGGAAGCGGGCCGGGTCCAGGGCGTCCGCCAGATCCCCTTCCAGGGGCAGGGGATCGCCAGCTATCTGGCTGGCCAGGAATTCGCCGGCCCAGGCGGACCAGACGAAGCCCCGGGCGCCGAAGCCGCTGGCCAGCCACAGGCCGGGGCGGCGCGGCAGGGTCTGCAGGCGGGCGCCGGTTGCCGGAGCGGTGTTTTCCGGCAGGGGGCCCAGCATGGGCAGGCGGTCCGGGGAAATGGGGCGGAAGCCCACCCGGCTGCCCAGGTCTGCCGCTGCCAGGTCCTTGGCGAAGCCGGGCAGGATGAAATTGAGCTTGGCCAGGTTGTCCTGCTGCTCTTCCAGGCGCGGCTGGGGGTCTTCATCCCCGGCCAGGAAGGAGGCGCCGCAGACCCGCAGGCCGTCCAGGGCCGGCGTCACGTAGCCAAGGCGGCACACCACCATGTCGAGGGGCGGCGTGGCCGTCTCCGGCACCAGGGTGGCCTGGCCCCGGGCGCTGCGCAGGGGCAGCCAGTCGCAGCCCCCCAGGCGCCTGGCGTCGGCGGCATTGGCCAGCACCACCTGGTCGGCCTCAGCCAGCAGGGTGCCGTCGGCGGCGTAGGCGGCCCAGCCGTCGGCGCCGGCCTGCAGTTTTTCCACCCGCTGGCCGTAGCGTTGCTCGATGGCCGGATGGGCCTGCAGGTTGGCCTGGCACAGGCTGGGGGGCATGCCCCAGCCGCCGCCGGGGAAATGCCAGCCGCCCACCGATACCGGCCAGCCGATGAGGCGGGAGGCCTCGGCCGCGTCCACGTAACGGAACAGCTCGGGGGCGGCGAAGGTTTCGGCCACCTGGCGCTGGGTGGCTTCGTGGGTCTTGTCCCGGGCCAGGTGCAGGACGCCGCTGGCGCCCCAGCGCACCGGCAGGCCGGCGGCGGAGAGGGCCAGCAGGTGGCGGCGGGTGTACAGGAAGGCGCTGCGGGTAAGGCGGGAGAGGCGGTTGTCGTCCAGGCTGGGCAGGGGGCGCAGGACCCCGACCCGGTTGCCGGAGGCGCCGCAGCCGGGGCCCTCGGCCTGATCCAGCAGGGTCACCTGGTAGCCCCGCTCCGCCAGGCGGTGGGCCGTGGAGGTGCCGGCGAAACCGCCGCCGATGACCAGGATGCGCTTGCCCGGCATCACCGTCCGACGCACGCCCGGACCCCGGTACTGGCCCTGCAGCATGTCCCGCTTGCCGCCGAAACCGGGGGCCTTGTCGCTGACGAAACCGACGGCCTGCAAGCCTTCGCGCACCCCGGCGGCCACCGACCAGGTGGCCAGGGTGGCGCCGGCGGCGGCGCAGCGGGCCAGGCCGCGGAAGACAAAGGGGGACCACAGGTCCGGATTCTTGGCCGGGGCGAAACCGTCCAGGTAGAAGGCGTCGGCGGCCAGCCGCAACTGGGGCAGCAGGCTCTGGGCGTCGCCGAAGAAAAGGGTCAGGCTGACCCGGCCGCCGGCGAAATGCAGGCGGTGCACGCCGGGGGTAAGCAGGGGCCATTGGGCCCGCAGTTCGGCCGCCAGGTCTGCCAGCTCGGGATGGGCGGCGTGCAGTTCGCCCAGGTCGGCGGCGCTGAAGGGATGCTTTTCCAGGGAGACGAAATGCAGGCGCCGGCAGGCGGCCGGATCGTCCCGCCAGGCGGCCCAGGTGGCGAGGAAATTGAGACCGATGCCGAAGCCGGTCTCGACGATGGTGAAGCTTTCCAGCTGCTGCCAGCGCCGGGGCAGGCCGTTGCCGGCGAGGAAGACGTGGCGGGCCTGGCCCAGGGCCCCGGCGGCGGTGTGGTAGATGTCGTCGTAGTCCGGCGAGTAGGGCACGCCGGCGTCGTTGCGGCAGAGGCGGGCGGGAACGAGGGGCCGGTAGGCGTCGGGATTGGCGTCGGCGACTGAATGGGGGGCAGGGGAGGCGGGCGTGCTCATGGGGGCGGATTGTCGCACGCCCCCATGGGGCCGTTAAGCCCGGGCTTCAGTCGGCGCTGCGCAGGATGCCGTCGCTGACCTTGACCCGGTCGCCCTGGCGCCAGGCCGGGGGATTGGTTTCGGTGAAGCGCTGGGTGGTGCCGTCGTCGAAGCGCACCGTGATCTGGTACTCCATGTTGCTGCGGGCGTTCTTTTCCACCTGGTGCCCGGCGTAGGCGCCACCGGCGGCACCGAGGACGGCCATGGCGGTGCGGCCCTTGCCGCCCCCTACCTGGTTGCCCAGGAGACCGCCGAGGACGCCGCCGGCGACGGCGCCCAGGCCCGTGCCTTCACCGGGCTTCTTCACTTCCATGATGCTTTCGATGACGCCGCAGTCCTTGCATACAGGTGCCGCAGCCTTGGCCGGCACGGCTTCGCCTTGGGCCACGGTGGCCGCTGCCGGCTGTTCCTTGGTCACGGGTTTGGCCCGCTTGGCGCTTTCCTTGGGCTTGCTGGCGGCCACCGGCGGCGCCGTCCTGGCGGCTGCCGGGGGGGCGGCTTCAGCCGGGGGCGTGGTGGCGGCCGGGGCTGCGATCGTTGCCGGGGCAGGTTCTGCGGCGGCCATGGTGGCACTGGGCGTTTCCGCCGGCTTGTTTTGGCCTGGGGCCGGCAGGATGCCGGTGAGGACGCCGACACCGGCCAGGCTGAGGGCGGTGACGGAAACGGCGGCGATCTTGATCAGGGGGTGGAGGGCTTTGACTTCCATGGCGTTGCTCCGGGGGCGAATGAGGGATTCCATGGCTATTAGAACGCCTTGTCCGGCCTTTGGCCGACCGGGGAAACAGATTGTTACCTTTGTTAATGCTTCTTGCCGCAAGGGGAAGGCGGTGTGCCCCAAGGCCGGTTTTTCGGCGTAGATACAATCGATTCGCTTTCCCTGGGGGCTTCAAGCCGATAAAATCCACCCTTCATAAAAAGGGGCCGGGGGCTCCTTGCCATAGAGCATCGAACAACAAGAAACGTTCAGGGGTGGTGTGCATGCCTTTCAAGGCGCGTCTTTCTGCGCTGCTGGCGCTGGCTTCGTGCAGCGCCGCCTGTTTGCTCCAGGAACCGGCCCGTGCGGCCGGGGATGAGCCCGTGGCGGCCGAGCTGGCCAGCCTGTCCACCCTTTCCATCGAAGAGCTGCTGCGCACGGAAGTCAGTTCCGTGCTCAAGCACCCTTCCGAACTGGCCCAGGCGCCGGCTGCCACCACCGTGCTGCGGCGGGAGGACATCCAGCGCCTCGGCGCCACCACCCTGCCGGACCTGCTGCGCACCGTGCCAGGCCTGCACGTGGCCCAGATCGACGGCAACAAGTGGGGCGTCTCCGCCCGGGGCTTCAACGGCTTTTTCGGCGGCAAGCTGCTGGTGCTGATCGACGGCCGCAGCATCTACAACTCCATCTATTCCGGCGTTTTCTGGGACGCCTACGACATCGCCCTCGACGACATCGCCCGCATCGAGGTGGTGCGGGGGCCGGGGGCCGCCCTGTGGGGCGCCAACGCGGTCAATGGGGTGATCAACATCGTCACCCGCTCCGCCCACGAGACCCAGGGCGGCCAGGCGACCCTGGCGGTGGGTAACGTGGAAAAGGGCATGGCCAACGTGCGCTGGGGCAGCACCACGGAGGAGGGCGGTGCCTGGCGCCTCTACGCCCGCAGCCGCAGCCGGGACGACCACCAGTCCCTCACCGGCAGCGGTGCCGGCGACACCTGGCGCGCCGACCGCATCGGCTTCCGCGCCGACAGCGCCGCCGGCAGCGACACCTGGATGGTCAACGGCGAGGCCTACCAGGGACATAGCGGCGGTGCTCCCTATCCCCTGTCCACGGCCAACGACATTTCCGGCCAGCACCTGCTGGGCCGTCTCAGCCGCCGCCTGGGCGATGGCTCCCAGTTGCAGGTGCAGTCCTATGTGGACCACTCCTGGCGCCGGGAGCCCTCTTCCGGCGCGGTGCTGGAAGAGACCGTGGCGGACGTGGATCTGCAGCACACGGTCAACCTGAACCCGGCCCACCGGCTGGTGTGGGGCGGCGGCTGGCGCCAGTACCGTTTCGACTCGGTGAGTTCGGCCAAGCTCTCCTTCAGCCCGGTCAGTTCCCAGCGCACCGTCACCAACCTGTTTGTCCAGGACGAGTGGAGCGTCATCCCGGAAACCCTGCAGATCATCGCCGGGGCCAAGCTGGAGCGGGTTCCCGACCACGGCAGCGAATGGCAGCCCAACCTGCGGGCGGTGTGGAACGCCGCCGCCGGCCACACCCTGTGGGCCGGCACGGCCCGGGCGGTGCGTTCCCCCAACCAGGTGGATACGGCCATCCGCTTCAACGGCCCCGGAGTCGGGCCTTTGCCGGCCGTCGGCAATCCGGCCTTCCGCCCGGAGCGGCTGCGCAGCCTGGAGGCCGGCTGGCGGGCCCAGCTGACGCCGAACCTGAGCAGCGATGTGTCGGTCTATCAGAACCATTACAAGGACCTGCAGACCATCGAGTTCGATGGCGCCAGTTCCATGATGTACTTCAACAACGCCCAGGGCCGCACCCGGGGCCTGGAATGGGCGCTGGACTGGCAGGCGGCGGCCCACTGGCAGCTGCGCGGCGGCTTCACCCTGTACCGGGAGGCCCTGGACTACAGCAGCCGGCCCGCCGGCCCGGCCCTGATCTCCTTCCAGGGCGGCTTTCCCCGGGAGCAGCTGTTCATCCGCTCCCTCTGGGACCTGTCCCGCAACCAGCGCCTGGACCTGACCTGGCGCGGCGTCGGCCCCATGGACCAGCGCGGCGTCGCCGGCTACGGCACCTTCGACCTGCGCTGGACCCGGCGCCTGGACCGGCGCAGCGAAGTCTCCCTGATCGGACGCAATCTCCTGGGGCCCAAGCACCGGGAATTCGGCGACCAGCCCTTCTTCCAGGAAACCGTGTTGCGCCGGGAACTCAGCGTCGTGCTGAGCTGGGGCTTCTGACGTGAGGCGTTGCCTGCTGCTGCTCTGCTGCTGGCCCCTGTGGGCGCTGGCCAACCCGCCCTCGGAGGCGGCGGTGAAGGCGGCCCTGGTGGCCAATCTGGCCAACTACGCGGAGTGGGGCGAGGGCAACTGGTCGGTCAAACACACCCTGATCTGCGTCGCCGGCCGGGGGGCGGTGGTCGATTCCCTGCTCGCCCTGGACAGCCAGACCCTGCTCGGGCGGCGCATCGGCGTCTCTCCCCGCAGCCGCCCGGCCGAGGCCCGGGACTGCCAGGTGCTGTTCCTCGGCGACGCCCCCGGGCGCAGCCAGGGGGACTGGGACCTGGAGTGGACCCAGGCCCTGGCGACGGCGCCGGTGCTGACGGTGTGCGAAGGCGAGGACCTGGTCAGCCAGGGCTGCATGGTGGGCCTGGCCCGGGAAGGCACCCAGGTCGCCTTCGACGTCAATCTTGCGGCCCTGCGCCGCGCCAACATCCGGCTCAGCGCCCATCTCCTGCGCCTGGCCCGCACCATTTACGGAAGGCCACGATGATGCGCCGTAGATTCCGCTCCCTGCCCATCGGCGAAAAGCTGCGCCTTGTCCTCATGCTGGTGGCCGCCTCGGCCCTGCTGGTCTATGCCAGCCTGACCCTGATCCACGGCCTGCGCGAGGTGGAGCAGTTCAACCGGGAAAACCTGCAGGCCCTGCTCGACGTCACCGCCCGCAACCTGGAGGCGCCCCTGGTCTTCAACGACGGCAAGGCGGCCCAGGATACCCTGCGGGCCCTTTCCGCCGACCCGGCGGTGATCGAGGTGCTGGTGAGCGATGCCCAGGGCCAGCTCTTCGCCCGCTACCTGCGCGGCAACCCGCTGCAGCAGGAGCGCCTGGCCTGGCTGCCGGCCTCCTGGAACCGCATCCGGGAGAGCCGGGAAATCGTCTTCCGCAGCGGCGTGGTCGGCCACATCGAGCTGCTGGCCAGCCGCGACGGCTATTGGGATGCGGTGGGCCGGGGCGCCCTCATCTGGCTGCTGGTGACGGTGCTTTCCATGCTCGCCGCGGTGCTGGCGGCACGCCGCCTGCAGCACATCATCGCCGCCCCGGTGGTGCGCCTGGAGCAGGCCACCCGGGACATCACCCGGCACAAGCGCTTTTCCCTGCGGGTGGAGCGGGAGGAGAGCGGCAGCGAGGACGAGGTGGGCCGCCTCATCGACAGTTTCAATGCCATGCTGGCGGAGATCGAGCAGCGGGACGAACGCCTGGCCCGCTACCGGGAATCCCTGGAGGAAATGGTGGCCTCCCGCACCGAGGAACTGACCCATTCCCGGGATGCGGCGGAGGAGGCAAGCCGGGTCAAGAGCCGCTTCCTCGCCACCATGAGCCACGAGATCCGCACCCCCCTTAACGGCGTGCTGGGCATGATCCGCCTGTTGCAGACCACGGCCCTCTCCGGCGACCAGCGGCGCATGACCGAGGCCGCCCTGCGTTCCGGTGAAACCCTGCTCAACGTGCTCAACGATGTGCTCGACTTTTCCAAGATCGAGGCCGGCAAGCTGACCGTGGATGCGGTGCCCTTCGACCTGGCCGACACCGTGGAGAGCGCCGCCCTGCTGCTGGCGCCCAATGCCCGGGAAAAGGGCCTGGAGCTGGCGGTGCATCTCAAGGGCGAACTGCCCGTGACCCTGGCGGGGGACCCCAACCGGCTCAAGCAGGTGCTCTTCAACCTGCTCGGCAATGCGGTTAAATTCACCGAGCAGGGCGAAGTCTGTCTGCGGGTGGAGCGCAGTCCGGGGGCCGCCGGCGACAGCCGGGAGCGGGGCGACGTGATCCTGCTGCGCTTCACCGTGCGCGACACCGGGCCCGGCATTCCCGAATCGGAGCAGGGCAAGCTGTTCCAGGCCTACTCCCAGACCAGCGCCGCCTCCCAGACGCCGGCCGAGATCGAGGAAGCCGCCAGCCGGCGGGCCGAAGGCACGGGCCTGGGCCTGGCCATCAGCCGGGAGCTGGTGCGTCTGATGGGGGCCAGGGACCTGACCGTCTCCAGCCGTCCCGGCGAGGGCTGCGAATTCAGTTTCGAGCTGCCTTTCCATGTGGTGCGGGACAACCCCACCGGCATCCACTATCCGGGCTTCCGCCTGGTGCTGCTGGAACCCCAGCCCACCCTGGCCCTGATCCTGCAGGACTACGCCCAGAGCCTGGGCCTGGACTGCCGCCTGGCCGGCAATGCCGCCGAGGCGGAGCGGCTCCTGGGCGAGGGCGCGGCCCAGGCGGTGCTGGCCGACCTGTGCTACCTGCAACTGCCCGAGGCCACCTGGCAGGACTGGCACCGCCGCTGCGGCGGCGTGTGGATCGCCCTCTCCGACTTCGGCGCCAGCACCCTGGAAGGGGAACTGGCCCAGGTCTTTGCCCAGCGCCTGTCGAAGCCGGTGTCGCGCAAGGAATTCGTGCGCAGCATCGGCCAGGCCTTCATGGTGGCGCCCCGGGGTGCCGAGCTGCCGCCGGCTGCCGGCTGGCAGGGGGCCGCCTGGCGCCCGGCGGCTGCTGCGGTGCCGAACCGGCCCCGCTTCCACGGCAAGGTGCTGCTGGTGGAGGACAACCTGACCAACCAGGAGGTGACCCGGGGCCTGCTGCAGGTCTTCGGCTGCCAGGTGGAGGTGGCCAACCACGGCCGGGAGGCCCTTGAAAAATGGGCCGAGCGGGATTTCGACCTGATCCTCATGGATTGCCAGATGCCGGTCATGGACGGCCTCACCGCCTCCCGGGAGCTGCGCCAGCGGGAGATCCAGGCGGGTCGGCTGCCCACCGCCATCATCGCCCTCACCGCCAATTCCTTCGCCGAGGACCGGCAGCGCTGCCTGGCCGCCGGCATGAACGGCTTCCTGCCCAAACCCTTCGACGAGCTGGCCCTGGTGGCCCTGCTCACCGACTGGCTGGGACCGCCGGAAGGCGGCGCCCAGGTGCGGGTCCAGGCCCGGCCGGAGCGGGAGGCGGGAGCCCTGCTGGACGCGGCTGTGCTGGACGCCATTGCCGCGCGCCAGGAAGAGGCGGGGGAGGTGCGCAGCATCTTCCTGGCCCGCTTCGTTTCCACCTTCCTTGCCCAGGCCAGCCAGGCCCTGCAGAACATGGCCCAGGACGACCTGGCAGCGGCCCGGGAGGCGGCCCACAGCCTCAAGTCCGCCGCTGCCAGCATCGGTGCCCGGCCCCTGTCCGAACTGGCGGCCCGGGTCGAGGCGGCTGCCCGGGAAGGGCAGGCGGCCGAAGTGCGGCGCCTGGGCGAGAGCCTGCCCCAACTCCTGGCCGATACCCGCAGCGCCCTGGAACGCTACATGGAGCAGGGCGGCCACTAGGGCGGTGGAGCGCCTGCCGGGCCGGCATCCGGGCTGCGGCGGCAGGCAAGAAAAAAGGCGCGGGGCCTTGCGGCCACCGCGCCTTTTTTATCGACTCCGGGCGGAGTCGATAGGGTTCGGCGTTCAGTCTTCCTTGCGCATCTGGGGGAAGAGGATGACGTCCCGGATGTTGGCGGTGTCGGTGAGCAGCATGACCAGGCGGTCGATGCCGATGCCGCAGCCGCCGGTGGGGGGCAGGCCGAATTCCAGGGCCTTGATGTAGTCGGCGTCGTAGAACATGGCTTCCTCGTCGCCGGCATCCTTGGCCTTGGCCTGCTCCAGGAAGCGGGCGGCCTGGTCTTCCGGATCGTTCAGCTCGGAGAAGCCGTTGGCGATTTCCCGGCCGACGATGAACAGCTCGAAGCGCTCGGTGATTTCCGGGTTGCTGTCGGAGGCCCGGGCCAGGGGGGAGACTTCCACCGGGTAGTCGATGATGAAGGTGGGGTCCCACAACTGGCTTTCCGCCACTTCCTCGAACATCAGCAGCTGCAGGGCGCCCAGGCCCATGCCGGGCTTCACCGCGACCTTCATCTCGCCCAGCTTCTTCTTCAGCCACTCGGCGTCATTCAGTTCGGCTTCGGAGTAGCCGGGGCACTGGGCACGCACGGCCTGGACCATGGTCAGGCGGGCGAAGGGCTTGGACAGGTCCAGCTCCCGGCCCTGGTACTGGAACACCTCGGTGCCCAGGGCGTCGCGGGCGGCGTGGCGCAGCAGGCCTTCGGTGAAGTCCATGAGGAGCTTGTAGTCGGCATAGGCCTCGTAGAACTCCATCATGGTGAATTCGGGGTTGTGGCGGGTGGAGAGGCCTTCGTTGCGGAAGTTGCGGTTAACTTCGAAGACCTTCTCGAAGCCGCCCACCACCAGGCGCTTCAGGTACAGCTCCGGCGCGATGCGCAGGAACAGTTCCATGTCCAGGGCGTTGTGGTGGGTGATGAAGGGCTTGGCCGAGGCACCGCCGGGGATGGGGTGCATCATGGGCGTTTCCACTTCCAGGAAGTGGTGGCTGATCATGTAGTTGCGGATGGACTGGATCATCCGGCTGCGGGCCACGAAGGTGAACCGGGAGGACTCGTTCATGATCAGGTCGAGATAGCGCTGGCGGTGGCGCTGTTCCATGTCGGTCAGACCGTGGAACTTCTCCGGCAGGGGGCGCAGGGCCTTGGACAGCAGGCGGATCTCGGAGACCTGGATGGTCAGTTCGCCGGTGCGGGTCTTGAACAGGGTGCCTTCGGCACCGACGATGTCGCCGATGTCCCAGTGCTTGAAGTCGTCATAGGCTTCGGCGCCCACCAGGTCCACCTTGACGTAGAGCTGGATGCGGCCGGAAACGTCCTGGATGGTGGCGAAGCTGGCCTTGCCCATGAGGCGGCGCAGCATGATGCGGCCGGCGACCTTGACGCTGATGGGGGCCGCTTCCAGTTCCTCGGCGGTTTTCTCGCTGTACAGCTCGTCGAGGCGGCCGGCGGTGTTCTCGCGGCGGAAGTCGTTGGGGTAGGCCTTGCCGCTCTCGCGCCACTTGGCCAGCTTGGCCCGGCGCTCGGCGATGAGCTGATTCTCGTCCTGGGGTTGTGCGGTCTGTTCGGTCATGGTCGTCTGCCTGATGTTTTATTCGCTTACACGCCTTGCTTGAGGCTGGCCTGGATGAAGTCGTCGAGGTCGCCGTCGAGTACGGCCTGGGTGTTACCCGTTTCGAAGTTGGTGCGCAGGTCCTTGATGCGGGACTGGTCCAGCACGTAGGAGCGGATCTGGTGGCCCCAGCCGATGTCGGACTTGGCGTCTTCCAGCTTCTGCTGCTCGGCCTGCTGCTTGCGCAGTTCGAATTCGTAGAGGCGGGCCCGCAGCATCTGCCAGGCTTCGTCCCGGTTGCGATGCTGGGAACGGTCGTTCTGGCACTGCACCACGATGCCGGTGGGCACGTGGGTCAGACGCACGGCGGAGTCGGTCTTGTTGATGTGCTGACCGCCGGCGCCGGAGGCGCGGTAGGTATCGGTGCGCACGTCCGCCGGGTTGATGTCGATCTCGATGGAGTCGTCCACTTCCGGATAGACGAACACGGAAGTGAAGGAGGTGTGGCGGCGGGCGTTGGAGTCGAAGGGGCTCTTGCGCACCAGGCGGTGGATGCCGGTCTCGGTGCGCAGCATGCCGTAGGCGTAGTCGCCGGCGATGCGCAGGGTGGCGCTCTTGATGCCGGCCACGTCGCCTTCGGATTCTTCCAGCACCTGCACGTCGAAACCCTTGCGCTCGGTGTAGCGCAGGTACATGCGCAGCAGCATGGAAGCCCAGTCCTGGGCCTCGGTACCGCCGGCGCCGGCCTGGATTTCCAGGAAGCAGGGATTCGGGTCCTGGGGATTGTTGAACATGCGGCGGAATTCCAGGGCCGCCACCTTGGCCTCGATGGCCTCGTTGTCGGCCGCCACGGCGGCCACGGTGTCGAAGTCGCCTTCTTCACGGGCGATCTCGAACAGCTCCTTGCCGTCGGCCAGACCCTGGGCCACTTCCTGCAGGGTCACCACCACGCCTTCCAGGGCCTTCTTTTCCCGGCCCAGGTCCTGGGCGCGCTTGGCGTCGTCCCAGACGTCGGGACTTTCCAGTTCCCGGGAGACTTCGACTAGACGGACTTCCTTGGTGTCGTAGTCAAAGATACCTCCGAAGTTCCGCCGACCGGGATTCCAGGTCGGCAAGCTTGTTGGCGATGGCGTTGAGCTGTTCCGCTTCCATGTTCTTGGCTGTTCTGCTGGGAAAACCGGCAATTATACACTTTGCACCGGGCTCCCGGTGGCCGCGACGATGCAAGGAAGGCGGGCAAAGGAGTAAACTCCGTAGCCCCTTTTCTTCCGGGTTGCCGCCGGTGTCCCTCCCCACCTCCAGTTTCGAACGTCTGCCCCGCCAGGGGCTCCTGCTGCTGGCCGCCCTGGCCCTGGGCTGGGGCTTCAACTGGCCGGTGATGAAAGTGGTGCTGTCCGAAGTGCCGCCCCTCTATTTCCGCGGCAGCTGCCTGCTGCTGGGCGGCCTCGGCATCCTGGCCATCGCCCGGGCCGGCGGCGGCAGCATCCGGGTACCCCGCAGCCGCTGGGGCCGCCTGGCCCTGGTGACCCTGACCAACATCGTCGGCTGGAATGTCCTCGCCATCTACGGCGTCGGCCTGCTGCCCTCGGGACGGGCTGCCCTCTTGGGCTACACCATGCCCCTGTGGAGCGTGCTGCTGTCGGTGTGGCTTCTCGGCGAGCGGCTGACGGCGGGCCGCATCGTGGCCCTGCTGCTGGGCCTGGCCGGGGTCGGGGTGCTCATGGGCGACAGCCTGGAAGGCATGCTGCGGGCGCCGGTGGGGGTGGCCTGCATGGTCGGCGCGGCGTGGAGCTGGGCCCTCGGGGTGGTGCTGCTGAAGCGTCTGCCGGTGGGGCTGTCCACCACCGCCCTGACGGGCTGGATGATGGTCCTGGGCGGCCTGCCCATGCTGGCGGTGGCGCTTCCCCTGGAAACCTCGCGCCTGGCCTGGCCCTCGTTCTGGCCGGCCTTCGGCGTCTCCTACAACGTCTTCGTCGCCTTCATGTTCTGCTACTGGGCCTGGAACCGCATCGTGCTGATGGTGCCGGTGGCGGTGTCCTCCCTGTCCTCCCTGGTGACGCCCCTCATCGGCGTCCTCGGCGGAGCCCTGATCCTGGGGGAGCAGCCCGGCTGGCGGGAAGGGGTGGCGGCCCTGCTGATCCTGGCGGCGGTGGGCGCGGTGTCCGTGAAGCGCAGCTAGACCGCGTTTGGCGCCCGGGCGGGCGTCGCGGCCCGGGGCGAAGGCTGGAAATCACCTGCCCTGGGAGCCAGCATTCACGCGACTTTCCCGGCAGGTTGCCTGGGAAGGCCCGTCCCTTCTGCTCCTCAGGCCGGGGCGCAGTGCTCCACCACCAGCTGGGGCGTCTGCACCCCGTTGTAGTCGTTGATGGTCAGGCGGTAGGCCAGGCGGGCCCGGGGGCCGGGATTTTCCGTGGCGTTGAACTGGATCGCCTCCAGCACCGACCGCTCCTTCTTCAGGCGCAGCTTGAGGTGCTTGTCCTTCAGCACCCGCTGGCTTTCCACCTCGAACACGTCCTCGAACAACGGCGCCGGGAAGCCCTGGCCCCACACTTCGCCGGCCAGCATTTCCGCCACCTGCAGGGAGATGTAGCCGGCCTCCAGGGCGCCGTCCGTCTCCAGGGTGCGGGTCAGGTCCGCCGGGTTGAGCAGTTCGTCGGCCACCTGGGCGAAGAGGCTCTTGAATTCCTCGAAGCGTTCTTCCATCAGGGTGGCGCCGGCGGCCATGGCGTGGCCGCCGAAGCGCAGCAGGATGCCGGGGGCCCGCTTGGAGACGAGATCCAGGGCATCCCGCAGGTGCAGGCCGGGAATGGAGCGGCCGGAACCCTTGATCTGGCCGTCGTCGCCCCGGGCGAAGGCGAACACCGGGCGGTGCAGCTTTTCCTTGATGCGGGAGGCCAGGATGCCGACCACCCCCTGGTGCCAGTCCGGGTCGAAGAGGGCGACGCCGGCGCCGCTGGCTTCCAGGTCGAAGTTTTCCAGGTGGATGAGGGCCTGTTCCTGCATGCCGGCCTCGATCTCGCGCCGTTCCCGGTTGAGCTGGTCCAGCTGCTGGGCGATGTTGGCGGCCCGGGCCTCGTCGTCGGTGATGAGGCATTCGATACCCAGACTCATGTCCGAGAGGCGGCCGGCGGCGTTGAGGCGGGGGCCGACGGTGAAGCCCAGGTCGAAGGCGGAGGCGGTCTGCAGATTGCGTCCGGCGGCACGGAAGAGGGCGCGGATGCCCGGCGTCAGCTTGCCTTCGCGCATGCGCTTCAGGCCCTGGGCCACCAGGATGCGGTTGTTGTGGTCCAGCTTGACCACGTCGGCCACCGTGCCCAGGGCCACCAGGTCCAGCAGGCAGGAGAAGTTGGGCTCCGGGCGCTCCGGGCCGAAGGCGCCGCGGCGGCGCATCTCGGCGCGCAGGGCCAGGGCCACGTAGAACATGACGCCGACTCCCGCCAGGGCCTTGCTGGGGAAGGTGCAGCCGGGCTGGTTGGGATTGACGATGCAGTCCGCCTCCGGCAGGGTCTCGGCCGGCAGGTGGTGGTCGGTGATGAGGGTGGCGATGCCCAGCTGGCGCGCCGCTTCCACCCCTTCGATGCTGGCGATGCCGTTGTCCACGGTGACCAGCAGGTCCGGCTGGCGCTCTGCCGCCAGCTCGACGATCTGGGGCGAAAGGCCATAGCCGTGGACGAAGCGGTCGGGCACCAGGTAGTCCACCGTGCCGCCCAGGAGGCGCAGGGCGCGCACGGCCACGGCGGTGGCGGTGGCGCCGTCGCAGTCGTAGTCGCCGACGACGAGGATGCGGGCCTCGGCCTCGATGGCATCGGCCAGGAGGATGGCGGCCTCTTCGGTGCCGGTGAGCTGGCTCGGGGGAATCAGGCTTTTCAGGTCGTAATCCAGTTCGGCCTTGTGCTTGATGCCCCGGGCGGCGTAGATGCGGGCCAGGAGCGGGTGCAGGCCTTCCTGCTCCAGTTGCCACTGGGGGCGGGGCGGGACGGGGCGGGCGATGAGCTGGGTCATGACGGTGACTTTGGGGAAATTGGGGGCGGTCGGGGCCTAGGCGGCGGCCAGGCGGCGGGCCAGCTGCTGCAGGGCTTCGGGCTTGCCGGCGAAAAAGGAAAAGAGGCCGCCCTTGATCTGGCGCGGGCTCGCCTGCCAGGTCAGGTCGCCGTAGCTGGTGCCGGCCACCACTTCCAGCTGGCTGAGGCGCCCCTTGGCCAGGGCCGTCTTGAGGGGAGCGAACCAGCGGTTTTCCAGGTCCGCCAGGGCGTCGCGCCAGGCCTGGGCATCCTGGTCCTGGGCAGCCTGCAGCAGGTCGTCGAGGCACACCAGATGGCGTTCTTCAGCCGGCCCGGCCTGCAACAGGGAGTGGGCGGAGGCGGGCAGGGGATGGTGCTGCAGACCGGCGGCCCGGGCCAGTCCCCGGGGCAGGGGCTGGTTGCTCCAGATGGCGCCTGCCTCCGGGGCCGCTGCCGCCGGCCCCAGGCTGCCGGCGCCCCACAGCCAGAGGCCGTTCACGGCGGGCAGGCCCCGCTCGCCCCGGGCTTCGTTCACCGGGTGGCTGTGCAGCAGCATCTGGATTTCATTCATCAGGGCCAGCAGGCGGCGCGACGGCAGGTCCGCCGGGGTCGGCAGGTTGAGGCGGCGGCCGGCGGCGGCGGAAAGGGGCGGCAGGGCGTCCCCGGGCAGTTCGGCCGCCCAGGGCGTCTCCAGGCGCACATACCAGCGGCTGGCCGTCACCGGGTGGAAGCTGGCCTCGCCCGCATAGTGGGCGTTGAGGCTGGCGGCCAGGGTTTCGACTTCGGCGGCTTGCAGGTCCAGTTCCCGGCTGTCGGCGACGATGATCTCTTCCTGGTGCAGGCGCAGGTGGATGGGGTCGGCACAGAGCCAGATGCCTGCGTCCGGCGCCAGGGCGGCACCGTCCTCTCCCAGCAGGCGCAGGGCGCCCAGGGGTTGCGGCGTCGGGCCCAGCCAGCGGGCCGCCTGGGCCTCGGCGGCCAGGGCCGGGCGGCGCTGCAGTTCGCTCCGTTGCAGCAGGGTGGCCAGGGCCGGGCAATCCAGGGCCTGCCAGGCCAGATCGTCTTCCGGTTCGGGCCACAGCAGTTCGGGAACGAGGAGGGTGAGGCGCATGGGCAAAGCCTGGCTGGAAAAGAAGAATATGGGGGAAAACAAGGAGAATGCGGCGGGGCCGACCGAGGCGACATTTGGTGCTGCTCCGGGAGCTGCGGCCAGCCTTTGAGCCGGGTCCGGCGCCGTCGGCGCCAGCCCGCTGTGTATTGCCGCAAGTGGCCAAAAGCGGGCAAAAGTGTAGCATAGCGCCTTTGCTTTTCAGCCCGTTCCTGCGGGCCTCCCCTCGGCATGAAACTGCCCTACGAACTCCTGGTCGGCCTGCGTTATACCCGGGCCAAGCGCCGCAACCATTTCATCTCCTTCATTTCCCTTATTTCCATGGCCGGCATCGCCCTCGGCGTGGCGGCCCTGATCGTGGTGCTGTCGGTGATGAACGGCTTCCAGAAGGAGCTGCGCACCCGCATCCTGGGGGTGGCTTCCCACATCCAGGTCACCGCCATCAACGGCGAGCTGCACAACTGGCTGGAGGTGGGGCGGCAGACCCTGCAGCATCCGGAAGTGAAGGCGGCGGCGCCCTTCGTCCAGGCCCAGGCCATGCTCTCCCGGGACGAGACGGTGCGCGGCACCCTGGTGCGGGGCATCATCCCCGAGCTGGAGGACAAGGTGGCGGACTTTGGCCGCTTCATGAAGGCGGGCAAGCTGGAGAACCTGCAGCCCGGCGGTTTCGGCATCGTCCTCGGCAGCGACCTGGCCAATGCCATGGGCGTCACCCTGGAGGACAAGGTGACCCTGATCGCGCCCCAGGGCACCGTGACCCCGGCCGGGGTGGTGCCGCGGCTGCGCTCCTTCACCGTGGTCGGCATCTTTGAGGCCGGCATGTATGAATACGACTCGGGCCTGGCTCTCATCGATATGAGCGACGCCCAGCTGCTGTACCGCCTGGGCGACGGCGTCTCCGGCGTGCGCCTGAAGCTGGACGACCTGTTCCGCGCCCCCCGGGTGGCCCGGGAACTGGTGCCCCTGATCCAGGAGGACGCCTACATCTCCGACTGGACCCGCAGCCACGCCAACTTCTTCCGCGCCGTGCAAATCGAGAAAAACATGATGTTCATCATTCTTTCCCTGATCGTGGCCGTGGCAGCATTCAACATCGTTTCCACCCTGGTCATGGCCGTCACCGACAAGCAGGCGGACATCGCCATCCTGCGCACCCTGGGGGCCAGCCCCCGCAGCATCATGGCGGTCTTCGTGGTCCAGGGCGCCCTCATCGGCGTCATCGGCCTGGGCCTGGGGGTGGTCGGCGGCGTCGCCCTGGCCCTGAACATCGACGTGGTGGTGCCCTTCATCGAGCGGGTGCTGGGCACCCAGTTCCTGGCCAAGGATGTGTATTACATCTCCCAGCTGCCGTCGGAACTGCAGTGGGGCGACGTCACCGGTATCACCGCCATCGCCTTCGTGCTGGCCCTGGCGGCAACCCTCTACCCGAGCTGGCGCGCTTCCCGCGTCAATCCGGCGGAGGCCCTGCGTTATGAATGAGGCAGCGATGGCAAGTGCGGCAGCAGTAGCGGAAAGTGCGATGGAGAATAGGGCCAGCGATACGGCCGTGCTGGCCTGCCAGGGCCTGTCCAAGGTCTATCGCCAGGGCGACCTGGAAGTGCCGGTGCTGACCCGCATCGACCTTTCCCTGCAGCCCGGTGAGCGCCTGGCGGTGGTGGGTTCCTCCGGCTCGGGCAAGAGCACCCTGCTGCACCTCCTGGGCGGGCTGGACCGGCCCACCGCCGGCACGGTGCGGCTCAAGGGCGCCGATCCCTTCAGCCTGTCCGAGGCGGCCCGGGGCGAGTGGCGCAACCGCTACCTGGGCTTCGTGTACCAGTTCCACCACCTGCTGGCGGAATTCACGGCCCTGGAGAACGTGGCCATGCCCCTGCTCATCCGCCGCCTGCCCCGGGCCGAGGCGGAAAGCCAGGCCGAGGCCATGCTGCAGAAAGTCGGGCTGGGCCATCGCCTGCACCACCTGCCGTCGGAACTGTCCGGCGGCGAGCGGCAGCGGGCGGCCATCGCCCGGGCCCTGGTGACCCGCCCGGCCTGCGTGCTGGCCGATGAACCGACGGGCAACCTGGACCGTCATACGGCGGAGCAGGTGTTCGACCTGATGCTGGAAGTGAGCCGGGAGCAGGGCACCGCCTTCGTCATCGTCACCCACGATCCGGCCCTGGCGGCCCGGGCCGACCGCACGGTGCACCTGGCCGACGGCATGTTCCTGGAGGAGCCCTGGTAAGCGACCTGTTTTGGCATTGCCCGTAGCAAATACTAAAAAAAGACCCGAGGGAGAAAGGCGGCGCAGACCGCAAGACGCTGTTCAACCTGGAGCCTAAAAAAATGATGCAAATCCTGTTTGCACCGGCCATTGCCTTGATGCATCGGCTGACCTATCCGAAGAAATTCGCCCTCATCGGCCTGGTGGCCCTGATCGCCATCGCCGTGCTCTTCGTCAATCTGTCGCGTCAGTTGCAGAGCCAGATCCACCTGGCCAACGACGAACTGGCGGCCCTGGAGGTGATCGTGCCCATGGACCGCCTGGTGCAGTTCACCCAGCAGCACCGCGGCCTTTCCGCCGGCGTCATCAATGGCGACGCCAGCCTGCTGCCCAAGAGGGAGGCCAAGACCGGCGAAGTGAAGACCGCCCTGCAGGGCCTGGGTCCGATCCTGCCGGCCTCCGTTGCCGCCTCCGAAGAGTGGAAGAAGATCAACGAGGAGTGGAACCTGATTGCCGCCGACGGCCTTTCCTGGACCGCCACGGAGAGCTTTGCGGCCCACACCCGGCTGATCGCCGCCATCCTGCAGCTGAAGGTGGACGTGGCCGACGAGAGCGGCCTCACCATCGACCCCAACATGGATTCCTACTATCTGCTGGAAACCGCCGTGGTCAAGCTGCCCTCCATGCTGGAGCGTCTCGGCCAGACCCGGGCCAAGGGCACCGGCATCCTGGCCAAGAAGAGCATCAACGATCACCAGCGGGTCGATATCGGCATCCTCATGGCCCAGGTTTCCGACACCCTGGCCGCCCTCAATGTGAACCTGCAGAAGACGGCCCGCCACAACCCGGCCATCCGCGACACCCTGGGCACTTCCTCCAAGGATCTCAACGAGGCGGTGAGCGGCCTGGTGAATATCGTGAACCAGGACATCATCGCCGGCATGTTCGTCACCGATTCCGGCGACTTCTTCAAGCAGTCCACCGCCGTCATCGACAAGGGCTACGCCCAGCTCTACGACACCCTGCTGCCCACCGCCAAGCAGCTCATCGGCGAGCGCAAGGCCAAGGCCGAACGAGGCCTGCTGCTCAACCTGGGCCTGTCCCTGGTGATGGTGCTGGTCTTCATCTACCTTTCCGCCGGCGCCTACCTGGCCATCGTTTCCTGCATCACCGGCTTTTCCGCCAGCGCCCACCGCATCGCCCAGGGCGACCTGACGGCCCGCATCCAGCTCCAGTCCAAGGATGAACTGCAGCAGGTGGCCGGCAGCTTCAACGAGGTGGCCGGCGCCTTCGCCAGCCTCACCACCAGCGTGCAGCAGAGCGTGAACCAGCTCTCCGCCTCGGCCCGCAGCATGGCCGACGCCAGCGAACAGATCACCCTGTCCACCCAGCAGCAGAGCGAGGCTGCCTCCTCCATGGCGGCTGCCATCGAGCAGATGACCGTGGGCGTGGATCACATCAGCAAGAATGCCCAGGACGCCCACGCCCTTTCGTCCCAGTCCGGCGACCTGTCGGCCCGGGGCGCCCAGATCGTCGGCAACGTGGTGCAGGAGATCGAGCAGATCGCCAGCGCCGTGAACCAGTCCGCCGGCATCGTGGAGGACCTGGGCCAGCATTCGGAGAAGATTTCCACCATCGTCGGCGTCATCAAGGAAATCGCCGACCAGACCAACCTGCTGGCCCTCAATGCCGCCATCGAGGCGGCCCGGGCCGGCGAGGCGGGTCGGGGCTTCGCCGTGGTGGCCGACGAGGTGCGCAAGCTGGCCGAACGCACCGCCCATTCCACCCAGGAGATCACCGACATGGTGGCCGCCATCCAGGGCGGCACCCAGGAGGCCGTGGTCAGCATGAAGCACGGTGTCGAGCGGGTTTCCCAGGGCGTCGAACTGGCCCGGGAGGCCGGCGACGCCATGGGCCAGATCCAGGCCGGGGCCCAGCAGGTGGTGGACATGGTGAGCGACATTTCCTCCTCCCTGCGGGAACAGAGCGCCGCCAGCACCGAGATCGCCAAGAACGTGGAGCGCATCGCCCAGATGGCGGAGGAGAACAGCGCCGCCGTCAGCGAAAACGCCAACACCGCCGGCCAGCTGGAGCAACTGGCCGAGGCCCTGCAGACCGAGGCGGCCCGCTTCCAGGCCGGCTGATCCTACCCCGTCGGCCTGCCGGCCCGCCTTCTTCAACGGCCCTGCGGGGCCGTTGTCGTTGGTGCCGGGGCCTTGCCGTCGTTACCGTTTTCTTCTTCGTCCGGCCCACCCTGGCCGCTCTCCTTCCAGGCGTAGCGGTCGTACCAGTAGCGGGGCCGGCGCTGCCGTTCGGCCCAGAGTTCCGGCTTGCCGCTGGCCGTGGCTGCGCCCAGGACCAGGCCGATGGCCCCGTCCCGGTCCGTGCGCCAGGCCCGGGCGCCGCTGGCGGCATAGCGTTCCACGACCTCCGGCCGGGGATGGCCGAAGCGGTTGCGGTAGCCCACCGGGTACAGCACCTCCCGGGCGCCGACGGCGGCGACGAAGGGTGCCGTGGATGAACTGCGGCTGCCGTGGTGGGGCACCAGCAGCACCTGGCTGGCCAGCTCCGTCCGGTGACGGGCCAGCAGCCAGGCTTCGTCGGCGGCCTCGATGTCGGCAGTGAGCAGCAGCCGTTGCCCCGCCGCTTGCACCAGCAGGACGCAGCTCTGGTGGTTGCTCCTGCCCTGGGGCGCATCCACCCTGCCTGCCGGCGGATGCAGCATGGAGAAGCGCACCCCGTCCCATTCCCAGCCTTGCCCCTCGGCGCAGGCCCGCCGTTCCTGGGCCAGGGGCTGCAGGTCCCGGGCCTCGGGGGATGCCGGGGGCAGGGAATCGAGCAGCAGCGCCACCGGCAGGCTTTCCAGCACCGAGCGGGCGCCGCCCGAGTGGTCCCAGTCCCGGTGGGTCACCACCAGGGTGTCGAGGCGATCCACGCCGACGGACCGCAGCCAGGGCAGCACCAGCCGCTCCCCCGCATCCGATTCCGGGCTGTAGTAAGGCCCGGCGTCGTAAAGGAGGGTGTGCTTTTGCGTGCGCACCGCCACTGCCAGCCCCTGGCCCACGTCGAGCAGGGTGACCCAGGCCTGGCCCGGCGGCGGCCGGGGCTGGGGCGTGGTCAGCAGGGGCAGCAGCATCAGCAGCCCCAGCCAGCGGCCGGGAAAGCCCCGGGGCAGGAGCACACAGACGCAGCCGAGGGCGGCCAGGAACAGGGCCGGCAGGGTGGGCGCCGGCGGCGTCCACAGGGCCCCGGGCAGGGCTGCCAGCCACTGCAGGCAGAGCATCAGTCCGTGCAGCAGGGCGTGGGCAGCGGCGGCCAGCCCGGGCAGGGGCAGCAGGGCCGCCGCCAGGGCCAGGGGCGTCACCGCCAGGCTGACCAGGGGAATGGCGAGAGCGTTGGCCAGGGGCGAGACCAGGGAGAACTGCTGGAAGAAGAGCAGCAGCAGGGGCAGGGTGCCCAGGGTGGCGACCCACTGGGTCAGGCTCCAGTGTCCCAGGTGCCGCCCCAGGCGGCGCCAGGACTGGCGCGGCGGCTCCTCCGCCAGGGGGCGGGCGGCCAGCAGCAGGGCGCCGACGGCGACGAAGGACAGCCAGAAGCCCGGCGCCAGGACGGCCCAGGGGTCCGGCAGCAGCACCGCCAGCAGGGCGAAGGCGAGGACGTTGCCGGGCGCCACCCGGCGGCCGCTGGCCAGGGCCAGGGCGGCGGCGCCGAGCATGGCCAGGGTGCGCAGGGCCGGCACCCCGGCACCGGCCAGCAGCGTGTAACCGGCCGCCGCCAGCCAGCCGGCCAGGAGCGCCGCCCGCTGGGCCGGCCAGCGCGCCATGAGGGTTGGCGAGCGGCGCCACAGGGCCCCGGCCAGGGCGGCGGCAAGGGCCGCCATCATGGTCACGTGGAGCCCGGAAATGCTCATCAGGTGGGTGGTGCCGGTGCCGGCGAAGACCTTCCACTGGTCGCCGGGAATGGCCTTCTGGTCCCCCACCGCCAGGGCGGTGAGGATGCCGGCGTAGGGATAGTCGGCCTCCGGCAGGCGGGCCTGGAAGTCCTCCCGCACCGCCTGGCGCAGCCGTTCGATGCGGCTGAAGAAGCCGTCGCTGCGGCCCAGCAGGCGGTTGTCCCCAGCTTCGCGCACATAGCCGGTGGCGCCGATGCCCCGTTCCAGGAGCCAGGCCTCGTAGTCGAAACCGGCGCCGTTGGCGTGGCCGTGGGGGCGCTTCAGGCGCACCGTCAGCTGCCATTTCTGGCCCGGCTCCAGGCGCGGCCGGGGCGTTTCCGGCCGGTCGTACCAGGAGAGCAGGAGGGTCGGCGGCAGGCTCACTCCGGCCCCGGGCGCCACGGCGAACTCGAAGCGCTGGCCCCGGCCAAAGTCCTGGGGCAGGGCGGCGATGCGGCCCTGCAGCTGCAGGTCCAGTCCTTCCAGGGCCGGCGCCAGCCGTTCGGCAAGGCGGGTCTCGGCCCGCCAGCCGGCCCACAGGAAACCCAGGGCCGCGGCCAGCAGGATTGTTCCCAGGCGGGGCAGGGCGCCGGGCCGCCGCCCCAGTGCCAGCAGCCCGAGGGTTGCCGCCGCCCCCAGGGGCAGCCAGGGCCAGGGCGGCAGGGCCGGCTGCTGTTGCAGCAGGACGATGCCCAGGGCGAAGGAATAGAGGGGCCAGTTCATGGCGATAGCATAGCCACTTTCGCCCCCGGGCTGGCCCTGGGCCGTCCGGGGGCCGGCGCAGTAGAATGAATCCATGGTGCGCAAACATCTGAAGCGTTTTCTGCCCGACCACCAGGCCCTGATCGGCAACCGCTGGCTGGCGCCCTTTGCCGGCACCCTGCTGCATCCCCGCCTGTGGCACCTGAACCGCCATTCCGCCGCCGGCGGCGTGGCCGTGGGCCTCTTCTGCGGCCTCATTCCAGGCCCCTTCCAGATGCTGGGGGCGGCCATCCTGGCCACCCTGTTCCGGGTCAATCTGCCCCTGGCCCTGGTGACCACCCTGTACACCAATCCCCTGACCATCGTGCCGCTCTACTTCGTCGCCTACCATCTGGGCCGGCTGGTGCTGCTGCGGGAAGGAGGCGCCTTCGTGGCGCCGCCGGAGCCGGGGGATGGGGGCATGCTGGCCTGGATCGGCGCCCTGGGCGACTGGCTGCTGGCCCTGGGCGAGCCCCTGGCCCTGGGCCTGGTGTGCCTGGGCCTGCTGCTGGCCCTGGCGGGATATGGTATTGTCCGTACGGCATGGCGCGCATACCTGCTCTACGCATGGCGCCGCCGCCGCTATCGCCAACCACCGCCGCCGCCCCCGAATCCATTCCCATGAGTGCCAGCACCAGCAATCAGCCGCTCCAGGTCCAGCGTTACCTCTATGGAGCCCTGATCATGCTGGTGGCCGTGCATGTCATCGGCACCTTCGGCTACCACCTGCTGACCGGGGGGCGCTACACCTGGTTCGACTGCTTCTACATGACCTTCATCACCGTGGCCACCATCGGCTACGGCGAAATCATCGAGATGACCCAGAATCCGGCGGCCCGGATGTTCACGGTGTTCATCGGCATTCTCGGGGCAGGCACCCTGTCCTTTCTCTTCTCCACGGTCACGGTGACCCTGGTGGAATCGGATCTCAACGGCACGCTGCGGAGACGGCGCATGGAAAAGATGATCAAGAAGCTCACCGGCCATTACATCGTCTGCGGTTTCGGACGGGTGGGCCGCAACGTGGCGCGGGAGCTGGAAGCCACCAACCGCCACTTCGTCGCCATCGAGGAAAACCTGGAAGGCCTGGAGGCCCAGCGGGAAAAAAGCCCGGGCCTGCTCTACCTGCACGGCGACGCCTCCGACGACGACGTGCTGCTGGGCGCCGGGCTGGAATCGGCCCGGGGCGTCTTCGCCGTCACCGGCGACGATTCGCGCAACCTGATGATCACCATCACGGTGAAGCAGCTCAATCCGGCCATCCGGGTGGTGGCCCGCTGCCAGGAGTCGCGCAACGTGGAGAAGATGAAGAAGGCCGGCGCCGACGCCATCTTCTCCCCGGACCTGACCGGCGGCATGCGCCTGGCCTCCCTCATGGTGCGGCCCCACGTGGTCTCCTTCCTCGACGAGATGCTGAAGTCGGAAAAGCGCCTGCGGGTGGAAGAGGTGGCGGTGCCCGGCCATTTCCCGCCGACGCCCCTGGGCAACCTGAAGCTGCGCAGCAACGAGTACGTGTTGCTGGCGGTGCGGGAAAAGCTGGACTGGGTCTTCAACCCGCCCAAGGACTACGAACTGAATCCCGGCTACGTCATCGTCGCCATGGCCTCGGCCCTGGGGCGGCAGGAGCTGGAAGCCTCCCTGCTGGAAATGATCGGCTAGGCGGCGGGGCGCTCCCCCGCGGGAGTGCTAGACTTTGGGCCATACCCTCTGCCAGGAGACGAGGCCCATGAATATCTGCAACAGTCTGCGCCGCCTGTTTTCCCCCGCGCCGGCCATGGTCGAGAAGCGGGTGCTCTGCGCCGCCCTGGACGGCTCCGGCCTGCATCGCATGGCCTATACCCAGTGGGGCGATCCCGCCAATCCCCGGGTCCTGGTGTGCGTGCACGGCCTCACCCGCAACGGTCGCGATTTCGATTTCCTTGCCCGCCAGCTGAGCCGGCACTACCGGGTGGTGTGCCCGGACGTGGTCGGCCGGGGCCGCAGCGACTGGCTGAAAAAGGCGTCCGGCTACGGTTTTCCCCAGTACGTGGCGGACATGGTGAGCCTCATCGCCCGCCTCGACGTGGCCGAAGTGCACTGGCTCGGCACCTCCATGGGCGGCCTCATCGGCATGTGCATCGCCGCCATGGAGCGCAGCCCCATCACCCGTCTCATCCTCAACGACGTGGGGCCGGTGATCACCAACGAATCCCTGCGCCGCATCGGCGAATACGTGGGCAAGGCGCCCCGCTTCCCCAGCCTGGAGGCGGCGGAGCAGTTCATCCGCCAGGTCTCGGCCCCCTTCGGCTCGCTGACGGACGCCCAATGGCGCCACCTGACCGAGACCAGCGTGCGCCAGGCCGACGATGGCCAGTGGGAGATGCGTTACGACCCGGCCATCGCCGAGGCCTTCCAGCTCGGCTTCGTCATGCACCAGGACGTCATCCTGTGGCCCTACTACGACGCCATCCGCTGCCCGACCCTGGTCATCCGCGGCGCCGAGTCGGACCTGCTGCCCCGGGAGGCCCTGGCCGAGATGGCCCGGCGCGGTCCCCAGGCGTGGACCCGGGAAATCCCCGGCGTCGGCCACGCCCCCATGTTCCAGGACCCGGCCCAGGTGGCGGTGGTCCGGGAATTCCTGCTGGGAGCCTGATGTGGCCAAAGTGAATGTGCTCGGGCGCGAGCTGGAATACGAGCTGATCAGCGCCCACCAGATCTATCGCCCGACCCTGGTGTTCCTGCACGAGGGCCTGGGCTGCGTCGGCTTCTGGCGCGACTTCCCGCACAAGGTGGCCCAGGCCACGGGCTGCCGCACCCTGGTCTTTTCCCGCCAGGGTTACGGCGATTCGGACCCGGCGCCGTCACCGCGCACTCCCCGCTACATGCACGACGAGGCTCTGGAGATGCTGCCCGCCACCCTGGCCGCCCTGGACATCGAACGGCCCGTGCTGGTGGGTCATTCCGACGGCGGCTCCATCGCCCTGATCCACGCCGGCACCTATCCCGAGGCCGTCTCCGGCCTGGTGGTGCTGGCGCCCCACGCCTGGGTGGAGGAGGAGGCCCTGGCCGGCATCCGCCAGGCCGGCGAAGCCTGGCGCCAGACCGACTGGCCCTCCCGCCTGGGGCGCTACCACCGGGATGCCTTCCGGGTCTTCCACGACTGGCACGATACCTGGCTCTCGCCCCAGTTCCGCGACTGGAACATCGAGTCCTACCTGTCGGGCATCCGGGTGCCGGTGCTGGCCATCCAGGGCAAGGACGACGAATACGCCACCCTGCGCCAGATCGAGGTCATCGCCGAGCAGGTGCCGGCGGAGGTGGAACTGCTGGAACTGGCGGACTGTCGCCACTCGCCCCACCGGGATCAGCCGGAGGCGGTGCAAGAAGCCCTGGTGCGCTACCTGGAGCGGCTGGAACCGGCGGCCTGAGCCCGGGCCAGGGGGTCCTGGCGGTAGAACAGGGCCAGCTGGGCGTAGAGGGCCGGATACTCGGCGGCCACCACCTGGGGCTGTTCGAAAAAGCTCTCCGAGACCACGGCGAAAAATTCCCCCGGATGCTCGGCGCCGTAGGGGTCGATGGGCAACTGCTCGAGGGCCTCCTCGCCCCTGGCTTCGGCCCGCTCCACCCGGGCCAGGAAATCATCGTAGGCCCCGTCCAGGGCGGCTATCCAGGCCTCCTTGTCCATGCCCGGATGCAGGGGCGGCAGGCCGTCCGGGGCGCCGTTGATCATGTCCAGCTTGTGGGCGAATTCGTGGATCACCACGTTGTAGCCGTCCCCCGCCATCTGGCTGTCCTGCCAGGAGAGGATCAGGGGGCCGCCGTCCCAGGCCTGGCCCGCCGCCACCTCGTCGTATTCGTGCACCACCCCGTCCGGGTCCATCTCCTGGCGGGGCACCACGAACTCGTCCGGATAGACGATGATCTCGACCCAGTCGTCGTACCACTCCAGGCCCAGGTTGAGGATGGGCAGGCAGCCCTGGGCGGCGATGTGCACGCCCATGGCGTCATCCACCTCCAGGCCGGCGGCTCCGGAAAACTGCTTGGCCGCCAGGAAGGCTTCGCTGAGGCTTTGCAGGCGCGCCAGGTCCGCCGCCGGAAGCCATTGCAGGAAGGGCAGGCGGGCCACGGTCTGCTGCCACAGGGGCTGCGGAATGGGGCGGGGCCGGCGGCGTCCCAGCAGTCGGTCGAGCCAGCCCATCAGGCGCCCTTGAGACGGGGCAGGCGGGCCATGGTCAGGTAGATGCCGCTGAAAATGAGGCCGATGCCGACGAAGTGGTAGAGGTGGGGCAGTTCGCCCAGGAAGAGGGCGGAGAGCAGGGTGCCGAAGACCGGCATGAGGTGGATGAAGAGGCTGGCCTTGTTGGCCCCCACCTCGGCCACGCCCCGGTTGTAGAAGATGTAGCCGACGAAGCTGGGCAGGACGCCGACGTAGGCGATGCCGGCCAGGGAGCCCCAGTGCAGGTTGATGTGCCGGGCCGGGCCGCCGAAGGCCCCCAGCTCGTGGGCGTAGATGGGCGCCAGGGCCAGCACCCCCACCAGGGTCAGGGCGCCCAGCATGAGCATGGGATGCACCCCGGCCGGGCGCCACTGCAGGCCCACGGTGTAGATGGCCCAGGTCAGCACCGCCCCCAGCATCCACACGTCCCCCAGGTTGAGGGAAAGGCCCAGCAGCACCGCCAGGTCGCCCCGGGCGATGATGGTGGTGGCGCCGAGGAAGGAAATGGCCACGCCCACCGCTTCGATGGGTTTGAGGCGCTTGCCCAGGAACAGCCAGGAGAGGGCGATGGTGACGATGGGAATGAAGGAGTTGAGCAGCACCGCATTGGTGGCGGCGGTGTACTGCAGGGCCACGTAGGCGAAGGTGTTGTAGCAGCCGACGCCGAGGATGCCCAGCAGCAGCACCGGCTTCCAGCCCTTTTTCAGCAGGGGCCACTGTTCCTTCAGGTGGGGCAGGGCCAGGGGCGCGATCAGGGCCAGGGCGATGACCCAGCGCCAGAAAGCCAGGGCGATGGGCGGCACGTCGGCGCGGATGCCGCGGCCCAGGACCATGTTGCCGGACCAGAAGAGGGCGGTCAGGGTCAGCAGCAGGTAGGGATGCCGGTAAAGGGGCGTGTTGGGGTTCATGTCTCTCTGTCCGGCCGCTACCTGGGGGCGCGGCCTTTGTCGTTGGCTGGAGCGTGGATTATGCCCCAACGGCGGGCCAGTGCCCGGGGTCGCGGCGGACCTACGTTGGCGGCACTGCCGGCCCCGGGAGGCGGCCCGGCGCGGGTCCCGGCGTATTTGCCGCCAGGGGCGTATAATCCGCGCCATGGTTTCCGTCGTCCATTCCGTCGCCGCGCAGAGCGACTTCGAACAGTCCCTCCTGACCCTCACCGATGGCCTCTCCGAAAACGAGACGGCCTTTATCCGGGAGGCGGCCCTCTTCGCCCGTGACGCCTATGGCGACAACACCCTGGGCAGCGGCGAGGGCATCCTCTCCCACGCCCTGGGGATGGCCCTCATCATCGCCGGCCTGAAGCTGGACGCGGACTCCCGCGCCGCGGCCCTGCTCTTCGCCGTGGCCACCTACGACGAGAAGGGCCTGGAAACCCTCAACGAACGCTTTGGCGGCGGCGTCGCCCACCTGGTGGGCGGCATCTCCCGCCTCAACCGGCTGCGCCCCATCTCCCGCGGCTTCGTCGCCGACACCACCCAGAATCCCCAGGAAATGAAGGCCCAGGTGGAAGTCCTGCGCAAGATGTTCCTGGCCATGGTGGAAGACATCCGGGTGGTGCTGCTGCGCCTCGCCTCCCGCACCCAGACCCTGCGTTACTACGCCGCCGAGCCGGACGACCTGCGGGTGCACGTGGCCCGGGAAACCCTGGAACTGTATTCGCCCCTGGCCAACCGCCTGGGGGTGTGGGAACTGAAGTGGGAGCTGGAGGACCTCTCCTTCCGCTTCATCCACCCGGACACCTACAAGAAAATCGCCAAGATGCTCGACGAGAAGCGTCTGGAGCGGGAGCAGTTCATCATCGACGCGGTGGACCGGGTCAAGTCCGAGCTGGCGGCGGTGGGCATCCACAAGGCGGAAATCTACGGCCGGCCCAAGCACATCTATTCCATCTGGAACAAGATGCGCAAGAAGGGCGTGGATTTCTCCGAGGTGTACGACATCCGGGCCCTGCGCGTCATCGTGGACGAGGTCAAGGACTGCTACACGGTGCTGGGCATCGTGCACAACATCTGGACGCCGATCCCCAAGGAATTCGACGACTACATCTCCAATCCCAAGGGCAACAACTACCGCTCCCTGCACACCGCCGTGCGCTGCCCCGACGGGCGCAGCCTGGAAGTGCAGATCCGCACCTGGGAAATGCACCGCCACGCCGAGCTGGGCGTGGCCGCCCACTGGCGCTACAAGGAAGGCACCAAGCACAGCTCCGAGGACAACTACGACGACAAGATCGCCTGGCTGCGCCAGCTGCTGACCTGGAAGGACGAAGTATCCGACTCCTCCGACTGGGTGAACCACTACAAGCAGGCCGCCCTGGACGAGACCATCTACGTCATGACGCCCCAGGGCAAGGTGGTGGACCTGCCCCAAGGCGCCACCCCGGTGGACTTCGCCTACCGCCTGCACACCGACCTGGGCCACCGCTGCCGCGGCGCCAAGGTGGACGGGGCCCTGGTGCCCCTGGATACGGCCCTGAAGACCGGGCAGCGGGTGGAGATCGTCGCCGCCAAGCAGGGCGGCCCCTCCCGGGACTGGCTCAATCCCTCCCTCGGCTACATCGCCACCAAGACGGCACGCACCAAGGCCCGGGCCTGGTTCTCCAACCTGGCCCTGGAAGAATCCCTGGCCGAAGGCCGGGGCATCGTGGCCAAGGAAATCCAGCGGGTCGGCGGCGGCGGCACCAATCTGGAAGAACTGGCGGGCAAGCTGGGCTACGCCAAGGCGGACGACCTCTACATCGCCGCCGCCCGCAACGAACTCAACCTGCGCCTGTTCCAGGCCGCCGTGCGCGGCACCGAGCCGCCGGTGGACGAGCGGGGCATGGAACCCATGCCGGTGCGCCGGCCCAAACCGGCTGAAGGGGAGGGCGCCGGCGACCGGGGCATTCTCATCGTCGGCGTGGACAAGCTATTGACCCAGCTGGCCCGCTGCTGCAAGCCGGCACCGCCGGACCCGATCCAGGGTTTCGTCACCCGGGGCAAGGGCGTCTCCATCCACCGGGCCGACTGCCCGGACTTTGCCAACCTCCAGGCCCTGCACCCGGAGCGGGTGATCGAGACCGAGTGGGGCGGCCATCCCCACGGCATCTTTCCGGTGGACATCACGGTGGACGCCCACGACCGCCAGGGCCTGCTGCGGGACATCTCCGACGTCTTCGCCCGGGAGAAGATCAACGTCATCGGCGTGCAGACCCTCTCCAAGCAGGGCCAGGCCCACATGGGCTTCACCGTGGAAATCCTCAACCTGCCCCAGCTGACGCGGACCTTGAAGCTGATCCACGATGTCCAGGGCGTGGTGGGGGCGCGGCGGGGGTGACGCCCGCCAGGTAAAGCCGCCTCGCTCGGCTGTGGCCGGACGCCCCGGCGGCAAGAAAAAACGCCCTCCAAGGAGGGCGTTTTCTTTTTCGCCTGCTACCGCGGGGCGGTTCAGGCGCCGGCGCGGATGAAGTCGGCGAACTTGGCCAACTGGCCGGCAATGTAATCCCGGGTGCTGGCGTCGTTGAGCTTGCCGTTGGCCGCATCCACCTTGTTCTGCACGCTGCCCACCATCACTTCCGGCACGTTGAAGACCCGCGGGTTGAGATAGATCAGCACCTGGCGCAAGTGGTACTGGGCCCGGGCGCCGCCAAAGGGGCCCATGGAGGCGGATTGCAGGGCCACCGGCTTGCCGGCGAAGGGCTGGTTGGGAATCCGGGAGAGCCAGTCGATGGCGTTCTTCAGCACCCCGGGTACGGAATAGTTGTATTCGGGGGTGATGATGATGAGGCCATCGGCGGCCCGGATGGCGTCAGCCAAGGCAGTGACGGCGGGTGGGATGCCCTGGGCTTCCACGTCGCCGTTGTAGAGGGGAATGTCGTTGAGGGCGGGCAGGGCGCTGATGGTGACGCCGGCCGGGGCCAGTTCCGGCAGGGTGTTGGCGACCATGCGGTTGTAGGAGGCCTGGCGCAGGCTGCCAACCAGGGTGACGATGCGCAGCGGGGTGGCGGTGCTCATTTCCTCTTCTCCTTGAAGTCAGTGCAACGGGAACGGGTGAGGCGGGATGATGCGGGGTGACGCAGTCTGGGGGTGAGGCCAGGGAAGTGACAGCATCGTTCCCCTGGCCGGGAAAGGCAAGGCCGTCGCCGGGGGCGGCGGTATGGGCATCTGCGGCCACCCTGCCCTGGAAGGCAGAAGGGACGCCACTCCCGGCCCTTGATGCGCGGAGATGGGCGTCCCTTCTGCCTTCTGGCGGGGGTAGGGTTCGGGCTTTTCAGACGCCGCTGGAAAGCCCCTGCAGCAGTTCGCTCTGGGCGCAGCGGGGCTTGGCCCGGGGGCTGCGCTTGCGGGTGTAGCCGCCGGAGGCGCCATCCATTTCCCAGGCCTGCTGGTTATCCACCATGTAGGGGCGCAGGCCTTCGACGATGACCCGCTTCTTCAGCTTCGGGTCCAGTACCGGGAAGCACAGTTCGATGCGGCGGAAGAAGTTGCGTTCCATCCAGTCGGCGGAGGAGAGATAGACGTTTTCCGCGCCATCGGCGTGGAAATAGAAAATCCGGTGGTGTTCGAGGAAGCGGCCGATGATGGAGCGCACCCGGATGTTCTCCGACAGCCCCGGCACCCCGGGGCGCAGGGCGCAGACGCCACGCACGATGAGATCGATCTTCACCCCGGCCTGGGAGGCTTCGTAGAGGGCCATGATGGTCTCCGGCTCGAGCAGGGAATTCATCTTGGCGATGATGCTGGCGGGCCGGCCGGCCTTGGCGTGTTCCGCTTCCTTGCGAATGGCGGCGATGATGTTGGCGTGCAGGGTAAAGGGCGCCTGCCACAGGTGGTGCAGGGCCTGGGCCCGGCCCAGGCCGGTGAGCTGCTTGAAGACTTCGTTGACGTCGGCCCCCATCTGCTCGTCCGCGGTGAGCAGACCGAAGTCGGTGTACAGCCGGGCGGTGCGTGGGTGGTAATTGCCGGTGCCCAGGTGCACATAGCGGCGCAGGCGGCTCTGGCCGTTCTTGTCCTCTTCCCGGCGCACGATCATGATCATCTTGGCGTGGGTCTTGTGGCCCACCACGCCGTACACCACGTGGGCGCCGACTTCTTCCAGACGGGTGGCCCAGTTGATGTTGGCCTCTTCGTCGAAACGGGCCATCAGTTCCACCACCGCGGTCACTTCCTTGCCGTTCTCGGCGGCGCGGATGAGGGATTCCATCAGCACCGAGTCGGTGCCGGTGCGGTACACCGTCATCTTGATGGCCACCACCGCCGGGTCCGTGGCCGCCTGGCTGAGCAGGTCGATCACCGGGGTGAAGCTCTGGTAGGGGTGGTGCAGCAGGATGTCGTTCTTGCGGATACTGGCGAAGATGCTGGCCCGCTTTTCCAGGGTCTTCGGCAGCCCCGGGGGGAAGGGGGGGAATTTCAGGTCCGGCCGGTCCACCTGGTCGGGAATTTGCATCAGGCGCACCAGATTCACCGGGCCGTTTACCCGGTACAGATCGTTTTCCGACAGGTTGAACTGGCCGAGCAGGAATTCGCTCATGGCGGGGGAGCAGTTGTCTGCAACCTCCAGACGCACCGCATCACCGAAATGACGCTGGGGCAGTTCGCCCTGAATCTTGGTGCGCAGGTTCTTCACCTCTTCCTCGTCCACGAAGAGGTCGGAGTTGCGGGTGACGCGGAACTGGTAGCAACCCAGCACGTTCATGCCGGCGAATAGTTCGCCGACGAAGGCATGGAGGATGGAGGAGAGGAAGACGAAGCTATATTCCGTTTCTCCCAACTCACGCGGCAGGCGGATGACCCGGGGTAGCACCCGGGGCGCCTGGACGATGGCGGCGCCGGAATTGCGACCAAAGGCGTCCCGCCCTTCCAGTTCCACGGCGAAGTTGAGGCTCTTGTTGAGCACCCGGGGGAAGGGGTGGGAAGGGTCCAGGCCGATGGGGGTGAGCACCGGCATCACCTCGCGGAAGAAATAGTCTCGCACCCACTCGCGCTGGGCGTCGGTCCAGCGGGTACGGCGCAGGAACTGCACGCCTTCCTTCTCCAAAGCCGGCAGCACATCGGCGTTGAGCAGTTCGTACTGCTCGTGCATCAGGCGGTGGGCTTCGGCGGATACCTGGCGATACACCTCCTGGGGCGTCTTGCCGTCGGTGGTGCGGGTGGAGGAACCCAGCTTGAGCTGTTCTTTCAGGCCGGCGACACGAATCTCGAAAAACTCGTCCAGGTTGGAGGAAACGATGCACAGGTAACGCAGCCGCTCCAACAGTGGGATGGAAAGGTTCTCTGCCTGGGCGAAGACACGGCGGTTGAAGGCCAGCAGGCCCAGTTCCCGGTTGATGAAATTTTCCGGGGGGAAGCGGCGGTAGATGTGGGATCGGTTCAGGTTCATGGCGGCGGTGGCGCGGGGCAGGGGAGTGGCGTGATTGCCGGATTACGGACAAACGCCATTTTGTTACGTTAATGTTAAGGGAATATGACCGCAAACGACCAGTATGCGCCCTTTCCCACGGTTGGTGCCGTGCGGGGCGTTCCGGGTCGCTGTCACGAGACGCCCACATTGCGGGTGCTAGAATGACGGCTCTCCGACAGAACAAGAGCCACTGAAAAGGCTGCCCGCTGCATGCGCTATGAATTGATTGCCGCCGTCGATCTGGGCTCCAACAGCTTCCGCCTGCAGGTCGGGCGGGTGGTGGACGACCAGATCTATCCCCTGGATTCCCTCAAGGAGCCGGTCCGGCTCGCTTCCGGCCTGTCCCCCGACAAATACCTCAACGAAGCCGCCCAGGAACGGGCCATCGCCGCCCTGCGCCTGTTCGGCGAGCGCCTGCGGGGTTTCGCCCCCGACGCCGTGCGGGTGGTGGCCACCAACACCCTGCGGGTAGCGAAGAACGCCCCCGAACTGCTGCCCCGGCTGGAAGAGGCCCTGGGCTTCCCCATCGAAATCATCGCCGGCCGCGAAGAGGCGCGCCTGATCTACATCGGCGCCGCCCATTCCCTGCCGCCGGCGGAGCACAAGCGCCTGGTCTTCGACATCGGCGGCGGCTCCACCGAATTCATCATCGGCCGCGGCGCCGAGCCCCTGCTGCTGGAATCCCTGTACATGGGCTGCGTCAGCTACACGGTGCGCTTCTTCCCCGACGGCAAGGTGGACAAGAAGCGCCTGCGGGAAGCCGAAGTGGCGGCGGGCAAGGAAATCCAGACCATCGCCCACGACTACCAGCGCCTGGGCTGGAACGAGGCCGTCGGCTCCTCCGGCACGGCCCGGGCCATCGCCGACGTGCTGGAGCTGAACAACCTCAATCCGGGCGGCGTCGCCGGCATCACCCGGGAGGGCCTGCAGAAGCTGCGCGCCATCCTGCTCAAGGCCGGCTCCGCCGAGGCCATGCCCCTGGAAGGCCTGCGCAACGACCGCACGCCGGTGCTTTCCGGCGGCATCGCCATCATGGGCGCCATCTTCGAGACCCTGCAGCTGGAGCACATGACCTACGGTGACGGCGCCCTGCGCCTGGGGGTGCTCTACGACCTGCTGGGCCGTTTCCACCACCACGACATGCGCGACGCCACCGTGGCCAGCTTCATGCGCCGCTACCAGGTGGATCTGTGGCAGGCCCAGCGGGTGGAGCAGACCGCCGGGGAAATCTTCAGCCACCTTGATACGGGCGGCTGCGGCGGCGACAGCACGGACCGGGACAATGCGGAGCATTTCCTGCGCTGGGCCGCCAAGCTGCACGAGATCGGCATTTCCATCGCCCACAACGGCTACCACAAACACGGCGCCTACATCCTCACCTTCGCCGACATGCCCGGCTTCTCCAAGAAGGACCAGGCCCGCCTGGCCATGCTGGTGCTGGGGCACCGGGGCAAGCTGGACAAGGTGGCGGTGCTGCCCAAGGGCGACGTGAACTGGCTGCTGATCCTCTCCCTGCGCCTGGCCGTACTCTTCCACCGCTCCCGCAGCGACCAGGGGCGGCCGCCCTACAGCATCGCCATGGGCGACAAGGGCGCCACCCTGGAACTGCCGGCGGACTGGCTGGCCGCCAATCCCCTGACGGCGGCAGCCTTCGCCGAAGAAATCCAGGCCTGGCAGCGGGCCGGCCTGGAATTCCGCCTGAAGCGCCTCAACGCCGCCAAGGGTGGCGGCAGGCAGGCGGCCTGAAGCCATGAACGCGGGCGGCCTGGAAACGGTACAGGGCGACGCGGGCCCCATCGCCCGCATCAGCGGCGACTGGACCCTGGCCTCCCTGCCCCGTTCCCTGGCCGAGCTGGAAGATCGCCTGGCCGCCCTGGCCGCCGCCGGTGCCGGCTGGGACCTGACCACCCTGGGGCGTCTCGACAGCCTGGGGGCGCTCCTCCTGTGGCGCGCCTGGGGCCGCCAGTGGCCGCCCGGCGTGGCCCTGGCAGCCGATCACCGGCGCGCCCTGGAACGGGTGGCGGCCCTGCCGCCGGCGGCTGCGGCCCTGCCGCCGGCCCGCCCCTTCGAAGCGGTGGAAGCCCTCGGCGTCTTCGTCCTCAAGTTCAGCCACAACCTGCTCGGCCTGGTGGCCCTGCTGGGCCAGCTGGTGCTGGACCTGGCCTACCTGCTGCGCCATCCCCGGGAACTGCCCTGGGTCGAGTACTCGGCCACCCTCTACAAGAGCGGCGCCAAGGCCCTGCCGGTGACGGCCCTGGTGGGTTTTCTCATCGGCGTGGTGATGAGCTACCTGTCGGCCCTGCAACTGAAGATGTTCGGCGCCGACATCTTCATCGTGAACATCCTGGGCATCAGCATCATCCGGGAACTGGGGCCGGTGCTGGTGGCGGTGCTGGTGGCCGGCCGTTCCGGCTCGGCCATGACGGCCCAGATCGGCGTCATGCGGGTCACCGAGGAAATTGACGCCCTGGCCACCATGGGCATCTCCCGCACCCAGCGCCTGGTGCTGCCGAAAATCGCCGCCCTCACCACCGCCTTGCCCCTGCTGGTGCTGTGGACCTCCGCCGCCGGCATCCTGGGCGGCATGGTCTCGGCCAACCTGCAGCTAGGGTTGTCCTACGGTTTCTTCCTCGACCAGCTGCCCAAGGCCGTGCCCCTGGCCAACCTGTGGATCGGCCTGGCCAAGGGCTGGGTTTTCGGCCTGCTCATTTCCCTGGTGGCCTGCCACTTCGGCCTCCACGTCAAACCCAACACCGAGAGTCTTTCGGCCCGCACCACCGCCGCCGTGGTCACCGCCATCACCATCGTCATCCTGGTGGATGCTCTGTTCGCCATCGCCACCCGCGAGATCGGGCTGCCCAAATGAGCCGGCCGGTCATCGAAGTCCATGGCCTGTGGAGCCGCTACGGTGACACGGTGATCCATCGGGAGCTGGACCTGGTGGTGGAGCAGGGCCAGATGGTGGGCCTGGTGGGCGGCTCCGGTAGCGGCAAGACCACCCTGCTGCGGGAGGTGGTGGGGCTGCTGCGACCGTGGAAGGGGCGGGTCCATCTCTTCGACTGCCCCCTCTATTCGGGGGACCCGGGCGTGGACCGGGCCCTGCGCCAGCGCTTCGGCATGCTGTTCCAGCAGGGCGCCCTGTATTCGGCCCTCTCCGTTTTCGACAACGTGGCTTTCCCGTTGCGGGAATTCGGCCTGGAGGACGAGAGCCTGATCCGGGACCTGGTGCACCTGAAGCTGGCCATGGTGGAACTGGACCCGCGCCACGGCCTGCTCAAGCCGGCGGAACTTTCCGGCGGCATGGTCAAGCGGGTGGCCCTGGCCCGGGCCCTGGCCCTGGAGCCGGAACTGCTGATCCTGGACGAGCCCACCGCCGGCCTGGACCCGGACCGCAGCGAAGGCTTCGTGCGCCTGATCCGGGAACTGCAGGCCGAGCTGGGCTTCACCGTGATCATGGTGACCCACGACCTGGCCACCCTGACCGGCCTGTCCACCCATATCGCCGTGCTGGCCGACCAGCGCATCGTCGCCTTCGGCACGCCGGAGGAGGTGCGCCGGGTGGAGCATCCCTTCATTTCGAGTTTTTTCGGCGGCGCCGCCGCGGCCCCAGGCCCGGCCGCCCCCGCGCCCCTCTAGGCGTCAGCAGGAGTCGTTTATGGAAAACCGCGCCCATGCCCTCGTTGCCGGACTGTTCACCCTGCTTCTGGCAGCGGCCGTCCTGTTCTCCGTGTGGTGGTTCGGCGGCAAGCACGACGTCACCCGGGACTACCTGGTGGTGACCCAGGGCAACGTCACCGGCCTCAACCTGCAGGCCCAGGTGCGCTACCGGGGCATCCGCGTCGGCCGGGTGGAGGATATCCGCCTGGACAAGAACCAGCCCGACGACATCCTCATCCGCATCAGCATCCTCGACGAGGTGCCGGTGACCCGCAGCACCGTGGCCCTGCTCAACTACCAGGGCGTCACCGGCCTGGCCCAGGTGCAGCTGGAGGAGCGGGGCGACGACGACCGTCCCCTGGCGGCCGGCGACGGCCTGCCGCGCATTCCCATGCAGCCTTCCCTGATCCAGGAGCTTTCCGATGCCGGCGCCGAGACCCTGCGCCAGGCGCGGGAACTGCTGACTTCCGCCAACCAGCTGGTGGGGGAGGAGAACCAGCGCCGGGTCGGCAACACCCTGGCCAACCTGGAAAGCATCTCCGCCGGCCTGAAACCCGCCGCCCAGGAGCTGGGGCCGACCCTGGTGCAGCTGCGCAAGGCCCTGGCCGACGACAACCTGAAACACCTCAGCAGCGCCCTCGAAGGCAGCGCCGGCACCGCCAGGGAAGCCAAGGAACTGGTGGCCGGCCTGCGCCGCCTGTCGGAGCGGCTGGAACAGTCTGGCGGCGGCGAATCCGGCGCCGGGCTGCTGTCGCCGCGCTGGGGCGACCTGGCCGGCGACATCGCCGCCAGCACGCGCCAGCTCAATCGGGTCCTGAACCAGGTGGAACGGGACCCTCAAAGCCTCATCTTCGGCGCCCCGGCCCCCGTGCCCGGCCCCGGGGAGCCCGGCTTCCTGCCCCATCCCGGGAGAAATCCATGACCTTCGCCACCATCGGGCGCCTCGCCGCCTGTTCCCTGCTGCTGACCCTGGCCGCCTGCGCCGGCGGCCGCGGCGCCCCGCCGGCCGCCACCTACGATTTCGGGCCGCGCCTGGCCGAGGCCAGCGCCGTGGCCAGGCCCGTCAGCCTGGAGCTGCGCCTGGTCCCCTGGCTCGATACGCCGGCAGTGAATTACCGTCTGGCCTACGACGACGCCAGCCGCCTCATGGCCTACAGCCAGAGCCGCTGGGCGGCGCCGGCGGGGCAGTTGCTCAACCTGCGCCTGCGTCAGCAGCTGGGCGGCGGCAACGGCGGTTGCGCCCTGCGCCTGGAGGTGGATGAATTCACCCAGGTCTTCGACAGCCCGACCCAGAGCCGCGGCGTGTTGCAGGGCCGCATGACATTGTTCGACAAACAGCGCAAACTCATATTCGAGCGTCCGTTCAGCGTGGAGAAGCCCGCTCCTAGCCCCGATGCGCGGGGTGGGGTGGTTGCGCTGAGCCTGGCTGCCGATGCCTTCGGCCAGGAAATCGGACGTCGGCTGGCCGACCTGGAGCGGGAGGCCAGACTGGCTCCCTGCCGTTAGCAGTCCGGGGGCAGGGAGTTCATGAAAAATACCAACGCAAACACATAAGAGGGATATTCATGGCAGGTCATAACGACAACAGCAGCAACATCTACAAGCAGGGTCTGGAAAAGAATGCGGCCAACTATGTGCCGCTGTCGCCGCTAACCTTCATTGCCCGTTCCGCCTACATCTACCCGGAACGGGTGTCCGTGATCCACGGCCAGCGCCGCTATACCTGGCTGGAAACCTTCAACCGCGCCAGGCGCCTGGCCTCCGCCCTGGAAGCCCGGGGCATCAAGGAAGGCGACACCGTCGCCGTGATGCTCAACAACACGCCGGAAATGTACGAATGCCACTTCGGCGTGCCCGTCACCGGGGCCGTGCTCAACACCCTCAACACCCGTCTCGATCCCGAAGCCGTGGCCTTCATGCTGAACCACGGCGAGGCCAAGATCCTCATCACCGACAAGGAGTATTCCCACATCGTCGGGCCGGCCCTGGAAAAACTGGGCCGCAGCATCGTCGTCATCGATGTGAACGACAGCGAATACACCGGCCCCGGTGACCTGCTGGGAGAGAAGGACTACGAGGTCCTGCTGGCCGAAGGCACCCCGGACTACGAGTGGAAGGGCCCCCAGGACGAATGGGACGCCATCTCCCTCAACTACACCTCCGGCACCACCGGCAACCCCAAGGGCGTGGTCTATCACCACCGGGGCGCCTACCTCAACGCCATGTCCAACATCGTTTCCTGGGGCATGCCGCCCCACTCGGTGTACCTGTGGACCCTGCCCATGTTCCACTGCAACGGCTGGTGCTTCCCCTGGACCATGGCGGCCAATGCCGGCACCAACGTCTGTCTGCGCCGGGTCGATCCCAAGCTGATCCTGCAGTCCATCCGGGAAAACAAGGTGACCCACTACTGCGGCGCGCCCATCGTCCATTCCATGCTGGCCAATGCGCCGGCCGAATGGCGTGAAGGCATCAACCACGGCGTCTCCGGCCTCATCGCCGCCGCGCCGCCCCCCGCCGCCGTCATCGAAGGCATGGCCAAGATCGGCTTCAAGATCACCCACGTCTATGGCCTGACCGAGACCTACGGTCCCGCTTCCGTCTGCGCCCAGCAGCCCGAGTGGTTCGATCTGCCGGTGGGCGAGCAGGTTAACCTGAACGGCCGCCAGGGTGTGCGCTACCACGCCCAGGAAGCCATCACCGTGCTCGATCCGGCCACCATGGAGGCGGTGCCCTGGGACAACGAGACCATGGGCGAGATCATGTTCCGCGGCAACCTGGTGATGAAGGGCTACCTGAAGAACCCCAAGGCCACGGAAGAGTCCTTCGCCGGCGGTTACTACCACACCGGCGACCTGGCGGTGATGCAGGCCGACGGCTACGTCAAGATCAAGGACCGTTCCAAGGACGTGATCATCTCCGGTGGCGAGAACATCTCCTCCATCGAGGTGGAAGACACCCTCTACCGCCATCCGGCGGTGATGGCCGCGGCCGTGGTGGCCACCCCCGATCCCAAGTGGGGCGAGGTGCCGGCCGCCTTCATCGAACTGAAGGACGGCGTCAGCATCACCGAGGTGGAAATCATCGAGTTCTGCCGCGAGCACATGGCCCGCTTCAAGGTGCCGAAGAAGGTCATCTTCGGACCCCTGCCCAAGACTTCCACGGGCAAGATCCAGAAGTACGTGCTGCGGGAAATGGCCAAGTCCACCGCCGCCATCGAGTAATCCAGCCGCATCCATAACCAAGCCGGGGGCAGACAGCACAGCCTCCGGCTTTTTTCTGTAGGAGACAAACAATGACAAACCAGGAACCCATCCTGCTGCGCGAAGACCGCCCCGACGGCCGTACCACCCTGGTGCTGAACCGTCCGGCCCAGTTCAATTCCCTCTCCAACGCCATGCTGGAAACCCTGCTGGCCGAACTGCAGAGCATCGCCGCCGACAAGACGGTCCGCGTCGTGGTGCTGCAGGGCGCCGGCAAGGCCTTCTGTGCCGGCCACGACCTCAAGGAAATGCGCAGCAACCACGACAAGGCCTTCATGCAGGCCCTGTTCAAGCTGTGTGCCAAGGTCATGCTGACCATCCAGGAAATGCCCCAGCCGGTCATTGCCCGCATCCACGGCATCGCCACCGCTGCCGGCTGCCAGCTGGTGTCCATGTGCGACCTGGCGGTGGCCGCCGACGTGGCCAAGTTCGCCGTTTCCGGCATCAACGTGGGCCTCTTCTGCTCCACCCCCGCCGTCGGCCTGGCGCGCAACATGGGGCGCAAGGAAGCCCTGGAAATGCTGCTCACCGGCGAGTTCATCGATGCCGGGGAAGCCCAGCGCCGGGGCCTGGTGAACCGGGTGGTGGCCCTGGGCGATCTTGACGAGGCGGTGGAGCACCTGGTGCAGTCCATCCTGGCCAAGAGCCCGGTGGCCGTGGCTACGGGCAAGCAGATGTTCTACAAGCAGCTGGAAATGGGCATCGAAGCGGCCTACCAGTATGCCGGCGAGGTCATGGCCTGCAACATGATGGCCGGCGATGCCGCCGAGGGCATCGACGCTTTCATCGAAAAGCGCAAGCCAGTCTGGCAGGCCGCCTGAACGGGCCCGACAGGGCCGGAAATGTCCTGCAGCCGGGACTTTCCCGGCCCTGCCGCGGTAGGATGCCCCATGGCCGGAGATCCGCCGGCCGGGGCCTGGCGCCGCACAGGCCGGGGAGAGAGTGAACGCCATGTCCGCAGGTGATAGGGTTGAGACGGCCTTCGTGCCGACCGCAAGGCACTGGCTGGTGGCCATCATCGGCTTCGTCCTGCTCCTGGCGGGCGGGCTCTACCGCAGCCACCAGGTGCTGTTCGGCGCCGCCCGGGAGACGGCGGAACAGCAGCTGCAGGCGGTGGCGGCCCTCAAGTCCCAGGAAATCCAGCGCTGGATCGAGGATCGCCTGATCTTTCTCAGCCAGCCGCCGGGCAGCGTCATGTCCCAGCATTTCGCCCGCCTCCTGCAGCAACCGGGCGACGCCCGGGCCGCAGCCGGGCTGCGTCAGCGTTTCCGCTACCTGCAGCAGACCATTCCCGAAATCTCCGCCATCGGCCTGCATGACCTGGCCGGCCGCAGCTATCTGGCCGACCCGGCGGACGATCATCTGTGGGACGACACCCTGCACCAGGAAGCGGTGCAGGCCCTGCTGGAGAGCCGCAGGCCGCGCCTGGTGGACTTTCATCGCAAGGCCGGACGCGAGGGCGAGGTGGTCCTCGACCTGCTGGTGCCCCTCTTCGCCGAGGGGGAGACGGGGCGCCTCATCGGCTACGCCCTGTTCGAGATCGACCCGGCCAGGGTGCTCTATCCCATGGTCAGCCAGTGGCCCGTCCCCAGCGCCACCGGGGAAAGCCTGCTGGTGCGGCGGGACGGGGACGAGGTACTGTTTCTTTCTCCCCTGGGGCGGCAGGCCGGGGCTCCCCTCAACCTGCGCCTGCCCCTGGACACGCCGGGGCTGATCTCGGGCATGGCCCTGCATGGCGTCGGCGAGGCGCTGGCGGGGCGGGATTACCGGGGCCTGGCGGTGCTGGGCGTGGTGCTGCCGGTGGGCCAGACCGACTGGCTGCTGGTGGCGAAAATGGACGACAGCGAAATCTATCGCGAGGCCCGGCGCAACTTCGCCTGGCTGACGGCGGCGGGCGTCGTGCTGATGGCCGTGCTGCTGCTGCTGGGGCGGGTCTTCAGCGCCGCCCTGCAGGCCCGGGAGCAGGAAGCCCGCTTCCGCCTGCTGGCCGAGAGCGGCAGCGACGTGGTGTGGCTGTACGAACTGGCTTCCCGCCGCTTCGCCTATGTCAGCCCCTCGGTGCAGGCCATGCGCGGCATCACCGTGGACGAGGCCCTGCAGCAGACCATGGCGGACCTGCTGACACCGGAGTGCCACCAGCACCTGGACGGGGAGCTGGAGCGCTGGATCGCCGCCGTGGATACGGGCCAGGAGGCTGCCGCCTCACGCCACTACGAACTGGTGCAGCCGAGGAAGGACGGTTCCCTGATCCAGACCGAGGCGGTGATGACCCTGATCACCGATGCCCAGGGACGGGTCACCCACATCCAGGGCATTTCCCGGGACATCACGGAACGCAAGCGGGCCGAGGCCGAGCTGCGCAAGTTCCTGCTGTCGGCGGAGCAGAGCCCGGTGAGCATCGTCATCACCAACCTGGCGGCAGAGATCGAATACGTGAACGAGGCCTTCGTGCGCACCGCCGGCTACAGCCGGGAGGAGGTGCTGGGGCAGAATCCGCGCATCCTGCAGTCCGGGCGCACGCCACGCTCCAGCTACGAGGAGATGTGGCGCTGCCTGTCCCGGGGCGAGGGCTGGCGCGGCGAACTGTTCAACCGGCGCAAGGATGGCAGCGAATACCTGGAAGACGCCAGCATCAACCCCATCCGCCAGCCCGACGGCAGCATCACCCATTACTTGGCGGTGAAGGAGGACATCACCGAGCGCCGGGCCACCGAGGCGGCCCTGGCCGAGAGCGAGGACAAGTTCCGCACCATCTACGACACCATCGGCGATGCCATTTTCGTGCACGACGTCGCCAGCGGCAGCATCCTGGACGTCAATGGCGGCGCCTGCCGCATGTACGGCTATAGCCGGAAGGAGCTGCTGTCCCTGGATGTGCAGGGCATCACCGCCGACGACCCTGCTTTCCCGCCCCAGGCGGCCCGGGACTACATGCGGCGGGTGCAGGAGGAGGGGCCCCAGTCCTTCGAGTGGATGGCCCGGGGCAGTTCGGGGCGGCAGTTCTGGGTCCTGGTGAACCTGCAGATATTCCGTCTCTCCGGCGGCCAGCGGGTACTGGCCGTGGTGCGCGACATCGACGGGCGCAAGCGGGCGGAGCAGGAACTGCAGCAGGCCCTGGCCGAGGCAAAGGCCCTCAACCAGCGGCTGGCCGAGGCCCAGAGCCAGCTGCTGCAGTCGGAGAAGATGGCCTCCATCGGCCAGCTGGCGGCCGGGGTGGCCCACGAGATGAACAACCCCATCGGCTTCGTCTATTCCAACCTGGGCACCCTGGACCACTACCTGCGGGAGATCTTCGCCATCATCGCCGCCTATGAGGCGGCGGACAGCGGTCCCTGCCGCGATTGCCGGCAGCTGGAAAGCGCCCGCCAGCTGAAGCTGGAGAAGGACTTCGATTTCCTCCGCAGCGACATCGTCCAGCTTCTGGCCGAGTCCCGGGACGGGCTGGAGCGGGTGGCCAAGATCGCCCGGGATCTGAAGGACTTCTCCCGGGCCGGCGAGGCCGAGAGCCAGTGGGCCGACCTGCACCAGGGCCTGGATTCCACCCTCAACATCGTCTGGAACGAGCTCAAGTACAAGTGCACCGTGCACAAGGAATACGGCGAACTGCCCCTGGTGTGGTGCGAGCCGTCCCAGATCAACCAGGTCTTCATGAACCTGCTGGTCAATGCGGCCCAGGCCATTCCCAAGAAGGGCGACATCTGGCTGCGCACCGGCCGCCGCGGCGACGAGGTGTTCGTCGCCGTGAGCGACAGCGGCTGCGGCATCGCCCCGGAGTACCTGCACCGCCTGTTCGAGCCCTTTTTCACCACCAAGCCCGTGGGCAAGGGCACCGGCCTGGGCCTCTCCCTGGCCTACAGCATCGTGCAGAAGCATCAGGGCCGCCTGGAGGTGGAGAGCGAGCCGGGCCGGGGCAGCACCTTCACCGTCTGGCTGCCCATCGAGGCCAGGCCCAGGCCGGAGGAGGGGACCGAGGCTGCCAGTGCGCCCCGGTGATGGCATACTCCCGCCTCCATTAGCCGGATGGCCCCGGGCCGTCGTTTTCTCCCATGCCTTACCTGATCACCGTCAACCTGCTCTGGGCCTTTTCCTTCAGCCTTATCGGCGAATACCTGGCGGGGCGGGTGGACAGCGATTTCGCCGTGCTGGTGCGGGTGGCCATCGCCGCCCTGGTGTTCATTCCCTTCACCCGCTGGCGCGGCCTGCCCGGGCGCCTGGTGGTCGGGCTGTGGCTGGCCGGGGCCCTGCAGTTCGGCGTCACCTACCTCTGTCTCTACCGCAGCTTCACCGTGCTGACGGTGCCCGAGGTGCTGCTGTTCACCGTGCTCACCCCCATCTACGTCACCATGCTCGACGACGCCCTGGCCCGGCGCTTCAATCCCTGGGCCCTGGTGGCCGCCCTGGTGGCGGTGGGGGGCGGGGTGGTGATCCGCTTCCAGCCGGTGGCGGGGGAATACCTGGCGGGCTTCCTGTTGCTGCAGCTGGCCAACGCCACCTTTGCCGCCGGGCAGGTGCTGTGCCGCCACCTGCTGGCCCGCTATCCGCTGCAGTTCCCCCTGTCCCGCTGTTTCGGCCATTTCTTCCTCGGCGCCCTGGTGCTGGCCCTGCCGTCCTTCCTCATCTTTGGCAATCCGGCCCGGCTGCCCACGACCGCCGTACAGTGGGGCGTGCTGCTGTGGATGGGCCTGTTCGCCACGGCCCTGGGCATGTTCTGGTGGGTCAAGGGCAGCACCCGGGTGGATGGCGGCACCCTGGCGGTGATGAACGAGCTGCACGTGCCCCTGGGGCTGGTGGTCAATCTGCTGATCTGGAACCGGGACGCGGACCTGCAACGCATCGCTCTGGGCGGCAGCGTCATCCTCGTCTCCCTCTGGCTGAACCGCTGGGGACGCCGCCGTTTTGTGGCGGCGGCAGCCTGATGGGGACTTCAAGTCAGATTGCGGTCCGCCGCCTTCCGCTATGATGGGCACCATGAGACTGCGCCAGCTTTCCCACAGCATCATCCTGCGCATCCTGCTCCTGGGGCTGGGGATCGTGGTCGTCGGCACGACGGCCCGCTATTTCATCCTCAGTCAGTTCCTGCGCGAGGATCTGGACAAGGTGGTGGCGTCCCAGCAGCAGGCCCTGGCCAGCTATGTGGCCCGGGACGTGGACAGCAAGCTGGTCGAGCGGCGCGACCTGCTGCAGCGCCTGGCGGCCAGCCTGCCCCGGCAGTTGCTGGGCCAGCCCCGGCAGTTGCGGGCCTGGCTGCAGGAGCGGCATGAACTGCATCCCCTGTTCAACCAGGGGCTGCTGCTGGTGGATTCCCGGGGCGCCATCCTGGCCGATTTCCCCGAGCGGCCCTTGCAGGCCAGGATCAACCTGGCGGATCGGGAATATGTGCAGGCCGCCCTGGCCGGCGAAGCCAGCCTGGGCCGGCCGGCGCCGGACTGGCTGGACCGGGAGCCGGTGCTGCCCATGGCGGCTCCGGTGCGGGACGAGCAGGGCCGGGTGCAGGCCGCCCTGGTGGGCCTGACGCCCCTGGCCACCCCGGGCTTCCTCAACCTGCTGCTGCAGAGCCGGATCGGCCGCAGCGGCGGCTTCCTCCTCATCTCTCCGCGGGACCGGGTCTTCGTCGCCGCCACCGAGCCGGAACTGGTGCTCAAGCCGACGCCGCCGGCCGGCGTCAATCCCCTGCACGACCGGGCCATGGCCGGCTATCGGGGCACCGGCATCACCGTCAACGCCAAGGGTGTGGAAGAGGCGGTGGCCATCGTCTCCGTGCCCAGCGCCGAGTGGTTCGTGGTGGCCCGCCTGCCCACCGCGGAAGCCTTCGAGCCGGTGACCCGGGTGCAGCAGTACATCCTGCGCAACAGCGTGGTGGTGTCCCTGGTCTTCCTGGTGCTGGCTTCCCTGGGCCTGGCCCACGTCTTCCGCCCCCTGCGGCGCACGGCGGAGCACGCCGACCGCATGACCCGCGGCGAGTGCCCCCTGGAACCCCTGCCGGTGCTGCGCAACGACGAGGTGGGCCATCTCACCGCCGCCTTCAACCGGCTCCTGCGCAAGCTCAGCGAGAGCCAGGCGGCCCTGGCCCAGGCGGCGCACCACGACGCCCTCACCGGCCTGCCCAACCGCATGCTGCTGGCCGACCGCCTGAGCCAGGCCCGGGTCCTGGCCCAGCGCAAGGGCAGCCGCATCGCCCTGCTGTTCCTCGACCTGGACGGCTTCAAGCCGATCAACGACAGCCTGGGTCACGAGGCCGGGGACGAGGTGCTGCGCCTGGTGGCCGGCCGCCTCAGCGGCTGCGTGCGGGCCAGCGACACCCTGGCCCGGGTCGGCGGCGACGAATTCGTCATCCTCATGGGCGATCTGGATAGCCAGGCGGAGCAGGCCGCGGCCCGGGTCGCCGCCAAGTGCATCGAAGCCCTGGCGGAGCCGTTCCCGGTCCAGGATCAGAGCTGCCGTCTCGGGGTTTCCATCGGTATCGCCCTGGGTGACGGCGAGAGCGCCGCCAATACCCTGTTGCTGCAGGCGGACCAGGCCATGTACCGGGCCAAGGAAAGCGGCCGCGGCCGCTACGTGATCGCTACCACCTGAAGCGGTGGGGTGGAAGGAAAAGGGCGCCGGCGGCGCCCTTTTTCAGTTCTGGGCCGGCAATTCCAGCTCGTGCAGGGCCAGGCGGCTGTGGTTGTGCTTGAGGTAGGCGAGAAAATCCATGCCGGAACAGTTGAGGCCCAGTTCCGGATGGCCCTGTTTCAGGGAGAAGAAGGAAATGTCCCGACCCACGATCTCCAGGCCGCACTGGGAGGCGACCTCGATGATCTCCCGCAGGCGGGTGGAGAGGGGGTCGATGCTGGGGTCGCTGGGCATGATGATCCAGAAATCGACGCCGTGCCGGGCCACCAGGTCGGTCTTGCGCAGGGTCTGGCCGAGGGCGTCCTGGACTTCGTGCAGCTTGAGGCTGGCCGCCTGGGCGCCGTAGGTCTCGCCCAGGATGTGGGGGGAGCCGAAGTCGACATGCACCAGGTGGAAGTGGATATTGCTGTCGTAGCGGGCGGAGACTTCCAGCAGCCATTCCAGGGTGAACAGGAAATTCCCGAACTGTTCGACATCTTCGTGCAGCATAAGTCCCTCCTTGATGGCGACGGGAGGCTCCCGTGAATGGCGCAGGGGCGGCCGGGAGCGGCGTCTGGCTTTGAGGCGGCCCTTATGTTGTTGTGCTGGCCGCCCGTTGCCTCAACTTTAACCATTGCCCGGCTCCCATGCCAGCTTTTCGGCCGGTGCAGAAGCAGGCGGTGAGCAGATAGCCGCCGGTGGGTGCCTCCCAGTCCAGCATTTCGCCGGCGCAGAAGAGGCCGGGCCGCTGCCGCAGCATGAGCTGCTCGTCCAGCTCCTCCAGGCGCACGCCGCCGGCGCTGCTGATGGCTTCGTCCAGAGGGCGGGGAGCCACCAGCCGCAGGGGCAGGGCCTTGATGGCGGCAGCCAGGGCGGCCTCGTCCTGGAACCGCTCCTTGTCCAGGCATTCCCGCAGCAGGCCCATCTTCACCCCCTTCAGGCCCAGGCGGCTTTGCAGGTGGCTGGAGAGGGAACGGGAGCCCCGGGGGCGGCGCACCTCGGCCAGCACCCGCTCGGCGCTGTGGCCGGGCAGCAGGTCCAGGCTCAGGGTGGCGCTGCCGTCCCGCTCGATGAGGTCCCGCAGGGGGGCGGAGAGGGCGTAGATGAGGCCGCCCTCGACGCCGTCGGCACTGACCACGAATTCCCCCTGGCGGCGCCAGGCCCGGCCGTCGGGGCCGCTGCAGGCGGCCACCACCGGCTTCACCGGCTGGCCGGCGAAATGCTCCCGGAAGTGGGGGCTCCAGGCGGCGTCGAAGCCGCAGTTGGCCGGTCGCAGGGGCGCCACGGCAATGCCGGCCCGGGCCAGGGTGGGCACCCAGGCGCCGTCCGAGCCCAGCTTGGCCCAGCTGCCGCCGCCCAGGGCCAGCACCGTGGCGGCGGGCTTTACTTCAATTTCCCCTGCCGGCGTGGCAAAGCGCAGGGCGCCGTCGGCGCTCCAGCCGAGCCAGCGGTGCCGCACCTGGAAGGCGACGCCTTCCTGGCGCAGCCGGTGCAGCCAGGCCCGCAGCAGGGGCGCCGCCTTCATCTCGGTGGGGAAGACCCGGCCCGAGGTGCCGACGAAGGTGTCGACGCCCAGGCCGTGGATCCAGGCCCGCAGGGCCTCCGGGCCGAATTCCTGCAGCAGGGGCGCCAGCCGTTCCCGGGCGCTGCCGTAGCGTTCCTGGAAGGCGGCGAAGTCCTCGCTGTGGGTGATGTTCATGCCGCCCTTGCCGGCCATGAGGAACTTGCGTCCCACCGAGGGCATGGCCTCGTAGACGGTGACCTGGGCGCCGTCCCGGGCCAGCACTTCCGCCGCCATGAGCCCGGCCGGGCCGCCGCCGATGACGGCGACGTGGGGAGGAGGGGAGGGCATGGGGGTCATGGGCGGGACTCGGGCGGGACTCGGGCAGGGGCAAAAGAAGGCAAACCGGCCGCCATTCTAGGGCCGGCGCCGGGTCCGGGCAAAGCGCTTTGGTGGTCAGGGGCGGGGCGGCCTTGGTATAGTCGCGGGGTCATGCTTGCCTACCTCCTGCGTCGCCTCCTCTACGCCATCCCCATTCTCATCGGGGTGAACCTGCTCACCTTCGCCCTCTTCTTCGTCGTCAATACGCCGGACGACATGGCGCGCATGCAGCTGGGCGTGAAACGGGTGACCCCGGAAGCCATCGCCAAGTGGAAGGCGGAGCGGGGCTACGATGCCCCCCTCTTCTGGAACGGCGAGGCCGCCGGCCTGGAAAAGGCGACCCGTACCATTTTCTTCACCAAGTCGGCCCGGCTCTTCGTCGGCGACTTCGGCGCGGCGGAGGACGGCCGCGACATCGCCACCGAAATCCGCACCCGCATGGGGCCCTCCCTGGCCATCGCCATTCCCACCTTCATCCTGGGCCTGCTGGTGACCGTTTCCCTGGCCCTGCTGCTGGCCTTTTTCCGCGCCACGGCCCTGGATTTCTGGGGCGTCGTCGCCTGCGTCGCCATGATGTCCATCTCCGGCCTGTTCTACATCATCGGCGGCCAGTGGCTCATCTCCAAGGTGTGGCGGCTGGTGCCCATCTCCGGTTACGTGGAGGGCCTGGACGCCTGGAAATTCCTGCTCCTGCCGGTGGCCATCGGCGTCGTCGCCGGCATCGGCAGCAGCGCCCGCTGGTACCGCACCATCTTCCTTGAGGAAATGGGCAAGGACTACGTGCGCACCGCCCGGGCCAAGGGCCTCTCGGAGAGCGCCGTGATGTTCCGCCACGTGCTGCGCAACGCCATGATCCCCATCCTCACCGGGGTGGTGGTGGTGATTCCGTCATTGTTTCTCGGCGCACTAATTACAGAAGCTTTTTTTGGCATTCCCGGATTAGGTAGTTACACCATTGATGCCATCAAGAGTCAGGACTTTGCCGTAGTGCGTTCGATGGTCTTCATCGGCTCCGTGCTGTACATCGCCGGCCTGATCCTGACCGACATTTCCTACACCCTGGCGGACCCGCGGATTCGCTTCGACTGACATGGCCTTCCTTCCCGTCTTTCTCTGGTCCGACCTGGTCATCTGGCTGCTGGTGGCGGCCCTTGGCCTGCTGGCCTGGGGCGTGGCCCGCACGCCGCCCCTGCGCGCCGCCTGGGGCCGGGTGCTGCACAGCCGTACCGGCATGGCCTCTCTGGCAGTACTGGCGTTGTTCGTGGCAGTGGGTCTGCTGGACTCCGCCCATTACCGGCCCCGCCTGGCCGATGCCCCGCAGAACGGCCAGGGTGGCGGCGTTGCGGCGGCCCCGGCCTACGGGGTTGAAGTCCTTTCGCTCCTGGACGCCCTCCTGACGCCTCTGCGCACCCAGGTGGAAAAGACCTATTCGGCGCCCCTGGCGACCCGGGCCTACGCCAAGGAAATGCAGGAAGTCCGCCAGCCCGACGGCAGCCTGGTGCAGCAGCGGGACTTTCCCCGCCTCAAGTTCGGCGGCGCCCACCTGGGAACGGAGGAATCCGCCTGGGCCGGCGACGTGGCCCGGCGCCTGCTGCAGGGGTACGGCCTGGCGGCCCTGCTGTGGGGGGGGCTGGCGATTTTTCTCGTCGGCCGTCTGGCCCGGCGCCGGCAGTGTTCCTTCCGGCAGTCCTGGCGGGACCTGTGGTGGCGGCCGCCCACCAGTACGGCGCCGGCCTGGGATGCCTTGCTGCTGACCCTGGCCGGCCTCTTCCTGCTGCTCACGCCCCTGCTGGCCCTGGCACCGGAATACCATGTACTGGGTACCGATAAGGTGGGTCAGGATATCCTCTATTTGGTCTTGAAGAGTATCCGTACCTCACTTGTTATCGGTTTGGTCACTACCCTTGTAACTCTTCCTATTGGCGTATTGCTAGGTATCTCTGCTGGCTATTTTCGCGGTTGGGTGGATGACCTGATCCAGTATCTATATTCCACCCTGAACTCCATCCCGAGTGTGCTGCTCATCGCTGCTGCCGTGCTGATGATGCAGGTGGTGATCGACACCCATCCGGAGTGGTTCGCCACCGCCGCCGAGCGGGCCGACCTGCGCCTCTTGGCCCTCTGCTTCATCCTCGGCATGACCAGCTGGACCGGCCTGGCCCGCCTGCTGCGGGGCGAGGCCCTGAAGCTGTCCCAACTCGAGTACATCCAGGCGGCTCAGTCCTTCGGCGTTTCCTCCTGGCGCATCCTGCTGCGTCACATCCTGCCCAACGTCATGCACATCGTGCTGATTGCCTTGGTCATGGACTTTTCCTCTCTAGTGATGACTGAGGCTGTTCTTTCATATTTGGAAATTGGAGTTGATCCGACCATGGTCAGCTTTGGGTCGTTGATCAACAACGCCCGCATGGAACTGGCCCGGGAGCCCATGGTGTGGTGGTCCCTGGCCGCCGCCTTCGTTTTCATGTTCATCCTGGTCCTGGCCGCCAACCTCTTCGCCGACGTGGTGCGGGACGCTTTCGATCCGAGGGCCGCCTGATGTCCGACCTGCTTTCCGTCCGCAACCTCAAGGCCGGCTTCCTCGCCGGCGGCCGGGTGCTCACCGCCGTGGACGGCGTCTCCTTCGCCGTGGCCCCCGGCGAGACCTTCGCCCTGCTCGGCGAATCCGGCTGCGGCAAGTCCGCCACCGCCCTGGCCCTGTTGCGCCTGCTGCCCAACGCCGGGCGCATCCAGGGCGGCGAGGTGTGGCTGGAAGGGGAGGAAATCCTGGCCCTGCCCGAAGCGGCCATGCGCGACCGCCGCGGCAGCGCCGCCGCCATGATCTTCCAGGAGCCGGCCACCAGCCTCAATCCGGTGCTGACCATCGGCCGCCAGATCGGCGAATCCCTGGAACGGCACCGGGGCATGAAGGGCGAGGCGGCCCGCCGGGAAGCCCTGGCCCTGCTCACCGCCGTCGGCATCGCCGACCCGGAGCGGCGGCTGGAGGAATATCCCTTCCAGCTCTCCGGCGGCATGAAGCAGCGGGCCATGATCGCCATCGCCCTGGCCGGGGAGCCGCGCCTGCTCATCGCCGACGAGCCGACCACGGCCCTGGACGTGACCATCCAGGCCCAGATTCTCGACCTGCTGGCCAGGCTGCAGGCGGAACGGGCCATGGGCATGCTGCTCATCACCCACGACCTGGGCGTGGTGGCCCGCAGCGCCCACCGGGTCGGCGTCATGTACGCCGGCGAAATCGTCGAGACGGCCCCCCGCCAGGAGTTTTTCGCCAGCCCGCGCCACCCCTATACGCAAAAGCTCTTCGCTGCCCTGCCGGACCTGGGCCAGCGGGGCGCCCAGCTGGCCACCATTCCCGGCCAGGTGCCGGGCCTGGCCGCCATGCCCGCCGGCTGCCGCTTCGCCCCCCGCTGCCCGGTGGCCATGGACCGCTGCCGGCTGGAAAGCCCGGGCTGGACAGAGCTTGAAGCAGGTCATCAGGTGCGCTGCCATTGGGTGGCCCAGCAGCTGCCGGGTGGCGAGCAGCGCCTGCCGGACCTGCCCGCCGCGCCACCGGCTGCTGCCGCTGCCGCCGACGCCGCCCGGGAAAACCTGCTGGCCGTGGGCGAACTGAAGGTCCATTTCCCCATCCGCAAGGGCCTCTTCAAGCGCACCGTGGGCCACGTCAAGGCGGTGGACGGGGTGTCCCTGGAACTGCAGCGGGGCCGTACCCTGGCCCTGGTGGGCGAATCCGGCTGCGGCAAGACCACCGCCGGCAAGGCCGTGCTGCGCCTGCTGCCGGCCACCGGCTCGGTGCGGCTCGATGGTCGGGAGCTGCTGGGTCTGCCGGAGCGGGAACTGAAGCCCCTGCGCCGGCGCATGCAGATGGTGTTCCAGGACCCCTTTGCCTCCCTCAACCCCCGCCTCACCGTGGGGGAGATCATCGAGGAAGGCATGACCGCCTTGCGGGTGGCCGCCAGCCGGGACGAACGGCGGGCGGCCCTGGCCGCCCTGCTGGAATCGGTGGGCCTGCCGGCGGAGGCTCTGGGCCGCTATCCCCACGAATTTTCCGGCGGCCAGCGCCAGCGCATCGCCATCGCCCGGGCCCTGGCGGTGCAGCCCGAACTGCTGGTGTGCGACGAGCCCACCTCGGCCCTGGACGTTTCCGTGCAGGCCCAGATTCTCAACCTGCTGCGCCGCCTGCAGGAGGAACTGGGGCTGGCCTATCTTTTCATCACCCACAACTTCGCCGTGGTGGAATACCTGGCCCACGACGTGGCGGTGATGTACCTGGGCCGCATCGTCGAGCAGGGGCCGGTGCAGCAGGTGCTGGCGGCTCCCTGCCATCCCTATACCCGGGCCCTGCTCTCGGCCGTGCCCGAGCCCCGCCTGGCGGGGCAGCGGGAAATGGTGCGCCTGCCCGGCGAAACGCCGTCCCCGGCGCGGCCGCCCCAGGGCTGCCATTTCCATCCCCGCTGCGCCCAGGCCAGCGAGCGCTGCCGCCAGGAGTATCCGGCCCCCAGCACCCAGGCCGGCGGCGTGGTGGTGCGCTGCCATCTCTATCCGGCGGACTAGCCGCAAAACAAGCACCCCTGCAAGGCAGAAGGGACGCCATTCTCCACCGTGCCATGGTGGAAAGTGGCGTCCCTTCTGCCTTTGCGGCCTGGGTTTTTTCCGGGTTCCTTAGCCGTCTCCCAGGCGCCGCAGGGAGAGGGCGATGCCCAGCACCACCGCCACGCAGGCCAGCAGGGTGGCCACCACTCCCGGCCAGCCGCCATGGATCCAGGGCCAGCCCGTGGCGCTGCCGATGACGCTGCCGCCCAGGTAATAGCTGGACAGGTACAGGGCGGAGACCAGCCCCCGCCGCGGCCCGGCCCGGCGTCCCACCCAGCCGCTGGCCACCGCATGCACGGCGAAATAGCCGAAGGTGAACACGGCCAGGCCGAGGATGATCAGGGGCAGGGCCGCGGCTAGGGTGAGGCCGATGCCGGCGGCCATGGTCAGGCTCATCAGCAGCACGATGCGGCTGCGTCCGATGCGGTCCGCCAGGTGGCCGGCCAGGGCCGAGGAGGCGCTGCCCACGGCGTAGAGCAGAAAGATGGCGCCGATGGCCGCCGGGCCCAGGCCGTAGGGCGGCAGGCTGAGGCGGAAGCCCAGGTAGTTGTAGATGCCGACGAAGCTGCCCATGATGAGGAAGGCGGTGACGAACAGCCAGGGCAGGCCCGGGTCGGCGTAGATGCGGCCCACGTCCGCCAGCAGCAGGCGGGGCTTCAGGGAGCGGGGCCTGAAGTGTTGGGCCGGCGGCAGCAGGCGCCAGAAGGTGAAGGCCGCCAGCAGCCCCAGCAGGCCCAGGGCTCCCAGGCCGTGGCGCCAGTCCCACCAGCCCGTCACCAGGGCCGAGAGAAAGCGCCCGGACATGCCGCCCAGGGCGTTGGCGGCGATGTAGAGGCCCATGGCCCGGCCTCGGGCGTGGGGGGCGATCTCTTCCCCCAGGTAGGCCATGGCGGCGGCGGGTACCCCGGCAATGCAGGCGCCCAGCAGGGCCCGGCACAGCACCAGCAGGTGGAAGTCCGGCATGAAGGCGGAGGCGCAGGCGAACAAGGCGGCCCCCAGCAGCCCCAGGCGCATCAGCCGTTCCCGGCCATAGCGGTCGGCGATGAGGCTCAGGGGAATGAGCAGCAGGGCCATGGAAAGGGTGCCGGCGGCGACGCTGAAACTGGCGCTGGCCGGGGAGATGCCAAACTCGTGGGTGAGCTGGGGCAGCACCGGCTGGGTGCCGTAAAGCAGGGCGAAGCAGGTGAAGCCGCCGGTGGCCAGGGCCAGGTTGGCGCGACGGAAGGCGGGAGTGCCGGCTTGCAGCCCTCCGTTATCGGCGGCTGCAGCGGTGGAAGACGTGGGGGTCATGGTCAGCGAGTGGAGGCCGGGTTCCGGGGCGGCCAGGCGCGGCCCGGCGCCGGCAGGGACGGCGGCGAAGGCTTGAATTCTACGCCCCGCCGCAATCCCGCCGGAGCGGGGATATCCGTACTTGAAGCACTGGAGATGACGGTGTAGGGCTGCACCTGCAGGTGGCGGCAGCTTAGGCGCGCCACAACGTAGCCGTCGGGGAAAGGTGGCGGAAGGCGGAAAATCCTTGCCGCGCCCCGTCGGCCAAAAGAAAAGGCGCCCGCAGGCGCCTTTATCCGTCGTCCTTCGGCCTCAGTCGTTCTGGGCCAGCTGGATGGTGATGGTCTGGCCCGGTTTCAGGTTGCCCGGAGCCACCTTGTTCCAGCGCTTGATGTCGTCCGCTTCCACCTTGAACTTCTTGGCGATGCCGGCCAGGGTGTCGCCCTTGCGGATGGTGTAGCGGGCCATCTTGGCCTTGGCGGCAGCGGCCTTGGCATTGGCCGGGGCCTTGTCGTTCTTGCTCAGCTTGAGGTTCTTGCCTTCCAGGGTGGCGCTGACGCGGCCGTTGGCCGGGGCGCTGGCCACCGTGGTCTTGGCGGCAGCAGCGGGAGCAGCGACGGCGGGGGCCACGGTGAGCTTGGTGCCGGCGGCCATGTTGCGGCCCAGCTTGTTCCAGCGCTTCAGCTCGTCCACGGAAACGTCGTAGCGGCGGGCGATGGAGAAGAGGGTGTCGCCTTTCTTGACCACGTGGAACTTGGCCGGCTGGGCCCGGGGTTCGTTGCGGGAGTCGGCACGGGAATCAGCGCGGGCGTCGCTGCGGGCGGGTGCGGTTTCGGCTGCCGGCGGGGTGAAGGAGGCGACGGCGAGGTCGCCTTCGATGCCGTCCCGGGCCGGGACCAGCAGGGTGGTGCCGGCGCCTACCTTGGCCTTGGGCGGCAGGCCGTTCACCGTCTTCAGGTGGGCTACGGAGACGCCCAGGCGGGCTGCCACCTTGTCCAGCTTTTCCCCGGCCTTGAGGGTGTAGGAGGTCCAGGAGGAGAGGGGGGCTTCGTTGTTTTCCAGGTTGGCGCGGAAGCGCTCCACCTTTTCCGCCGGCAGCACCAGGGGACGGTCGGCCTTGATCACCGGGCGGTTATGGGCCGGGTTGAGGGCGACGAATTCATCCACCGGCATTTCCGCCAGCTTGGCCGCCACCTTCACGTCCATGTCGGCCGGCTTGGCCACGGCGGCGAAGTAGGGCTGGTTGGGAATCTGGGGCAGGTCCAACTGGGCCAGCAGGCGGGGGTTGGAGAGGATGTTCTTGAGGGCCTGCAGCTTGGGCACGTAGTTGCGGGTTTCCGCCGGCATGGTCAGGTTTTCGTAATCTGTCGGCAGACCCTTGGCCCGGTTCTTGGCGATGGCCCGGCCGACGGCGCCTTCGCCCCAGTTGTAGGAAGCCAGGGCCAGCTGCCAGTCGCCGTGCATCTCGTAGATGGTCTGCAGATAGTCCAGGGCGGCGGAGGTGGAGGCGATGATGTCGCGCCGGTCGTCCACCCACCAGTTCTGTTCCAGCTTGAAGTTCTTGCCGGTGGAGGGAATGAACTGCCACAGGCCGGAAGCGTGGCTGCGGGAATAGGCCATGGGGTTGTAGGCGCTTTCCACCATGGGCAGCAGGGCCAGTTCCATGGGCATGCCGCGCTTCTCGATGGCCTCGACGATGTGGAACATGTAGCGGCGGCTGCGTTCGACCATGCGTCGCACGTAATCGGGCCGGTTCATGTACCACTGCTGGTGGGTCAGCACCAGGTCGTTGTTCAGGTTCGGCATGCCGAAGCCGTTGCGGATGCGTTCCCATAGGTTGTCGGGGGAGGCGGTGAGGTCGATGGTGCGGGGTAACTGGGGGATCGGCGCGATCTCCTCCACCGGCAGGCTGCCATCGTTCTGGACCGGGCTGGCTTCGGGGCGGGCGGACAGTTCGGTGCGGGACGGCACCATGGACTGCAGGCTGGGCGCGAAGGAAAGCGTCAGGGGCTGGTCGTTGGCCTGGGCGGGAGTGGCGGCGAAGAGGGCGCCGCAGGCCAGGGCCGGGAGGGAACGATGGAGTTGCCGGATGAAGCGGAGGGTGCAGCCTAGCGTGTCGTCGAGCGTCATAGATTCTCTTTGTCTGCTGTTCCCCGCCAGGCGGGGGGATTCCCGAGGGCCGGCACGGCAGGCGGGCCGGGCGTCGGGCACGACGTTTCAGGATGACCTAATCGCGGAATTATACCCTATGAAAAGAAGGGGATATCCGCTGCCAAAGGTAAAAAATCCAGGCCGTTGGAATGACGTACGGTCTTTACCGGAGGCGTTGCCACAGGGCCTCCAGGGTGGCGGCAGCCCCCTGGGTGATGTGGTGGTCGGCGAAGGGGCTGACGGGCGTGGTGCCCGGATTGATCTCCACCGTGGTGATGCCCTGCTCGCTGGCCCACAGCACCGGTTCGGCCACATAGGGAAAGAGGCTGGAAGTGCCGATGGAAAAGACCATGTCGGGGCCGGCATCCAGGGTGCGGAGCAGCTGTTCCATTTCCATCTGCGGCAGGGATTCGCCGAAAAGCACCACCCGGGGCCGTACCAGGGCGTTACAGCGGGGGCAGGCCGGCGGCAGTTCCAGATCGGAGAAGCTGTCCACTTCCACCTCGTAACTGCAGCGGGTGCAGTGCAGATGATGCAGGCGACCGTGGATCTCGATGACGTCGGAAGAGCCGGCCTGGCGGTGCAGACCATCGATGTTCTGGGTGAAGACGGTGACCGCGGTGCCGCGCCGTTCCAGATCGGCGATGACCTGGTGGGCCCGGTTGGGGCGGGCGTCGCGGCAGGTGCGCTCGATCTGGGCCAGGTATTTCCAGGTGATCTGGGGATGCTGGTGCAGCATGGGGCCTGACAGCGCCTCTTCGATGGAGAAGCCTTCCGCCGTCAGGTCCTCCTCGTAGAGTCCGCCGACGCCCCGGTAGGTGGGCAGTCCCGAGTCGGCGGAGATGCCGGCGCCGGTGATGAAAAGGACGCGGCGGGCCTCTGCCAGTTCTTCGGCAACGGCATCCAGGGTGGCGGCTGTGTCCATGGCGGATTCCCGGAGATATGAGGAAATGGGGGCTGGAAACGAAAAAACCGGCCCAGGGCCGGTTTTTTCTATTTTGTTGGCGGAGTGGACGGGACTCGAACCCGCGACCCCCGGCGTGACAGGCCGGTATTCTAACCAACTGAACTACCACTCCAAACTGCTTTAACTCTGTACTGCGCTACCGATGCTGCCGGTACCACTTGAATCTGTGGCGTCCCCACGGGGATTCGAACCCCGGTTATCGCCGTGAAAGGGCGGTGTCCTAGGCCTCTAGACGATGGGGACCCTAGGTATCTTTCGCATTTGTATGGTGGAGGTACGCGGGATCGAACCGCGGACCTCTTGCATGCCATGCAAGCGCTCTCCCAGCTGAGCTATACCCCCGCCGCGAAAGAAGACCGAATTATAGGGAGCGTTTTTGGGGTTGTAAAGCCCTTTTGTGATTTTTTTTAAGAAAATCGCCATTCACCTGGATAAGTCCCTGTTTTGTCTCTTGCCGCGTACTCTTTGACGGGCTGTGGGCCTGATGGGGAAAGGCTCGTAGGGCGGTCGGGGGTGACAAGGGGAGGGCTGAAAAGCAAAAAGCCAGCATTTCTGCTGGCTTTTTGCTTTTAGCTGGCGGAGTGGACGGGACTCGAACCCGCGACCCCCGGCGTGACAGGCCGGTATTCTAACCAACTGAACTACCACTCCGAACTTCTGAAGCTTGCAACGGTAAAACTGGTGCCGCTTACAAAACTTAGGGCTTGCTGATTTTGTCGATCAGCAAGCCCTGCTGTAGGTGGCGTCCCCACGGGGATTCGAACCCCGGTTATCGCCGTGAAAGGGCGGTGTCCTAGGCCTCTAGACGATGGGGACCCTAGGTATCTTTCGCATTTGTATGGTGGAGGTACGCGGGATCGAACCGCGGACCTCTTGCATGCCATGCAAGCGCTCTCCCAGCTGAGCTATACCCCCGCCGCGAAAGAAGGCCGAATTATAGGGAGCGTTTTTTGGCTTGTAAACCCTCTTTGCCAACTTTTTTTAAATTTTTGCTGCGGCCAGTCGTGCCAGCACCTTTTCCCGGGGGAACAGGGCCACCACCGCATCCACGGACGGGGTCTGGGCCTGACCGGTGAGCAGCACCCGCAGGGGCATGGCCAGCTTGGGCATCTTCAGGCCGTGTTTGGCCACGGTCTCCTTGATCAGGGCGCCGATGGCCGGCGCTTCCCAATTGACGCCCTGGACGCCGGCAATGAAGTCGGCCAGGGCCGGCTTGGCTTCCTCGCTGAGGTGCTGGGCCAGCAGTTCGGCGTTGGGGTGGATGTCGATGTAGAACACCTCGGCCGCATCCGCCAGCTCATTCAGGGTATGCACCCGTTCCTTGTAGAGGGCGATGATGGATTCCAGGGCCGGCACCGGCGCCGGCGTGATGCCCCGGGCCGCCAGGCGCGGGCGCACCAGGTCGGCCAGGCGGCCGTTGTCGGCCTGCTTGATGTAGTGGGCGTTGAGCCAGTTCAGCTTTTCCGTATTGAACTGGGCGGCCGACGGGGTGATGTGGTCCAGATCGAACCACTGGCAGAACTGTTCCATGGAGAACACTTCGTCGTCGCCATGGGACCAGCCCAGGCGGCCCAGGTAGTTGAGCACCGCTTCCGGCAGATAGCCGTCCTCGTCGTACTGCATGACGGAAACGGCGCCATGGCGCTTGGACAGCTTCTGGCCGTCGTCGCCCAGGATCATGGAAAGGTGGGCGTACTGGGGCACGCTGGCGCCCAGGGCCTGCAGCACATTGATCTGGCGCGGGGTGTTGTTCACGTGGTCATCGCCGCGGATGACCTGGGTGATGCCCATGTCCCAGTCGTCCACCACCACGCAGAAGTTATAGGTGGGGGTGCCGTCGGCCCGGGCGATGATGAAGTCGTCCAGCTCGCTGTTGCTGATCTCGATGCGGCCCTTGACCAGGTCGTCCCAGGTCACCACGCCGTCCACCGGGTTCTTGAAGCGCACCACCGGCTGGATGCCGGAAGGCGGGGTGGGCAGGGTCTTGCCCGGCTCCGGGCGCCAGCGGCCGTCGTAGCGGGGCTTTTCGCCCTTGGCCCGCTGGGCTTCGCGGATCTGTTCCAGTTCTTCGGGGGAGGTGTAGCAGTGGTAGGCGGTGCCGGCTTCCAGCATCTGCTGGATCACTTCCTTGTACCGGTAGATGCGCTGCATCTGGTAGAAGGGGCCTTCGTCGTGCTCCAGGCCGAGCCAGTTCATGCCGTCGATGATGGCCTGCACGGCTTCCGGGGTGGAACGGGCCACGTCCGTATCCTCGATGCGCAGCACGAACTTGCCCCCGTGGCGGCGGGCGTAGGCCCAGGAGAAGAGGGCGGTGCGGGCGCCGCCGATGTGCAGATAACCGGTGGGGCTGGGGGCGAAACGGGTACGGATCATGGTGGGTGTCTGGCGTTGAACAAAAGAAGGCTATTGTAATGGATGCCATGGACGCCGGTCCCGGCAGCGGGCGCTCCGGGGGAGAAAAGATGTTTTTTTCAAAAACGTTTGACCACCCGAAATTGTTGTGGTCTAATGCGCACCTCTTCGACGCACCGGGTGGTTAGCTCAGCGGTAGAGCACTGCCTTCACACGGCAGGGGTCACAGGTTCAATCCCTGTACCACCCACCAGAAATCTCTGGAAAACGACGGTGTGACGAAGAACAAAAAGCTGCCTTTTGGCGGCTTTTTTGCTTTTTGCCTTCTGCTCTGGCAAAAAGCCCCATCTCCGCTAGTCCTGTCGATGTCCTTTGCGACCTCAGACTCGTCCCCCGGTTTTCCCCTTTCGTCATCATCCCCCTGCCTGCTCCGTGCCGGCTGTCGGTGTTTCCTACTACTGTTTCGTCCGGGTTGCCGAAACCTTCGTTGCCGAGAAGAGCCTTGCCATCGGTACCAAGAGCTTTGCATTGGCCAAGTTTTTCGCGGAGCTTTCTGCTGGGTATGCCCGCTACTTCTCTGTGGGGAGCAGCCATAACGCAGGCCAAGGGGGCCGCTCCCTCGCTCCAACCAAGCCGCAACCAGTTCCGTGATCCTGGCGGGTAGGCGAGTTTGTCGAGAGGTGTCCTTAGAGCAAGGTCATGGAGCTAACGAAGGATGCTACCTCTATGGCCACGTTTCTCGAGGTCGTGGGCGACAAGCCCATTTCCTTGCTCCGGCAGCAGGAGACCTACGTTGTTTTTCATGTTGTCCGGAGGCTTGCCCGTGGCAAAAAGGTTTTCGTAGAATCTGCCCCCTCGTTGAACCTGGAGAGGAAAAAGCCTATGAAAAAAAACCTCGCTATCGTTGTCGCTGCAGTCGCCCTGTCTGGTTGCGCAACCTTTGGTCAGCTTGAGGATGGTCTCAATGCCTTGGTAGGACGACATGAGAAGGAAGCATTCAGTGCTCTCGGCTATCCGAACAGTAAGCAGGAGTTTTCCGGGGACACGGTCTATTACTGGGGAGAAAGCCGGAATTCAGCAGTTTTTATGCCCCAAACGGCGACTACGACTGGATATGTAGGACGCACGCCGGTTTTTGGAACCACAACCTCATCTCAATTGGTACCTGTTAGCTATAACTGCACCATCAAATTGGTTGTGGGGGAGGACAAGGTCATCAAGGATTGGGAGTTCAGCGGCAATCTGGCTGGATGCGAACCGTATATCAAAAGGGTCAAGAGCTACACCAAGGGTGGGCAATTGTGACCATCTAGTCCGGTCCTTCGCTGGGGGAGTCTGGCGCAGTTCGTCGATTCATGCGCCGGTGGAAATCCCACCGGCGAGAGCCTGTGATGTGGCCCATCTGCAGCCACCGGGTGCTGTCTTCGATACGCGCTTCAGACTCGTCTTCTCTGCTGCAGGGGAATCGTAGCCATCCCGCCCCAGGGACAGCCTCGGAAAAGACTTCAGCCGGTGGTTTTTGCAGCCCAGGAATTGATTTGGATGGACAGATCTACTGGCCTTCCACCGGAGTGCTGGGTGTCGGGGCACTGGGCGGCGGCGGGGCCAGGGGATTGAAGCCCGGTTCGCCGTAGCGGTTGGCCTCTTCCGGCGGGGGGGCCGGGGGCGGTTCGACGGGCAGGGGCTCGGGTTGCGGCGGCGGGCTGGTCGGGGCGGGGGCGCGGCGGGAGCTGTGGGGCGGGGGCGCTTCCGGCGCGGGGGCCAGCAGTTGGGTTAACCAGTCCCGGCCCCAGGCAAGGACGCGGGTGAACAGGTTGCTGTCCTCGGGTTCGGCGAAGCGGGCCTTGGCGTCGATCTGGCGCGAGCGCAGGGCCTGCTGGAAGAAATCGCCCACCATGGGCAGGGCGCTGTGGGCGCCCTGGCCCCAGTAGTCGCTGCGCAGGGTGATGCGGGCATCGTTGAATCCGACCCAGGCGCCGGCCACCAGCTGGGGGTGCATGAGGATGAACCAGCCGTCCGTGTTGTCCTGGGTGGTGCCGGTCTTGCCGGCCACGTCGGCGCGGATGCCGAAGCGGCTGCGGATGGCGCTGCCGGTGCCCCGGTCGATGACGCCGCGCATGGTGTCCACCAGGGTGTAGGCCACCTTGGGTGGCAGGGCCGGTTCCGGGTCCGCCGGGGCGAATTCGGCCAGGATCTTGCCCTTGCCGTTTTCGATGCGGCTCACCAGCACCGGCTCCAGGTAGCCGCCGCCGTTGGCGATGGTGCCGTAGGCGGCGACCATTTCCCGGAGGCTCACCGGGCTGGTGCCCAGGGCCAGGGAGGGCACCGTTTCCAGCCGGCTCTGGCGGATGCCCATGGCCTGGGCCAGGCGGGCGACCCGCACCGCGCCCACTTCCTGCATCAGCTGGGCGGTGACGGTGTTTTTCGACAGGGCCAGGGCGGTGGCCAGAGTAATGGGCTGGTTGCTGGGCGGCTCGTGGTCGGCGGGGCGCCAGATTTCGCCGCCGGCCAGGGGGATTTCCACGGCCTGGTCCATGCGACTGTCGCCGGGCTGGGCGCCCCGCAGGAAGGCGGCGCCATAGACGAAGGGCTTGAAGGTGGAGCCGGGCTGGCGCTTGGCCTGCTGCACGTGGTCGAAGGCGTCCTGGCTGAAATCCCGGCTGCCGACCCAGGCCCGGACCTGGCCGTTGCGCGGGTCCAGGGCGAGGAAGCCGGCCTGGATGCGGGTCTTCTGCTGGCGCAGGGCGGCCATGAAGGCCTTGTCGGCTAGGAGTTTCTTCAGTGCCTCCTCCTGGCCCAGGCCGGCGGCGACGGCGCTGCGGTATTCCGGCGTTTCACCCACCAGGGTGCGCACCAGGGGATTGGCGGCGTTCCAGCCGCCGCGGCGGTTCCAGGCCGCATCGGCCTGGTTCTGCAGCACGTAGCCCTGGCGCGCCACGGCCTGGTTGGCCCAGGTCTGCAGGCGGGAATCCAGGGTGGTGTACACCACCAGGCCGTCGGCGTAGGCGTTGTAGCCATGGTCGTCGGCCCAGGCGATGAGCCATTTGCGCAGCTGCTGGGCGAAGTGGGGGGCCGGGCCTTCCGGCTCGCTCTGGCGCTCGAAGTCCAGGCGCAGGGGGTTTTTCTTCAGGCCGTCGAACTGGGCCGGGGAGAGGCGTTCCCGCTTCACCATCTGGGCCAGCACCGTGTTGCGCCGCTGCACCGCCCGTTCCGGGTTGAGCACCGGGTTGTAATAGCTGTTGCCCTTGAGCATGCCCACCAGGGTGGCGCTCTGCAGTACGTCCAGGTTGCCGGCGGAGGTGTCGAAATAGGTGCGGGCCGCCATTTCGATGCCGTAGGCGTTGTAGAGGAAGGGCACCGTATTCAGGTAGGTCTCGAGGATTTCCTCCTTGGTATACAGAGCCTCGATCTTGAGGGCGGTGATGGCCTCTTTCAGCTTGCGCGTCAGGGTGGGGGCCCGGCCGATTTCGTCCGGGTAGAGATTGCGGGCCAGCTGCTGGGTCAGGGTGGAGCCGCCCTGGCGGTCGCCGGAAAAGGTGTTGAGGGCGGCGCCGACGGTGCGGCGCCAGTCGATGCCGTGGTGCTGGTAGAAGCGGTGGTCCTCGGTGGCGATGAGGGCCTCCACCACCCGGGGCGACACCTGGGCCAGCTTCACCCATTCCCGGTTGGCCCGCTTGAACACGGCCAGTTCCTTGCCGTCGGCGCTGAGGATGCGGGCTGGCTGCTCCTGTTTGGCCTTGCGCAGGTCGCTGATGCCCGGGGTGAAGGGGATCAGCAGCAGGGCGTAGGCCAGCAGCAGGGCCGGCGGCAGGGCCAGGAGCAGCAGCACGCCGCGCCAGCCGAGGTGGCGCAGGCGTTGCCAGTAGTCGAGGAGGAGGGTCTGGAGGCGAACGGGGAAGGTGTGGGGATTCAAGGGCTGGATCGCTTTCCGCTGTCTGGCCGCTGCCCTTGCCGCAGGCGGGGCGGGGCCGGACTTCTTGGCTGGCGCTGGAACGGCTGCCTGGCGCCAATTTTATCGCTGCACCGCAATAGTCGGGGAATTATCGGACTGCGGCCGCTTTTCTCGGGGATGGCCCTTGTTTTTCAACGATTAAATGGGGGGCGGTAGGGGTGAGGTACCGCGCCGGGGCCGGTTGGCGGCCCGCCTGTCATACAAGCAGGATGGGCGTTGCCGGCCCGAATTTGGTAATCTGACGCCCGTTTTGTTTAGCCTGTCGCGGCGTTTTTGCCGCTTTGCCCGAAACGGGGAAAAAAGCACCATGAGCAATCCTTCCGATTACAACGCTTCGTCGATCACGGTCCTCAAGGGACTGGAACCGGTGAAGCAGCGTCCGGGCATGTACACCCGGACCGAAAATCCCCTGCACATCATCCAGGAAGTCATCGACAACGCGGCGGACGAAGCCATTGCCGGTTTCGCCAAGAGCATCCTGGTCACCGTCCATGTTGATGGTTCCATTTCCGTGGCCGACAACGGCCGCGGCATTCCGGTGGAACTGCACCCGGTGGAAAATGCGCCGACGGTGGAAGTGGTGTTCACCCGCCTGCACGCGGGCGGCAAGTTCAACAAGGGCGCCGGCGGCGCCTACAGCTTCTCCGGCGGCCTACACGGGGTCGGCGTTTCCGTCACCAACGCCCTGTCCACCCGCCTGGAGGTGGAAGTGGCCCGGGAAGGCGGCATGCACCGCCTGGTCTTCGCCGCCGGCGACGTGGTGGAGCCCCTGGTCCGCATCGGCGATGCGCCGAAGAAGGCCAGCGGCACCCGGGTGCGCGCCTGGCCCGACGCCAAGTATTTCGATTCCCCCACCATCCCCATGGGCGAGCTGGAGCACATCCTGCGCTCCAAGGCCGTGCTGCTGCCCGGCGTTGCCGTCACCCTGCACATCGAGCGCAGCGGCGAGACCAAGGAATGGGCCTACAAGGACGGCATGCGCGGCTACCTGGCCGAGCTGCTGGACGGCACCGACCTGGTGATCCCCATGATCGTCGGCGAAAAATACGCCGGCAAGCCGACCAACGGCGACGGTTTCGCCGAGGGCGAGGGCGCCGCCTGGGCCATCGCCTGGACGGAAGAGGGCGCCCTGGCCCGGGAATCCTATGTGAACCTGATTCCCACCCCCGGCGGCGGCACCCACGAATCGGGCCTGCGGGACGGCATCTTCCAGGCCGTGAAGAGCTTCGTGGACATGCACAGCCTGCTGCCCAAGGGCGTCAAGCTGCTGCCGGAAGACGTTTTCGGCCGCGCCAGCTTCCTCCTTTCCGCCCGCATCCTGGACCCCAGCTTCCAGGGCCAGACCAAGGACCGCCTCAATTCCCGGGACGCGGTGAAGCTGGTCAGCGCCATGTTCCGCGACACCTTCGAGCTGTGGCTCAACGAGCACGTGGAATACGGCAAGAAGCTCGCCGAGCTTTCCATCAAGCAGGCCCAGAGCCGCCAGCGTTCCGCCCAGAAGGTGGAAAAGAAGAAGGGCAGCGGCGTCGCCGTGCTGCCGGGCAAGCTCACCGACTGCGAATCCGACGACATCGAGCGCAACGAGCTGTTCCTGGTGGAAGGCGATTCTGCCGGCGGTTCCGCCAAGCAGGGCCGGGACAAGGAATTCCAGGCTCTCCTGCCCCTGCGCGGCAAGGTGCAGAACAGCTGGGAAGTGGAGCCGGACCGGCTCTACGCCAACGTGGAAATCCACAACATCGCCGTCGCCATCGGCGTGGACCACCACACTCTGGAGAGCGACACCAGCATCGACGGCCTGCGCTACGGCAAGGTCATCATCATGTCCGACGCGGACGTGGACGGCAGCCACATCCAGTGTCTGCTCCTGACCCTGTTCTTCCGCCATTTCCCCAAGCTCATCGCCAACGGCAACATCTACGTCGCCAAGCCGCCCCTGTTCCGGGTGGACGTGCCGGGCCAGGGCAAGAACCGGCCGCCGCGCAAGATCTACGCCCTGGACGAGAACGAGCTGGAAGCGGTGAAGGACAAGCTGGTCAAGGAAGGCATCAAGCTCGAAGCCCTCTCCATCTCCCGCTTCAAGGGCCTGGGCGAAATGTCCAGCGAACAGCTGTGGGACACCACCCTCAACCCGGACACCCGCCGTCTGGTGCGGGTGGAATTCGGCGACTACCCCATGGAAGAGACCATCGCCAAGATGAACATGCTCATGGGCAAGGGCGAAGCCAGCTCCCGCCGCGAATGGCTGGAAGTGCACGGTAACGAAGTCGAGGCGGATATCTGACCATGACCCACAAGAACGACCATAACAACGACAGCCTGAGCGGCGATCTCTTCGCCGCCGACGACAACAAGGCGACTGCCGCCGAAGTGGCCCAGGCCGAGGCCGTGGCCGAACACCTGATCGAACAGGCAGCGCAAATGGACGGTGCCCTGGAAGCCGCATCCAGCGGCGATGCTGGCGATGCCGAGGCGGACATGCCCGTGGCTGCTGCCTCCGGGGGCAGTGGTGGCGGCAACAACCTGGCCCCCCTGCCGCCCCTGCCGACGGACGCCGATTCCGCCCCCCTGGCCCTCTTCGCCGAGCGGGCCTATCTGGAATACGCCGTCAGCGTGGTCAAGGGCCGGGCCCTGCCCGATGTCTGCGACGGCCAGAAGCCGGTGCAGCGCCGCATCCTCTACGCCATGAACGAGCTGGGCCTGACCAGCGGCGCCAAGCCGGTGAAGTCCGCCCGGGTGGTGGGCGACGTCATCGGTAAATACCACCCCCACGGCGATTCCTCCGTCTATGAAGCCATCGTCCGCGTCGCCCAGGATTTCTCCCTGCGCTACCCCCTGGTGGACGGCATCGGCAACTTCGGTTCCCGGGACGGCGACACCGCCGCCGCCATGCGTTACACGGAATGCCGCCTCACCCCCATCGCCCAGCTGCTGCTCGGCGAGCTGGACATGGGCACCGTGGATTTCCAGCCCAACTACGACGGCGCCTTCCAGGAACCGGCCCTGTTGCCGGCCCGCCTGCCCATGCTGCTGCTCAACGGCGCCTCCGGTATTGCCGTCGGCATGGCCACGGAAATGCCCAGCCACAACCTGCGGGAAGTCTCCGAAGCGGCCATCGCCCTGATCAGGAAGCCCGAACTGTCCGTGGCCGACCTCATGGAATACATCCCGGCGCCGGACTTCCCCGGCGGCGGCCAGATCATTTCCACCCCCGCCGACATCCGCAACGCCTACGAGACCGGCCGCGGCTCCCTCAAGGTGCGCGCCCGCTGGAAGGTGGAAGAACTGGCCCGGGGCCAGTGGCAGCTGGTGGTCTATGAACTGCCGCCCTCCGCCTCCAACCAGAAGATCCTGGAAGAGATCGAGGACCTGACCAATCCCAAGGTCAAGACCGGCAAGAAGACCCTGACCCAGGAACAGACCCAGACCAAGCAGCTGATCCTCTCGGTGCTGGAAAAGGCCCGGGACGAATCCGACAAGCAGCACCCGGTGCGCCTGGTGTTCGAACCCCGTTCCAGCCGCCAGGATGCGAACGAGTTCATGAACATCCTGTTGGCCCACACCTCCATGGAATCCTCGGCCCCCATCAACATGGTGGCCATCGGCCTGGACGGCCGGCCGCGGCAGAAGACCCTGAAGGACCTGCTGGCCGAGTGGATCGCCTTCCGCTTCGACACCGTGCGCCGCCGCACCGAGCACCGCCTGGGCAAGGTGAACGACCGCATCCACATCCTGGAAGGCCGGCACATCGTCTTCCTCAACATCGACGAAGTGATCCACCTCATCCGCGAGTCGGACGAGCCCAAGGCGGCGCTGATCGCCCGCTTCAACCTCTCCGACCGCCAGGCCGAAGACATCCTGGAAATCCGCCTGCGCCAGCTGGCCCGCCTCGAAGGCATCAAGATCGAGCAGGAACTGGCCGAGCTGCGGGAAGAGAAGGCCGGCCTGGAAAACCTCCTGGCCGACGACAAGGCCATGAAGAGCCTGATCATCAGCGAGATCAAGGCCGACACCAAGAAATACGGCGACGAGCGCCGCACCGTGGTGGAAGCCGCCGAGCGGGCCGCCGTGGCCCAGGTGGTGGTCAATGAACCCGTCACCGTGCTGCTCTCCGAAAAGGGCTGGATGCGCACCCGCCAGGGCCACGGCCTCGACCTTTCCACCGTCGGCTTCAAGGAAGGGGACCGCCTCTTCGCCGCCCAGGAATGCCGCACCGTGGACAACGTGGTGGTGCTGCTCACCGATGGCCGGGCCTGCACCGTGCCCGTCTCCAGCCTGCCCGGCGGGCGCGGCGACGGCGTGCCGGTGGCCACCCTCATCACCATCCCCAGCGGCGCCAAGGTGGCCCAGATGGTCTGCGGCAACGCCGAACAGCGGGTGCTGCTGGCCGTTTCCAGCGGCTACGGCTTCACCTGCCGCATCGGCGACATGCTCGGCCGCAACAAGGCCGGCAAGCAGTTCATCAGCGTCGAGCCGGGCGACACCATTCTCTCGCCATGGACCTTCGACAGCCACGAAACCCTGCTCGCCATCAGCAGCGGCGGCCGCCTGCTGGTGTTCCCCATCGCCGACGTGAACGAACTGCCCCGGGGCGGCCGTGGCGTCATCCTGATGAAACTCAACGAAGGCGACACCCTGGCCGCCGTGGCCGTGGCCGCCTCCGACGAGACCCTGCAGATCCGCTGCATCTCCAAGACCGGCAAGGAAACCCAGATGTCCGTGACGCCCAAGGACGTGCAAATCTTCCTCAGCGCCCGGGCCCGCAAGGGCGAAGCCTTCATCGGTAGAACCCAGCCGGTGGGCTTTGTACGGGAGACGCCGCTGAAGTAGGGCGGTTGATGGGAAAAGAAAAGGGGCGCTTAGGCGCCCCTTTTTTTTGACTGCTTTCGACTCAAAGCTGAAATCGGTTGCTTGGGAAAGCGGAAGTTCAACGTTGGAATTCAGCGGCCGCCGGAGGCGGTCCACTGGAATGACGGGTTAGGTGCGTTCATTGCTTTGCATCCTTTCAATAAACGCCCCAAAAATTTTGTCACCAGCGGTGGATTCGAGCGATCTGAACTGTTTACCTGCAGCAATGGACAAGCGGGTAGCAAGCCCTTCGTCCTTGGAAGCGAGCTTCGCAATTGTTGCGACGGCCCCCTTAACAGCAACTAGAAGTTCATCGGGCCTAAGCGAGACAAATTGGCCTGGATTGGTAAGTTCGAGTGCTGCTTGAGCTAGCGTTGGATCGTCAGTACCGAATGAGTAGAAGACTGACCTTGCTTTACCTGATTTACTCAAATCCGACTCCCACCCAAGGGTGTGGAGAACAGAGCATCTTGCGGCGTAGAGTTCTAGCGCCGCACATTGAATGCTACTGCCTGGAAGAATGTGACTGTCGCAGAGCGCAGTGAACCGCTCGCGAACCCCTTGGGTCTTATCGCCATAAAGCGCCCAAGCCAACGTATCCATCGCCGTGTAGAGCAATACAAGCATAGGAATATCAAGAGCGCGCTCCCGGCACAACTCGGCAGCCTCAAACATCTTCGCGAATGTGCTCTTTTCTAGGGGAGACATTAAAGCACCCAACGTGGAGGTCATGGACGCTGCGCGACTTTATCGCGCAGTGTCCCCCGCCGCAGGGTTAGCTTTCTCGTTCGTCGCCACTCCCTGAGGCGCCGCCACCTCCGCAACCTTGGTAGGGTCACTTGGGGCCGGAACACTGTTAGCGGCCAAACCTACAAGCTGAAAAGTGACCGCCACGTAGATGCATGACAAGCCAAGGTAAGTCCAGCCCTTCAAGGAGCCAAACATGAAACCAAGGGTTCTTTTGAACTTGCTGCTGTTCCTTTTATCGGCGGCGTTCTGTTGTCGCAGTTGATCGAGAGTTTGACCGAGCCCTGCGTCAATCGGCATGAGGATGTGATTCACACCAAACGCCATGTTCAAGGTGAATAGACCGATGAAAGTTGCGAACATGAGGAGCACTAAGCACCAATTGCCGGATGGCCCGAGCGCAATGGTGAATTTCAACAATGCGCCACAGGCAAGATACCAAGTCAGATTCTTGAATATGGCGTCAGTGACGTCTTTCTGAGTAATGACGTCACCAAAAGTCATCTTCGGAGTTTCCTGGGACATACGCACCTCTGTGTTGAGAAACCTAAGAGTTATTAAACGGACCCTCTGGGTCCGTATATGAATTGATATACAGGCAGCAACTATGCTTAAGGAATTGCTTGTGGGGCAAGGAAGTGGCCTCCGATGGGTCCGTATAACAACTCCAATAATGCGGACACCAAGAAGGTTGCTCGGATGTCCGCTTACGGGACAAATTCATCAATGACCACTCATGGTCGGAAGTGGACATGGCTAGGTAGAGATTCGGCTCAAGAAAGTCGGTCCAATTATGAATTGCCAATTTTTGCGAGCAGCCGTCGTTTCCGTTCGGCCGACAAACATTCATTCCCCCTCACTGCCTCACCGCCTTCCCCTGAATAGCCCGGTTCAACGCCCGCACCACTTCCCTCAACCTGATTTCCAGCGTCTCCTGGCCGGCCTGGGAGGCGCTTTGGTCTTCCATGGCGGCGCGGGCCATGCGGATCAGGGAGTGTTCCTGTTCGCTGCTGAGGCCCAGGCGGACGAAGGCGTCTTCCATTTCGTGCAGGTGGGCGATCAGGGCGGCCTGGGCTTGCAGGCGCTGTTCCTGCTGCCGTTTTTCGATCTCTTCCAGGGTGACGCTGAGCTGGGTGACGGCCTGGACGATGGCTTCGGCCTGGGCCAGGCGCAGGTTTTCCGTGCCCAGGGCCTGCAGCCGGGCTTCGGCGGCTTCGGCGACGATGGCCAGGTGGTCCCGCAGGCGGCCGACCCGGTCCGGGTCGTCCTGGGGCAGTTGGGGAATGAGCAGGGTCACCAGGGGGTAGTTGATGACCATGCGTTCTGCGGACTGGACGATGCGCGGCAGGTTGCGGGCGTATTCGAGAATGGCGCTTTCCAGGGGGGCTACCGAGCCCTGGCTGCTGAAGTGCAGGGGGGCGTGGTCGGGGCTGCGGATTTCCACGGCGCCCTGGAGGCCGTAGCCGCCCAGGGTGTTGAAAATTTCCTGGGCCAGTTCCCGGGGGCTGAGGGCAAGGAAGGACTTGCGCATGAATTCGAGCACGGCGCCCATCTCGCCCATGGAGGACATGGCGGAGAAGGCCACGGTCTGGGCCATGTCGGCCCGGGAGGCGAGGGAGTCGCGCAGTTCCAGCTGGCCGATGGCCTGGCGGATCTTGCGCGTCAGCTCGTCGGGCATGAAGGGCTTGACCAGGAAGTCGTTGCCGCCCGCGTCGTAGGCCGCCAGCCGGGTCTCCATGTCGTCGTGGCTGGAGATGAACAGCACGTGGGGCCGTTCGTGGCCGTCCTGGCGCAGGGCGCGGCAGGTGGCGATGCCGTCGAGGCCGTCCATTTCCACGTCGAGGATGATGATGTCGGGCTGCTCCTCCACCCGGCCCAGGCAGGCCTGGCCGTCCTCCAGCTCGATCATGGTGAAGCCCTGTTCTTCCAGGCTGTTGGTGGTGACCAGCCGGGCCAGGGGGTCGTCGTCGACGATGAAAATCTTCATGGTTCCTCCCGCAGATTACTGATTGCTGATGTGAATTGGTTCAGTCGCTAAATTCGGTGGCGGTGCGCACGAAGGCCCGCTCCTGGGCCTGCATGGCGGCCACCACGGTGGGGTCGAAATGCCTGCCGGCCTGGCCGACGATGTAGGCCAGGGCTTCGTCGTGGGGCATGGGCGGCTTGTAGACGCGCCGGGAAATGAGGGCGTCGTAGACGTCGGCCACGGCCATCAGGCGGGCCGAGACGGGAATGTCCTCGCCCCTGATGGCCTGGGGGTAGCCGCCGCCGTCCCAGTGCTCGTGGTGGCCGTAGGCGATCTCCATGCCGTAGCGCAGGAAGTCGTTGTCTTCCCCCACTTCCTTGGCCACCTGGGAAATGGCGTCGCGGCCGATGCGGCAGTGCTCGCGCATGATTTCCCACTCGGCGGCGTCCAGCTTGCCCGGCTTGAGCAGGATGCGGTCGGGGATGCCCACCTTGCCGATGTCGTGCAGGGGGGCCGACTTGTAGAGCAGGGTCACCACCTGGTCGTCCAGGTGGTGGCGGAAGTCCGGGTGGTCCTGCAGTTCCAGGCCCAGGATGCGCACGTAGTTCTGGGTGCGGCGGATGTGGTTGCCGGTCTCGTTGTCCCGGGCTTCGGCCAGGGAGCAGAAGGCGCGGATGGTGGCCTCCTGGCCGGAAATGACCTGCTGCTTGCGCTGCAGCAGTTCCCGGGTCTGCTCCATGTATTCCCGGGTGCGCTGGGCCACCAGGGCTTCCAGGTTTTCGTTCTGCTCCCGCAGCTGGCGGCTGGTGGCGGCCAGCTGCAGGTGGGTGCGCAGGCGGGCCTTGATGCCGGGCATGGAGAAGGGCTTGTGGATAAAGTCCACCGCGCCCAGGGCCAGGCCCCGGGCTTCCACGTCCGGGCTGTCGAGGGCGGTGATGAAGATCACCGGCAGTTCCCGGGTGGTCGCATTGGCCTTGATCTGGCGGCAGAGGGAAAAACCGTCCAGGTGGGGCATGACGATGTCGAGCAGGAAAATGTCGGCCCGGCCGCCCTGCTTCAGGTAGAGCTGGACGTCGGTGCCGTCGGGGAAGGTGCGCACTTCGTAGTCTTCCTGGAGCATGGCCTCCAGCAGCAGGAGGTTTTCCGCCTGGTCGTCGGCGATGACGAGGATGGGCCGGGAGGTCATGGCGCGTTCTCCTGCAACTGGTCCAGATACTGGTGGATGGTGGCGAACAGCCGCTCCAGCTGGTCCGCCAGCTCGCCGGCCAGGACCGTGCTTTCCGGCTCGCCGGTGGCGGCGGCGTATTCCAGGCGGCGGGCCAGGGTGGCGGTGGGTACGGCGGCCAGGTTGGCGGCGGAGCCGTAGAGGGCATGGCCGAGGCGGCGCAGCCGTTCCAGGTCCGGGTTGCAGGCCAGGTCCCGCAGTTCGTCGGGCAGGCGGCCGTTGCTTTCCAGGAACAGGCGCAGGAAGCGTTCCATCAGCCCGGGCTTGACCCCCAGGCGGCTGCGCAGCTGGGGCCAGTCCAGTTCGCCGGAGTCGGCCTGGGCCGGGGCTGCCGGCGCCGGCGCCGCCTGCACCGGCAGCGGGTTGGGCGGGGCCTGCCACAGGGGCGAGGGCCGGGCGTCGCTGCGCACCACCCGCAGGATGGCCTCCACCAGGGCGTCGAGCTGGTAGGGCTTGCCCACGTGGTCCACCATGCCGGCGTTGAGGCAGTTCTGCCGGTCTTCCAGGGTGACGTTGGCGGTGACGCCGATGATGGGCAGTTCCGGGTACTGGCGGCTCACTTCCCGGGCCGCGGTGTAGCCGTCCATGACCGGCATCTGGACGTCGGTGAGGAACAGCTGGAAATCCTGGGGGCCGCGTCGTTGCAGGGTTTCCACCGCCTCCAGGCCGTTTTCGACGCAGACGATGCTGGCCCCTTCCGATTCCAGCAGTTCCCGCAGCACCAGCCGGTTGGCCTGGTTGTCCTCGGCGATGAGGATGGCGATGCCGCCCAGGCGGCGCTGGGGGTCCGCCGCCGTGGTGCCGGCGGCGCACTGGCCCAGGGCCAGGGATTCCACATGGCAGGCGCGCAGGGGCCGCTCCAGGTATTGCAGCTCCGGCGCCAGGGGGCTGGGCGGGGGCAGGCAGCCGGGCTGGTGCAGCACGGCCACCCGTTCGCCCCGTTGCAGCAGGCGGCCGAGGAGGGCGGGCTCCACCTTGACGTCGGCGACGACCAGGGCCAGGCCGCTGGGGGTGGTGGCCGCGTCGCCGCCGATGATGGCGGTGGAAATGCCGTAGGCCGCCAGGGTGGCGGCCAGCTGGCGCCGGTCCTCCTGCTCGAAGCCGAGCAGGCCGACCTGCAGGGGCGGGGAGGGCTGGGCCTCGACCACGTTGTGCATGGGGATGCGGATGGAGAAGCAGGTGCCCTGGCCCGGGGTGGATTCCACCTCGATGCTGCCGCCCATCATCTCCACCAGGCGCTTGGTGATGGTGAGCCCCAGGCCGGTGCCGCCGAAGCGCCGGGAGGCGCCGCCGTGGCCCTGCTCGAAGGCGTGGAAGAGGCGCCCCAGCTGCTCCCGGTTCATGCCGATGCCGGTGTCGCGGATGCTGTAGATGAGATCCTGGCAGTCCCGTTCCTCGCGCAGGGTGATGCTGCCCTGGTCGGTGAACTTGAGGGCGTTGCCCAGCAGGTTGAGCAGCACCTGGGCCAGGCGCAGGGAGTCGCCGTCGAAGGCGGCGGGCAGGTTGTCGCTTTCCTCCACCCGCAGTTCCAGGCCCTTCTGGAAAACCGAGGCGGCCATCAGCTTGACCACGTGGTCCACCACCTCGCAGGGATTGGTGGGCTGCATTTCCAGCTTCATCTTGCCGGCTTCGATCTTGGAGAAGTCCAGGATGTCGTTGATGATGCCCAGAAGGTGCTGACCGGCGTCATGGATGCGCTGGAAGCCAATCCTGGCGCGGGATTCCGGCGTCTCCCGCTGGCCCAGCTGGGCGAAGCCGAGGATGGCATTGAGCGGGGTGCGGATCTCGTGGCTCATGTTGGCGAGGAACTCGCTCTTGATGCGGGCCAGCTGCTCCGCCGCCTCCCGCGCCGCTTCCCGGGTGGCGTCGGCCTGGCGTCGCTCGGTGATGTCCTGCAGGGTGCCCACCACCTGCAGGCGGCCCTGGCGGCGCTGCACGTCGAAGGTGTCCGCCACCCAGCGGCAGGTGCCCTGCTGCAGCACCCGGTATTCGAAGAGATGGCGCCCTTCGGTGTGGAGGGCCTGGCCCATGGCCTGGGCCATGGCTTCCCGGTCCTCCGGGTGGATGGCCTGGAGGAATTCGGCGAAGCTGCCCTGGTGCAGGTCGAACAGGGTGTTGCCGCTGAGGGCCGGCAGATGGCATTCCAGCTCCGGGTCGTATTCCCAGGCCCCCAGGCCGGCGGCGGCGATGGCCAGGCGCAGGCGGGCCTCGCTGGCCCGCAGTTCGGCGGAGCGGGATTCCACCAGCTGTTCCAGCTTGTCCCGGTGTTGCTCCAGTTCCACCTGGGTCTGGCGCAGGGCCTGCTCGGCCTGTTTCAGCTCGCTGACGTCGGTGAGGCTGGCGACGATGCCGTCGATCTGGCCGTTCTGCAGCAGGGGCTGGTAGCGCAGGCTGATGTGATAGGTGCCCCGGCCGGGCCTGTCCACCGACAGCTGGAAGCGCACCGACTGGCCTTGCAGCGCCGCCTGCAGGTGGGGCAGGGCTTTTTCGAAGCGGTCCGCCGGCAGCAGCTCCTGCAGGGCCAGGCCGCGGATGCTCTCCGGCGTGTGGCCGAGGAATTCGGCGAATTCCCGGTTGCACAGGCACACCCGCAGGTCCCGGTCGTAGATGGCCAGGCCGTCGCCGGCGTTGAGTACCAGCTGCTCGTAACGTTGCTGGTTGAGCTCGGCCAGCTTCTTGTCGTGGATGTCGATGTTCATCCCCACCCAGGCGCCGATGCGGCCGTTGGCCAGGCGCAGGGGCACGGCGCGGCAGTGGGTCCAGCGCCACTGGCCGGAATGGTGGCGCAGGCGGTGGTCCATCTCCAGGATGGAGTTCTGGCTCAGGGCCTGGCGCCAGCGCCGGGCCAGTTCCTCCTTGTCTTCCGGGTGGATGGAGGCCAGGCGCAGATCGCCGTCGGCCATGCTGCTGCCGGTGTAGGCCTGCCAGGAGGGGGAGTCCTCGAAGATTTCGCCCCGGGCGTTGCAGCTCCACACGATCTGGGCCGAGGCTTCCACCAGGGCCTTGTAGCGGGCTTCCGTCTGCAGGGACTGGTGCTGGGCCTGGCTGATGGCGGTGACGTCGGTGTTGGTGCCGATGATGCGGCGTACCTGGCCATCGTTGCGGATGGCCATGGCGCGGCAGAGCACGTCGTGCCAGGTGCCGTCCTTGCTGCGCATGCGCAGGACCTGCTCGATACGCTCCCGACCGGTGGCGCCGGTGGCGTCGCTGAGGATGGCCATGGCCCGGGTCAGGTCGTCCGGGTGGATGAACTGGCGCCAGGTTTCCAGGCTGCAGGGATATTCGTTTTCGCCGTAGCCGAGCATGGTGAACCAGCGGGGCGAGAGGTAGAGGGCGTTGCTGCTCAGGTCCCAGTCCCAGAGGCCGTCGTTGGTGGCGGTGAGGGCCAGGTCGAGCCGTTCCCAGACGATCTCCAGCTCCCGCTCGATGCGCTGGCGCCGCTGCTTTTCCTCGCTTTCCTCGATGCTGCGGCAGATGGCGGGCATGAGCCGGGCCAGCCGGTCCTTGAGGACGAAGTCGGAGGCGCCCAGTCTGAGCAGGTCCACCGCGTCCTCGTCCATGAGGGAGCCGGAGACGACGATCACCGGCACCTCCGGCTGGCGCCGGCGGATCAGGTGGAAGGCGTCTTCGAAGGAGAGGCCGGGAATGGAGTAGTCGCACAGCACCACATCCCAGTGGCGGGCCTCCAGGGCCTCGTTGAGCTCGTCCACGTTGCCGACGTGCCGGGTTTCCACCGGGATCTCCCCGTGGCTGAGGCTGCGGGCCAGGAGCAGGTAATCGCTGGCCATGTCCTCGATGACCAGGATGTGCAGCGGCGAGAGCATGGCGCGGCCTCCTCTCAGTTCTTCGGCGGTATGTTGGTGGCCAGCCAGTACACCCCCATGCGGGCCACGGTTTCGGCGAATTCGCCGAAATCCAGGGGTTTGCGCACGAAGCTGTTGGCGCCGTCCTCGTAGGAGGCGAGGCGGTCCTGCTCCTCGTCGGAGGAGGTCAGCATCACCACCGGCAGCAGGTGGGTGCGGGAATCGGCGCGCAGGCGCTTGAGCACGTCCAGGCCGCTGATGCGGGGCAGGTTGATGTCCAGCAGCACCACGGTGGGCAGGGGCTGGCCGGCCCGTCCGGAAAACTCGCCTTCGGCGAAGAGGTAGTCCAGGGCCTGCTGGCCGTCCCGGGCCACGTCCACCTGGTTGGCCAGGTTCACCTTGCGCAGGGCCCGCAGGATCAGCTTTTCGTCCTGGTCGTTGTCTTCCACCAGCAGAATGTTCTTGTCCATGGTTCGGGTCCTTTCAAGTGGGCAGGGTGATGCGGAAGACGGCGCCCTGGTTCACCGCCGAGGAGGCCGTGATGTCGCCGCCGTGGCGGTGGATGATGCGTTGCACCGTGGCCAGGCCGATGCCGGTGCCGGCAAATTCGCTCTGCCGGTGCAGGCGCTGGAAGGGCTTGAACAGCTTGTTGGCGTAGTTCATGTCGAAGCCGGCGCCGTTGTCGGCGACGCACCAGGCGACGGTGTCTGCGGTGATGCTGTCGGCGTAGACGCGGATGTGGGGCGCCTTCTGGTGGGCCGAATACTTCCAGGCGTTTTCCATGAGGTTGCGCATCACCACTTCCAGCATGGCGGGATCGCCGTGGACCTGGATGCCGGGTTCAACCTCCAGGGTGAAATGGGCGCCCCGCTGGTGGCTGCGGATTTCCCGGGCCATGGCCTCGGCCAGGGCGGAGATGTCCACCGGCTCCCGGCGCAGTTCGCCCCGGGTGCAGCGGGAGAGGGTGAGCAGGCCGTCGATCAGTTCTCCCAGGTGGCGGCCGCCGCGGATGATCTCGTCGAGGAATTCCCTGGCCTCGCCTTCCAGCTTGTCGCCGTAGTCCTCCAGCAGGGCCTGGCTGAAGCCGGTGATGGCCCGCAGGGGCGCCCGCAGGTCGTGGGAGACGGCGTAGGCGAAGCCTTCCAGCTCGTGGTTGGCCGCCGCCAGCTCGGCGGTGCGCTCCTTCACCCGTCGTTCCAGGCTGTCGTTGAACTGGCGGATCTGTTCTTCCGCCGCCACTTCCCGGGTGATGTCCCGGGCCACGCCGGCGGCGCGCTCGGCCTTGCCCTCCGGGGTGCGTTCGAATTCCGCCGTGAGATGGACCCAGCGCAGCTCGCCCCGGTGCCGGATGCGGCACTTGATGTCGAAGGGGGTCGTGCCGGCCTCGGCCTCGCGCCAGGCCTGCTGCAGGTTCGCCACGTCTTCGGCGTGGGCCAGCTGCAGCAGCTGGGCGCAGTTGTACTCGCCCGGCGGCCAGTCCACGATGGGGGTGAAGTCGGGGATGAACCAGCGGCCCTGCTTGAGGTCCGCCGCCCAGCTGGCGAAGTGGCCCAGGCGCTGGCCCTGGGAAATGATGCGGCGGGCTTCGCTGAGGGCCGCCATCATTTCCCGCTCCACCTGCACGTCCGTGTTGCTGCCGATCCAGCGGATCAGCTTGCCCTCCCTGTCCTTGAGGGCCGAGGCCCGGGTGTCGAACCAGCGGTACTGGCCGTCGTGGCGGCGGATGCGCAGGTCGATGCGCAGGTTCTCGCCCCGGGCGATGCAGCTTTCCCAGGCGGCGTTGAGGCGGCCCTGGTCCTCCGGGTGGATCTGGGCCATCCAGGCCCGGCCCAGCTGCCCGCTTGCCGGCCTGCCGGTGTATTCCTCCCACTGGCGGCTGAGAAAGTCACAACGGGTGTCCGGCGTCGCCGTCCAGATCAGCTGCTGCAGGGAATTGCATAGCTGGCGCAGCTGGTTCTCGCTTTCCTGCAGGGCCTGCTGGTCCTTGAGGGCGTCGATCAGCTGGGAGCAGCTGTCCACCACCGGCTGCAGGTAGTCGGCCAGGGCCTGGTCGTAGCCGCCGGGCCGGTTGGCCAGGCCGACGCTGCCGACGATGCGGCTGTCGCGGAAAATGGGCAGGCCGAGGAAGGCCTGCATGGGCGGATGTCCGGCCGGGATGCGGTCGTTGTGCCGGAGATGATGTGCCGGATCGTTGGCGATGACCGCCGCGCCGCTGTCGATGGCGGCGGCGTAGAGACCGTTGAGGCCGACGAACTGCATGCGGCCCGCCGCCGCCCCGGCGTACTGCTGGCGGCTGGCCTCGTCCCAGGCAATGTCGGAGAGGGCGAGGAAGCGCTGCACCGGCTCGCCGTCGGGGCGGTAGCTCAGTTCGGTGATGTAGCCGAACTGGCTGTTGGAGAGATCGAGGATTTCCGTCAGCACCAGGGCGAAGATGGTGTGGCCGTCGTGGCCCCGGATGTAGGCATCGCGCAGGCGGGCGATGCTGGCCAGGCGCCGGTGCTCCTGGGCCAGGGCGGCCTGGTTGCCCTGCTGTTGCCGCACTTCCCGGGCCAGGCTGCGCAGCAGTTGCAGCAGCAGCAGGCTGATGGTGCCGCCGGTGGCCAGGATGATGAGGGGGGAATGCTGCTCCAGTTCCGCCTCGAAGGCCGGGGTGCTCTGGAAGCGCAGGGTCCATTCGCGCATGGGCAGGGCCAGGGTCACCTGGGTGCGGCGGATGCCGCTGCTGTCGGTGATGCCGCTACGGGTGGCGTAGAGGCGGTTGGCTTCGCTGAAGGGGGCGCCGTCGTAAATCTCGAAGTCCAGTTCCCGGCCCCAGTGGCCCAGGATGTCGGTCATCAGGTCGCCCATGCGGAAAGGGCTGTAGACGAAGCCGAGCAGGGCCTGGCGGCGCTGGGCGGTGGTTTCCAGGGGCCGGCCGGGGCGATAGACCGGCATGTAGAGCACGGTGCCGGCCTGGATGTCGTGGCCGTCCTCCTGCACCAGGGTGACCCGGCTGGTGAGGGCGGCACTGTTGCGGTCCCGGGCCAGTTCCATGGCGGCGCGGCGGGTCGGGTCCGAATACATGTCGTAGCCGAAGGCCCGCTGGTTGCGCTCGGAGAAGGGCTCGATCAGGTGGATGCTGCTGTAGACGGGACGGTCGCCCCGGGGGCTGATGGCAAAGTCGGGAAAGCCTTCCTGGCGCACCTGTTTTTCGTAGGCCGCCCGCTCTTCCGCCTTGAGCATGACGGTATAGCCCAGGGCCAGGATGCCCGGGTAGTGTTCCTTCAGGTTGAGGGCCTGGAAGAAGTCCCGCCATTCCTGCCGGGTGACGTCATCCGAGGACAGGATCAGGCCGACGGCGCCCCGCAGAATCTGCTCGTGCTCCTGCATGCGCAGGGTGATGCGCTGGCTGGCCTCGGCCACGTAGCGCTGGAAGCGTTCCTCAGTGATGCGGTCGTTGGTGGCGACGGACGTGCGCCAGAACCACAGGCTCAGGGCCAGGGCAATGGTCAGGACCGCCCAGGGGCTGGCCGGGTGCAACAGCAGGGCTTGCCCCCGGGAGAGCCGGGGCGGCGGCTGGGGATGTGCCGTCATGGTCTTGTCTCCAGGCTGTGGCAGCCTTGGTTCTGGTTATTTTCCAGGCCATTATGGGGAAAAGACTATGGTGGCGACATACGAAAAAAGTAGTAGGAATAAAGACTTAAGTGGTTCTACGGACGTAAAAAAGGCCGGGGTCGCTCCCGGCCTTCTGCCGCTGCCTGGCGCAGCCCGCCAGGCCTACAGCTCCACCAGCCGGCTGGCGTAGCGGCGGGCGTTGTCCACGTAATGGTCGGCGCTCTTTTGCAGCCGGGCCTTTTCCTCCTCGCTCAGCTCCCGCACCACCTTGCCGGGGGAGCCGACGATCAGCACCCCGTCGGGGAAGACCTTGCCTTCCGGGATCAGGGTATTGGCGCCGACGATGCTGTGCTTGCCGATCACCGCCCGGTTGAGGATGACGCTGCCGATGCCGATCAGGGAATTGTCGCCCACGGTGCAGCCGTGCAGCATGACCATGTGGCCCACGGTGACGTTGGCGCCGATGTGCATGGGCACGCCTTCGTCCGTGTGCAGCACAGAGCCGTCCTGGATGTTGCTGTTGGCGCCGATGTGGATGGGGTCGTTGTCGCCCCGCAGCACGGCGTTCCACCAGATGGAGACGTTGTCGCCCAGGCGGGCGTCGCCGATCACCGTGGCGTTGGGGGCGACCCAGGCGCTCGCGGCGATCTGGGGCGTCTTCTGGTCGATCTTGTAGATGGGCATGGGGGGCTCCTGGAGGTTCTATTTTTTAGCCACAGAGGGCACAGAGAACACAGAGAGGGGCAGTCGTAGCTGCCCGCCTTCCGGCTGAGACGGTTTGGCTTTTGCCTGCCTCTGTGTTCTCTGTGCCCTCTGTGGCAAAGGGTTTGTCAGACCCGGGGCAGGGCGGCCAGCAGGGCCACCAGGAACTGCCAGCTCCTGCCCACCGTTTCCACCTCGACCCGCTCGCCGGGAGCGTGGGCGCCGTGGATGGTGGGGCCGAAGGAGAGCATGTCCAGGCCCGGGTACTTGGCACCGATGATGCCGCACTCCAGGCCGGCGTGGATCACCTCCACCTGGGCGCTGCCGCCGAACTGTGCGGCATAGACCTGCTGGGCCAGGGCCAGCAGGGGCGAATCCGGGTTGGGCTTCCAGCCGGAGTAGCCGTCGGTGAGCTGGGAGTCGGCGCCGATCAGGCCGAAGAGGTCGGCGATGCGCCGGGCATGGGCCTGGGCGGCGGAATCCACCAGGGAGCGCACCATGAAGTTGGCCCGGGCCTGGCCGTTGGCGACGCTGAGCACCCCCAGGTTGTTGGAGGTTTCGACGATGCCGGGCACGCTCTGGCTCATGCGGGCAACGCCGTGGGGCGCCGCGTTGAGGGCGGCCAGCAGCTGGCGCTGGGCGGCGGGGGCCATGGCCGGACCGGCCAGGGAGGGCAGCTCGGAGAGGCGCACGGATAGGCCGTTTTCAACCCCCTTCAGCTCCCGGGCAAGGGCCTGGGCGCCCGTAGCCAGGGTCGCCTCGATCTCGGCCAGGCAGGCCGGGTCCAGGATCACGGTGGCGAAGGCCTCCCGCGGCAGGGCGTTGCGGGCGGTGCCCCCTTCCAGCTGCAGCAGGCGCCAGGCCTCGGCGCCGAGTTGCTGGCCCAGTTCCCCTAGCAGGCGCACCAGCAGCTTGATGGCGTTGCCCCGCTCCTTGTGGATGTCGATGCCCGAGTGGCCGCCGCTGAGGCCGGTGAGGGAGATTTTGGCCACCGTCCAGCCCGCCGGGGCCGGCTCGCTGCTGTAGGGATAGGTCACATTGACGTCCATGCCGCCGGCGCAGCCCAGGTACAGGTGGCCCCATTCCTCGGTGTCGATGTTGATCAGGTAGCGGCCCCGCAGCAGGCCCGGGGCCAGGCCCAGGGCGCCGCCCATGCCCGCTTCCTCGTCCACCGTGAGCAGCACTTCCAGGGGCGGATGGGAGAGGCCGTCGGCTTCCAGGGCGGCCAGGGCCAGGGCCACGCCGATGCCGTTGTCGGCGCCCAGGGTGGTGTTCTCCGCCAGCAGCCAGCCGTCCTTCAGTACGGGGCGGATGGGGTCCTGCTGGAAATCGTGGCCGGTGCCGCTGTTCTGCTGGCAGACCATGTCCAGGTGGCCCTGCAGGATGACGCCGGCCTCCTGTTCCCGGCCCGGGCTGCCGGGCTTGCGGATCACCAGGTTGCCGACGCCGTCCTGCTCGCTGGCCAGGCCCCGGCCCTCAGCCCAGGCCGCCAGGTGGTCGCGCAGGGCGGCTTCGTGCTTGGACTGGCGCGGAATGGCGCAGAGGGCGGCGAAATGGCGCCACACGGCGACGGGCTGCAGGTCGGCGAAAGGGAAGTCGGGCGTGGGCTGGTAGGCGGCGACGCGGGGGGAGAGGGCGGGTGCGGCAGAGACAGAGGAGGCGGCAGTGGGGGCAGAAGAGGGGGCAGAGTCGGTCATGGTCCGGTGCGTCGGGGCATAATCACGGTCCGCCCCGTCCAACATTGAAAAGCCCATGACCTTAGCAGAAATGCCCGTCCCTGCCGACCCTGAAGCCCGCTCCCCGTCCGATCTGCAGCGGCTGACCGAGGCCATCCTGGTCTTCCGTGACGAGCGGGACTGGAAGCAGTTCCACAGCCTGCGTCACCTCATCGTCTCCCTCAACCTGGAGGCGGCCGAACTGCTGGAGCTGACCCAGTGGAAGAGCGACGCCGACATGGCCGCCCTGGTGGCGGACCCGGCGGGGCGGGAGGCCCTGGCCGACGAATGCGCCGACGTGCTGCTGTATCTGCTGCTGCTGACGGCGGAGGCGGGCATCGACCTGCCGGCGGCGGCCCTGGCCAAGATCGGCAAGAACGCGGCCAAGTATCCGGTGGAGAAGGCCCGGGGCTCCTCGCGCAAATACACGGAGCTGGAGTGAGCCGGGCGGGCGTCCGGGGGCGGCGACAGGAGCGGCCATGAACTTCCTGGCCCACGCCTATCTGGGCGGCGAGGTGGCGGAGCACCGCCTGGGCGGCTTCCTCGGCGACTTCATCAAGGGGCCTCTGGACAATGCTCCGGGCGGCCTGCCGGCGGAGGTACTGGCCGGGGTGGAACTGCACCGGCGCCTGGACAGCTTTGCCGAAACCCATCCCGCCTTCTGTCGCAGCCGGGAGCGCATCAGCCCGGCACGGCGCCGGGTGGCGGGAATCATGGTGGATCTGTTCTACGACCACTTCCTGGCCCGGGACTGGGCCGAGTGGTCAGCCCTGGCGGCGGGCGATCTGCCCCGGGGGCTGGCGCAGTTTTCCGCCGGCCTTTACGCCCAGGCGGAAGCGCTGGGGCCGGCCCTGCCGCAGCGGCTGGCGGCCATCCTGCCGCGCATGCGGGGCGACGACTGGCTGGCCTCCTACCGGGAGCCGGAGATCATCGCCCTGGCCCTGGACCGCATGGCCCAGCGCTTTACGCGCCCGAGCGCCCGGACGGCCCTTTGCGGGGCGGGCGCGGAGTTGCTGCAGGATTACGCGGGCTTTGCGGCGGATTGCCGGGCTTTCCTGCCGGACGCCCAGGCTTTTGCCCGGCGCTGGCGGCAGGCGCGCGGGGCGCCTTCCGCCCCGCCGTATTAGACGGAAAACCGGCGCTGCCCCGGGGGTTGAACACCGTCGGCCGGGCCCGCTCGGGGCGTAGCGGCGTATCGCCCAGGGTGCCGCCGGCGCCGCTCTCCAGGACGAAGTGGGCTCCCTTGCCGGCATCCCCTTCTTCCGCCAGCAGTTCCACCAGCCGGGGCAGCACTTCCTTCAGGGTGGCGGCCAGGGTCCATGGCGGGTTGAGGATGAACATGCCGCTGCCGGCCATGCCGAAGCCGTCCGCGTCCGGCGAGCGCACGTGCAGGGAGACGTGGAGCCAGTCCTTGGCCGGCAGGCGCTTCAGGCGGTCGGGGAACTGGCGGGATTCGGGGCGGTTGAGACAGGGATACCAGACGGCGTAGGTGCCGGTGGCGAAGCGCTGCAGGGCGTCCTGCAGGGATTTGTAGATGGTGGCGTAGTCGGTCTTGACCTCGTAGGAGGGGTCGATCAGCACCAGGGCCCGGCGCGACGGGGGCGGCAGCAGGGCCTTCATGCCGGCCAGGCCGTCGCCGGAGGTGACCTGGACCTGGCGGCCGGCATCCTTGAAATTGGCGGCCAGCAGGCGGGCGTCGGTGCTGTGCAGCTCGTACAGGCGCAGCCGGTCGATGTCCCGCAGGCCCTGCTGGGCCAGCCAGGGGGAGCCGGGGTAGAGGCGCAGGGGGCCGTTGGCCTCGTTGCCGTTGAACTGGCGGATGCGGGCCACGTAGTCGGCCAGGGCCGGCGGCAGGTCGGCAGGGGGCACTTCCCACAGGCGGCCGATGCCGCCCTGGAATTCGGCCAGCTTCTTGGCGTAGTCCGACTTCAGGTCGTAGGCGCCGGCGCCGGCGTGGGTGTCGATGACGTAGAGGGCCTTGTCCTTCTGGGTCAGGTAGTCGAGCAGCTGGAGCAGAACCAGATGCTTGAGGACGTCGGCGTGGTTGCCGGCGTGGAAGGCGTGGCGGTAGCTGAGCATTAGATTACAGCCTTGAAAAGTTCGAGTTGGGGCGGGCCGACATAGAGTTCCCGGGGCGTCAGGGCCGCGTTGGCGTGGGCCTTGCGGAAGGCCTCCGACTGGGTCCAGTCCTCGAAAGCCTGTTGCGAAGCCCACATGGTGTGGGAGGCGAAGAGGGTGAATTCGCCCGGGTCGTCGCCCAGGGGTTCCAGTTGCAGCAGGTGGAAGCCGAGAAAGCCCGGGACTTCGGCCAGATAGCTTTCCCGCTTCTGCCAGTGTTCGATGAAGGCGGCTTCGCTGCCCGGCTTGATGCGAAAGCGGTTCATGGCGAGGAACATGGGCGGGCTCCGGGAAATGGCGGTCGAGGGGGCGGATATTAGCGGACTTTCGCCCGCCCCGGCAGTCGCCAGGCGGGGCGCGGCTCCCGGCCCGGCGCAAGAATGGGTCGGGGGAAAAAAAGGGCTTGCCGGGGCAGGCAACTCTTGGGGAAAATAGCAATCAAACGATCGTTTGAATTAACGCAATAACCAGCGATGGCCGACCGCGAGCGGTGCCGGAGGCTCCGGCTTCTGCTCATCGCTCCGTGGTCACGGGTCCGAGCTGACCGCCGCGGATGCCGCCAGGCGCGCAGTGGCCCCCGGTCTGCCATTGCCCATCCCCTTTCCCGACGAGAGATTCATGAAAGCCAGCACCTTCCGCCGCCTCATAAACCTGTGGCCACCCTTCCTGTTCACCGGCATCCGCAGCCCCCGCATTGCCCCCGACTACCGGGAGGCGGAAGTGGAACTGCGCCTGCGCTGGTACAACCGCAATTACGTCGGCACCCATTTCGGCGGCAGCCTTTTCGCCATGACCGATCCCTGGTACATGCTGCTGCTCATGCAGCGCCTGGGCAAGGACTACCTGGTGTGGGACCAGCGGGCCGTGATCGACTTCGTGGCTCCGGGCAAGGGCGTGGTCAAGGCCCTGTTCAAGGTGGACGACGCCACCCTGGAGGAGATCGTGGCCCGCACCGCCGGCGGCGACAAATACCTGCCCGAGTTCCACATCGACGTGGTGGACGAGGCCGGGCAGGTGGTGGCCCGGGTGCACAAGACCGTCTACGTGCGGCGCAAGCGGCGGGCCCGGGGCGAGGGCTGAAAGGCGGCTGAACGGCTGCCGGCCCGGGAGGCAGGAAGGACGACATTCTCCGGGCAGGCATGCCGCTCATGCCCGTCCCTGTTGCCTTCCGGGACAGTGCCCTGCAAGGCTGCAGGACCCGGCATTACTTGGGCCGCCGCGGCCCTGAGGCGCCATGAGCGGCCCCACGGCCCCCGCCGTTGTCCCAAGTGCGGGTAAAATGCCCGCCCTATGGCTCTCAAATCCACCGTATTCAAGGCCGACCTCAGCGTCGCCGACATGGACCGGCACCACTACGCCGATTATTCCCTGACCCTGGCACGGCACCCGTCGGAAACCGACGAGCGCATGATGGTGCGCCTGCTGGCCTTCGCCCTCAACGCCGACGAGCGTCTGGCCTTCTGCAAGGGCCTCTCCGACGACGACGAGCCGGACCTGTGGCGCAAGGACTACACCGAAGCCATCGAACAGTGGATCGAAGTGGGCCTGCCGGACGAAAAGCGCATCAAGAAGGGCCTCTCCCGTTCTGCCCAGGTGTTGGTCGTGGCCTACGGCGGCCGGGCGGCGGAAATCTGGTGGTCCCAGCTGGCCAGCAAGGTGGAGCGCCAGGAAAAGCTCACCGTGCTGTTCATCCCCGAAGCCCAGAGCCGCGCCCTGGCCGAACTGGCCGACCGCACCATGCGCCTCTCCTGCACCATCCAGGACGGCCATGTCCTGGTCGGCTGCGACAAGGGCACGGTGAATATCGAGCCGGTGAAGTGGCTGTACAAGGAATGAACGGAACTTGCAGGAAATGAAAAAAGGCCGGGACCACCGGCCTTTTTTTTTCGCCCCTTTTCATGGGGGCCAGGGCTTCCTCTGCCCGGCAGCGTCAGCGCCGGCTTTTCCCTTTCAGGGCCCGGACTTGGAAGGCGGCCTCGTCGATCACCCGCTGCCGGGCATCCACCAGCTGCAGGCGGTGGCGGCCGGGCTGGGGCAGCCAGCGGGGCGCCGGCTGGGCGGCGGCCAGCCGCTTGCCGTCGAGTTGCCAGTGCCAGCCCGGGGCGGCGGGGCCGCTCAGGCGCAGTTCGATGCGTTGCAGGTTGGGCGGAATGTCCGGGTCTAGGGCCAGGATGGTGCCGTCGGCCGGGTAGGCGATGCGGCCCAGGGCCTGGCCACCGGCCTGGCGGATGAGCGTCTGTTCCGTGCCGGCCAGGAACCACTCCTGGCGGGCCGGTTCCCGGGCCGGCTCGAAGCGGATGCTCTGGCGCACCACGCCGGCGGGGGCCGGCGGCGGCCGGCTGGATTGGGGTGGCCGGGCCCGGGCCGGATCGCCCCGGTGCAGCCAGTCCATGACCTCCCGCCACACCGGCGCCGCGCCGCTGATGCCGGAAACGTCGTGCATGGGGCTGCCGCCGGCGTTGCCCACCCACACCGCCACGGTGTAGCGGCGGGAATAGCCGGCGCACCAGTTGTCCCGCATGTCCTTGCTGGTGCCGGTCTTGACCGCGCTCCAGTAGGGCGTGGCGAGCCAGGATTCCAGGCCGAAGGTGGAAGCCCGGGCATTGCGGTCGGCCAGGATGTCTCCCACCAGGAAGGCCGCTGCCGCGGTGAAGGCCGGGCGGGGCACGTCGCTGAAAACCCCGGCGCAGCCTTCGCGGCGGCAGGGAATGGGCTGGGCCTTGCCATTGCTGCCGGCAGCGGTGGAAGTTACGGCAGGTACGGCCCGCAGGGGGCTCCAGCGGCCGCCGTTGGCCAGGCTGCGGTAGCCGTTGGCCAGCATCAGCAGGGAAATGTCCGCCGAGCCCAGGGCCAGGCTGTAGCCGTACCAGTCGCCATCCTGGTTGAGGCTGGCCAGGCCGGCCTGCAGCAGCTTGCGGCGGAAGGGCTCGGGCCCCAGGCGCACCAGGGTGCGCACCGCCGGCACGTTGAGGGAGCCTGCCAGGGCGCGCCGCACCGAGACCCAGCCCTGGTAATGGGGCTCGTAGTTCTGGGGAGCGTAGAGGCCGTTGCCCGTATCCAGGGCCAAAGGCGCATCCTCGATGAGGGAGGCGGGCGTTAGGGCCCGCTGTTCAAAGGCCAGGGCGTAGAGAAAGGGCTTGAGGGTGGAGCCGGCCTGGCGCAGGGCGGTGACCCCATCCACTTCCGCCGCCTCCGAGAGGTCGCCGCTGGAGCCGACCCAGGCCAGGATTTCGCCGCTGGCGTTGTCGAGTACCAGCACCGCGCCGTCTTCCACGTTCTGGTGCCGCAGGGCATGGAGGTGGCGTCGCAGGGCGTGGCTGGCGAACTGCTGCAGGTCCCCGTCCAGGCTGGAACGCAGGGCCTGGCCGGGGTGCTCCAGCAGCTTGCGGGCCAGGTGGGGCGCCAGTTGGGGGGCGGGGGCCTGGCGCGTGCGCTGGGCGCCGCTGAGGGCGTAGTCCACATAGGCAGCGAAGGCCTGGGCGTCGCTGCATTCCTGTTCCCGGCCCATTTCCGCCAGCAGGCGGCAGGCCCGGCGGGCCACCACGGCGGGGGCGGCATTGGGGGAGCGCAGCAGGGCGGCCGCCAGGGCGGATTCCCGCTCGTCCAGGCCGTGGGGCCACTTGCCGAACAGCTCCGGGCTCATGGCGCCGACGCCCTGCAGTTCGCCCCGGAAGGGCACCAGGTTGAGATAGGCCTCGATGATCTGGCGCTTGTTCCAGGTGCGCTCCAGGCGTCCCGCCGCCATGGACTGGCCGAGCTTGTCGAGGAAGGAGCGGCGGCCCCGGCGCTGCCCGTCCTCCTCCAGCAGGCCGGCCAGCTGCATGGTCAGGGTGCTGGCGCCCCGGGTGCGGCTGCCCCAGAAGTTGCTCCAGGCGGCCTTGCCGGCGGCGCGCCAGTCCACGCCGTCATGCTCCATGAAGCGCCGGTCTTCGGAGACGATGACGGCCCGCACCAGGGCCGGGGAGATTTCCGCCAGGGGCGTCCAGGCCCGGCGCCGGACGTTGCGGTCCAGGCGCAGGCTCTGCAGCACCTGTCCGTCCCGGGCCAGCAGGGTGGCGTCGGAGGCCCGGTATTCCCGGCGCACCTGGGCGTAGTCCGGCAGGGCCTGGGCAGCAGGCGCGGCCAGCCCCAGGAGCAGGGCCAGGGTGGGGAGCAGCGCCCGTCGCCGCAGCGGCAGGCGGCGCCCTCCAAAGCCTGAAAAGCGGGGCACGGCCGGTCTAGTCGCCAACCTTGACCCGGCTGTTGGGCACTTCGCCGAACACGTCGGGGGCGTAGAGGGCCTCCACCCGGGTCGGCGGCAGGGCGAAGTCGCCGCTGTTGTTGAGGCGCAGGGTGTATTCCAGGACGAAGCGGCCCTTGGGCAGCCACTGGTAATAGGCTCGGAAGGCGCTGAAGCTGCGCTCCACGTAGCTGGGCCGCAGGCCGTGCGCGTCCCGGTTCTCATCCAGGGTGCCGATGGCGCTGTCCCGTCCGTCGCCATCGCCCAGGATGCGGGCACCGGCAGGAATGGGGTCGCTCAGGGCCACCCAGGTCATGTCCTGGTCCGCATCCACCGTCAGGGTCACGCGCCACAGATCGCCGCGGCTGACCTTGCCCGGAATCTTCTCCTGCAGCGGCGCCACCTTGCGGCTGATGCGGTAGCCCATGGCCCGGGCCGGGCCGTCGGCCACGGCCGCCAGCACCTGCACGGTGGCCCAGGGCTTGCCGCTGCCCTGGTGGCTCAGTTGCAGCTTGTCATCCTTGCCTGCCGGATTGGGCCAGGGCAGGGCCAGGGGGGCGGGCAGGGCGGCACCGGCCTGGCGCCAGTCCACCTCGGCGCTGGCTTTTGCCAGGCTGGCCAGGGTCTTGCCGGCCACCGGCTCCCGCTCGAACTTGCGGGCGAAGCGGTCCAGGGTGACCCGGGCCCAGGCATTGGCCGTGGTGGTCAGCCAGCGGCCCCGCACCTGGCGCTCCATGGCGCCCTGCACCAGGCGCGGCAGGTCCTCCTGCCAGGCCGGGTTGTCGAGCATGGCCTCGATGAGGCGGAAGGCGTTGGCGTCGGCGTTGAGCATCATCCACCACCAGTAGTCTTCCCGTTCCGTGGTGAAGGTCAGGCGGCCGCCGGTGTAGGAGAGGCGGTTGCGCAGTTCCTGCTGGGCCTCGGCCAGGCGCTTGCTGCGCTGGGGCAGGTCGGCGGTGCGTTGCAGCACCAGATACCAGTCGATGAGGGCCGCCGTGGGCAGGCGCAGGGGATCGACCTCCAGGGCCGCCACCGTGCGCGGCAGTTGCACACCCTGCCGGCCCAGGGCCTGCAGGGCGTTGAGGCGGCGCAGCAGCAGCGGGTCGCCGTAACCGGCGGGGGCCCATTCCCCGGTGCGCAGGCGGCCTTCGGCGTAGGCGGTGAGGCCCTGGATCATGCGCCGCTTGCTCTCCTCCGGCACGGCGAAGCCGGCCAGGGTGGTGAGGTCGAGCAGATAGGCCGTCAGGGTGGCGCTGCCCGGGGTGCCGGGAAAATAGCCGGCCAGGCCGTTGCTGTCCAGCATGCCGGGCAGGCTGTCGGCCACGGCCTGCCAGCGCCGGGCGTCGTTGAGGCCGACGGCGATGGAGGTCTTCTGTTCCAGGCAGGAGAAGGGGTACTCCTCGAAGAAGCGACGCAGGCCCGGCGGCGGCACCGCCAGCCTGGGCGACAGGCTGATCTCCAGCCCGCCCTTGCCGGGCAGGGCGCCGGCCGGCGGACTGACGCCGACCTCGTACTTGCCGTCGACCCGGGTGAAGGTGGCCTGCTGCACCGTCACCGGCACGGCGGGGGCGACCTGCTGGGTAATCTTCAGGGCGTCCTGGGCCTTGCCGCCTTCTTCTTTGGCGGTGAATTCCCAGTCCTGGTGGCTGGCACCATCGGGGGCGTCCGCCTCCCAGCTGAGTTCGGCGGCCCCTTCGGCGGCCAGGACGACCTGGCGTTCGGGCAGGCTCTGGCTGCCATGGCGGGCCTGGAGGCGCACCGTCATCTGGCGGGCGGTGCCGTTGCGCAGGGTGACCAGGGCCTTGAAATGGTCGCCCTCCCGCACCAGGGGTGGCAGGCCGGAGATGATCTGCAGGTCCTGCCGGGTGCGCACGCTGCTGCTGCCGCTGCCGAACAGGCCGGCTCCGGCCGTGGCCACGCCCACCAGGCGGAATTCGCTGAGGGAATCGTTCATCGCCACCCGGAGGGTGGCGCTGCCGTTGGCGTCCAGCTTGACCCGGGGCTGCCAGCTGAGCAGGGTGTCGAACAGTTCCCGGGCCGGGGCGCGGCCGCCGCCGCCGCCGGGGGGCAGGGCCTTCTTGCCGAAATGGCGCTTGCCGATCACCTGGGATTGGGCGGTGGCGGTTTCCACCTGATAGGCCCGCTTCTGCAGGAAGGCCTGCAGCAGGTCCCAGCTGTCGTTGGGGCGCAGTTCCAGCAGGGCCTGGTCCACCGCGGCAAAGGCCACCTCGCTGCCGGCGGGGGCCGGCTTGCCGTCCGGCGTGGTGACGCGGATTTTCACCGTGGCCTCTTCCCGGGGCCGGTAGTCGCTCTTGTCGCTGCTCACCTCAACCTTGAGGCGGAAGCCGTCGTTGCCCACGGCGATTTCCCCCAGGCCCAGGCGGTAGGCCGGCTTGGCCAGGTCCACCATGGCGGTGGGCTGCTCCGGGTGCCACCATTCCTTGAACCAGGCCAGGGGCTCGCGCCAGCCCCACTGGAAGAAGCTGGTCCATTTCAGGGGCTCCACCCGGCCCCGCACGGCGAGCACGGAGACATAGACATTCGGCCCCCATTCGGGTTTGACCGGGATTTCCACGGTGGGCTTGAAGCGGGAAAGGGGCTGCACGAAGGTGTCGATGATGCCGCCCGCCTCCACGGAAACCAGGGCGGTGGCTTCCCGGAAGGGCGTGCGCACCTGGAAGCGGGCCGTCTCCCCGGGCTGGTAGCTGCGCTTTTCGGGAATGACGTCGATGCGGTCCTGGTTGCCGGCGGTGAACCACAGGTCGCCGCCGCCGCTGACCCAGTAGCTGGTGCTGGCCCGGGCCACGTTGCCCTGGCTGTCCCGGGTTTCGGCCAGCAGGTGGATGGCCCCCGGCTCGCCGGCCTTGGGCTCGCACAGCAGCAGGCCCCGGCTGTCCGTGGTGCCGGCGCAGACTTCGCCCATGTCCTGGTATTCCTGCTGGTTTTCGTAGGCGTAGAAACCGCCGACGATGCGCCGGCGGTGGCTGTAATCCACCCGCCGCTTGGCCTTGACGCTCACCGCCTGGCCCGCCACGGGCTTGCCCTGGATATCCAGCACCGCCACTTCGATGCGGTTCTTGCCATTGCCGGAGGCCCAGTCCGCCACCTTGATGCCCACCGCCACATTGGCCGGCCACAGTTCCACCTGGCCCCGCAGGGTCTGGATTTCCCCGTTGGGGTCGGCGAAGGTCATTTCCGCATAGACCTCGCTGGGTCCCTTGGGCTTGGCAGGCAGCACCACCTCCAGCTTGCCGGCACCGGCCTGGTCCAGGGTCACGGCCTGGCGATCGAGGATGAGGGTTTCCTGTTCCCGGTTGGCCTCCACCTTGAAGGCGGCCAGGGCAGCGGCATCGAAATCGATGTGGAAGTTGTAGGCCTCGAAGTTCTTGTACACCGGCCAGCGCGGGCGCAGGGTGGCCGAGACCTGGACTTCCGCCCGCTTGGCCGCGCCGCCGTTGAGGAAGGACAGGCCCAGGGCCAGGGGCACCTTGCCCGGCGCCACCTGGCGGGCCGGCACGCCCTGCACGCTGCCGGTGAACACCGGCAGGCGGAAGTCGGCGACCCGGAATTCCCCGGTGTACTGCTCGCCCCGCTTGCCGCCGGAGAGCACGATTTCATAGTTGCCCAGCTTGGCCGAGTCCGGCACCTTCCAGCTGCTGGTGGCGGCACCCTGGGCATCCCAGCTCAGGTTCTGTGGGTATTCGGTGCCGCTCTCGCCGTGGCGGATGACCAGGCGGGTAGGTAACTCCTCCGCTGCCGGAATGGCGAAGCCCCGGCTGCTGCGGCTGCGGGCCAGGTGCTTCATGGAGAGGGTCTGGCCGGGGCGGAAGAGGGTGCGGTCGAGCACGGAGTGGATCTTGAAGTCGCCGCTCTCGCCCCAGGTTGCCACGCCGAAGCGCCAGGGTTCGATGCCTTCGTTCCAGTCGGAGCGGACGAAGCTGTAGTCGCCGTTGAGGCGGGCGCTGGCAAAGAGGAAGTGGGACTCCCGGCAATAGGGCGCTTGCAGGGCCTGATCCACCCGGGCCCGGCCCTGGGCATCGGTGCTGCCTTGCCAGAGAGACTGGCCGTTGCAGCCGGAAATGCGCACCTCGGCGCCGGCCACCGGCTTGCCGCTGTCCAGGGCGGTGACCCAGACCAGGCCATTGTCCCGTCCCGTTTTCAGATGCACCGCCAGGTTGGTGACCAGGGCCGCGGCCCGCACGTACATGGGCTTGGGCGTTGCCAGCAGGGCCTGGCCCAGCAGCTGACTTTCGATTTCGACGATGTGGTAGCCGGGCTTCTGCAGGGGTACGCCGATCACCTCGAACTCGCTGCTGCCGCCGGGCTTGGGCAACTCCTGGCGGGCGACGCCGGCCCGCCCCTGGAGGAAGGAGAGCTCCCGGGCGTAGTAGGGGTCGATCAGTTCCCGCCATTCCCCATCCACCTTCAGGCGGACCTTGCGGCTCTGCTGCTCGAACTTCTCCAGGGCCAGCATGGCGGCAATCACGTCCGCATCTTCCGTCAGGCGCTGCTGGCTGAAGCGGTGCCGGCCCGGCAGGGTCAGCCCGGCGGTCTTCAGGCTGGCCTCCACGTTGCGCAGGGTGACCGGGAGCAGCCCGCCTTCCTGCAGCTCGACGATGCCGAAGGCGCCGGGAAACTTGGCCAGGGGCGGCAGCCCGCCGGTACGCAGTTTGAGGGGGAAGCTGGCGGCGTTGGCCAGGGGGCGGCCCGCGTCATCTTTCAGCCCGGCGGGAATTTCCAGGGTCAGCTCGGCATTCTGGGGCAGGGGGCCGGGGAAGCTGAGGGATTGCAGGGTGTCGCTCTTGCTGCTGCTGTTCTGGTTGGGGTCCTGGGGCTTGCGCTTGCCCTCCGGGGTGACGAGGGCGAACTGGCTGATCTGCTTGGCATCGAAAGGGGCATTGAACTGGAGGCTGAGGCCCGAGAGGGGGGAGCAGGGCGCACCGGCCTTTTCCCGCTCGCAGGAGAAGGTGGCCTTGAAGGGCTCCCGCACCATGTAGACGAAGCTCTCCTCCTTTTCCGTCGGCGTGCCGTTGGCAGCACGGATGCCGGCCCCCCAGACCAGGCGGGCCCGGCTGCCGGCGGGCAGACGTTCGCTGCAGGTCACCACCAGGGGCGCGGCGCCCCCATTGCCTACCCGTTGCAGCACCTCCTGACGCACCTTGGCCGCCACCGGCCGGGCCGGCAGACGCTGGCCGACGCCGTCGGCTTCGCACCAAAGATTGTTTTCCAGGGAGCGGGCATCCAGCTCGCCGCCGCCGTTGATGACGAAAGCCTGTTCCTCGTCGATGGCGCTGCCGGGGGACGGGACAATGCGCCAGGGCCGGGGAGGGGCGCCGAACAGCTCGAAACGGGTTTTGCCGCCGATGCTCTCCCCGCTCAGGGCAAGCTGTTGGGATTTGACCGTGAAGACGCAGCGTTCGCCGGGTTGCAGGGGGCGTGCCAGTTGCCAGGCCCAGGTGCGGGCATCCACCCAGCGGCCTTCGCCGGAGATGCGGGCGCAATCCACCTCGAAGGGCGCGGCCGCCGTGGCCTCTCCCAGCTTCACCATGTCGGCGCTGAAGCGGGCCGTGATGCGGGTCTGGTCTGCGACCTTGCCCTGGGGCTGGAACTGCTGCACGGTGGCGGCGGAGACCAGACCGGACAGGGACAGGCTACAGAAAAGCAGGGCCAGTTTTTTCATGGGCGAGCCTTTGGGGCAGGTGGCTGGGGAATGCCGCATTTTATGACGATCGCTTCGATCGTGAGTCGCGAATTGGCATGCCAAGCGCGGCAGAGGGAAAGTATCGGTCTCTGTCGTGGGCGTAGCCGGGGCGAGAGCCGTGGCGACCCGCCGGACGTCGCCGCCCCCAGGTCGGTTGTGGCAAAGCGGAGGAAAGGGCGGCGTGAGGGCGCTCCATTCCATGCCGGATCATGCCGGCGCCACCGGCGGTGCGGTCGCCGTCCGTTCGCAGAGCGCCTGTTCCCCGCTGCTACTTGCCGAACAGCCCCTTGATGGCCTTGCCGACGCCTTCGGCCGCTTCCACGGTTTTCTGGCCCACGGTGCCGACGCCCTTGGCCAGGCCTTCGAAGCTGATGCCGAAGGTGTCGGCGATGGAGGCGCCGACCTTGGTGGCGAAGCTTTCGTTGAGATGGAACTGGGGGTCCTTCAGGTTGCCCTCGAGGACGAACTTGATGTCGATGCGGCCGTTCTTGTCCTTCAACAGGCCGAGCACCGCCTGGCGCGGCATGCCCATGAAGGTGCTGCCGTTGCTATCCAGCTCCAGCTGGTTCAGCACCAGATTGCCTGGGGCCCTGAGGCGCTGCTCCTTGACCACGGCGTGCAGGTCCAGGTCCAGGCTGCCCTTCTTGACGCCGGTTTCGGCGGCCTTCACCAGATAGGGCTGGAGGGCCACCAGGTCCACCTGGCGGAAGGTGCTGGTGATGTCCGAATCCCGGGTGTCCAGGTCCATCCAGCCCTTGATGCTGATGCGGCCGTCCTGGCGCACGCCCTTCAGCACGCCGTCCAGGGCCAGCCGGGTGCGGCCGGCAAGGTCGGGCAGCTGGATGTCCTGCACCGTGGCGTCGAGCTGTTCCAGGCGGATTTTCAGGGCGGGCTTGCGCACCGTGGCGTCGAAAAATTCCAGCACGGCGCCGGTCAGTTCGATGCGGCCCAGGTGCACCCGGGGCGGCGGCGTCTTCTCGGCCTGCTCCGCCGGCGCCGGATGTTCCAGCAGGTTCGGCACCACCCGCATCTTGCCGTCGGCGCTGCGCAGGGCCGAGACATAGGCGCCTTCGATGCGGATGGAGGACACCCGGATGGGCTGGCCCAGCAGGCTGCGCAGGTCGGGACTGACGACGATGCGCTCGGCCCGCAGGGTGTCGGCCGCCGGCCAGCCTGCGGGGGCCTTGAGGCGCAGCTTGAGGATTTCCACCTCGCTCCAGCCGAGGCGGATTTCCCCCACTTCGCTGTCGGGCCCCAGGGCCTGCTGCACCTGGTCCTTGAGCAGCCGGGTGCCGACCTGGAGGCCGGCGACGGCGAGCACGATCAGGGTGGCGGCGAGGATGAGGAGGGCGGAGAGCCAGCGCTTGAGTCGGGTCATGGCAGCAGTCGGTACGGGGAGGGCGAGGGAGATGGTAGATGGTCGATGGCGAGGATAGCACCGCTACCCTGTCGGCATAAAACCGGGATGGGGCGGCCTGGTGCGGGGCCGCGGCTTCAGCGCCTGAGGGCGGCGATGAATTCGTCGCTGTCGAAGCCGTCCTTCATGTGGTGGCCGCGCACGATCAGGTAGGGCACGCCGTTGCCGCCATAGCTCTGCATTTCCTGCTCGCAGCGGCGGTCGATGCTCATGTTGCAGTCGGTGTAGGCAAATCCGTACTGGCTCAGCCAGGAGCGGGCCTGGGCGCTGTAGGGGCATTCGCTGGTGGTGTAAATCACCACTTCGCCGGGGCCGACGCCGCGGGCCAGGGCCTGCAGTTCGTCGAGACTGGGTGAGGTGCTGGCCGCAACCGTGGCGGCCCCTGCGACATCGGTGCCGGCATAGTGACGCCAGCCCAGGTGGACGGCGCCGGCCAGGATCAGGATGAGGAACAGCTTGGGCATGGAAAGGCTTTGGGTGACGAGGCTGTCAGTCTAACGTCATGGCGGCAGTGGGTGTGCGCAAGCCCCTTAGCCGAACAGTTCCAGGGGCCCCTCGTCCATCAGGGCGATCTGTTCCTTCAGTTCCAGGATGCGTTCTTCCCAGTAGCGCTGGCTGCCGAACCAGGGGAAGGCGGCGGGAAAGGCCGGGTCGTTCCAGCGGCGGGCCAGCCAGGCGCTGTAATGGACTAGGCGCAGGGTGCGCAGGGCCTCCACCAGATGCAGTTCCCGGGGATCGAAGTCCATGAAGTCCCGGTAGCCGGCCAGCACGTCGTCCAGTTGTCGCTGCTGTTCCCGGCGGTCGCCGGAAAGGAGCATCCACAGGTCCTGGATGGCCGGGCCCGTGCGGCTGTCGTCGAAGTCCACGAAGTGGGGGCCGGCATCGGTCCACAGCACGTTGCCCATGTGGCAGTCGCCGTGCAGGCGCAGGCTGGCGACGTCGCCGGCCCGTTCGAAGCAGCGGCGGGCGCCGTCCAGGGCTACGTTCACCGTGCCTTCCCAGGCGTTCTTCAGTTCCGGCGGAACGAAGCCGCCGGCCAGGAGGAAGTCCCGGGGCTCCTCGCCGAAGCTGTGCAGGGTCAGGGCCGGCCGTTCCCGGTAGGGGGCGAGGGCGCCGACGGCGTGGATGCGGGCGATGAAGCGGCCCAGCCATTCCAGGGTGTCCGGGTCCGACAACTCCGGTGCCCGGCCGCCGCGGCGGGGGAACAGGGCCAGCCGGTGTTCGCCGCAGTGGTGCAGGGTGCGGCCGCCGATCTCCAGGGGGGCGACCACGGGAATTTCCCGCTCCGCCAGCTCCCGGGTGAAGGCGTGTTCTTCCAGGATGGCGCCATCACTCCAGCGGCCCGGGCGGTAGAACTTGGCGACGACAATGTTGTGGCCGGCCAGGGGCTCGTCCAGCCACAGCTGGTACACCCGGTTTTCGTAGCTGTTGAGGGTCAGTTGGCGGCCGTCCGGCAGCAGGCCCAGGCTTTCCAGGGCGTCGAGCACCGCATCCGGGGTCAGGCTGGCGTAGGGCGGCGGGGCTTGGGTTTCGGGCATGGTGGGGTCCGGCTTTGCGCGTAGAATGGGCCCATTGTAACCGGCCGCCCCGAGAGCCGCGCCCCATAAGGAGTCCGCCATGTCTCCCCTGAGTCCCGATGCGCTGAAAATCTACTGGTCCGCCGACGAGGTGGCCACCAATCTGCTGGTCTTCGTCAACCTGCTGGGGGCTTTGCTGCTGGGTTTCATCGTCGGCTACGAGCGCTCCTACCACGGCCGGGCGGCCGGCATGCGCACCTACGGCCTGGTCTGCATGGCCTCGGCGGCCCTGGTGGTGATCATCGGCTATCCCGGCTACTGGTATGGCGGCCAGGGATTGCAGCCCGCGGCCACCGATCCCACCCGGGTGATCCAGGGCATCGTCACCGGCATCGGCTTTCTCGGTGCCGGGGTCATCATGCGCGAGGGCTTCACCATCAGCGGCCTGACCACGGCGGCCTCCATCTGGGCCTCGTCGGCCATCGGCATCCTGGTGGGAGTGGGGTTCTACGCGGCGGCCATCCTGCTGGCCCTGTTGTCGGCCACCTGCATGATGCTGGTGTCCCGGCTGGAGGGCTGGCTGCCGTCGCGGCAGGCGGTGGCCATCACCATGCGTTTCCGGGCCGGCTTCACGCCGCGCCAGGATGTGCTGGCCCGGGCCGCCCTGAAGCGGGGTTACGAACTGGCGCCGGGCAGTTTTGCCATCGGCTACGATGCCGGCCAGGCCGAATGGCGCTTCGTCGCCGTATCCCTGGGCAAGGCCAACGGCACGCCCATCACCCAGCTGGCGGAGGAACTGGCCAGCTTCGAGGGCGTGGACAGCTTCAAGCTCTCCCACGCCCGCAACTGAGTTCCTACTTGCCGGTGTCGCTCCCGGCCTTTTCCGCCTTGCCCTGCTCCACCAGCTTGCCCAGCTTCTGGGTGAAGTAGCCGGCGTAGGCCAGGGCCGCCAGGGTGAGGCCGGCCAGCAGCAGCTGGGTGCCGCTCATCTGGCCCGGGGTCAGGTTGTTCATGGTGGAGTAGCCCAGCACCAGGGCGGCGACGAAGCCGCCGATGACCTGCATCAGGGCGAAGACTTTTTGCGCTTTGAGGGGGGGAGTGGCCATGGCGGAACGGATATTTGGCTGAAAGTGGGCGATTGTAACGGATGGGGCGCCCAACTCCTGCGATAATGGCGGCCTTTCGCGGGATTTTCCCGGCGTCCGACGCCCCTTCCCGTCGCATCCTATTTGAGATTTCAGGCAAGACATGACAATACAGTGGTTCCCCGGCCATATGACCTCGGCCCGCAAGAAGGCCGCCGAAACCATGGAGTTCGCCGACGTGGTGATCGAAGTGCTCGATGCCCGTCTGCCCGAAGCCAGCCGCAACCCCATGATCGAGGAACTGCGCAAGCACCGCCAGCGGCCCTGCCTCAAACTGTTGAACAAGTCCGACCTGGCCGACCCGGCCGTGACCCAGGCCTGGCTCGACTACTACAAGCAGCAGCCCGACGTGAAGGCCGTGGCCATCTCCTGCAAGAAGCCCGGCGAGGTGGCCCGCATCCCGGCCCTGGCCCAGACCCTGGCGCCCCACCGCAACAGCAACGTCAAGCCCCTGCGGCTGATGATCATGGGCATCCCCAACGTGGGCAAGTCCACCCTGCTCAACGCCCTGGTCAAGCGCAAAGTGGCGGCGGTCGGCGACCAGCCGGCGGTGACCAAGCAGCAGCAGCGCATGGACCTGGGCCCGCGCCTGTCCATCGTCGATACCCCGGGCCTGATGTGGCCCAAGATCGAGCTGGCCAGCGACGGCCTGATGCTGGCCGCCAGCCACGCCGTCGGCCCCAATGCCTACATCGACGAGGAGGTGGGGGTGTATCTGGCGGAACTGCTGTTGCAGCGCTATCCCCAATGCCTGGAGGCCCGCTACGGCCTCAAGGCGGCCGAGACCGATGCGGTGGGCGTGGTGGAAACCGTGGCCCGCAAGCGGGGCTGCATCATCAAGGGCCGGGCCGGCGAGCTGGACCTGGAGAAGGCTTCCCTGATCCTGCTCAACGACTACCGCAATGGCACCCTGGGCCGCATCAGCCTGGAGACGCCGGAGAGCCGGGCCGCCCTGCTGCAGGCTGCCGCCGCGGGCCAACTGGCGCCGCCGGAAGAGGCGCCGGGCGCGGACGAATAACAGCCGCCACCAGAAAAAAAGGCCTGTCAGCGACAGGCCTTTTTTTTGTGCCCCCTTGGCCGGGCTAGTGCTGATGCTGCTGCATCATTTCCTTGAAGCGGGGATCCTTCATCATCTCCGCCGGGTTGAAGGTGCCCATGTTGGGCATGATGATGTCGCCCGGTTTCTGGCCCTTGGCGCAGGGGCCCAGCCAACGGGTCTCCTGGGTCATCCTGGTTTCCTTCATGCCCTGCAGCGGCGGGCTGTAACGCATGGTCATGTCGCTCTTGTAGCCGCTGGAGAAATCCCCGATGAGGACGCCATCGGTGGTCACCGTGGTCTTGTCCATGCGGCAGACGGTATGGATGGTGACCTTGTTGCCGCTCTGCTTGACGTCCATGGCGCTACAGTCCGGCTTCTGGCCGGGCTGCTCCTGCATCAGGTTGTCCGTGTTGGCGTCCACGCACATCTTCATGGGGCCGGGGCTGGGGGCGCCGACGATCTGGGTGTGGATTTCCCACAGACCCGACTTGCGCTTGGGCAGCTCGGCGGACCAGGCGGAAAGGGACAGGCTGCCGGCGAGGACGGAGCAGACGGCCAGGACCAGGGGATGACGGAAGGGAGAGGGCATGGCGGCTCCTTTGCCTGAAAGGGGACTCTGCAACGCCGGAACGGTTATCCGGTGGCGTCGAGTGTAGCAAAACTGCCCGTTGCTACGGGGCAGGTTTTCAGGCAGGTATTACAGGAAAGGAGCGCCGCAGCGGGTGGCGCTGGGAGGACGGCGGCGCCGGCCTCAGCGGAAGGCGGAGATGTAGGCGTTGCCGTTGTAGTGGGCAGAGGCCTCGCCCCGGTGGGAGCGGAAGGTGACTTCAAAACGGTGGCCCAGGGGGCGTACTGCGATGACTTCGTAATGCTCGTCGTCTCCCTTGCAGAAGTCGACAATCCGGTCGCCCGGCATGAGTTCTTTTACTTTCACTAAGCTTTGTTTCCTTGAGTTGATCAGCACCCTGCGAAGTTCCGCGTCGGCGGGGATGGCGCAGGGTGCCGTGGCGCGCCTAGCGGCGGCGGCGTGCGGGGGCGGGGCCCCGGGCACCTTCGCCGAGGTGGCGGAAGGTGATGCGACCCTTGGTCAGGTCGTAGGGGGACATTTCCACGGTGACCTTGTCACCCATGAGCACCTTGATGCGGTGCATTTTCATTTTGCCTGAACCGTAGGCGAGGATTTCCACGCCGTTGGCCAGGGTGACGCGATAGCGGGATTCGGGCAGTACTTCCATGACGGTGCCTTCAAATTCGAGGGCTTCTTCCTTGGACATTCAGTTCTCCGTTTGGTCTGCCCCATTCCTGTCGGACAGGCGGAACAGCGCGAGGTGGATCAGAGCCGGGCGCACAAACACATGGCGCAAGCCGGCCGGGGGCTGATGCGATCTCTTCTGGACGTAGTTCCGGGGCAGCGCCTGGGGCGTGGCCGGCAACAAGCACGAATGCATCTGGGGATGACTCGGGGCGCAGGGCGCCGAGGGTACCGCAAGGGCGGAGGGCTTGAGGGCAGAGGGGGCATCACGTTGGCCGAGGTGATGCTATTCGGCCAAGGTGCAGCAGTGTACTGCATTTCCCCCGGGGACGTCGGAATATCTTTACATCCCCGGGGAAAGGGGGGAGGGGGCTAGAACTTCTCGTCGCTGCGCAGGTAGCGCCACTGGCCCGGCGGCAGCTTGCCGAGGACCACGCTGCCGATGCGGATGCGCTTCAGACCCACCACCTTCAGGCCCACCAGCTCGCACATGCGGCGGATCTGGCGCTTGCGGCCCTCGCGCAGGACGAAGCGCAGCTGCTCCTCGTTCTGCCAGGAGACGTGGGCCGGCTTGAGCTTGACGCCATCCAGGCTGAGGCCGTGGTTGAGCAGGGCCAGGCCGTTTTCGATCAGGTCACCCTCGACCCGCACCAGGTATTCCTTTTCCACGGTGGAGTCTTCGCCGATCAGGCGCTTGGCCACGCGGCCGTCCTGGGTCAGCACCAGCATGCCGGTGGAGTCGATGTCGAGCCGGCCGGCAGGGGCCAGGCGGCGCAGGTGGGCGCTCTTGAAGCGGGTGCCGCCCTTGTCCTCTTCCCAGCGGTTTTCCGGCTGGACCAGGACCACGGCGGGCTCGTAGCCATCCTCGGCCTGGCCGGAGACGTAGCCGATGGGCTTGTGCAGGATGATGGTGACGCTTTCCGCCTGGTGCTTGCGGGCTTCCGGATCGACCTCGATGCGGGCCGTGGGCACGATGCGGGAACCCAGTTCGCTTACCACCTTGCCGTCCACCTTGACCCAGCCGGCCTCGATCCATTCGTCCGCTTCGCGGCGGGAACACAGGCCCTGCTCCGACATCACCTTGGACAGGCGCGGCAGTTCGCTGGGATTGCCGCGGTCGCCCCGGGGCGGCCGGGCATCGGCGGAGCGCTCGCCCGTGGCCGCATCGTCGCGCCGCGGCGCGGGACGGCGGGGGGCGTCGTCGAAACGGCGGGCCGGCTTGGCGAAGTCGCCCGCCGGCTTGCCGCGGAAGGGCCGTTCCCGGTCGCCGTAGGTCCGTTCGCCGCCTTCGCGGCGGGGGCGCTCCGCCCGTTCACCGTCTCGGGCGTAGGCCGGACGGGCGGGGGCGTCGCCACGCCGGGGCGGGCGACCGTCCTCACTGCGGGGCTTGCCGAAAGGGGCGCCGGGCTTGCGTTCGCCATAGCTGCGCTCGCCGTCCTCGCGGCGGGGGGCACGGGGCCCACGGGGGGCATCCCCATCCAGGCCGTCGCGGGCGTAGGCGGGCTTGCCGGGTCCATCGCTGCGCCGGGGCGGGCGGCCATCGGCCTGGCGCGGCGGCCGCTCATCGCGGCCGGCGGGCTTGCCCCGGGCCGGGCGGTCCCGGTCGCCGTAGGGGCGCTCGCCGTCTTCCCGGCGGGGGCGGCGCGGTGCTTCACCATTCCGGTCACTGCGGCTATCACGACCATCGCGGCCGTAGGCCGGCTTGCCGGGGGCGTCGCTGCGCCGCGGCGGACGGGCATGGTCGCTGCCTTCCCGGCGCGGCTGTTCGCCTTCGCTGCGGCGGCGGGGTGACTCTTCACTGCGCGGTGCGGAGCGGCGGGGCGCCTCGTCACGGGCCGGGGCTTCCGCCCGGGGCTGGTTGCGGGTGGCGCGGTTGCCGCCGCGGATGGGCTTGCGCGCCGGATCGCGGGAGGGTTCGCTGTTGGCGTCGCCGGCTTTTTTACTCGGCAGTTTGAGGGTGGAGCGGGTCATGGTGGGGCCGTGGAAATCTTCAGGCCTCGCAGTGTACGCCAAGTGGGGCATCCCAAGCGGGAAAACGTCGCCGCCTGCCGCCGTGCGGCGCGGGGTGAGTCGCGGCAGCGGCGATGCCGGTGGTGCGTCGCCCAGTGGGGCGGGCACCGTGGCGCGGCTTTTGCCGCATGGCGCCCTGGCGCCGTTGGACGAGTGCGGTCGTCGCCGTGTCGGCCTCATCCATAAAAAAAGCGGCACTCCCGGAGGAGCGCCGCATTTTTCCGGCTTGGCCGGCGGACGGAGGTCAGACCCGCAGCAGCACCGTCTTCAGGGGCGGCTGGCCGTCCGGGCTGGGGAAGTCGGCCTCGGGGAGAATCCATTCGGCCGCCCGCACTTCCCGGCCGGCCTTGCGGGCGCTGCGCTGCAGCTGGTCGAGCCAGGCGTCGCGCTGCACTTCGGCCACGTTGTTGCAGCAGACCAGGGTGCCACCTTCGGCGGTGGCCAGCAGGGCCGGCTTGAACAGGGCCGGGTAGTCGTTCACCAGGTCCACCACGCCAAAGGGGCTCTTGGCGTAGCGGGGCGGGTCGAGGAACACCAGGTCGAACTGGCGGGGCTCCAGTTCGATGAAGGGGGGCATGCGCTTGCCCCGCACCATCTTGGGCTGGCCGATGCCGGCCAGCTGGCGGATGGCGGGGAAGACGTCGCTCTTGATGAAGCGGGGCCGGTGATTGAGTTCGTTGAGGGCGGCGTTGCTCTTGCCCACGGCCAGGCTGCTTTCGGCGAAATCCACATTGACGACGAAGGCGGCCCCGGCCTTGGCGGCGGCGATGCCGACGCCGCAGGTGTAGGCGAAGAGATTGAGCACGGACTTGCCGACGGCTTCCTGCATGATGCGGCGGCGGCCGGCCCGCAGGTCCAGGAACAGCCAGGGGTCCTGGCCGGCGTGGCGGGCCTGGATCAGGTAATTGACGCCCAGTTCGCTGAACTGCCGCGGGCGGTGGGCCGGTTCCACCTTTTCCGGCGGCAGGTCGTTGGCGATGCGGGAATTGGCGCGGCTGCGGTCGTTGTAGATGCAGTCCAGGCCGGGCAGGACGCCGGCGTAGAAGGCTTCCAGCTCGGCCAGTTCGCCGGCTTCCAGGGGCGTGTGGAAGCTCTGCACCAGCAGCAGGTCGCCGTAGCGGTCCACGGTGAGGCCGGAGCGGCCTTCGACGCTGCCGTGGAAGAGGCGGTAGGCATTGGTGCCTTCGGCGTGCAGCTGGGGCAGCAGTTCGCTGCGGGCGGAATGGGCGGCGGCCAGGCGGTCGCTGAGCAGGTCTGACATGGGGACTCCGGTGCTGCTGAGGGGGAGGCCGGCGCCCGGGCGGCGTTCGGCAGGGGCGCGGCGGAGCGGTGGCGGGCTGGTGCCCGGCGGCCGGCCCCGACGACGGGCAGGCCGGCATTGTAGCGGAAGGCCTGCCGCGGTGCTGGCCTATCGCTGCAAACAGTGCCGTGGAAACAGCAGCTTGGCCACTGCTGCAGCCTCTTGCCGAGGTTCAGGCGGAGCGGCCGCGGCCCCGCTGCTTGCGCCGGCCTTCCAGGGCCCGGCGCAGGCGGGCGGCGGTGTCCGGCAGGTCGATGGGGTGGGCGGGGGCCAGCTCGTTGCTGCGGCTGCGCAGCTGCTCCAGGGACGGAGGAAAGTCCTCCTGCTTGCAGGCGAAGGCGATCTGGTTGCCTTCCTCCTGGGCGTCGATCAGCAGCACCCGGCCGTCGAAGCACTGGCGCAGGCGGCCCAGGTAGAGCTGCAGCAGGTCGTCGCCGGCCCACAGGTTGACCACCATGACGCCGCCGGGCTTGAGGCGGGCGTAGCAGTAGTCGTAGAAGGCGGTGGTGCAGAGCTGGCGCGGCAGGCCGTCGAGGCAGAAGCCGTCGATGAGCAGCACGTCCACGCTGTCCTCCATGGCCCGGATGTAGTCGGCCCCGTCGGCGCAGACGACGCGGAAGTTGTCGCCGTCCGGCGGCAGGCGGAACTCGTCGCGCAGGGCGATCACCGCCGGGTCGATCTCCACCGCGGTGAAATCCACCCCGGGCAGGCGCTGCAGGCAGTACTTGGCCAGGGAACCGCCCCCTAAGCCGATCATGGCGATGCGGGCCGGCTCCGGATGGAGCAGGAGGAAGCCCATCATGGAGCGGGTGTAGCCCAGGGTGAGGGCCGTGGGGTCGGCCTTGGACATGGTGCTCTGCACCGTGCGGAAGTCGAAGTGGAGGGCCAGTTCGTCCGCCTCGTCCTTGAGGTAGGGGCGGCCGCTGAGGCGCTCGGGCGGCACGCTCTGCCGCAGTTCGTAGTCGTCGTCCCGGGCCATGGTTCAGGTGCCGGCGTAGCGGCCGGGGCGGTGATTGACGGCGATGACGAAGTTGAGGGCGACGGCGCCGAGGATGGAGAGCAGCACGTGGTAGGGGTCCCGCACCAGCAGGGCGGCCGAAAGGATGGCCACGTCGGCGGCCATCTGCACGTGGCCGGCGCGCCAGCCGCGCCGCTCCTGCAGATACACGGCCATGACGCCGAGGCCGCCGAGGCTGGCCCGGTGGCGCACCAGCATGAGCAGGCCGATGCCGGTCAGAAAGCCCCCCATGAGGGCGGCAAAGACCGGCTCCAGGCTGGCGAAGGTGACGTGGGCCGGCAGCAGCTCCGTATAGAGGGAGAGCAGGGCCACGGCGATGAAGGTCTTGAGGGTGAAGTTCCAGCCCAGGGCCCGCACCGAGAAGAAGTAGAAGGGCAGGTTGATGAGGAAGAAGGCGGGGCCGAACGGCAGGTCGAGGCCGTAATGGGCGAGGAAGGCGAGGCCGGTGGTGCCACCGGTGAGGAGACCGGCATGGCGGAACAGCAGCACGGCGAAAGCGACCACCAGGGGCGCCACCAGGAGGGCCTGGAGGTCTTCGAAGAGGCTGTGGCGGGGCGGGGCGGGGGGCTGGGTAGTCAAGGCAGGGTGGGAGCAGGCGTGAGGGGCGTAGTGTAAGCCATGGGGCGGCAGGCGTAGAATCCGCCCTCACTCAACGACCGGGAACCGCCATGGAAGAGCGTCTGAACGAACTGGAAATCAAGCTCAGCTTTGCCGACGATGCCATCGACGAACTGAACCGCACCGTCTTCCGCCAGCAGCAGCTGATCGAACAACTGCAGCACGACCTGCGGGCCCTGCGGCAGCAGATGCTGGCCAGCCTGCCGGAAGAAAAGCGCACCCCGCAGGACGAGATTCCGCCCCATTATTGAGCTACCGTTTTGCCACAGAGGGCACAGAGAACACAGAGAACACAGAGAACACAGAGAACACAGAGAACACAGAGAACACAGAGAACACAGAGAAGAGTAATGCCAAGTCGTTGGTTTACCTCTGTGTTCTCTGTGCCCTCTGTGGCTAAAGGTTTTTCCCCCACTCAGTGGGGCATGAGCTGGATGCTGCGGTTCTTGCGCATCTTGCCCACCACGTGCATTTCGCACTTCACGCAGTCGAACTTCAGGGTCAGGCGCTCGCCGTTGTTCACCAGGGTCAGGGGATCGGGCTTTAAGCCCTTCACTTCCTTGGGGCACAGGTTGAAGCTGTGGCGCAGGCAGTGCTTGGTGATCATCAGGGAAACGGCGCCCTTTTCCTCGTCCGCCTCGTAGGCCGCGGCGATCAGTTCCACCCCGTGCTTGAGGTAGAACTCCCGGGCCTTGCGGTTGTACACATTGCCCAGGTAGGTCAGTTCCACTTCCGGGTAGAGGGCCGGCGGCTCCACCGGCTTGGCCCGGGGCGGGCGCTGGTAGGCGGCGGCCCGGGCCGCATCCAGGGCGGCCACCGCTTCCCGGCGCAGGGCGTTGATGGCGCCGGCGGGCAGGAACCAGGGCTGGGACAGCTGCAGCTCCACCCCGTCGGCCACGTACAGGGTATTGCCCAGCTTGGTCAGGTTCTCCCGGAGGCCGGCCAGGGCCCGTTCGCCGTTCTGGGCGGCTTCCTTGGCGTGGGCCAGGGGTACGCTGACGGCAACGCCGGTTTCGTCCGTCAGGGTCAGGGCGAAGCCGTCGCCGCTTTCGGCGAAGACCATGCTGATGCCTACCCGGCGTTCCGCCGACTTCTTTTCCAGGATGCGTTCGAATTCCTGGTCCCGGTTGCGGTGGATGGCGATGCCCACGGCCAGGTCTTCCGGTACTTCGTTGGGGGTGCAGCGCCAGGCCGTGCCCACCTTTTCCGCCGTATTGAGGCGCAGGCCCACCAGTTCGCCGTGACCGTCGAAATAGGAGAGGCCGTCGCCGTTGTGCAGGGTTTCCGCCGTCTCGACCTCGAACCAGCCCTTGCCCAGGCGGCTCACCTTGCCGATGGCCGGGCCGGAGAAGGCGGGGGTGTCGAAGGCGCCCACTTCGCTGTGGCCCCGGCCGTGCACAAAGTAGTCGGTGGCGCCCCGGTTGAAGGTCTTTTCCGGCTGGGGGGTGAAGAAGAAGGTGCTGCGGCCGGCGGAGGAACGGGTGAATTGGGGATGCTGCGCCAGGATGCCGTCCAGCAGGGTGCGGTAGTGGGCGGTGATGTTCTTGACGTAGGAGAGGTCCTTCAGCCGGCCTTCGATCTTGAAGGAGCTGATGCCGGCCTGGGCCAGGGCCAGCAGGTTGGCGCTCTGGTCGTTGTCCTTCATGGAGAGCAGGTGCTTGTCGCTGGCGATGATCTGGCCCTGCTCGTTTTCCAGGTCGTAGGGCAGGCGGCAGGCCTGGGAACATTCGCCCCGGTTGGCGCTGCGGCCGGTGTGGGCGTGGCTGATGTTGCACAGGCCGCTGTAGCTGACGCAGAGGGCACCGTGCACGAAAAACTCCAGGGCGATGTCGGTCTGGGCGGCAATCTGGCGGACCTGTTCCAGGTCCAGCTCCCGGGCCAGGACGATCTGGGAGAAGCCCACGTCCTGCAGGAAGCGGGCCTTGTCCACGGAACGGATGTCGGTCTGGGTGCTGGCGTGGAGCTGGATCGGCGGCAGGTCGAGCTGCAGCAGGCCCATGTCCTGGATGATGAGAGCGTCGGCGCCGGCGTCGTGGCATTCCCAGGCGATGCGGCGGGCCGTCTCCAGTTCCTCGTCCTTGAGGATGGTGTTGAGGGCCACCAGTACCCGGGCGTTGTAGCGGTGGGCGAATTCGCTGAGGCGGGCGATGTCGGCCACGCTGTTGCCCGCATTGGCCCGGGCGCCGAAGGCCGGGCCGCCGATATAGACGGCGTCGGCGCCGTGGACGATGGCTTCCATGCCGAAGTCGGCATTCTTGGCGGGGGCGAGGAGTTCAAGCGGGTGGGCGAGGGGATGGGGCATGGGGGAATCTTTTTTTGCCACAGAGGGCACAGAGAACACAGAGTAAAAGCGGGAAAGCCGTGACGCCAGGGGTACGGGCAGGCGTTACTTGGTGCGCCGCAGGCGACAGGAGTTCAGATTATTTCAGCTGGCCGCTGGAAATGACACTGCCAGAAGAGGCAGGAGGGACGCCATTCTTCGCGGTGTAGTGGTGAAGAATGGCGCCAATACTGCCTCTCCGGCCAGCAGGTTTTCGCTCTCTGTGTTCTCTGTGCCCTCTGTGGCAAAGGTTCTTACAGGAAGCGTTCGAGAAACTTGCGGCTGGGCTTGTCCAGGGCCTGGCGGTTGCGGATCAGGTACTGCACGCCGTGGCTGTCGGAAATGAGCAGGGCCTGCTGGTTGAGGCGGCGGATGTCGTCCTCGCCCTTGAGCACCAGGCGGGCGTTGCCCCGGTCCGTTTCCACGTCCCAGGTGCTGGGGGTGGCGAAGCTGGAAACGTGCACGATGCGGGAGATGACCGGCATGAACTCCCGGTTGGCCAGTTCTTCGACCACCAGTTGCCGCGGGCCTTCCGGCAGGTCGGCCAGGCGCTCGATCCATAGCAGTTCCTTGCCGTGGGCGTTGACCAGGGCCAGGCCCTCGTCCGGGGCGGTGATGCCGAAGGCGCGCACCGGCACCACGCCTTCGTGGACGTCGCCCTCGGCGCCGGTGAACACCAGCTGGCCGAAGGGATTGCGAATCAGGGTGAAATTGCAGGGCGTCATGGCGTTCATTCCTCGCTCTCACGCTCGGCCAGCTGCTCGTCGAGCTGCTTGGTCTGGGCGGTGTACAGGCGGTAGTAGGCGCCTTCCTTGGCGATCAGTTCGTCGTGCTGGCCTTCTTCCACCACCACGCCGCGATCCATGACCACCAGCCGGTCGGCTTTGCGCAGGGTGGACAGGCGGTGGGCGATGGCGATGGTGGTGCGGCCCTTGATCAGGTTGTCCAGGGCGCCCTGGATTTCCAGTTCGGTTTCCGTATCCACGGCGGAAGTGGCTTCGTCCAGGATCAGGATCTTGGGGTCGATGAGCAGGGCCCGGGCGATGGAGATGCGTTGGCGCTCGCCGCCGGAGAGGGCCTGGCCCCGTTCGCCCACCAGGGAGTCGTAGCCGTGGGGCAGGCGCAGGATGAACTCGTGGGCATGGGCGGCCCGGGCGGCGGCGACGATTTCCTCCCGGCTGGCGTCCGGCTTGCCGTAGGCGATGTTCTCGGCAATGGTGCCGAAGAAGAGGAAGGGCTCCTGCAGCACCAGGCCGATGTGCTTGCGGTATTCGGACACGGGAATGTTGCGCACGTCCACGCCGTCGATGCAGATGGCACCTTCGCCCACGTCGTAGAAGCGGCAGATGAGGTTCACCAGGGTGCTCTTGCCGGAGCCGGAGTGGCCCACCAGGCCGATCATCTCGCCCGGGTTGATCTTCAGGTCCACACCCCGCAGCACGGTGCGGTTGCCGTAGCGGAAGCCCACCCGCTCCACGGTGATGCCGCCTTCCACCTTGGTCAGGTGCTGGGGCTTGACCGGTTCCGGCACGCTGGAAACGTGGTCCAGGATGTCGAAGATACGCTTGGCGCCGGAAGCGGCCTTCTGGGTGTGGGAGACGATGCGGCTCATGGAATCGAGGCGGGTGTAGAAGCGCCCGATGTAGGCCAGGAAGGCGGCCAGGGTGCCCACGGTCACCTGGTTCTTTGTCACCAGCCAGATACCCAGGCCCCAGACGATGAGCAGGCCCACTTCCGTGAGCAGGGTGATGGTGGGGGAGAAGAGGGACCACAGCCGGTTCACCCGGTCGTTGGCCTCCAGGTTGCGCTGGTTGGCGTCCTTGAAACGGCTGGTTTCCCGCTTTTCCTGGGCGAAGGCCTTGACCACCCGGATGCCCGGGATGGTGTCGGCCAGCACGCTGGTGACGCCGGACCAGACCCGGTCGATCTGCTCGAAGCCGTGGCGCAGCTTGTCCCGCACCACGTGGATGAGCCAGACGATGAAGGGCAGGGGAATGAGGGTCACCGCCGCCAGCCAGGGATTGATGGAGACCAGGATCACCGCCGTCATGGTGATCATCAGCACGTCGGTGAAGAAGTCCAGCAGGTACAGGGAGAGGAAGACGCAGATGCGGTCCGACTCGCTGCCGATGCGGGCCATCAGATCGCCGGTGCGCTTGCCGCCGAAGTATTCCAGGGACAGCTTGAGCAGGTGCTCGTAGGTCTGGCTGCGCAGGTCGGCGCCAAGGCGCTCCGACACCAGGGCCAGGATGTAGGTCTTGGCCCAGCCCAGGCCCCAGGCCAGCAGGGCCGAACCCAGCAGGCCGCCCAGATAGAAGTAGACCTTGCCGGTGTCCAGGGGCTGGCCGTTCTGGTAGGGGATCAGCACCTCGTCCATGAGGGGCATGGTCATGTAGGGCGCCACCAGGGTGGCGGCGGTGGAGATCAGGGTCAGGATGAAGCCGGCCAGCAACTGGCCCCGGTAGGGCCGGGCAAAGCGCCACAGGCGGAACAGGGTCCAGGTGGAGGGCGGGGTGTACAGCTCCTTGGCGCAGCTCGGGCAGTCGTCCTGGCCCGGCACCAGGGGGGCGCCGCAGCGGGCGCAGATGGCGGCGGGCGGGGCTTCCACGGGCTGGCCGCTGACGGCGGCATCCCGCTGCTGCTCGAAGTGATCCAGCACCTGGCGGGCGTTGGTGTCCTTGCCCAGGGTATGGCGCCAGCGGGCCAGCTGTCGCTGCTCGTCCACCAGCTCCAGGCTGGCCACGCCGGCATGATCCCGACGCTGCAGGTGGAGGCCGGCCCGGTAGGGAAAGGCCTGCCAGGCAGGCTCTTCGCCGCTGCGGGCGATGAGCTGGCGGTCGGTGACCAGGACCAGGCCCCGGGCAAAGCGCAGGGTCTTGTCCAGGTCCAGTTCCAGGTGGGCCAGGATGGTTTCGTCCGGCCCCAGGAGGGCGGACAACTCCGTCAGCCAGGCACCGGGAAGCTCTTCCAGAGTGGTGGTGAGGGATGCGGATTGGGAGGACAGCTTGGAAATTTCCCGTAAGGGTTCTACGTTTTGTGAAATAATTTTTGCACCCGCCGGTGAACCAAAAGAAAAGTTGCGCGTTGATTTTACCTTACAAAGGAGAGTCCCCCGGAAAAACGGGCCAGGTTGATCCCTTCTTGGGCTACATCGGAAATAGCGCGGAAGCTAAGCTAAACGCAGTTTTCCCCAAGGAGTTGACCTGAGCCTGCAGGTTCCCCGGTTCCGGCACAAGGTATGAGCCACAAGACAATCAAATTTCTGAGCATTACCCATCTCAAGGGTCCCAACGTCTGGACCTACACCCCCGTCCTCGAAGCCCTGATCGACATCGGCGATCTGGAGGACTGTCCGTCCAACACCATCCCCGGTTTCTACGAGCGCCTCTCATCCTGGCTGCCCGGCCTGGTGGAACACCGCTGCAGCTATGACGAGCGCGGCGGCTTCCTGCGCCGGGTGGAAGAGGGGACCTGGCCCGGCCACATCATGGAGCACGTCTCCCTGGAGCTGCAGGCCCTGGCCGGCATGCCCGGCGGCTTCGGCCGCGCCCGGGAAGTGCCGATCCGCGGTGTCTACAAGGTGGTGGTGACGGCCTGGCACGAGATGGTCACCCGCTACGCCCTGGAAGCGGCCCGGGACCTGGTCATGGCCGGGATCGAGGACAAGCCCTTCGACGTGGCGGCGGCGGTGAGCCACCTGCGGGAGCTGGTGGACGACTACTGCCTCGGCCCCTCCACCGGCTGCATCGTGGAGGCCGCCGAGAGCCGGCACCTGCCCTTCATCCGCCTGTCCACTGGCAACCTGGTGCAGCTGGGTTACGGTTCCCGCCAGCGCCGCATCTGGACGGCCGAGACGGACCGCACCAGCGCCATTGCCGAAAGTATCTCCCGGGACAAGGACCTGACCAAGAGCCTGCTGGCCTCCTGTGGCGTGCCGGTCCCCGAGGGCGTCACCGTCAAGTCGTCGGAAGATGCCTGGGAAGCGGCCGAGGACATCGGCCTGCCGGTGGTGGTCAAGCCCAGCGACGGCAACCACGGCCGCGGCGTGTTCACCAACCTGACCACCCGGGAAGAGATCGAGACCGCCTTCAGCGTGGCCCAGGACGAAGGCAGCGAAGTCATCGTCGAACGTTTCATTCCCGGCAACGAACATCGCCTGCTGGTGGTGGGCGGCCGCATGGTGGCCGCCTCCCGGGGCGAGACCGCCCAGGTGGTGGGGGACGGCAAATCCACCGTGCTGGAACTGATCGAGCTGCAACTGAATTCCGATCCCCGCCGCGGCAACAGCGAAGATCATCCGCTCAACCGGGTCCGCCTGGATTCCGCCGCCCGCCTGGAGGTCCGGCGCCAGGGCTTCGAGCCCGATGGCGTGCCGCCGGAAGGCAAGGTGGTGGTGATCCAGCGCAACGGTAACGTCTCCATCGACTGTACCGCCGAAGTGCATCCGGATACGGCCGAGACCGTGGCCCTGGCGGCCCGCATCGTCGGTCTGGACATCGCCGGGGTGGACCTGGTGGTGGAGGACGTGTCCAAGCCCCTGGCCGACCAGGGCGGCGCCATCGTCGAGGTCAATGCCGGTCCCGGCCTGCTGATGCACATCAAGCCCGCTGCCGGCGAGCCCCAGCCTGTGGGCAAGGCCATCGTCGAACACCTGTTCCCCAACGGCGACAGCGGTCGCATCCCCGTGGTGGGCATCAGCGGCGGCAAGGGCAAGACCACCGTGGCCCGCGTCGTCACCCGCCTGCTCGAATTGTCCGGCCACTACACCGGCCTGGCCTGCAGCACCGGTCTGTACCTGGATCGCCGCCTGGTGGAAGCCGGGGACCGGGCCCAGTGGGATACGGCCCGCCGCGTCCTCATGAACCGTTCGGTGCAGGCTGCCGTGATCGAGAACAGCGCCACTTCCATCGTCACCGAAGGCCTGGCCTACGACCGTTGCCAGGTGGGGGTGCTGACCAATTTTGAGCCCATCGAGGACCTCAGCAAGTACTACATGGACTCCACGGAGAAGCGCTTCACCACCCTGCGTACCCAGGTGGACGTGGTGCTGCCCACCGGCGTCGCCGTGCTCAATGCCCGGGAACCCCAGCTGGTGGAGATGGCCGAGCTGTGCGACGGCGAGGTGATCTATTTCGCCGCCGATCCGAGCCTGCCGGTACTGGCCGAGCACCGCTCCAAGGGCGGTCGTGCCGTGCTGCTGCGGGAAGGTGCCGTGGTCCTGGCCAAGGGCTGGGAGGAAACCAAGCTGCTGGACCTGGCCCAGGTGCCCATGGCTGCCGGCGGCGAAGCCTTCCAGGCCGAGAACGTGCTGGCCGCCGTGGCCACGGCCCGGGCCCTGGACATTGCCCCCGAGGTGATCCGCGCCGGCCTGGAAACCTTCGTGCTGGACGCCGCACCCGCCATTTGATGATTGCCGACTGACGAGACGCCTGCCCCGGGCTTTCCCGGGCAGGCCCGACTAAACGGTCACAACAGGATTTTTTATGGAAGTCTCCCGCATCCGAGCCCTGCGCGGCCCCAACCTGTGGAGCCGCCACACCTCCATCGAAGCCATCGTTACCTGTAGCGAGGCCGAGCGCTTTTCCCCCGCCTCTTCCGCCCTGCTGGAAAGTTTCCTCGACCGGCTGCTGGAGCGCTTCCCGGAAATCGGCCTGGTCATGCCGGCCGGTGCCGCTGCCCTGCCGTCCGTGGCCCATGCCCTGCAATTTGCGGCCCTGGGCCTGCAGGCTTCCGCCGGCTGCCCGGTGACCTTCAGCCGCACTTCCGAAACCCTGGACCCCGGGGTTTACCAGGTGGTGGTGGAATACACCGAGGAGCCCGTCGGGCGCCTGGCCTTCGACCTGGCCGTGTCCCTGTGCCAGGCGGCCCTGGAGAACACGCCCTTCGACCTGGACAATGTGCTGGCCCGCCTGCGGGAACTGGACGAGGACGTGCGCCTCGGTCCTTCCACCGGTTCCATCGTCGATGCGGCCATTGCCCGCAACATCCCCTTCCGCCGTCTGACCGAGGGCAGCCTGGTGCAGTTTGGCTGGGGCAGCAAGCAGCGCCGCATCCAGGCGGCCGAAATGGATTGCACCAGCGCCATTGCCGAATCCATCGCCCAGGACAAGGAACTGACCAAGGAACTGCTGCGCGCCGCTGGCGTGCCGGTGCCCTGGGGCCGGACCGTGGCCGATGCCGACGATGCCTGGGCGGCCGCCCAGGAGATCGGTCTGCCGGTGGTTGTCAAACCCCGGGACGGTAATCAGGGCAAGGGCGTGGCGGTCAACCTGAAGAGCGAGGCGGAAGTCCGCCAAGCCTTCGATGTGGCTTCCGAGTTCCGCGATGATGTGATGGTGGAGCGCTATCTGCCCGGCCAGGACTTCCGCGTCCTGGTGGTGGGCAAGCAGCTGGTGGCGGCCGCCCGCCGCGATCCGCCCCAGGTCATCGGCGACGGCGTGCATACCATCCGCCAGTTGGTGGACCAGGTGAATGCGGACCCGCGCCGGGGTGAGGGCCATGCCACCTCCCTGACCAAGATCCGTTTCGATGAAATCGCCCTGGCCACCCTGGCCCGGCAGAACTACAACGCCGACTCGGTGCCGCCCCGGGGTGCCCGGGTGCCCCTGCGCAACAACGCCAACCTTTCCACCGGCGGCTCGGCCACCGACGTCACCGACGACGTCCATCCCGAACTGGCGGCCAAGGCCGTGGCCGCGGCCCAGATGGTGGGCCTGGACATCTGCGGCGTGGACGTGGTGTGCGAGACCGTGCAGCGTCCCCTGGAAGAGCAGGGCGGCGGCATCGTCGAGGTCAATGCGGCCCCCGGCCTGCGCATGCACCTGCAGCCTTCCTTCGGCAAGGGCCGGGCGGTGGGCGAGGCGGTCATCTCCACCATGTATCCGGACGGCGACGACGGCCGCATCCCGGTGGTGGCCGTGGCCGGCACCAACGGCAAGACCACCACGGTGCGCCTGATTTCCCACCTGTTCACCTGCAATGGCCAGCGCACCGGCATGACCGGCACCGACGGCGTCTATATCCAGGGCAAGCGCATCGACACCGGCGACTGCTCCGGTCCGAAGAGTGCCCGCAACGTCCTGCTGCACCCGGACGTGGATGCGGCCGTGCTGGAAACCGCCCGGGGCGGCGTGTTGCGCGAGGGCCTGGGGTTCGACCGCTGCAACGTGGCCGTGGTCACCAACATCGGCATGGGCGACCACCTGGGCCTGGCCTACATCAACACCGTGGAAGACCTGGCAGTGGTGAAGCGGGTCATCGTCGAGAACGTGGCCAACAACGGCACCGCCGTGCTCAATGCCACCGACCCCATCGTCGCCCGCATGGCCGAGTCCTGCCCGGGCAGCGTCACCTTCTTCGCCGCCGACCCGCACCATCCGGTGATGGCCACCCAGTTTGCCCAGGGCCGTCGCGGCCTCTATGTGGAAGGCGGCGACATCGTGGCCGCCGAAGGTTCCACCGTGGTCCATCGCATCCCCCTCTCCGGCGTGCCCCTGACCCGCAACGGCAGCATCGGCTTCCAGGTGGAAAACGTCATGGCGGCCACCGGTGCTGCCTGGGCCATCGGCATCTCCTGGGAGGTGATCCGCCAGGGCCTGGCCACCTTCGTCAGCGACGCCTCCACCGCTCCCGGCCGTTTCAACCTGTTCGACTACAAGGGCGCCACCCTGATCGCCGACTACGGCCACAATCCGGATGCCATCCAGGCCCTGACCAACGCCATCGCCACCATGACGGCCAAGCGCCGTTCCGTGGTCATCAGCGGTGCCGGCGACCGCCGCGACGAGGATATCCGCCAGCAGACCCGCATCCTCGGCGGTGCCTTCGACGAGGTCATCCTGTACCAGGATGCCTGCCAACGCGGCCGCGCCGACGGTGAAGTGCTGGGCCTGTTGCGGGAAGGCCTGCAGGGCGCCAGCCGCACCCGGAACGTGGAGGAGGTGCGGGGCGAGTTCCTGGCCATCGACACGGCCCTGGCCCGGCTGAGCCCGGGCGACCTGTGCCTGATCCTGGTGGATCAGGTGGATGAAGCCCTGGAGCATATTGCCAAGCGCGTCAAAGAGGCTTGATTTTGCTACAATTCCGGGGTTTGCCTGACGGCGGGCCCCGGACGTTGTCCCCGGGCCGTTCTCTCAACCGCAATTTACAACCTGGAATCCGTGCCACCATCGCCCGCGGCGATGGCGACCCCCTGCTCAAGCTGCCATGTCCTCCGGACCATCCCGCCTGGTATTCATCGACGTCCTCAAGGCGTTTGCTTCCCAACTGATCGTTCTGCACCACCTGGCCTTCTACGGCCCCATGTCCGACGCCGCCCAGGAGCTGGTTCCCGGCCTCATCGGCTGGCTCAGCGAATATGCCCGCATCGCCGTCCAGGTGTTCCTGGTGGTGGGCGGCTTTCTCGCCATTCGCGCCCTGGCGCCCCAGGGCCAACTGCTGACGCGACAGCCGGTCAATATGCTGGCGCGGCGTTACCTGCGCCTGGTGCCGCCATTCCTTGCCGCCATGGCCATCGCCGTCGTCTGTGCCCATGTGGCCCGCCTGTGGATGGATCACGACTCCATCCCGGACAAGCCCATGGCCCTGCAGGTGCTGGCCCACGCCTTCCTGCTGCACAACATCCTGGATTTTGATGCCCTCTCCGCCGGGGTCTGGTATATCGCCATCGACTTCCAGCTCTTCGCCCTGCTGGTCGGCCTGCTCTGGCTGGGGCGCTGGGGCCGGGAACGCATTCCCGCCATGGCCGGCGGTCGCAGCCGCGGCGTGCACAGCCTGGGCATGATCCTGGTGTTTTCCCTGGTGCTGGCTTCCCTGTTCCATTTCAACCGGGACGCCAGCTGGGATGTCTGGGCCGTCTATTTCTTCGGCGCCTACGGCATGGGTGTGATGGCCTACTGGGCTTCCGAGCGGGGGCAGTCCCCCGTCTGGCTGGCCATCATCGCCTCGGTGGCCCTGGTGGCCCTGTTCCTGGATTTCCGCCTGCGCATCGCCGTGGCCCTGTGCGCTGCCCTGGCCCTGGGCCTGGCCCGGCGCAGCGGCTGGATGGAACGCTGGCCCCTGGGTTTGCCGGGCCAGACGGCCATCACCTTCCTCTCCCGGGTTTCCTATTCCGTTTTCCTGGTGCATTTCCCGGTCTGCCTGCTGGTCAATGGTGCTTTTGACCGCTTCGTCCCGGCGGAGCCTGCCCTGCAGCTGACGGGCATGGTCCTGGCCTGGCTGGGCAGCATCGTGGCGGGCACGGCCTTCCATTTCTATGTGGAAAGCCGCCAGTGGAACCTCTCCGGAATGCTGCAAACCCTGTGGCGGCGCACTGCCAAGGCCTGATTCCGGGCCTGGCGGCGACCTGGCAATTAAAGTGAAACTTTAAGTCAACCGATTAAATCTCTCCTGCGTTATTGGCCTCATGGGGCAAGAAATTGTCCCGGTCATTCAAAGGAGAGTATCAAATGGGCAGTCTGAGCAACGAATCCTTCGAAGAATTCCTGGATTCCCTGAAACGGGCCGGAATCACCATCACCCGCGAAGATGAACTGCGCGAGCGCCTGGCCGAAGCCCAAAGCTGGCGTTACGCTTTCATGACCCTGGCCAACAATGGCCGTTCCATCGGTATCCGCTTTGAAGATCAGGGCGCCAGCCAGAATCTGGATGTGGTGCGCAACGCCTTCAGCGCCTACCAGTTTCCCGAGCAGTACGAAGCCGCGTTCGAAGCCAGCCTGCGTCCCCGCCACTAAGCGGGCCGCCCAGGTAAAGGGCCACCAAAGATTCCCAAAAATACCCGTCCTTGAGGCGGGTATTTTTTTGCCGGCCATCCCGACAGGGATGGCTAGGGCGAAATCTGAATTCGGGCTTTGACCTGCTTGAGGCCGCTGATCAGGGAAAAACTCATCAGGGCCAGCATGGTCCAGGATGACCATTTGCCCAGATGCACGGTGGCCCAGGCACCCAACTGGTTGGGATAGCGCCAGACGCCGAGAAAGGTGCCCATGTTCTCTGCCAGCCAGATGAAAAAGCCCACCAGGATGAAGCCGAGCAGGAAGGGCATGGAACGTTCCCGGTCCAGGGGGGGGAAAACGATGCTGCTGCGGGCGTAAAGCCCCAGGGCGAGGGCGGCCAGATACCAGCGGTAGTCGCCGATGAAGTGGTGGGTAAACAGGTTGAGATAGAGCAGCAGGGCCAGGCCGCCGCTCATCCAGTAAGGCGGGTGGCGTTCGATTCGCAGATGGAGGATGCGCCACGCCTGCATGACATAGCTGCCGACAGCTGCGTACATGAAGCCGGAGAACAGTGGTACGCCCAACACCTTGGTCAAGGCGGGGTCCGGGTAGCTCCAGGAGGCGATGGGAGCGGATACCTTGAAGACCTCTAGGGCGAATCCTGCCAGGTGGAAGAGCAGGATGGTCCGGGCTTCATCCCAGGTTTCAATGCGCCGCCACAGCAGCCATGCCTGCAAGGCCAGGGCGATCAGCAGGAGCAGGTCGTAGCGGGCGATGCCCAGCCAGCCCCCCCGCGGCACGACGAAGAGGGCGAGAAAGAACAGTCCGGCGAAGATGCAGGCCCGGGCTTCCTTGATGCCGAACCACCAGAATTCCGCCACAAAACGCCGCCAGCCGCTCAGGGCGGGGCGTTCCTGCCGGTTTTCCAGGTGCAGGTCGAGGCGGCGCAAGGTGGCGTAAAGGGGCATGAAAGTTATCTAGATGGAAAAAGCCCGCCAAAGGCGGGCTTGGGGTCGTGCTGACAGGCGGCCATTCCGGACGGCAACGTCGCGGGGGGGCTGCCTGAGCCCTCAACGGCTGATGGGCTTGTAGCGGATGCGCTTGGGCTTGGCGCCTTCTTCGCCCAGGCGCTTCTTCTTGTCGGCTTCGTATTCCTGGTAGTTGCCGTCGAAGAAGGTCCATTGGGAATCGCCTTCGGCCGCCAGGATGTGGGTACAGATCCGGTCCAGGAACCAGCGGTCGTGGGAGATGATGAGGGCCGAGCCGGGGAATTCCAGCAGGGCGTCTTCCAGGGCCCGCAGGGTTTCCACGTCCAGGTCGTTGGAAGGTTCGTCCAGCAGCAGGACGTTGCCGCCCTCCAGCAGGGTCTTGGCCAGGTGCAGGCGGCCACGCTCGCCGCCGGAGAGGGTGCCGACCTGCTTCTGCTGGTCGCCGCCCTTGAAGTTGAAGCGGCCGATGTAGGCCCGGCTGGGCATTTCGAACTTGCCCACGGTGAGGATGTCGGCGCCGTTGGCGATTTCCTCGAAGACGGTCTTGTTGGCGGAAAGGTTTTCCCGGCTCTGGTCCACGAAGGCCATCTTCACCGTGCTGCCGATCTTCACTTCGCCGCTGTCCGGGGCTTCCTTGCCGGTGATCATGCGGAACAGGGTGGATTTACCGGCACCGTTGGGGCCGATGATGCCGACGATGGCACCGGCGGGAATCTTGAAGGACAGGTTGTCGATCAGCAGCCGGTCGCCGAAGGCCTTGGAGACGCCATTGAACTCGATGACCTCATTGCCCAGGCGCTCACCCACGGGGATGAAGATTTCCTGGGTTTCGTTGCGCTTCTGGTATTCGTAGCTGGAGAGTTCCTCGAAGCGGGCGATACGGGCCTTGGACTTGGCCTGGCGACCCTTGGGGTTTTGCCGCACCCATTCCAGTTCCTGTTTCATGGCCTTCATGCGGGCGGCTTCCTGGCGGCCTTCCTGCTCCAGCCGCTCCTCCTTCTGTTCCAGCCAGGAGGAGTAGTTGCCCTTCCAGGGAATGCCCTGGCCCCGGTCCAGTTCCAGAATCCATTCAGCGGCGTTGTCGAGGAAGTAGCGGTCGTGGGTGACGGCCACCACGGTGCCGGGGAAGCGGCAGAGGAACTGTTCCAGCCATTCCACGGACTCGGCATCCAGGTGGTTGGTGGGTTCGTCCAGCAGCAGCATGTCGGGCTTGGAGAGCAGCAGCTTGCACAGGGCGACGCGGCGCTTCTCACCGCCGGACAGGTTCTTGATCAGCGCATCCCAGGCCGGCAGGCGCAGGGCGTCGGCGGCGATCTCCATCTGGGCTTCGGTGTCGCTGCCGGCGGCGGCCAGGATGGCCTCGCAGCGCGCCTGTTCCTCGGCCAGCTTGTCGAAGTCCGCATCGGGTTCGGCGTAGGCGGCGTACACCTCCTCCAGGCGCTGCTTGGCGCCCATGATCTCGCCCAGGGCCGATTCCACCTCCTGGCGCACGGTCTTTTCCGGGTCCAGCTGGGGTTCCTGGGGCAGGTAGCCGATGTTCAGGTTCGGTTGCCACTGCACTTCGCCATCGTATTCCTTGTCGGCGCCGGCCATGATCTTCAGCACGGTGGACTTGCCGGAGCCGTTCAGGCCCAGCAGGCCGATCTTGGCGCCGGGGAAGAAGGAGAGGGAAATATCCTTGATGATCTGCCGCTTGGGCGGGACGATCTTGCTCACGCGGAGCATCGACATTACGTATTGGGCCATGGAGCACTCTTGATGGGTGGAATTCGGCTGGGCCGCGGGCGGGGCCGGCGGCAAAGGCGCTATTGTACCGAGCCTTGCCGCGGGCGCCACCGGGCTTTGTCGACGGAGGCTTTTAGGCAATGATGGCGGTATAGTTTTGGACTATAGTGGTGGAACGTACGAGCAAGCGCCATAAGGCGTACCAATAACAGTCCCTGGGGGTAGCGAAGATGACCTGGTTTGACAACCTGAGCCTGCGGGCCAAGCTGTACTTCAATTTCGCCATTACCGGCGGGGTCCTGATCCTGGCCCTGCTGTTCTGTCTCTATCAATTGCAGAAAGTCGGCGGGGAAACCCGGGACATCATCGGCAACTGGCTGCCTTCCCTGCAGATGGTGGGCAAGATCAGCCAGGAGCGCCTGCGTTACCGGGTGCGCAGCCTGGAGTACATGCTGCCCGGCAGCGCCGAGGACAAGGCCAAAATCGAAAAAAGCCTGGCCAAGCTGGATGAAGACGTGCGTACCGTGCTCAAGGAATACGCGCCTCTGGTAACCGGCTCGGAAGAGCAGAAAATCCTCGACGAGGTGGGTAAGGCGGTCAATGCCTACAAGGCCGTGGTCGAGGAGGCGATTGTGCTGGAAAAGGCTGGCAAGGAAGAGGAGGCCCAGCAGCTGCGGCGCAAGGGCTGGGTGGAAAAGGCCAACCAGCTGCGCGACTCCACCGATGCCCTGGCTAAGTTCAACCGGGAAGGGGCCGACCGTTCCGCCGCCCAGGCCATGAGCGATGTTTCCAGCGCCATCAGCAGCGGCCTGACGGCCCTGGTGCTGGGGCTGCTGGTGGCCCTGGTGGCCTCCTTCCTGCTGGCCCGGCGGATTTCCCGGCGTCTGGAAGAGGCTCTGGCCGGCGCCCGGCGCATCGCCGCCGGCGACCTCACCGGCGCCCTGCCGGCACCGACGGCGGATGAAGTGGGGCGCCTGGTGGGCGCCATGGGCGACATGCAGACGGCCCTGCGCAGCACCATCGGCCAGACCAAGATGGGGGCGGAGGAAATCTCCAGCGCAGCCCAGCAGCTGAACCAGACGGTGAAGCAGATGGAGCAGAGCGTCACCGTGCAGAGTTCCGCCTCTTCAGCCATCGCTGCCAACATTGAGGAACTGACCGTTTCCATCAACCACGTTTCCGACAGTACCGGCGATGCCGCCCGGCTGGCCGGTGAATCCGACGAGCAGGCCCGGGAAGGGCGGGAGACGGTGGAACGGCTGGTGGGGGAAATCGACCAGGTGTCCCATGTGGTGAAGGCGGCGGCCGAGCAGATCGGTGAGCTGGAAGTGGAATCGGCGAAGATTTCCAGCATCGTCAGCGTCATCAAGGACATCGCCGACCAGACCAACCTGCTGGCCCTCAACGCCGCCATCGAGGCGGCCCGGGCCGGCGAGCACGGCCGCGGCTTTGCCGTGGTGGCCGACGAAGTGCGCAAGCTGTCCGAGCGGACGGCCCATTCCACCGGGGAGATCACCCAGATGGTGGATTCCATCCAGGAATCCACCCGGCAGGTGGTGGCCGGCATCAGCGGCGGCGTCGGGGCGGTGGAGAGCAGCGTCAGCCACGCCCAGCAGGCCGGCGAGACCATCGCCAAGCTGCAGGAGATGGCGCGCCGGGTGGCTGAGATCATCGGCGACGTGGATATCGCCCTGCGGGAGCAGTCCACCGCCTCCACGGAAGTGGCGCGCAAGGTGGAGGAAATCGCCACCCACGCGGAGGAAACCAATGCGGCGGCCAACGAGACTTCCCGGGCTTCCGATACCCTGGACCGGGTGGCCGGCGAAATGCAGCGGGCGGTCAGCGGCTTCCGGGTTTGATCCTGGCGGGGCCATGCCCCGCAGCCAGCAAAAACGGCACCCCGCGGGGTGCCGTTGTCGTTGATGGCGTCCTGCCTGGGCGCCAGGGCAGGGGGGCTCAAAGTCCGCCCAGGTCCTCGATGGCGTCCACCACCATGCTGGTGCCCACGGCAATGAGCAGGATATCGGAGGCAACCCGCACGTAACGGTAGCCGGCTGGCGGCGTGCCGAGGCGGATGGAAAGGTCCCGCGGCAGGTCGTAGATGACCACGCCGCTGGGCAGGCGGGCGCCCCGCTGCCACTGCTTGGCCTGTCCCGGCGGCAGGCAGCCGTTGTGTTTTTTCGCCAGCCCGGGCGGGCAGCCCTTGCTGCGGATGCTGTTGCCGTAGTAATCCCGGATCAGGTCCCGGTCACCGCCGCCGAAGCGGATTTCCACCGAGGCGCCGTCACGGCGCCCATCCCGGCCATCCCGGCGGCCATCATCGCCCCGGCCCCGGTCATCCCGGTCGTTACGGCCCTTGCCCGGACGTTCGTCCTGGCCATGTTTGTCGTTGCCGCCGCCGGCCCAGGAAGGTTTGTCGGCGAAGGCCGGGGCGGTGCCGAGCATCAGGCCTAGGCCGATGGCGGTCCACAGGGGGGCATGTTTGTGTTTTGGCTGGGACATGGATCAGTCTCCTGGCTGGTGTTGTCGTGGCCCGCAGGAAGCGGGCGGGTCGAGCTTAACCCTCCGCCCGCAGCCGTTCAAGGCCCGGCGGCGGATGGGCCGCAAAGCCCGCCCGCCGCCGGGCCTGCCGGTGGCCTAGAGCAGTGCGTTTTCCTTCTTGCCCTCCTTCAGGGTGACGTTGCCGTGCAGGGTCGGAATGCCGGGTTCGGCCGGGCTGGCCTTGGCCGAGCCTGCCTGGTGTTCATCCCCCAGGGAGCGCACGTCGCCGGAAACCTGGCCGCCTTCGTCGATGAGGATGCTGCCGTAGCGGATGGTGCCGCTGACTCGGCCGCTGGCGTGGATGAACAGCTGCTTGCGGGCCACCAGCTCGCCTTCGAAGGTGCCCCGGATTTCCGCCACGTCGATGCTGACCTTGCCGGAAAAGGCGCCCTGTTCGGCGATCTGGATCAGGCGGCTGTCCAGGGTGGCCTCCACCCGTCCTTCCACCACCAGGGTGTCGCAATCCTGGATTTCCGCCCCCTTCAGCTTGACGTCGGGGCCGACGATGAGACGGCTGCCGGAGGGCTGTTCCTTGTCGGCAGCCACCGGCGCCGGCGGCGGTGCACTGGCCGTGCTGGCCGTGCTGGCTTTGGGCGCGCTGCTGACGTTGCTGCTGTTGGTCTGGGGCGCGCTGCCGGGCCAGGGATTGCGGGGCAGGACGGTTTCCTCGCGCTTGGAGGAAAACAGGGATTGCTTGTTCAGCATGGAAGCTCCTTTTCGCAGGTTGGAGCCTTTACTTCGCAAGGCCCGTGCCTGGGATCGGGAAAGGATGCCGCTGCCAGCCAGGGCTGGCTGAAATCCCGCGCCAGTTGGCGACTTTGGGGCGGGTGCGACGATTACGGCAATGCTCCCGGCCTGCTTCCGGCGACCCGGATTTGTCGTGGGCTCCCGACGGCCTGGGGAGCCAATGCCCCTAAGTGCCTGTTTTTTAGGCGATGGCTGCCTGTTGGGGGAGGGCGACGTCGGGGCCGGCCCGGGTCGGGGGTGCCGGCCATGGGGCCGGGCGCCCCTTTTCCCCGTTGCCTCAATGGCTTGGCCGACCGCCCGGGTAGACATCCGCCGGAGCCTGGCGTAGCATCCGCCGCCCCCTGCCGACCTCGCCGCGTTGGCCGGCAACCTTCGTCTTCGCCACCAACCGCCGTCATTCCATGCCTGCCACCGCTCCCCGCCGCGCCTGCGGCCTCGACTTCGGCACCTCCAACTCCACCGTGGGCTGCCTGCGCCCCGGCCAGCCCACGCTGCTGGCCCTGGAGGAGGGCAAGGTGACCCTGCCGTCCGTGGTCTTCTTCAATGCGGAAGACAACAGCACCAGCTTCGGCCGGGCCGGCCTGGGCGAGTATCTGGCCGGCTACGAGGGCCGCCTGATGCGCTCCCTGAAAAGCCTCCTGGGCAGCAGCCTGCTGGACGGCAAGACCGAAGTGCAAGGCCGGGCCCTGCATTTCCGTGACCTGCTGGCCCAGTTCATCGGCGAACTGAAGCGACGGGCCGACCGCCAGGCCGGCGGCGAATTCGAGCAGGCGGTGCTGGGCCGGCCGGTGTTCTTTGTGGACGACGACAGCGACGCCGACCGCCTGGCCGAGAACACCCTGGGCGACATCGCCCGGGCCGTGGGCTTCAAGGAGGTCAGCTTCCAGTACGAGCCCATCGCCGCCGCCTACCACTACGAGACCACTCTGGCGCGGGAGGAACTGGTGCTGGTGGCCGACATCGGCGGCGGCACCTCGGACTTTTCCCTGATCCGCCTTTCCCCCGAGCGGGCACGCCAGGCGGAGCGCCGGGACGACCTGCTGGCCAACGGCGGCGTGCATATCGGCGGCACCGATTTCGACCGCCTGTTGAGCCTGGCCGGGGTCATGCCCCTGCTGGGCTACCGCAGCCTGCTGCGCAGCGGCCGGGAAATGCCGGCCAGCATCTTCTTCAACCTGGCCACTTGGCACACCATCAACTTCGCCTACACCCGCCAGGTGCTGGCCGAACAGCAGCGCCTGGCCATGGATGCGGCAGCGCCGGAAAAGATGCAGCGCCTGCTGGGGCTGATCGGAGAACGGGCCGGTCACTGGCTGGCCAACGAGGTGGAGCAGGCCAAGATCGCCCTCTCGGATGCGGACACCTGCACCCTGTCCCTGGAGCGCCTGGAAGCCGGCCTCAGCCATGAGCTGAGTCGCAGCGAGTTCGATCAGGCCACGACAAGCCTGGTGGAACGGGTCGAAGGCACCGTCAGCGACTTGCTGCGGCAGGCGGGTGTCGACGCCGGGCGGATCGATACGGTGTTCTTCACCGGCGGTTCCAGCGGCATTCCCCGTCTGCGCCAGCGCATCGCCGCCGTCCTGCCCCAGGCCCGGGCGGTGGAAGGGGATCTCTTCGGCAGCATCGGCGCTGGCCTGGCGGTGGAAGCGGCGCGGCGCTACGGCTGAGGCCGAGGCTGGCGGCTGAACCGGCTCAGGCCCCTGCCGGCTTGTCGGCAGCCCAGGCCAGGGCCAGGGAGCCGATGGTCTGGCCCGTATCGTCCTGGATCACGGAAAAACTCATGCTGACGTAGCGCTTCTGCCCGTCCACCTGCAGGGCCCGGGTCAGGCGGGGCTTGCCCGGATGCTGCACGGCGCCCCGGGCCATGGCCTGGTGGAAGCCGCGCCAGTGGGCGGCGCGCAGATGCTCCGGAATGATCAGGTCCAGACTGGCGCCGATGGCGGCGGCGGCGGGAAAGCCGAAGAGGGCGGTGGCCGCCCCATTCCACAGGCGGATTACTCCTTCCTTGTCGGCCAGGATCAGGGCCGCATCCATTTGCTCGGCCAGCAGCCGGTGGATCGACGCCGGCAGGTCGTCCGGGGCAGGGCCCAGCACCTGCCAGGCATACATGAGGGAAGCTTCGTTGAATTCCTGGCCGCTTTCCTCATCCCGCCACCACCGGTTGCCCTGGGCATCCTCTCCCCGGTAGCGCCAGCGGCGCTGTTCGCCGCTGCACAGTTCGATGCGGTAGAGGCTGTGCGGCAGCAGGGGCGCAGACATGGGAACTCCCTTTATTCCAGGGGAAAGACCTGTTGGTAGAGGGCGTGGCTGGCGTAGGCCAGCAGGGGGAAAACCAGCGGAAAGGGAAACAGCAGCAGGATGCTGCCGATGACGCCGGCAGCCAGCAGGACGCCCCACAGCAGCGCCAGGAGGAAGTTACCGAAGACGGCGCGGACGCTGAGAACCACGGCCTGGATCAGGTTGGCCCGGCCGTAGTGCAGCAGGGGCACGGCGAAGGCGGTGACGGCGTAGATCATGAAGGCCAGCACCGCCCCCATGAGGGAGCTCCAGCGCAGGAAGGCCTGCACGTCGGTGCCGGGGCTGAGCAGGGTGGCCAGGCCCCGGGGTTCGCCGCCCACCATGAAGCCGTAGAGTGTGGCCGCGTCGGTGATCCAGATCAGGTAGAAAAAGGTGCACACGGCACCGATGGCCCACAGGCCGGTGGGGGCGCGCCGGTAGGCGGTGAAGGCCAGGGCTGCAGGGGCCGCTTCACCACGGGCGCTGCGGTCCGCCAGTTCGAAATAGCCCACCAGCAGCAGGGGGCCGACCAGCATGAAGCCGCCGCTGGCGGCTAGGGCCAGGGGGGCGACGGCGGCCTGGCCCAGGATCAGCCAGATCAGTACGCCGACGACGGCCAGGGGCAGGGCCAGGAGCGCGCTGGGGCCCGGGTTGCGGGCGAAGGTGCGCCCGCCGCTGGCCAGGGCGGCCCCCAGATGGGCAAGTCGCAGACGTCGGGGCTGGATGGCCATGGGGGCTCCCATAGGATCAGGCGGTTAGGACGGGTCCAGGGTCAGCAGCAGGGCGCCTTCGGCCAGGACGTCGCCTGCGCAGACGAAGACTTCCCGCACCGTGCCGGCGTAAGGGCTGGGAATGTCCAGGGCCACCTTGCCGGTTTCCAGGGTCAGGATGTTGTCGTCCCGTGCCAATGTGTCACCGGCTTGGACCAGGAGTTCCAGCACGAAGACGTCGCCCTGGGCGCAGTTGCCGCAACTCTCCCAGCATTCGGGGTATTTGGGCATGCGCACTTCGATGGGACCGGACATGGGGGAAGGGTAAGGGGATGGAGGTGGAATTGTGCCCCGGCCCGGGGCATCGGCCTTTGACCGAAATGAAATGTGGGGAAAAAAGCGGGGAGTGGCCCCGCCCCGGGAACGGGACGGGGGGCGGGAAGCTCAGGCGCTGAGCTTTTCGTCCAGGGAAATATCGACCAAGAGATCGTTGGAGAGCCGTTCCAGCTCGCCGGTGAGGCCGCGCACATCCAGTCCCGGCCCGGCCAGCAGGCTGACCTGGGCGTGGAAGAGGATTTCGGCGGACATGGGGGCACTGGAGGTGTGGGTGGCCAGCTCCTCCACATTGACGCCGTGGCGGGCCAGCACTTGGGAGACCTCGCGCACGATGCCAATGCGGTCGTGGCCCACCAGGGAAAGGCGCAGGCGGCGGCCCTTGGGGGCTTCCTGGCTTTCGGGGGAGCTTTCTACCGTCACCTTGAGCAGGGAGAGGCCGGCCAGTGCCTGCTGCAGGGCTGGGGCCTGCTCGGCCGGTACGCTGACCTTGAGGATGCCGGCAAACTTGCCCGCCAGACGGGACATGGAGGATTCCAGCCAGTTGCCCTGATGGGTGGAGATGGCGGTGGATAGCTGCTCCACCAGGCCGGGGCGGTCGTCACCGATGACGGTGAGTACCAGGATCTGATCAGCCATGTTGGTAGTCCTCCACAGGGGCGCAGGCGCAGAAGAGATTGCGGTCGCCGTACACGTCGTCGATGCGGTTCACGCTGGGCCAGAACTTGTTCTCAGCCACCCAGGCCAGGGGATAGCAGGCTTCCTGACGGCTGTAGGGGCGGCTCCAGACCTCGTCGGCCAGATCCTTCTGGGTGTGGGGGGCGTGCTTCAGCGGGTTGTTGTCCGCCGGCCACTGGCCCGCTTCCACCTTGCGGATTTCGTTGCGGATGGCGATCAGGGCGTCGATGAAGCGGTCCAGCTCGGCCTTGGATTCGGATTCGGTGGGCTCCACCATGATGGTGCCGGCCACCGGGAAGCTCACCGTGGGGGCGTGGAAGCCGTAATCCATGAGGCGCTTGGCGATGTCGATCTCGGCGATGCCGGTGGCCGCCTTGATGGGGCGGATGTCCAGGATGCACTCGTGGGCGACGCGGCCGTTCTTGCCCCGGTACAGCACGGGGTAGTGTTCCTGCAGGCGGGCGGCGACGTAGTTGGCGTTGAGGATGGCCACCTGGGTGGCGGTCTTGACGCCCTTGCCGCCCAGCATGGCGATGTACATCCAGGAAATGGGCAGGATGGAGGCGGAGCCGAAGGGAGCGGCGGAAACGGCGCCCTGGCCCTTGTGCTTGCGCTCGGCAGGGCCGGTGGCCTGCACCGCGTGGTCGGCCATGTAGGGGGCCAGATGGGCCTTGAGGCCGATGGGGCCCATGCCCGGGCCGCCGCCGCCGTGGGGGATGGCGAAGGTCTTGTGCAGGTTCATGTGGGACACGTCGGCGCCGATGAAGCCGGGAGCAGTGAGGCCCACCTGGGCGTTGAGGTTGGCGCCGTCCATGTACACCTGGCCGCCGTTGGCGTGCACGATGTCGCAGATATCCTTCACCGCTTCCTCGAACACCCCGTGGGTGGAAGGGTAGGTGAGCATCAGGCAGGAGAGCTTGGCGGCGTGCTGCTCGGCCTTGGCCTTGAGATCGGCCACGTCCACGTTGCCGTTGTCGTCGCAATCCACCACCACCACCTGCAGGCCGGCCATCTGGGCGGTGGCCGGGTTGGTGCCGTGGGCGGACTTGGGAATCAGGCAGATGTCGCGCTGGCCCTGGCCGTTGGCCTCCTGGTAGCGGCGGATGGCCACCAGGCCGGCGTATTCGCCCTGGGCGCCGGAGTTGGGCTGCATGCAGACGGCGTCGAAACCGGTGACGGTCTTCAGCCACTCGGCCAACTGCTCGATCATCTCCAGGTAGCCCTGGGCCTGGTCCAGGGGCGCGAAGGGGTGGATGTCGCCGAACTCGGGCCAGGTGACGGGAATCATCTCGCTGGTGGCGTTCAGCTTCATGGTGCAGGAACCCAGGGAGATCATGGAGTGATCCAGGGCCAGGTCCTTGTTCTGCAGCTTCTTCAGGTAGCGCAGCATCTCGTGTTCGGTGTGGTGGGTGTTGAACACGGGATGGCTGAGGATGGCGTCGGTGCGCAGCAGCTCGGCCGGCAGGGCTGGGTCGGCGGCGGCCACCTGGGCGTCCAGGGCCTCGATGTCGACTTTCACGCCAGCGATGAGTTGCAGCAGGGTGGCCACGTCTTCCCGGGTGGTCTTTTCATTGAGGGCGATGCCGAGGCGGCCGCCCTCGATCAGACGCAGGTTGTAGCCGGCATTCTGGGCGGCCTGGTACACGGTGAGGGCCTTGGCCCCCAGGTCCAGCTGCAGGGTGTCGAAGTAGCAGGCGTTGAGCTGCTTGATGCCGGCCTTGGCCAGGCCCGTGGCCAGGATGGCGGCCAGGCGGTGGATGCGGCGGGCGATGGTCTTGAGACCCTCGGGGCCGTGATAGACGGCATACATGCCGGCCATGTTGGCCAGCAGCACCTGGGAAGTACAGATGTTGGAATTGGCCTTCTCCCGGCGGATGTGCTGTTCCCGGGTCTGCAGGGCCATGCGCAGGGCCTTGTTGCCCCGGGCATCGACGGAGACGCCGATGATGCGGCCGGCCACGGAGCGCTTGTGTTCGTCCTTGCAGGCGAAGAAGGCGGCATGGGGGCCGCCGAAGCCCATGGGAATGCCAAAGCGCTGGGAAGAACCCAGGGCCATGTCGGCCCCCATGGCACCGGGGGATTTCAGCAGCACCAGGGCCATGAGGTCGCAGGCCACGGCGGTGACGGCACCCTTGGCCTTGAGGGCGGCGATGGTGGCGGTGAGGTCCTGCACCTCCCCCTTGTCGTTGGGGTACTGCAGCAGGGCGCCGAAGACCTCCACCGTGGCGGCTTCTTCCACCGGCCCGAAGATCAGCTCGAAGCCGAAGTAGGCGGCCCGGGTCTTGACCACGTCGATGGTCTGGGGGAAGCAGGCTGCATCCACGAAGAAGCGGTTGGAGCCGGACTTGGAGACGCGGCGGGCCATGGTCATGGCCTCGGCGGCGGCGGTGGCCTCGTCCAGCAGGGAGGCGTTGGCCAGTTCCAGACCGGTGAGATCGATGATCACCTGCTGGTAGTTGAGCAGGGCTTCCAGGCGGCCCTGGGCGATCTCGGCCTGGTAGGGGGTGTAGGCGGTGTACCAGCCCGGGTTTTCCAGCACGTTGCGCAGGATCACCTTGGGCGTCAGGGTCTCGTGATAGCCCTGTCCGATGAGGGACTTTTTCACCACATTGCGACCGGCCAGGGCCTTCAGGTCGGCCAGGGCCTCATGCTCGCGCCGGGGGGCGGGCAGGGGCAGGTCGGCGGGGAAGCGGATGGCGGCGGGCACGGTCTGATCCACCAGCTGATCCAGGCTGGCGGCACCGATGGCGGCCAGCATCTGGCTCATTTCGCTGGCGCAGGGGCCGATGTGGCGGGCGATGAACTCGTCCTTCTGTTCCAGGGCGGAAAGGGACTGGGGCAGGGTATCGGACATGGGCAATCTCGGGAGGCGGAAAGAAAAAAGGGAAGGGGCTTTGCCCTTCCCTTGTCTGTTGGCTTATTCGCTGTCGGCCACGGCACCGTAGGCGGCGGCATCGAGCAGGGCGCCCAGGTCGCCGGCGTTGGCCGGCTGCAGCTTGAACAGCCAGGCGGCGTAGGCGTCCTGGTTGAGGGTCTCGGGGGCATCCACCACGGCCTCGTTGACGGCGGTGACGCTGCCGGCGATGGGGGCGTACACGTCGGCGGCGGCCTTCACGGATTCCACCACGGCGGCTTCCTGGCCGGCGGCCAGGGTCTTGCCCACTTCCGGCAGCTCGATGAAGACCAGGTCGCCCAGGGCTTCCTGGGCGTGGTCGGTGATGCCCACGGTGACGCTGCCGTCGGCTTCGAGGCGAACCCATTCGTGGCTCTTGGTGTACTTCAGATCGGCGGGAACGTTGGACATGGAACTCTCCTTAAGTTGAATGTGAATTCTGATTGCTGAAATCGGGATAAATCAGGCCACGGCCTTGCCGTGACGGGCGAAAACGGGTTTGACCACCTGGGCGTTGAGCAGCTTGCCGCGGATATCCACCTGCACGGTGTCGCCAATGGCGACGCCCAGGGGCAGGCGGGCCAGGGCGATGGATTGTTCCAGGGTGGGGGAGAAGGTGCCGCTGGTGATTTCACCCTCGCCCTGGCTCGTCACCACCTTCTGGTGGGCCCGCAACACGCCCTTGTCCAGCAGCTTGAGGCCGAGGAACTGGGCCTTCTGGCCGTTGGCGAGGAGGGCGGATTTGCCGACGAAGTCCCGCTCGGACTTGAGGTCCACGGTCCAGGCCAGGCCGGCGTCCAGGGGGGAGACGGTTTCGTCCATATCCTGGCCGTAGAGGTTCATGCCGGCCTCCAGGCGCAGGGTGTCCCGGGCGCCCAGGCCGCAGGGGCGCACGCCGGCGGCGATCAGGGCATTCCAGAAGTCCTCGGCCTTGGCAGCGGGGAGGGCGATCTCGAAGCCGTCCTCGCCGGTGTAGCCGGTGGTGGCAATGAAGAACTGGCCGATCTGGGTGCCGAAGAAGGGGGCCAGGTTTTTCGTGGCGGCCTTCACCTCGGGCAGCACCTGCCACACCTTGGCCTTGGCCTGGGGGCCTTGCACGGCGATCATGGCTACGGCCTTGGGACCTTCGCGCAGGGGAATGACGGAGACGTCCAGCTGCCACTGACCCAGGAGCTGATCCATCCAGGCCAGGTCCTTGTCGGCGGTGCCGGCGTTGATGACCACCCGGTAGTGGGTGTCGGTGAGGTAATAGACGATGAGATCGTCCACCACGCCGCCTGCCTCGTTGAGCATGGCGCTGTAGAGGGCCTTGCCCGGGACTTTCAGCTTGTCCACGTTGTTGGCGATGAGGCGCAGGAGGAAGGCCTTGGCGTCGGCACCGGTGACATCCACGGCGCACATGTGAGAGACGTCGAACATGCCGCAGTCGTTGCGCACGGCATGGTGCTCCTCGATCTGGGAGCCGTAGTTCACCGGCATGTCCCAGCCGCCGAAATCCACCATGCGGGCATTGAGGGCGCGGTGGGCCTTGTTGAGGACGGTTTGCTTCGTCATTTCAGTTCCTTGGGCGGGGCTGTGAAAGCCGATTCTGAAAACGAAAAAGGGGCGAGCCGGAAAATTCCAGACAGGTCTGGTTTCCGGCTCGCCCCCTCTGTCCTGCAACCTGAGAGTGTTGCGGTCCCCGTTCGTTCCACCCGGAGGATGGAGAAACAGCGGCCGTTGCCCCCTTCGGTGGGCCGCCCGGACCGGGGGCCGCTCTCCAGAGATGTTCTGCCGCAAACGGTCCTTTTTGCCTGAGCGATTTCGGGGCTAGCGAATGGTGGATTGCGCCTTCGGCGGCAGCCCGTGGAAGCCGGGCCGCGCTCTCCCGTTTGCGCGGCGGACTATACCCAAAGGCAGGGGGCATGACAACAAGCCCGGGCGGCGCTGCCAGCGGCGTTTTCCCAGACCGCGCCAATGCTAGATTTCAGGCCGTCGCCCGGATGCCCGGCAAGGGCCTCCGGGAGGGCCGGGAGTTGGCTTGCTACATGGGTTGATAAATATTTGTTGAGAAGCACTTGCATTTGGATGGGTTCGTGATAATAATTCTCATTAGTTTGTTAGCCATCCATCTGTTCAGGAGCACCCGCCATGTATGTCTGTGTCTGCCACGCCGTTACTGATCGCCAGATCTCAGCGTCCGTAGCCATGGGCGCCTCCACGCTTGCCGACCTGCGCGACGAGCTGGGGGTGGGCACCTGCTGCGGCAAATGCGCCCGGGAAGTGCGCCAGCAGTTGCGCGACGAACTGGGCCAGTGCCGGGGCTGCGGCAAATGCGCTAACGCCAAGCATTGTTGAACCTCGGGTTGCGGTTCGGTCGGGCAGTCCGTTCCGCTTTTTCCCCTTGCCCTCGCGTCACATCGGCGCGGGGGCTTCTTTTTTGTGCCTTGTGCTAATCTACCGGCATCCATTCCCCAACGAATCAGGAGCCAGCCATGAAGGGCGATAAAAAAGTCATTCAGTACCTCAACAAGATTCTGGCCAACGAGCTGACCGCCATCAACCAGTACTTCCTGCATGCCCGCATGTACAAGAACTGGGGCCTGAAGAAGCTCAACGAACACGAGTACCACGAGTCCATCGACGAGATGAAGCATGCCGACAAGGTGATCGAGCGCATTCTCTTCCTCGAAGGCCTGCCCAACCTGCAGCAGCTGAACAAGCTGTTCATCGGCGAGAACACCAAGGAAATGCTGGAGTGCGACCTGAAGCTGGAACTGGCCGCCATCCCCCTGCTGCGCGAAGCCATTGCCTACTGTGAAGGCGTGGCCGACTACGTCACCCGGGATCTGCTGGAAGACATCCTGGAAAGCGAGGAAGAGCATGTGGACTGGCTGGAAACCCAGCTGGAGCTGATCGCCAAGGTGACCCTGCCCAATTACCTGCAGTCCCAGATGCACGACGACTGAGTCCTGCGCCACCACACCCGGGGCCGGCCTGTGCCGGCCCTTTTCATTTGCCTGCCATGAAACCGAGCCGAGTCGAATATTTCTCCCTGCGCGGCCGTCGCCAGGCCCTGCGCCGCTGGGGGCCTGCCGAGGCGCCGCCCCTGGTGTTGCTGCACGGCTGGATGGACGTTGCCGCCTCCTTCCAGTTCGTGGTGGATGCCCTGAGTCGGGAGTGGTCCGTGCTGGCACCGGACTGGAGGGGCTTCGGCGACAGCCAGGAAAATCGGGGGCCCTACTGGTTCGCCGATTACCTGGGTGATCTGGATGCCATGCTGGACAGCCTGTTCCCCCGGCAGGCCGTGCCCCTGGTGGGGCACAGCATGGGCGGCAACGTGGCCTGCCTGTACGCCGGATTGCGGCCCCAGCGGATCAGTCACCTGGTCTCCCTGGAAGGTTTCGGTATCAATGACATGGTCCCGGCCCAGGCGCCGGAACGCTTGTCGGCCTGGCTGGATCAACTGGCTGCGCCGCCCTCACTCCATGCCTACGCCGACCGGACCGCCCTGGCATCCCGCCTGCGCCGGGACAACCCGCGCCTGACACCTGCTCGGGCCGAGTTCCTGGCCACCCATCTGGGGCGTGTCGACGATGACGGGAGTGTGAAGTGGGCCGGCGATCCCTGGCACAAGGCCGCCAGTCCGCTGCTCTACCGGCTTGAGGAAGCCAAGGCCTGCTGGCGCCGGGTCCAGGCGCCCACCCTGTGGGTGCGGGGAGCGGAAACCTCTTTCCTCAAACGCTTTCATATAGACGAGGGCGACTATCGGGAACGCCTGGGCTGTTTTGCCTCGGCCCGGGAAGCCGTGGTGGCCGATGCCGGCCACATGCTGCATCACGATGCGCCCGAGGCGGTGGCAGCGCTGCTGGAGTCCTTCATCACGGCCTGAGGCCAAGGGGCGGCGCGGCCCCTGTGCTATGATTCCGCGCTTTCCTGCTGTCTTGGGGCGCCTTTGTCGCGACCTGCCGATGTCTGACCTGAACTGGGATTTCCACTGCCACTCCACCGCTTCCGACGGCCTGCTGCCGGCGGCCGAAGTGGCGCGCCGCGCCGCCGGCAACGGGGTGCAATTGCTGGCCCTGACCGACCATGACGATCTGGCCGGCCTGCCCGCAGCCCGGGCCGCGGCGGAGGAAATGGGCATGGGCCTGGTCAATGGCGTGGAAGTTTCCATCGAATGGGAAGGCCTCTCCATCCACGTGGTGGGCCTGGGCTTCGATGCCGCCAATCCGGTTCTGAACGAAGGGCTGGCCGGCATCCGCAGCGGCCGGGTGGAACGGGCTAGGCGCATGGCCGAGGCCCTGGAGGCCATTGCCATCCGCGGCGCCTTCGAGGGCGCCATGGCCTATGCGGAAAACCCCAACCTGATTTCCCGCGCCCATTTCGCCCGCTATCTGGTGCAGATCGGCCTGTGCAAGGACGTGCACAACGTCTTCGACAACTACCTCACCCCGGGCAAGCCCGGCTACGTGGAGCATCGCTGGGCTTCCCTGGAGGACGCGGTCAGCTGGATTCGTGCCGCCGGCGGTTTGGCCGTGGTGGCCCATCCGGGGCGCTACAAGATTTCCAATGCGGCCTTGCGCCGTTTTCTGGGCCAGTTCAAGGATGCGGGCGGGGAGGGCATCGAGGTGGTGACCGGCAGCCACAGCCCCGACCAGATCCATCATTTCGCCCGCCTGGCCCGCCATTACGGCTTTCTCGCCTCCCGCGGCTCCGACTTCCACGGGCCGGAGGAGAGCTATACCGATCTGGGGCGCCTCTCGCCCCTGCCGGACGGCCTCACGCCCATCTGCTCCCGTTTCGTCTGATCATCCACGCCATGGCCGAATATCTTTCCCTCCATCCCGATAATCCCCAGCCCCGCATGCTGGCCAAGGCCGCCCAGGTCCTGCGGGAGGGGGGGCTGATCGCCTTTCCCACTGACTCCTGCTATTCCCTGGCCTGCCATCTGGGCGACAAGGAGGCCCTGGATCGGCTGCGGGCCATCCGCGGCGTCGATGACCGGCACCACATGACCCTGATGTGCCGCGACCTGTCCCAGATCGCCCACTTTGCCCGGGTGGACAATGCCCAGTACCGCCTGCTCAAAACGGTCACGCCGGGCAGTTACGTGTTCATCCTGGAAGGCACCAAGGAACTGCCGCGACGGGTGATGCACCCCAAGCGCAAGACCATCGGTCTGCGGGTGCCCGACCATCTGGGCGCCCTGGCCCTGCTGGAGGAGTTCGGCGAGCCCCTGCTCACCGCCACCCTGCAGCTGCCCGGGGATGAAGCGCCTCTCACCGAAGGCTGGGAGATCCAGGACCGTCTCGACGACCAGCTGGAGCTGATCCTGGATGGCGGCCATTGCGGCACCGAGCCCACCACCGTCATCGACCTCACCAGCGGGGCACCGGAACTGGTGCGGGCCGGCCGCGGAGCGCTGGCCCCCTTCGGTCTCTGACCAGCACGGCCGACCGGAGCCGGGTCGGTCCCTTTGGTAGAATCCCCCCTTTATTACGCTGACGCGCCATGGACCAACTGATCCAGACTCTTGCCATTGCAGCCCTGCCGGTGATCTTCGCCATCACCCTGCACGAGGCCGCCCATGGTTATGTGGCGCGCCACTTCGGTGACCTGACGGCCTATGCGGCGGGGCGCATCAGCCTCAATCCCCTGCGCCACATCGATCCGGTAGGCACCATCCTGATTCCGGTGCTGATCCTGCTCTTCTCCGGCGGTAGCCTGCTGTTCGGCTATGCCAAACCGGTGCCCGTGGATTTCGGCCGCCTGCGCCGTCCCAAGCAGGACATGCTGTGGGTGGCCGCCGCCGGCCCCCTGGCCAACCTGGCCATGGCCATCGGCTGGGGTTGCATGCTCAAGCTGGCCCAGCTGCTGCCGGTGAATGCCTATACCCTGCCCCTGGAGCGTATGGCCGACCTGGGCATGGATGTGAATATCGGCCTGATGCTGCTCAACCTGCTGCCCATTCCGCCCCTGGATGGCGGCCGCATCGCCGTCAGCCTTTTGCCCTACCGCCAGGCCGTCGCCTTTTCCCGGGTGGAACCCTGGGGTTTCCCGATCCTGATCCTGCTGCTCTTTTCCGGCGTGCTGGCCAGCATCCTTTATCCGCTGATGGGTATCATGCGTTACCTGTTGGCCCTGATTTTCAATTTCCAAGCCTGAGACAAACATCACCATGTACGCGGAACGAGTCCTTTCCGGCATGCGCCCCACGGGCAGCCTGCACCTTGGCCACTACCACGGGGTCCTGAAGAACTGGGTCAAGCTCCAGCACGACTACCCCTGCCTGTTTTTCGTGGCCGACTGGCATGCCCTGACTACCAGCTACGACCAGCCGGACATCATCGAGAAGGCCGCCTGGGACATGGTGATCGACTGGCTGGCCGCCGGCGTGGACCCCAATCAGGCCACCATCTTTATCCAGTCCCGGGTGCCCGAGCACGCCGAACTGCACCTGCTGATGTCCATGATGACGCCCCTGGGCTGGCTGGAGCGGGTGCCGACCTACAAGGACCAGATCGAAAAGCTCTCCCACAAGGACCTCACCACCTACGGTTTCCTCGGCTATCCCCTGCTGATGTCTGCCGACATCCTGGTGTATCGCGCCAACCGGGTGCCCGTGGGCGAGGACCAGATTCCCCACCTGGAGTTTTCCCGGGAAATCGCCCGCCGCTTCAACCATCTCTACGGCCGGGAGCCCGGCTTCGAGGAGAAGGCCCTGGAAGCGGTGAAGAAGCTGGGCGGCAAGGTGGGCAAGCGTTTCAACGAGCTGCGCACCCGCTTCCAGCAGGACGGCGATGCTGCCGCGGTGGAGGAGGGCAAGCGCCTGGTGAACGAGGCCCAGAGCCTGTCCCTGGTGGATCGGGAGCGCCTGCTGGGCCATCTGGAAGGCACCGGCAAGATGATCCTGGTGGAGCCCGATGCCCTGCTTACCGAGGCTTCGCGCATGCCCGGCCTGGACGGTCAGAAGATGTCCAAGTCCTACGGCAACACCATCACCCTGCGGGAGGATGAAGCCTCCGTCACCCAGAAGGTCAAGCGCATGCCCACCGATCCGGCCCGGGTGCGCCGCACCGACGCCGGCAATCCGGACAAGTGCCCGGTGTGGCAGCTGCACCAGGTCTATTCCGACGGGGCCACCAAGGAGTGGGTGCGCCAGGGCTGCACTTCCGCCGGCATCGGCTGCATCGAATGCAAGCAGCCGGTGATCGACGGCATCCTCAAGGAACAGGCGCCCATGCGGGAGCGGGCCCAGGTCTATCTGGACAATCCGGCCCTGGTGCGGGAGATCGTCAACGACGGTTGCGCCAAGGCCCGCCGCCTGGCCCAGGAAACCATGACCGATGTGCGCGCCGCCATGGGCCTGAACTACGCCTGACATGAGCGATACTCCGGTCCTCGACGACATTCCGGCCCCCCAGGCGGCGCCGGCCCAGGAGGCCCTGGCCCGCATCTACGGCCAGCCCCTGGAGCAGCTGCCCCTGGACCTGTACATCCCGCCCGACGCCATGGCGGTGATGCTGGATGCCTTCGAAGGCCCCCTGGACTTGCTGCTCTACCTGATCCGCAAGGCCAACGTGAATGTGCTCGACATTCCCATGGCGCCCCTGACGCTCCAGTACCTGGAGTACGTGGAAGCCATGCGCTCCCAGAACATGGAGCTGGCGGCCGACTATCTGGTGATGGCCGCCATGCTCATCGAGATCAAGTCCCGCATGCTGCTGCCCCGGGCCAAGCAGGCGGAAGAGGACGAGGTGGAGGATCCCCGGGCCGAACTGGTGCGCCGCCTCATCGAATACGAGCAGATGAAGCTGGCGGCGGTGCGCCTGAACGAGCATCCCCAGGCCGAGCGGGACTTCGTCTGGGTCGAGACCTGGGTGGAAAAATCCCAGATGCAGCGTTTCCCCGACGTGTCGGTGGCGGACCTGCAGCAGGCCTGGCAGTCCATCCTGCGCCAGGCCCAGCTGCATACCTCCCACAAGGTGCAGCGGGAAGAGCTGTCGGTGCGCGAGCACATGGGCCTGATCCTGCGCCAGCTGAAGGAAGCGGACGGCTTCGTCGAGTTCATCCACATGTTCGACGTGGAGCTGGGCGCCCCTTCCGTGGTGGTGCATTTCCTGGCCATGCTGGAACTGGCCCGGGAGCGGCTGATCCGCATCACCCAGGCCGAGGCCTTCATGCCCATCTACGTGCGCCTGGCCATTGCCGACGACGCGGAAACGCCCCTGACCGAGGAAGAGGCGGGGCAGATAGTCGAAATCCCTGCGGAAGAAGGAGAGGGCGATGCCCCAGTTACCGTCTAACCCCGCCGAGATCAAGCGCATCCTGGAAGCGGCCCTGCTGGCCGCCCAGCAGCCCCTCTCGGTGTCCGAACTGCGCCAGATGTTCGATGGCGAGCTGGCGCCGGAAGTGGTGCGCAAGCTGCTCGACGAACTGCGGGAGGAGTGGAGCGAGCGCACCGTGGAACTGGTCCAGCTGGCCACCGGCTGGCGCTTCCGCACCCGCACCGAGTACATGCCCTATCTGGAAGCCCTCAATCCGGAAAAACCGCCCAAGTATTCCCGGGCAGTGCTGGAGACCCTCTCCATCATTGCCTACCGCCAGCCCGTGACCCGGGGCGACATCGAGGACATCCGCGGCGTCACCGTCGCCACCCAGGTCATCAAGGCCCTGGAAGAGCGGGGCTGGGTCGATGTGGTGGGCTACCGGGATACCCCGGGCCGTCCCGCCCTGTTTGCCACCACCAAGAAATTTCTCGACGATCTGGGGCTGCGCAGCCTGACCGAGCTGCCGCCCCTGGAACAACTCAATCAAACACTGGAATTAAGCGATGCCTCCTAAGCCTCCCCGTAAGCCTGCCGCACCCAAGACGGGCCAGGCACCCCGCCGCAGCCCTGCCGGCGGTCGTCAGCGCCGGGACGACGGCGCCGAGTGGGTGGAGGGTTCCGACCCCGCTCCCCATGGTCGTCGCTCAGGCAGCACTGGTGCGGCTTCTGGCCGGCCTGGCCCGAAACCCGCGCGGGACGCGGCGAAGCGGACGCCATTCCGCGCGCCCACCCGCCCCCGTCCCGAGCCTGTCGCCGCCGTGGAGGAAGTAGAGGAGCAGGAAGCGCCTCGTCCCCGTCGCGGTGCCGGCCGCAATGCCCCTGCGCCCCGTGCCGTTGGCCGCAGCGGCCGCAATGCACCGGTGGAGGCCAAGCCCGAGCGCCTGCACAAGATCCTGGCCCAGAGCGGCGTCGGTTCCCGGCGCGACATGGAGGAGTGGATTGCCGCCGGCCGCGTCACGGTCAATGGCAAGCCGGCCGAAGTGGGCCAGCTGGTGGGGCCGGAAGACAAGGTCAAGGTCAGCGGCCGCCTGGTGCATCTGCGCTTCGGCTCCCTGCGCCTGCCCCGGGTGGTGCTCTACCACAAGCCCGAAGGTCAGATCGTCTCCCGCGACGACCCGGAAGGCCGGGACAGCGTCTTCGACTTCCTGCCACGCATGCGCGGCAGCCGCTGGGTGGCGGTGGGGCGGCTGGACTACAACACCAGCGGCCTGCTGCTGTTCACCAACTCCGGCGACCTGGCCAACCGGCTGATGCACCCCCGCTACAACCTGGAGCGGGAGTACGCGGTGCGGGTGCTGGGCGACCTGGACGACGCCACCCTCAAGCAGCTGGCCGCCGGCATCGAACTGGAAGACGGTCCGGCCCGCTTCACCACCCTGCTGGACGCGGGCGGCGAGGGGGCCAACCACTGGTACCGGGTGACCTTGTCCGAAGGCCGCAACCGGGAAGTGCGGCGTATGTTCGAAGCCGTAGGGGCCACGGTGAGTCGCCTGATCCGCGTGCGTTACGGCCCCTTCGTCCTGCCGGCCCGCCTCAAGCGGGGCAGCACCATGGAGCTGACGGACATGGATGTGGCCAAGCTGATGCGGGAATTTGGCCTGCCGGCACCGGAAGTGATCCAGAAGCGGGACAAGCGTACCCGGAAGTGATTTCGGGCCGCAGCGGCCCGATCCGCGGCTACCCCCAGGGTCGTTTGGAGCCCGGGTGGCGGCTTTCCGGCAGGAAAGCCGTTGTCCGGGCTGTTGTTTTCCGATATAATTCAAAAGTTTTCATCGTCCTGCCCGGCTTTGGGCGGGTAACTTTTTGGATGGGCGTTTCGCCCATTTTTTATTTGTAGCGCATGGATCTGCACTCATTAGTTGAAAATACGGTCACCGGCCTGGGTTACGAGCTGGTGGACCTGGAACTGACGCCCCGGGCCCGGGTTATCCGCGTCTTTATCGACCAGCCTGAAAAGGAGGGCGGTATCGGCGTGGAGGATTGCGTTGCCGTGAGCAACCAGCTTTCCCGCGTGCTGATGGTGGAAAACATCGACTACGACCGGCTGGAGGTTTCCTCCCCCGGTCTCGACCGGCCTTTGAAGAAGCTGGCCGATTTCGATCGCTTTGCCGGCCAGGAAGTGCATATCCGCTTGCGCGTGGCGCTGAACAACCGGCGCAACTACAACGGCATTCTCATGGGCGTGCGCGACGGCAAGGTCTGCGTGCGCCTGATTGACAAGAACAGCGGCAAGGAAGAGGGCGAAGTGGCCCTCGAGCCGGGCAATATCGACAAGGCCCGGCTGGAGCCGAAGTTTGATTGATGGCGGGTTGAAGGCAGATACGAGGAGAGAAAAGCAATGAGCCGCGAGATTTTGTTGCTGGTGGATGCACTGGCGCGCGAAAAAAACGTTGCCAAGGATGTGGTGTTCGGCGCTCTGGAGTCGGCCCTGGCATCCGCTACCAAGAAGCGTATTAACGACGAAGCCGACGTGCGCGTCGTGATCGACCGCAATACCGGCGAGTACGAGTCCTTCCGCCGCTGGCAGGTGGTGGCTGACGAAACCTACGTCAACGAGTTCCTGGAAATGCCCCTGTCCGAAGCCCAGAAGCAGGACGAAGGCGTGGAAGTCGGCGACGTGATCGAGGAATCCCTGGAGCCCATCGACTTCGGCCGTATCGGCGCCCAGGCCGCCAAGCAGGTCATCCTGCAGCGCATCCGCGATGCCGAGCGGGAGCAGATCCTGGCCGACTTCCTGGAGCGCAAGGAACACATCGTTTCCGGCACCATCAAGCGCATGGAGCGCGGCAACGCCATTATCGAAGCCGGCAAGATCGAGGCCCTGCTGCCCCGGGACCAGATGATCCCCAAGGAAAACCTGCGCGTCGGCGACCGGGTCAAGGCCTTCCTGCTGCGTATCGATCGCAATGCCCGCGGTCCCCAGATCATCCTTTCCCGCACCGCGCCGGAATTCATCATCAAGCTGTTCGATCTGGAAGTGCCCGAGATCGAAGACGGTCTCATGGAAATCAAGGCTGCCGCCCGGGATCCCGGCATGCGAGCCAAGATCGCCGTGAAGTCCAACGATCCCCGCGTGGATCCGATCGGTACCTGCGTCGGCATGCGCGGTACCCGCGTCACCGCCGTCACCAACGAACTGGCCGGCGAGCGCGTGGACATCGTGCACTGGTCCCAGGACCCGGCCCAGTTCGTCATCGGCGCCCTGGCTCCGGCCGAAGTCAGCTCCATTGTGGTTGACGAGGAAAAGCACAGCATGGACGTGGTGGTGGACGAGGCCAACCTGGCCATCGCCATCGGCCGCGGCGGCCAGAACGTGCGCCTGGCCTCCGAACTGACCGGCTGGAACATCAACCTGATGACCCAGGAAGAGTCGGAAAAGAAGGTGGAAGCAGAAACCGCTGCCACCCGTGTGCTGTTTATGGAAAAACTGGATGTGGACGAGGAAGTCGCCAACATCCTGATCGACGAAGGCTTCTCCACCCTGGAAGAAGTTGCCTATGTGCCCCTGGCGGAAATGCTGGAAATCGAGGCCTTCGACGAAGATACGGTGAACGAGCTGCGTAACCGCGCCCGTAATGTGCTTCTGACCGAAGCCATCGTCACCGAAGAGCAACTCGAAGGTGTGGAAGATTCCCTTTTGGCCCTGGACGGTATGGACAAGTCCCTGGCTGCCAAGCTGGCTTCCGGCGGTGTGAAAACCCTGGACGACCTGGCCGACCTGGCTGTGGATGAACTCACCGAAATTACCGGCATTGACGCAGATCGCGCCAAGCAACTGATTACCAACGCCCGCTCGCACTGGTTCGAGTGAGAGGGAAGGGAGAGAAGTAAATATGGCGCAAACCACCGTATCCCAATTTGCCGCCGAGCTGAAAATGCCGGCCGCTGTTCTTCTGGAACAGCTACAGAAAGCCGGCGTCAGCAAGCAAGCCGCTGAAGATCAGCTCTCCGAGCAGGACAAGACCCGTCTGCTCGACTACCTGCGCAGCAGCCACGGCGAAGCCCAGGGTAAGAACAAGATTACCCTGACCCGCAAGCAGACCAGCGAGATCAAGGCCCAGGATTCCACCGGCAAGACTCGTACCGTCCAGGTCGAAGTGCGCAAGAAGCGCGTCCTGGTCAAGCGTGAAGCCGGCGAAGGCGTGGTCGAGGCAGCAGTCGAAGAAGCCCAGCAAGCTGCTGTTCAGGCTGAGCCGGTTGTCGAGCCCGTGGCTGCACCCGTGGTCGAGGCCGCGCCCGAACCTGTGCCCGAGCCCGTGGTGGAAGTTGCTCCCGAACCCGCACCCGAGCCTGTGCCCGAACCCGTGGTGGAAGCCGCTCCCGAGCCCGTTGCTGCTCCGGCTGAGGAGCCCGTGGCTGCCGCCGAGCCTGCTCCGGCTGCCGCGCCGACCCGCACCAAGGTGGTCAAGCGCAGCATGGTTTCCGTCATCGGCGAAGCCGAGATGAAAGCCCGGGAAGAAGAGGCCCGTCGCCACCAGGCCCTGCTGGAACACCAGCAGCGGGAATACCAGGAAAAGCAGGCCCGCGCCGCCGAACTGGTGCGCCTGCGGCGTGAAGCCGAGGAAAAGGCCGTGGCCCTGAAGGCTGCTGAAGCTGCCAAGAAGGCGGCGACCGCCCACCAGGTGGCCCAGCCGGCAGACGACAAGCCCGCCGACCGCACCCTGCACAAGCCCGCTGGCAAGCCCGGCGACGCCAAACCCGGTGCAAAGAAAGAAGGCGGCTGGAACGACGGCAACAAGAAGCGTCCCGGTCTCAAGACCCGTGGCGGCGATGCCAACAGCGGCTGGCGCAGTGGCGGCGGCAAGCATGGCAAGCGCCATGGCGGCGGCAACGACGAAGCCCATGCCTTCCAGGCACCGACCGAACCCATCGTGCGTGAAGTACACGTGCCCGAAACCATTTCCGTGGCTGATCTGGCCCACAAGATGGCAGTCAAGGCCACCGAGGTGATCAAGACCCTGATGAAGATGGGTTCCATGGTCACCATCAACCAGGTGCTGGACCAGGAAACCGCCATGATCGTGGTGGAAGAAATGGGCCACAAGGCACTGGCGGCCAAGCTGGATGATCCGGATGCCTTCCTCGACGACGCCGTCGAGCATGTGGATGTGAAGCAGGAGCCCCGCGCCCCGGTGGTGACCGTGATGGGTCACGTGGACCACGGCAAGACCTCCCTGCTCGACTATATCCGCCGCACCCGCGTGGCTTCCGGCGAAGCCGGCGGCATTACCCAGCACATCGGCGCCTACCACGTGGAAACTCCCCGCGGCATGGTGACCTTCCTCGACACCCCGGGTCACGAGGCCTTCACGGCCATGCGGGCCCGCGGTGCCAAGGCCACCGACCTGGTGATCCTGGTGGTGGCGGCCGACGACGGCGTCATGCCCCAGACCAAGGAAGCCATCCACCACGCCAAGGCGGCCAATGTGCCCCTGGTGGTGGCGGTGAACAAGATCGACAAGCCCGAAGCCAATCCGGACCGCGTCAAGCAGGAGCTGATTGCCGAAGGCGTGGTGCCGGAAGAGTACGGCGGCGATTCCCCCTTCGTGCCGGTGTCTGCCAAGAAGGGTACCGGTATCGACGACCTGCTGGAGCATGTGCTGCTGCAGGCCGAAGTGCTGGAACTGACCGCGCCCAAGGATGCTCCGGCCAAGGGCATCATCATCGAAGCCCGTCTGGACAAGGGCAAGGGCCCCGTGGCCACCATCCTGGTGCAGTCCGGCACCCTGAAGCGGGGCGACATCGTCCTGGTCGGTCAGGTGTTCGGCAAGGTGCGCGCCATGCTCGACGAGAACGGCAAGCCCATCGACCAGGCCGGTCCTTCCATCCCGGTGGAAATCCAGGGCCTGTCCGACGTGCCGGCTGCCGGCGAGGAAGCCATGGTGCTGGCCGATGAGCGCAAGGCCCGTGAAATCGCCCTGTTCCGTCAGGGCAAGTTCCGCGAAGTGAAGCTGGCCAAGCAGCAGGCCGCCAAGCTCGAGTCCATGTTCGACAACATGGGCGAGGGCGCCGCCAAGTTCCTGCCGCTGATCGTCAAGTCCGACGTGCAAGGTTCCCAGGAAGCCTTGGTGCAGTCCCTGAACAAGCTGTCCACCGACGAAGTGCGGGTGAACGTGATCCACGCAGCGGTCGGTGCCATTACCGAAACCGACGTGAACCTGGCATCCGCCTCCAAAGCCGTCATCATCGGCTTCAATACCCGTGCCGATGCCGGCGCCCGCAAGGCGGCCGATACTTTCGGCGTGGATATCCGCTACTACAACATCATCTACGACGCCGTGGATGAGGTGAAGGCAGCCCTGTCCGGCATGCTGTCCCCGGAAAAGCGGGAACAGATCACCGGTCTGGTGGAGATTCGTCAGGTCTTCCGCATTTCCAAGGTCGGTTCCATCGCCGGTTGTCTGGTGCTGGAAGGCGTGGTCAAGCGCAATTCCCGCGTCCGTCTGCTGCGCAACAACGTGGTGCAGTGGGATGGCGAGCTGGACTCCCTGAAGCGTTACAAGGATGACGTGAAGGAAGTGAAGGGCGGCTTCGAGTGCGGTCTGTCCCTGAAGAACTTCAATGAAATCGAGGAAGGCGATCAACTGGAAGTGTACGAAATCCAGGAAATCGCCCGGAGCCTGTAAGGCACGATGGCTAACAAGAGTTTTTCACGCAAGGACCGGGTGAATGAGCAGATCCGCCGCGAACTGGCGGAGCTCATTCGCACCGAGCTGAAGGACCCTCGCGTCGGCATGGTCAGCCTGACCGACGTCGAGGTGACTCCCGATTACGCCCATGCCAAGGTTTTCTTCACCACCCTGGCGGCCTCGGAGCAGCTGGCGGAAATCAAGAAGGGCCTGGACAAGGCTTCCGGTTTCCTGCGGCGGGAACTGGGGCGCCGGGTGCGCATCCACACCACGCCCCAGCTGCATTTCGTGTACGACAATTCCATCGAGCACGGCACCAGCCTTTCCCGTCTGATCGACGAAGCGGCGGCCACCAGCCGCCAGACTTCGCCCGACGAGGATGGGGAAGCCCCGCCGGATACCGCTGCCGAAAGCTGACCAGCTCATGTCCAAACCCAGACGCACCTGGAAACAGGTGGATGGGGTGCTGTTGCTGGACAAGCCCCTTCACCTCTCCTCCAACGACGCGCTGCAAAAGGCGCGTCGTTTCTTTTCGGCCGCCAAGGCCGGCCATACCGGTACCCTCGATCCCCTGGCCACCGGCCTGCTGCCCATCTGCTTCGGCGAAGCCACCAAGTTTTCCGCCGACCTGCTGGATGCCGACAAGGCCTATGTTGCCGATGTCCGCCTCGGTCAGACCACGGCCACCGGCGATGCGGAGGGTGAAATCCTGCAGACCCGGCCGGTACAGGTTTCCGCCGAGCAGCTGGCTGCCGTGCTGCCCCGCTTCACCGGGGTGATTGCCCAGGTGCCGCCCATGTATTCGGCCCTCAAGCGCGATGGCAAGCCGCTCTACGAGCTGGCCCGCCAGGGGCTGGAAGTGGAGCGGGAAGCCCGGGAAGTAACCATTCTCAGCCTGGCTGCCAGCGATTTCGACGGCGTTAACTTCCGTCTGCATGTGGATTGCAGCAAGGGTACCTACATCCGTACCCTGGCCGAGGACATTGGCGAGGCCCTCGGCTGCGGTGCCCATCTGACGGGCCTGCGGCGTACCCGGGTCGGTCCGCTGGAACTGGATCGTGCGGTGTCCCTGGCAGAGCTGGAAAATACGGAGGAGGCGGACCGGGGGCGCTACCTGCTGCCGGTGGATGCCTTGCTGCGCAGCCTGCCCGAGGTATTGCTGGAGGCTGAATCCCTGCAGCGCTTTGCCCACGGCAATCCGGTGGCAACCGAACTCCAGTCCGGCAAGGCCCGGGTCTATGGCGAGGGCGTCCTGCAGGGGGTGGGAGAGGTCAGGGAAGGCAAGCTGTGGCCCTACCGCCTGCTGCGCCAGAAGGACAACGGCTAGGGGCGTGCAAAATAGCGGGGAATGGCCGGAATTATCTTGCTACTCCTCTGCTCCCTGCGTATAATCCGCCGCTTCGCTCCCCGTGGAGCGAAGTTTTTTTAACCGTCGGGCGCCTGGCTCTATCAAACTGGGGCAGCGTCGTAACACTCAAGAGAGTTTGACATATGGCTATCAACACCACTCAAAAGGCCCAGATCGTTGGCGATTTCCAACGCGCTCAGGGCGATACCGGTTCCTCCGAAGTGCAGATCGCGCTGCTGACCGCACGCATCAACGACCTGACCGGTCACTTCAAGGAACACATGAAGGATCACCACTCCCGTCGCGGTCTGCTGCGCATGGTGTCCCGCCGCCGCAAGCTGCTGGACTACCTGAAGCGCACCGATGTGGACAAGTACCGCAGCGTTATCGAGCGTCTGGGCCTGCGCAAGTAATCTTGCCCACGCCTGATACCGTCCGCCCATGCGGTCGGGACGCATCAAGTAGCGTTTGAAAGAGCGGGCGGCCTTTGGCCGCGCCGCTCTTTTGCTTTCCGGGAGCATGGTTTTCCCCGGGTAAGCAGGTAGAATCGGCGGTTGCAAGAATTTAAGCGAAGACAAGAGAAAGAGAGAAAGGAAGATATGTTCAATATTGCAAAGAAAACCTTCACCTACGGTGCCCATCAGGTCACTCTGGAAACCGGCGAGATTGCTCGCCAGGCCTCCGGCGCCGTACTGGTCACCGTTGACGACACCGTGGTCCTGGTGACCGTGGTCGGCGCCAAGCAAGCCAAGCCGGGTCAGGATTTCTTCCCCCTGACCGTCGACTATGTCGAGAAGACCTACGCTGCCGGCAAGATCCCCGGTGGCTTCTTCAAGCGCGAAGGCCGTCCTTCCGAAAAGGAAACCCTGACCTCCCGCCTGATCGACCGTCCCATCCGCCCCCTGTTCCCTGAAGGCTTCTACAACGAAGTCCAGGTGGTGGCGACCGTCATGTCCCTGAATCCCGAAGTGGATTCCGACATTCCCGCCCTGATCGGTGCCTCCGCTGCCCTGGCCATTTCCGGCATTCCCTTCTCCGGCCCCATCGGTGCAGCCCGCGTCGGCTACATCGACGGCCAGTACGTGCTGAATCCCTCCGCCACCCAGCTCAAGGACAGCAAGCTGGACCTGGTGGTTGCCGGCACCCAGTCCGCCGTGCTGATGGTGGAATCCGAAGCCAAGGAACTCTCCGAAGAAGTCATGCTGGGCGCCGTGGTCTACGGCCACGAGCAGATGCAGGCCGTCATCAACGCCATCAATGAACTGGTGGAAGAAGCCGGCAAGCCCGAATGGGAATGGCAAGCTCCGGCCCAGGACCAGGTCCTGGTGGGCAAGCTGGAAGCCCTGGTCAAGGCCAAGCTGGAAGAGGCTTACAGCATCACCAGCAAGCAGACCCGCAGCCAGCGCGTCAAGGAAATCCGCAGCGAAGCCGTTGCCGCCCTGTGCCAGGGTGAAGATGCTCCCGACGAAAACACCGTGGCCGACCTGTTCTTCGCCATGGAAGCCGCCATCGTCCGCGGCCGCATCCTGGCCGGCGAGCCCCGCATCGACGGTCGCGACACCCGCACCGTGCGTCCCATCACCGTGCGTACCGGCGTGCTGCCCCGTACCCACGGTTCCGCCCTGTTCACCCGTGGTGAGACCCAGGGCCTGGTGGTGGCCACCCTCGGTACCAGCCGCGACGAGCAGATCATCGATGCCCTGGCCGGCGAGTACAAAGACCGCTTCATGCTGCACTACAACATGCCTCCCTACGCCACTGGCGAAACCGGCCGCGTCGGTTCCCCCAAGCGTCGCGAGATTGGTCACGGTCGTCTGGCCAAGCGTGCCCTGCTAGCCGTGCTGCCGCCCGCCGACGAGTTCTCCTACTCCATGCGCGTGGTGTCCGAGATCACCGAATCCAATGGCTCCTCCTCCATGGCTTCCGTCTGTGGCGGCTCCCTGGCGCTGATGGATGCTGGCGTGCCCCTCAAGTCCCACGTGGCCGGTATCGCCATGGGCCTGATCAAGGAAGGCAACCGCTTCGCCGTGCTGACCGACATCCTGGGTGACGAAGACCACCTGGGCGACATGGACTTCAAGGTGGCCGGTACCGATTCCGGTATCACCGCCCTGCAGATGGACATCAAGATCCAGGGCATCACCAAGGAAATCATGGCGGTGGCGCTGGATCAGGCCAAGGCCGGTCGCCTGCACATCCTGAACATCATGCAGGATGCCCAGGATGCTCCGCGTACGGAAATGTCCGCTTACGCTCCCCGTCTGTACACCATGAAGATCAATCCGGAAAAAATCCGTGACGTGATCGGCAAGGGTGGCGCGGTAATCCGTGCCCTGACCGAGGAAACCGGTACTTCCATCGACATCCAGGACGACGGCACCATCACCATTGCCTCCACCGACGGTGAAGCCGCCGAGATGGCCCGCAAGCGCATCGAGGCCATCACCGCTGAAGTGGAAGTGGGCAAGGTCTACGAAGGTCCTGTGCTGAAGATTCTGGACTTCGGTGCCATCGTCAGTGTCCTGCCGGGCAAGGATGGTCTGCTGCACATCTCCCAGATCGCCAACGAGCGCGTCAATGCCGTGGCCGACTACCTCAAGGAAGGTCAGGTCGTCCGCGTCAAGGTTCTGGAAACCGACGAGAAGGGTCGCATCCGCCTGTCCATGAAGGCTGTGGCTGCCGAAGAGGCTGCTCCCGCCGTGGCTGCAGAACCGCAACAGTAAGTTTTTCACCGTTGCAAAGGAAAAAGGGCGCTTCGGCGCCCTTTTTCATAGTTTGATCCGCCGACAATAAAAAAGCGCAGCCGAGGCTGCGCTTTTTTGCGGCGGAGTGCTCCGCTTACTTGGCGACCTGCTTTTCCCGCAGTTCCTCCAGGGTCTTGCAGTCGATGCATAGGGTTGCCGTGGGGCGGGCTTCCAGGCGCTTGATGCCGATTTCCACGCCGCACTTGTCGCAGAAGCCGTAGTCGCCGGAATCGATGCGACCCAGGGTCTCGTCGATCTTCTTGATCAGCTTGCGCTCCCGGTCCCGGTTGCGCAGTTCCAGGGCGATATCCGTTTCCTGGCTGGCCCGGTCGTTGGGGTCGGCAAAGACAGTGGCTTCATCCTGCATGGTATGCACCGTGCGCTCGATGTCAGCCATCAACTCCTGCTTCAGCGTGCCAAGAATGGCGCGGAAGTGAGCCAGCTGCTTGCTGTTCATGTATTCCTCGCCCTTCTTGGGGACGTAGGGCGTGAAATGTTTGTGGAGCAAATCTTCAGCCATGTTCGAAGACCATCCGTGTTTGTGCAAAAAGGCGATTAAATATCAGAAAAGCATCTTACCTGCAACAATCATTGATTGCACGAAAAAAAACTACTTTTGGCGCTTGACCACCCCGGGGGGCATGTGTAGAATTCGCGTCTCTTCGGGGCGTAGCGCAGCCTGGTAGCGCATCTGCTTTGGGAGCAGAGGGTCGTGAGTTCGAATCCCACCGCCCCGACCAGCAGATACAGGTTGCACCCAAGGCGAGCGAGAATTAGCGCCCGTAGCTCAACAGGATAGAGCAACGGCCTTCTAAGCCGTAGGTTGTGAGTTCGAGCCTCGCCGGGCGCGCCAAACAGGTTTCAGTGGCGGTATTAGCTCAGTTGGTAGAGCACTGGATTGTGATTCCAGGTGTCACCGGTTCGATCCCGGTATATCGCCCCAAAATAAAGAAAAACCCGGCCTAGTGCCGGGTTTTTCTTTTTCTGCTTCAAAAATTCAACTTTAATCTTCCGCCACCGCGCTGTTGCCCGCAGTTTTGCCCAGCTTTGCCGCCAGCCCCAGCAGGGGGGCGTTGCCGGGGTCCCTGGCCACATCCAGCAATACCAGATTGCCGTACTTGCCGATGTCGCGCATGGCATCGATGCGGTTGGTTTCCAGCAAGACGGTCAGGGCTTCGGCCGAATTGACGTGGAATTTCTCGAAGTCGGCGAGGGATTCCCGCAGACCTTCGGCCAGCAGCTTGCGCGAGTCGGCCAGGCCTTTGGCCCGGGCCCGCTGGGCGTCGGCCTCCGCTTCGGCCTGGCGCACGGTCTTGATGCGCATGGCTTCCGCTTCCTGTTCCGCAGCCTCCCGTTCCCGCTTGGCGGCCACCACCCGGTTGAAGGAGGCCTGGACGTCGCCGGAGACCGTGGGCTGGTCTACCAGCACCGCTTCCAGGACGTATCCGAATTCCTCCAGCTTGGCCGAGAGGGCCTTTTCCACCTGAGTCACAAGATGGTCCCGGTCCTTGAACAGGTCCTCCAGGGTCATGGAAGCGGCGATGGCGCGGATGGTGTTGAGGACCCAGGTGGAGATCTGGGCCGACGGGTTCTGCAGCTTGTACCAGGCATGGCTGGCACGCTCCGGTGTGACACGGATCATCAGGCTGACGGGGAGGGAGACAAACATGTTGTCCGAGGTCTTCACCTCCACCGTGCTCTGCACTTCGTCGATGCGCAGGGAGAGCATGCCGGTGACGCGCTGGAAGGGGAAGAAAATCCAGTTGAGGCCGGGCTCCAGCACCCGGGAATAGCGGCCCAGGGTTTCAACGACGGCGGCGGTCTGCTGATTGATGATGCGGATGCCGAGAACAGCGATGGCCACGGCCAGGATCAGCAAGAGTGACATCAGTTCCATGAAGAAAATCTCCGGATTGAGGTGGTGCTAGTGTAATCCGGTTGTCATCGTCGGCGGGTAGGATTCAGCCGTCACAGGGAGCAAACCGCTTGAGCAAGGATGATGAACATGATGGAACTGGAACAGGTGCTGGCCCGCATTCTGCGCGATACCCGCGGTCAGTGGGGATTGAGCTGAAATCTGCGGAATGCCCATAAAAAAAGCCCAGGTGTTTGCCTGGGCTTTTTTTATGTCGGGTCGTTTGGCCCTTCGTTCCGTCTTCAGTTGGGCAATTCCTCACGCCGCAGCAGGAAGACGAACTGGTCGCCACCGGAAGTGTCGAGCCAGGTAAATGGGGTCTGGGGGTAGGCTTCTTCCAGGACGTCCCGGTTGTGGCCGATTTCCACCACCAGCAGGCCGCCGGGGTTGAGGTGGTCCTTGGCTTCCCGCAGCAGGGTGCGCACCAGGTCCAGCCCGTCGTCGCCCCCGGCCAGGGCCAGTTCCGGCTCGGCCCGGTATTCCGGTGGCAGGGTTTCCATGGATTCCGCATTGACGTAGGGCGGGTTGGAAATGATGAGGTCGTAGCGCTGGCTCGCCAATCCGGCGAAGAGGTTGGATTGCACCAGGCGCAGCCGGTCTTCCAGGCCGTAGTCGGCCACGTTGCGCTTGGCCACTTCGAGGACGTCGGCAGAGATGTCCACGCCGTCCACGTCGGCTTCGGGGAAGGCCAGGGCCGCCAGGATGGCGAGACAGCCGGAGCCGGTGCAGATGTCGGCTACCCGGGTGATGGCCCAGGGATCGTCGATCCAGGGGGCGAACTGCTCTTCCAGCAGTTCAGCGATGAAGGAGCGGGGCACGATGACCCGTTCGTCGACGTAGAAGCTATGCTCGCCGAGCCAGGCTTCATGGGTCAGGTAGGCCGCCGGAACGCGGCTTTTGACGCGGCGTTCGATGATGTGCAGGACGGTGTTGCGCTCGGCTTCGGTGAGGCGGGCGTCGAGGAAGGGTTCCAGCCGGTCCAGGGGCAGATGCAGGGTGTGCAGCAGCAGATAGACGGCTTCGTCCCAGGCATTGTCGGAGCCGTGGCCGAAGAACAACTCGGCTTCGTTGAAACGGCTGACGGCGTAGCGCAGCAGGTCGCGCAGGGTGAAGAGTTCGGTGCGGGCGTTTTCGGACATAGTCAGGTCAGCAGTTTTTCCAGGATGCGGCAATAGGTGGCGGAGAGGCGGGGCAGGGCGGCGGCCTCCACGCACTCGTCGATTTTGTGGATGGTGGCATTCACCGGCCCCAGTTCGATCACCTGGGGGCAGATTTCGGCAATGAAGCGGCCGTCGGAAGTGCCGCCGGTGGTGGAGAGTTCGGTCTCAATTTCCAGTTCCTCGCGGATGGCCGCCATGGCTGCATCCACCAGGGGACCGCGCCCCGTGAGGAAGGGCTTGGCGCCCAGGGTCCAGGCCAGGTCGTAGTCGATGCCGTGCTTGGCGAGGACGGCTTCGAGGCGGCTTTTCAGGCCTTCCGGGGTGCTGGCGGTGGAGAAGCGGAAGTTGAAGAGGATGTCCACCGTGCCGGGAATGACGTTGGTGGCACCGGTGCCGCCCCTGATGTTGGAGACCTGCCAGGTGGTGGGCGGGAAGTACTCGTTGCCCTGGTCCCACTCGGTGGCAGCCAGTTCGGCGATGGCCGGCGCTGCCAGATGGATCGGATTCTTTGCCAGGTGCGGGTAGGCGATGTGGCCCTGGATGCCCTTCACCGTCAGGCGGCCGGAGAGGGAGCCGCGGCGGCCGTTCTTCACCATATCGCCCAGGCGATTGACGCAGGTGGGCTCGCCGACGATGCAGCAGTCGATGCCTTCACCGCGCGCCTGTAGGGCTTCCACCACGGCCACGGTGCCGTCGGTGGCGTCGCCTTCCTCATCGGAGGTGAGCAGGAAGGCGATGGAGCCCTGGTGCTGCGGATGGCGGGCGACGAAGGTTTCCACGGCGGTGACGAAGGCGGCCAGGGAGCCCTTCATGTCGGCGGCGCCGCGGCCATAGAGCATGCCGTCGCGCAGGGTGGGCGTGAAGGGATCGGAGGCCCATTGCTCCACGGGGCCGGTGGGCACCACGTCGGTATGGCCGGCCAGGCAGACCAGGGGAGCGGCGCTGCCGCGGCGGGCCCAGAGGTTCACCGTGTTGCCCCGGTTGATGGCTTCCAGGGTGAAGCCGAGGGGCTTCAGGCGGGCGCTGATGAGGTCCATGCAGCCGCCGTCTTCCGGGGTGACGGAGCGGCGGGAAATGAGCTGTGCGGCCAGGTCCAGGGTCGGGTCGCTGGTGCAGGAGTTGGGCTGGGACATGAATGGTGGTGAGGTGATGGTCTTATTCGTCGCTCATGCTGAGCGTGAATTCCTTGAAGGAGGCGCCCCCCGTTGGATTGGTGACATGGGGGTCGATGGAGGGTTCGGCCGGCGCTTCCTCGATGGCGGCGGTACCGCTGTTGCCGAACTCCGAGTTGTTGATCAGCCAGGAGAGGTTGGTCGGCGAATCGGAGGTGCCCAGGGCCTCTTCCAGGGTGATGACGTTGGTCTTGTAGAGGCGGAACAGGTCCTGCTCGAAGGTCTGGGAACCGGGGGCCAGGCTTTGTTCCATGGCCTCCTTGATGGCATTGATCTCGCCACGTTCGATCAGTTCCTGGATGTGGCGGGTGTTGAGCAGGATTTCCGCCGTGGGAATGCGCTTGCCGTCCGGCTTCTTCAGCAGCCGCTGGGAAATGATGGCCTTGAGACTGACCGACAGGTCCAGGTTGAGGGCAGAGCGGTTTTCCAGGGGGAAGAAATTGATGATGCGGTTGAGGGCGTGGTAGCTGTTGTTGGCGTGCAGGGTGGCCAGGCACAGGTGGCCGGTCTGGGCGTAGGCCAGGGCAGCGGACATGGTCTGCTTGTCCCGGATTTCGCCGATGAGGATGCAGTCCGGGGCCTGGCGCATGGCGTTCTTCAGGGCATTGTCCCAATCGGCAGTATCCATGCCGATTTCCCGCTGGTTCACGATCGACTTCTTGTGCTTGAAGAGGAATTCGATCGGGTCCTCCACCGTCAGGATGTGGCCAGAACGGTTGGCGTTGCGGTGATCCAGCATGGAGGCGATGGTGGTGGACTTGCCCGAGCCGGTGGAGCCGACAATGAGGATCAGGCCCCGCTTTTCCATGATCAGTTCGCTCAGCACCGGAGGCAGCCCCAGGCTGTCCAGGGCCGGGATGTTGCCCAGGATGTAGCGGATGACGATGGAGGTGGAACCGCGCTGGCGGAAGAGATTCACCCGGAAATTGCCGACCCCGGACATGCCGAAGGACAGGTTCATTTCCATGGTCTGGGCAAAGGTCGCCAGTTGCTCGGCGTTCAGCAGTTCCTCGGCGATCTTGTCGATCATGGCCGGGTCCATCATCTGCTGGTTCACCGGGATGGTGTTGCCCTGGATCTTGATGTGGATGGGGGCGCCGGCGGAGATGAAAATGTCCGAGGCCTGCTTTTCCGCCATCAGCTGGAACAGCTTGTCGAGAATCACGCTTCCTCCCTCCCGCCGAAAAGATTGGGGCGCCTCGTGGCGCCCCTGTTGTTATTGGCTTAGTCGCGCAGCAGTTCGTTGATGCTGGTCTTGGCCCGGGTCTGGGCGTCCACCTTCTTCACGATCACGGCGCAGTACAGGCTGTGGCTGCCGTCCTTGGCCGGCAGGTTGCCGGAGACGACCACGGAGCCGGGGGGGATGCGGCCGTAGCTGATCTCGCCGGTTTCCCGGTCGTAGATCTTGGTGGACTGGCTGATATACACGCCCATGGAGATGACGGAACCTTCGCCGACGATGACGCCTTCCACCACTTCGGAGCGGGCGCCGATGAAGCAGTTGTCCTCGATGATGGTGGGGTTGGCCTGCAGGGGTTCCAGCACGCCGCCGATGCCGACGCCGCCGGAGAGGTGCACGTTCTTGCCGATCTGGGCGCAGGAGCCGACGGTGACCCAGGTATCCACCATGGTGTTTTCATCGACGTAGGCGCCGATGTTCACGTAGGAGGGCATCAGCACGGCGCCCTTGGCGATGTAGGAGCCGCGACGGGCCACGGCCGGCGGCACGACGCGGAAGCCGCCCTGGCGGAACATGTGCTCGTCGTAGTTGGCGAACTTGGTCTGCACCTTGTCGAAGAAGCGCAGGTCACCGGACTGCTGCAGCACATTGTCCTGCAGGCGGAAGGAGAGCAGCACGGCCTTCTTGATCCACTGGTGGGTGACCCAGTCGCCGTTGATTTTCTCGGCGACGCGCAGGGTGCCCTTGTCCAGCTGTTCCAGCACGTGGTCCACGGCTTCGCCGATCTTGGCGGGGGCGGTGCCGGGCTGCAGGGAGGTGCGGTTTTCCCAGGCGTCTTCGATGATCTGTTGCAGTTCTTGCATGTTGTCGTTTCCGTTTTGGGGGTTAGGGTTGCTGTTCGAGTTGCTGCACAAAGAGGCGGATGCGTTCGGCGGCTTCCAGGCAGTCGGCCAGGGGGGCCACCAGGGCGATCCGGACAAAATTCTCGCCGGGATTCACGCCCCGCGCCTCGCGCGCCAGGTAGCTGCCCGGCAGGACCACGACATTATAGTCGGCGAGCAGACGGCGGGCGAACTCGGTATCGGCGATGGGCGTGCGGGCCCACAGGTAGAAGCTGGCATCCGGCAGGCCGGTCTGCAGCACGGAGGCGACGATGGGCGTCACCGCATCGAACTTTTCCTTGTACTGGCGACGGTTTTCCCGCACATGGGCTTCCTCGTTCCAGGCGATGGCGGAGGCCGCCTGCACCGCCGGGTTCATGGCGCCGCCGTGGTAGGTGCGGTAGAGCAGGAATTTCTTCAGCACTGCCGCATCGCCGGCGACGAAGCCGGAGCGCAGGCCCGGCACGTTGGAGCGCTTGGAGAGGGAGGAGAACATGACCAGGCGCTCGAAACCCCGTCCCAGCTGTTTTGCAGCCTGCAGGCCGCCCAGAGGCGGCTTGGCTTCGTCGAAGTAGATTTCCGAGTAGCACTCGTCGGAGGCGATGACGAAGCCGTACTTGTCGGAGAGGGCGAAGAGCTTCTTCCAGTCTTCCAGGTCCAGCACCTTGCCGGTGGGGTTGCCGGGGGAGCAGACATAGAGCAGTTGCACCCGGGCCCAGTCGGCCTCGGAGAGGGCCTCCAGTTCCAGGGAGAAGTCGTTCTCCGGCAGGGTGTTGAGGAAGTAGGGTTCGGCCCCGGCCAGGTAGGCCGCGCCTTCGTAGATCTGGTAGAAGGGATTGGGGCTGACCACCAGGGGCACGTAGCCGCGGCTGGGGTCGATGACGGTCTGGGCGAAGGCGAAGAGGGCTTCGCGGGAACCGTTCACCGGCAGGATCTCGGTGTCCGGATTGACGCCGGCCAGGCCGTAGCGGCGCTCCATCCAGGCGGCGATGGCCTGGCGCAGGGCGGGCGTTCCCTGGCTTGTGGGATAATTGGCGAGGCCGCCCAGATTGGCCGTCAGGGCTTCCTTGATGAAGCCCGGGGTGGCGTGCTGGGGCTCGCCGATGGACAGCTTGATTTCCTGGTAGTCCGGATTGGGCGTGACGCCCTGGAACAGCTGGCGCAGTTTTTCGAAGGGGTAGGGCTGCAGCTTGGCGAGAAATGGATTCACGGCGGGGTTCCCGGTGTGGGGCTGGGCTGAAAACAACGGATTATAAAGGGCGGAGCGTGAGGGAAGAAGCGGCACGGAGAGGAAATGGCAGGCGCACCCACCTGGCCGTCGGCGCCCTGCTCACCGGCGCCCTGGTCTGGGGTGTGCTGTGGTATCCCTACCGGGTGCTGGCCGGCCTGGGCATCAGCGGCATCGCCGCCTCGGCCCTGACCTACGCGGTGGCCCTGGCGCTGGCCCTGGTCTTCTGGCGCCGGGCCCTGGCCGCCCTGCGGCCCTCCTGGCTGCTGGCGGCCATCGGCCTGGCCGGCGCCGCCTGCAACATGGGTTATGTATTGGCCACCCTGCACGGGGAAGTGATGCGGGTGCTGCTGCTGTTCTACCTGGCGCCCCTGTGGACCATCCTGCTGGCACGCTGGTGGCTGGGGGAGCAGCTGGGGGTGTGGGGGCTGGCGGTGGTGGGCCTGTCCCTGGGCGGTGCCGCCGCCATGCTCTGGCATCCGGCCATGGGCCTGCCCTGGCCCCGCAATGGGGCCGAATGGCTGGGCCTGGCGTCCGGCTTCTTCTTTGCCTGTTCCAACGTGCTGTCGCGACGGGCCCAGGCCCTCTCCATCGAGGTCAAGTCCGTCGCCATGTTCGTCGGTGCCCTGGTCATCAGCGGTGCCCTGCTGCTCACCGGCTGGGGCTCCATGCAGTGGCCCCAGAGCGGTGCCGGCGTCCTGTGGCTGCTGGGTATCGGCGTGATCCTGATGCTGGTGAACAGGGTGGTGCAGTTCGGCCTGCACCACACCGCGGCCAACCGGGCCATCGTCATCCTGCTCTCGGAGCTGGTTTTTGCCGCCATCTCCGCCTGGTTCCTGGCGGGGGAGACCATGGGGGCGCGGGAGTGGCTGGGTGGGGCCATGATCGCTGCCGCCAGCCTGTTGTCCACCCGCCTGGAAGCACGGGTGGAAGCGGCTGCCTGAGCCGTTCTGCAGCCTATCGCCTCAGTAGCGGAGGAGGGTGAAGGCCGGCAGGCCGGCCTCCGCCAGACGGGCCGATCCGCCCAGTTCCGGCAGGTCCACCACCGCCGCCGCTTCAATGATGCGGGCCCCCAGCCGGGTCATGAGATTGACCGCCGCCAGCAGGGTGCCACCGGTGGCGATGAGGTCGTCGATGATGAGCACGTGTTCCCCCGGCAGAGCCGCATCCGTATGCACCTCGATGCTGGCCTCGCCGTATTCCAGGGCATAGGACTCCTGCATCGTGGTGAAGGGCAGCTTGCCCGCCTTGCGTACCGGGATGAAGCCGCAGCCGAGCCGGTAGGCCAGGGCGGCGCCGATGATGAAGCCCCGGGCGTCGATGCCGACCACGGCGTCGATGTGGCTGTCGGCATAGCGCTCGGCGAAGGCGTCGATGAGGCGGCGGAAGGCGGCGCCGTCCCGCAGCAGGGGCGTGATGTCGCGGAACTGCACGCCGGGCTGGGGCCAGTCGGCAATGGTGCGGATGTGGGAGGCGAAAAAGGCGTCGTTCATGGGCAGCTCAGAGCAGGGCGAATTTGAGGACGAAGGCCAGGGCGATGACCACCACCATGGGCTTGAGGTCGCCCTGCCGGCCCGACAGCAGCTTGAGGGCGGCATAGGTGATGAAGCCGAAGGCGATGCCGTGGGCGATGGAGAAAGTGAAGGGCATGGTGATGGCCGTCACCACCGCCGGGGCCGACTCGGTGAGGTCGTCCCAATCGATCTCGGCCAGGCCGCGCACCATCAGCACCGCCACATAGCACAGGGCCGGAGCGGTGGCATAGGCCGGCACCACCCCGGCCAGGGGCGCGAGGAAGAGGGCGGCCAGGAACAGCAGGGCCACCACCACGGCGGTGAGGCCGGTGCGGCCGCCGACGGAGGTGCCGGCGGCGGACTCGATGTAGGCGGTAGTGGAGGAGGTGCCCAGGGCGGCGCCGGCCAGGATGGCGCCGGAGTCGGCCAGCAGGGCCTTCTTCAGGCGCGGCAGGCGGCCCTCGGCGTCGAGCAGGCCGGCCCGGTGGCAGACGCCGATGAGGGTGCCGGAGGCGTCGAACAGTTCCACCAGGAAGAAGGTCATGACCACGGTCAGTAGGCCGGCGTGGAAGGCGCCTTCCAGGTCCATCTGCAGGAAGGTGGGGGCGATGCTGGGCGGCATGGCGACGATGCCGTTGAAAGGCGTCAGACCCAGCAGCATGGAGGTGGCGGTGACTGCCAGGATGCTGATGATGATGGCGCCGGGAACGCGGCGCTGCTCCAGGGCCAGGATCAGGATGAAGCCGCCGATGGCCAGCAGGGCGCCCGGCTGGTGCAGGTCCCCCAGGGTCAGCAGGGTGGCCGGATGGGCGGTGATGAGGCCGGCGTTCTTGAGGCCGATGATGGCCAGGAACAGGCCGATGCCGGCGGAGATGGCGTACTTGAGGGAGCGGGGAATGGCATTGACGATGGCTTCCCGCAGGCGGAACAGGCTGATCAGGACGAACAGGCAGCCGGAGATGAAGACGGCGCCCAGGGCCGTCTGCCAGGGGAAGTGCATGCCGCCGACGACGGTGAAGGCGAAATAGGCGTTGAGGCCCATGGCCGGGGCCAGTGCGATGGGGTAGTTGGCGTAGAGCCCCATGATGGCCGAGCCGAGGGCGGCGGCCAGGCAGGTGGAGACGAACACCGCCTCCCGGGGCATGCCGGCGGCCGAGAGAATGTCCGGGTTCACGAAAATGATGTAGGCCATGGTGAGGAAGGTGGTGATCCCCGCCATGAGCTCGGTGCGAGCGGTGGTGCCGTGGGCAGACAGTTGGAAGTAGCGTTCCAGCATCGGAAGAATCCTGGAAGATCGACGGCAGGAGGCCGTCGCCGGTGGAAGGAAGGGGTGGGCGGGCCCCGGCGGCGCGGGGCCGCCGGGGCAGGGCTTCAGCTGAGGCTCATTCCTTGCCGCAGCACTGCTTGTACTTCTTGCCGCTGCCGCAGGGGCAGGGATCGTTGCGGCCCACCTTGTCGCCGTCGCGGCGCTGGGTGGCCGGGTTGCGCTTGGCCAGCCAGAAGCGGTGGATTTCGGCCACGGCCAGGGGCAGGTCATCCTGGCACTGCTTTTCCATGTCGGCCTTTTCCTTGCCGTCAGGCCATTCCTCGCCGTGTTCCTTGGCGGCGGCCTCGGCTTCGCCGGTCAGCACCATGAAGGGGAACAGGCGCTCGTCCAGCCATTCCAGTTCCTCTTCGTCGGCGATGGCGTCGAACCAGTCTTCCGGCGCCGCATCCACGCCCAGCAGGTAGGCGGAACACCAGGGGGCGAAATCGCTGGGGGCGTCGTCCCCTTCCTCCTGGCCGTAGAGCAGTAGTACGGGGGGCTCGCCGGAGTTGAGCAGCTCGGCCTGGCCGGCGGCGAAGCGGCGCAGCAGGCCGGTCAGTTCCTGGCCAGCGGGGCTGGCGGCGGCTTCGTCGCTGCCCAGGACCTCGGCCAGCCATTCTTCTTCGGGCACCGGCACCGGGCCGCCCAGGGTGGCGCAGAGGTAGCCCTGGATTTCGTCCAGGCGCAGGGTGTCTTCCAGGGCCGGGTCGTCCAGCAGGACTTCCAGACGGTCCAGGTCGGCATCGTTGAGCGGGGTGGGGGGAGTGGTGGTCATGGTGAGGTCTCAGGGTTTGATTTCAGTGGAATCCGGGTGCAACAAATCGGTCGTGTGGGGCCTTGGCCGGGGCTGGTCTGCCGGCGGCGGTGTTGTGCGGCAGGGCGGAAAACCGGACATGTCGCCTGCCACGCCGAGGCGCTTCAGGCGGGGCGCCGCACTGCCGTTGCCTGAATGAAACTGTCGGCGGACGGCCAGTTTTTGCTGCTGCCCGGCCCGGTCCCGGTTTCTGCCGGTGAAAAAGGACCGGGGCATGATGGCGGGGTAGTTCGTCCGCCACAGGCAAAATGCTATTATACGCGCCCATGTATGTGGATTCCGGGGCGCCCGCAGTCTTTTCTGGCGCCCTTTTCGTTTCATTTGGATTAACGAGAAACGCGATCCGGGCTTTTCGGGGGAAAAACCAAGTTTTCTCCTCCGGCCGACCCGCCGCCTGACTGACCCGCCGATGCGCCTGACCAAGCTCAAACTTGCCGGCTTCAAATCCTTTGTCGATCCCACCATGGTGGCCCTGCCGGGGCAGCTGGTGGGCGTCGTCGGCCCCAACGGCTGCGGCAAGTCCAACATCATGGACGCGGTGCGCTGGGTGCTGGGGGAGTCCAAGGCCTCGGAGCTGCGCGGCGAGTCCATGCAGGACGTCATCTTCAACGGCTCCTCCAACCGCAAGCCGGTGTCCCGGGCCTCCGTCGAGCTGATCTTCGACAATTCCCTGGGCCGGGCCATGGGCCAGTGGAGCCAGTACGCCGAACTGTCGGTGAAGCGGGTGCTGACCCGTTCCGGCCAGTCCGACTACCTGATCAACAACATCAAGGTCCGCCGCAAGGACATCACCGACCTGTTCCTGGGCACCGGCCTGGGCCCCCGGGCCTACGCCATCATCGGCCAGGGCATGATCTCCCGCATCATCGAGGCCAAGCCCGACGAGTTGCGGGTGTTCCTGGAAGAGGCCGCCGGCGTCACCCGCTACAAGGAACGGCGCAAGGAAACCGAAGGTCGCCTGGCCGACACCCGGGAAAACCTGCTGCGGGTGGAGGACATCCGTCTCGAGCTGGCCGGCCAGATGGAGCGCCTGGAAGCCCAGGCCGCCGTGGCCCGCCAGTACCACCAGCTGAACGACGAACTGACCCTGAAGCAGCAGGTGCTGTGGGTGCTGCGGCGCAACGAGGCCAAGGCCGAGCAGCAGCGCTTCGCCATGGAAATCGAGCGGGCCGGCACCGACCTGGAAGGCCAGACCGCCGCCCTGCGCGACATCGAGGCCCAGCTGGAAGCCTCCCGGGAAGCCCATTTCGCCGCCAGCGACGGCGTGCACCAGGCCCAGAGCGACCTCTTCGCAGTCAATGCGGACGTGGCCCGGCTGGAAACGGAAATCCGCCACCAGCGCGAATCCGGCGTGCAGCTGGAATCCCGTCTGGCCCAGCTGGAAGGCGAGCAGCAGCACTGGCAGGAACAGGCCGAGCGCCTGGACATGGACGAGGAACGCTGGCGCGAACTGCAACTGGTGGCCGAAGGCCGCCAGGAACAGGCCCAGATGAAGCTGGAGGCCCGCCAGGAACGCCTGCCCATGGCCGAGGAGGCCCAGGCGGCGGCCCAGGAGGCCCTCAACCAGCAGCGGGCCGAGATGGCCAAGGTGGAGCAGGCACTGCAGGTGGAACAGACCCACCGCAGCCATGCCGAGCGCACCCTGCAAAGCATCGCCCAGCGCCGCGACCGCATGGAGCAGGAGCGGGAAAGCCTGGCCGATCCGGATACCAGCGAGCTGGACCTGAAGACCGAGGAACTGGCCGAACAGCAGGAGCGCCTGATCGCCCTGCAGGACAAACTGGGCGCCGCCCAGGGCGAACTGCCCCAGCTCGAGGCCCGTCGCCGCGAGTTGCTGGAGGAAGTGCAGGCAGCCGTGAAGGACGTGGCCGATGTGCGCGCCCGCCGCGCCGCCCTGGAACAGTTGCAGGAGCGGGTCCAGTCCGGCGGCAAGGTGGGTGAATGGCTGCGCCGCCACGGCCTGGAAAGCCGCACCCCCCTGTGGAAGCGCCTGGAGGTGGACGCGGGCTGGGAAGACGCGGTGGAAGCCGTGCTGCGCGAACGCCTCAACGCCGTTTCCCTGGAAGACCCGGCGGCCCTGGCCGCCCTGGTGGACGACAAGCCGGCGGGCAAGCTGACCCTGCTCCTCTCCGGCGCCGCCGAAGCCCCGGCCGGCGGCCTGCTGGGCCGCATCCGCTGCCATGAGCCGGCCCTGGCCGGCGTCCTGGCCGACTGGCTGCACGGCATCGATTGCGTGGACAGCATGGAGGCGGCCCTGCAGCGGCGCGCCAGCCTGGCCCCCGGCCAGCTGCTGGTGACCCGGGAAGGCCATCTGCTGAGCCGTCACAGCCTGACCCTGTTCGCCCCCGATTCGGCCGAACACGGCCTGCTGGAACGCCAGCGGGAAATCGAGGCCCTCGCCGCCGCCCTGGACGACAAGCAACTGGCGGTGGAAACCGCCCAGGCCCGCCTGGCCGAAGTGGAGGAACGCATCGCCGCCGGCCAGAGCGACAGCCAGAACCTGCGCCGCCGCACCCAGGAACAGCAGGACCGCATCCACACCCTGCAGATGGAAGTGATGCGGCAGAACCAGATTCTCGAGCGCATCCGGGAGCGCCACGCCCAGATCGAACAGGCCGCGGCCGAACTGGCGGCGGAAGAGGAAGTGGAGCAGGAGCGCCTCTTCATCGCCGACGAGGCCATCGCCCAGCAGCGGGAAAACCTGGACGCCCTCCATGCCCGCTTCGCCGGCGTGCGGGCCCGCCTGGAAGAGGCGGACCGGGCCCTGCGCGAGGAGCGGGAGGCCCTGGCCAACGTGGAGCGGGAACACCGGGAAGCCCAGTTCTCCCTGCGCGAGGCCGAAGGCAAGCTGGCCGAAGTGGCCAACAACCGGGTCATGTCCCAGCGCCAGCTGCAGCGCATCGCCGACGACCTGGCCCAGTGCCGCCAGACCCGGGAAAACCTTCAGGTCGAGATTCTCGAACCCAAGCTGCAGGAAGCCCTGGAACAGCGCGTGCTGCGCGAGCAGGCCCTGGCGGCCCAGCGGGAGGCCATGGAAAACGCCACCCAGGCCCTGCGCCAGCTGGAAGAGCAGCGCCTGAAGATCGAGCAGGGCCTCAACCCCATGCGCGACCGGGTCGGCGAACTGCGCCTCAAGGAACAGGCGGCGGCCCTCAATGTGGAACAGCTCACCGCCCAGCTGCTGGAAGCCGGCGCCAACGAGGAAGTCCTGGCGGAACAGGCCCAGGCCTTCGCCGGCACCAAGGCCAGCAGCCTGCAAAGCTCCATCGGCAGCCTGCAGAAGGCCATCCTGGAACTGGGAGCGGTGAACCTGGCGGCCCTGGAGGAACTGGAATCGGCGACCCAGCGCAAGCAGTTCCTCGACGACCAGGCGGAAGACCTGAACACCGCCATGGAAACCCTGGAAAACGCCATCCGCCGCATCGACAAGGAAACCCGGGACCTGCTGCAGGCCACCTACGACACGGTGAACCGGCACTTCGGCGAACTGTTCCCGACTCTCTTCGGCGGCGGCGAGGCCCGGCTGGTGATGACCGGCGACGAGATCCTCGATGCCGGCGTGCAGATCACCGCCCAGCCCCCGGGCAAGAAGAACGCCACCATCCATCTGCTCTCCGGCGGCGAGAAGGCCCTCACCGCCATCGCCCTGGTGTTCGCCATGTTCCAGCTCAACCCGGCGCCCTTCTGCCTGCTCGACGAAGTGGATGCGCCCCTGGACGATTCCAATACCGAGCGCTTTGCCGAGATGGTCAAGCGCATGTCTGCCAATACCCAGTTTTTGTTCATCAGCCACAACAAGATCGCCATGGAAATGGCCCAGCAACTGGTGGGCGTGACCATGCAGGAATCCGGGGTGTCCCGGATCGTCGAGGTGGATATCGCCGAGGCCCTGCGCATGCGCGAACAGGTGGCCGCATGACCCCGATGGAAAAGGAAAAGCCATGACCGAATTGCATATTGGCCTGTTGGCTTTCGGCGGCGTCGCCGTGGTTGGCGTGCTGGCCTACAACAAGTGGCAGGAGCGCAAGCACCGCCAGGTGGCCGAGCAGATGCTGCGTCCCAGCGACGAGGACGTGCTGCTCGACGGCGAGGAGGATGCCGTGGAGGAAGAGGGCGAGGAGGAATACGCCGTCCTCATCCAGCGCGACGAAAACGGCGAGATCATCCGCGCGCCCCAGCTGGCCCAGCGCAAGGAGCCGGTGTTCGAGGCAGAGGCGGAGCCGGCCCCGGCCGCGCGCCAGGAACCGGTGTTCAACTTCGACGACGAACCGGCCCCGGCGGCCGAACCCGTCTATGCCGCCGAAGCACCCCGGACCGCCGCCAAGGCCACGCCCCAATCCGCCCTGGACTTCGATGCCGAGCCTGCCCTGGCGGTGAAGCCCGCTGCGCCTGCCTTCGCCGCGACACAGGCCCAGGGTGCCCTGTCCATCGACCCGATCGCCATGCCCCTGCGGGAAGCCGCGCCGGCCGTGGCTGCGCGGGCACCCGCCAGCGAGATGCCAGCCCCGGGCGAAGCCGAGGCCCCCCGCACCCTGATGGCGCCGGCCCTGCCCACCTTCCTGCTCTCTCCGGCCGCCGACTACATCGTGGCCCTGGAAACCGTGGATTTCATTCCCGCCGGCCAGTTCATGCAGTCCCAGCGGGAAGCCCTGCTGCGCATCGGCAAGCGGGTCACCTGGGTCGGCCTCAACGAAGGCAGCGGCGAGTGGGAAGTGATGGACGAGAACAGTCCCCAGGAGTACCGCCGCCTGCGCATCGGCGTGCAGCTGGCGGACCGCCGCGGCGCCATTTCCGACGCCGAGCTGTCCATCTTCCACACCGCCATGCGCCAGCTGGCCGAGGAATTCATGGCCGTGGCCGACCTGCCGACCCGCAAGTCGGCCCTGGAAGACGCCTACGAACTGGACCGCTTCTGCGCCGACGTGGATATCCAGATCGGCATCAACGTGGTGGCCGTGGGCCAGCTCTTCCCCGGCACCAAGATCCGCGCCCTGGCCGAAGCCGCCGGCATGGTGCTGGAAGCCGACGGTGCCTTCGTCCGCCGTGACGACGACGGCCGGGTGCTGTACACCCTCAGCCACCAGAGCCAGCAGCCCTTCACCGCCGAGGCCATGAAGACCCTCTCCTGCCACGGCCTGACCTTCCTCCTGGATGTGCCCCGGGTGCCCAACGGCGACCGGGTCTTCAACCAGATGGGCGACCTGGCCCGCCGCTTCGCCGATTCCCTGCACGGGGTGGTGGTGGACGACAACCGTCAGCCCCTGACCGAGGCCCTGCTGGAGCCCATCCGCAAGCAGGTGGCCCAGTACCAGGGCGCCATGGCCCAGCGCGGCCTGGTGGCCGGCGGTTCCCTCTCCCTGCGCCTGTTCGCCTGATGCCGGTGGGGGAAGTCGCCCGGGCCCGGGCCGCGGCCCTGCGGGCCGAGCTGGAAAGCCACAACCACGCCTACTACGTGCTCGATGCGCCGACGGTCCCGGACGCGGAATACGACCGTCTGTTCCGGGAACTGCAGGCCCTCGAAGCCGAGTATCCGGAGCTGCTCAGCGCCGATTCGCCGACCCAGCGGGTGGGCGGCAAGCCCCTGGACAGTTTTCCCAGCGTCAGCCATGCGGTGCCCATGCTCTCCATCCAGACCGAGACGGATACGGAGCCCAGCGGCGCCTTCAATTTCGACGCCCGGGTGCGCAAGGAGCTGGAGCTGGAGGAGGGCGCGGCGCCGGTGGAATACGCCGCCGAGCTGAAGTTCGACGGCCTGGCGGTGAGCCTGCGCTACGAGCACGGCGTGCTCGTCCAGGGGGCCACCCGGGGCGACGGCGCCAGCGGCGAGGACGTCACCCAGAACCTGCGCACCGTGCGTTCCATCCCCCTGCGCCTGCAGGGCCCGGCGGCAAGCCTGCCGCCCCTGCTGGAAGTGCGGGGCGAGGTGTACATGCGCCGGGACGACCTGGCCCGCTACAACGAAAAGGCCCTGGCCCGGGGCGACAAGACCCTGGTCAATCCGCGCAACGGCGCGGCCGGCAGCATCCGCCAGCTGGACCCGGCCATCGCCGCCAGCCGCCCCCTCAATTTCTTCGCCTACGGCATCGGCGCCGTCTCCGGATGGACGCTGCCCGCCACCCATGCCGGCCTGCTCGACGCCCTGGCCGCCTTCGGCCTGCCCGTGTGCCAGCACCGGGACGTGGTGCGGGGCGCCGCCGGCCTGGCCGATTTCCACCGGCGCATGGGCGCCCTGCGGGACAGCCTGCCCTTCGACATCGACGGCGTGGTGTACAAGGTCAATTCCCTGGAACTGCAGGCCCGCCTCGGCTTCCGCTCCCGGGAGCCGCGCTGGGCCGTGGCCCACAAGTATCCGGCCCAGGAGGCCCTGACCGTGGTCGAGGCCATCGACATCCAGGTCGGCCGCACCGGCGCCCTGACTCCCGTGGCCCGGCTGCAGCCGGTCTTCGTCGGCGGCGTCACGGTGACCAACGCCACCCTGCACAACGAGGACGAAATGGCCCGCAAGGGCGGCCTCTGCACCGGCGACACGGTCATCGTGCGCCGGGCCGGCGACGTCATCCCCGAAGTGGTGGGGGTGGTGGCCGAGCGCCGTCCCGCCGGCGCCACGCCCTTCCAGATGCCCCGCAGCTGCCCGGTGTGCGGCTCCCATGTGGTGAAGGAGGAGGGCGAGGCAGTGGCCCGCTGTTCCGGCGGCTTCGCCTGCCGGGCCCAGCGCATCCAGGCCATTCTGCACTTCGCCGGGCGCCGCATGATGGACATCGAGGGCCTGGGGGAGCGCTATGTGGAGCGGCTGGTGGAGTTCGACCTGATCCACGGCGTTGCCGACCTCTACCGCCTGACCCTGGCCGACCTGCTGGAAATGAAGCGCCTCGCCGACGAGCGGGATGGCGTCACGCCGGAGACGGTGAAGCAGGGCCAGATCGCCACCCGCTGGGCGGAGAACCTGCTGGCCGGCATCGCCGCCAGCAAGACGCCGCCCCTGGCGCGGCTGCTGTTCGCCCTGGGCATTCGCCACGTCGGCGAATCCACGGCCAAGACCCTGGCCGACTGGCTGGGCTCCCTGGCCGTGGTGCGCCGGGCTCCGGCGCCCCTCCTGGCGGCCCTGCCGGATATCGGCGCCACCGTGGCCACGGCCATTGCCGACTTCTTCGCCGAACCCCACAATGCCGCCGCCGTGGATGCCCTGCTGGCGGCCGGTGTGGCGCCGGCCGACGAACATGCCCCCAGCCCCGAGCTGGGTGGCCGCCTGGGCTGGACCGAACTCTACGCAGCCCTCGGCATTCCCCGCCTGACGCCGGTGCGGGCGCGCCAGCTGGCCGATCTGGTGCCTGAAGGCGAGGGACTGGCGGCCCTGGCACCCGGCTGCCTGGAACTGGCGGCCCTGCCCGCCGAGGTGGCGACCGCGGTGCTGGCCTGGCTGGAGGAGGAGGGCAACCGCGCCCGCCTGACGGCCCTGGCGGCCCTGCGGCGGGAACTGCTGGCGGCCCTGCCGGCCCAGGCCCTGGGGCCCCGGCCCCTGGCGGGCTTGACCTTCGTCCTCACCGGCACCCTGCCGACCCTGAAGCGGGACGAGGCCAAGGCCCGCATCGAGGCCCAGGGCGGCAAGGTCAGCGGCTCGGTGTCGAAGAAGACCGATTATGTGGTGGCCGGCGAGGAAGCCGGCTCCAAGCTGGAAAATGCCTTGAAACTGGGGGTGCCCGTGCTCGACGAGACGGCCCTCCTGAATCTGCTGAATGAGGAAAAATCCAATGAAAAAAGTGCGTAAGGCCGTCTTTCCCGTGGCCGGTCTGGGAACCCGCTTCCTGCCGGCGACCAAGGCCAGTCCCAAGGAAATGCTGCCCATCGTGGACAAGCCCCTGATCCAGTACGCGGTGGAAGAGGCCTGTGCGGCCGGCATCACCGACATGATTTTCGTCACCGGCCGCAGCAAGCGGGCCATCGAGGACCATTTCGACAAGGCCTACGAACTGGAGAAGGAACTGGCCGAGCGGGGCAAGACCGAAATGCTCAAGTTCGTGCAGGATATGCTGCCCAAGTCCATGAACTGCATCTATATCCGCCAGCCCGAGGCCCTGGGCCTGGGCCACGCCGTGCTGTGCGCGGCGCCGGTGGTGCAGGACGAGCCCTTCGCCGTGATCCTGGCCGACGACCTGCTGGATGGCGAGACGCCGGTGATGAAGCAGATGGTGGACACCTACGACTACTACCATTGCTCCGTGCTGGGCGTGCAGGACGTGCCCCGGGCCGACACCAAGAGCTATGGCATCGTGGACGCCAAGCCGGTGGCCGAGCGCCTGGAGCAGATCGCCGCCATCGTCGAGAAGCCCAAGCCCGAGGAGGCCCCTTCCACCCTGGCGGTGGTCGGGCGCTACATCCTGACGCCGCGCATCTTCCACCACCTGGAGCGCATCGGCAAAGGCTCCGGCGGCGAAATCCAGCTCACCGACGGCATCGCTTCCCTGCTCTCGGAAGAGCAGGTGCTGGCCTACCGCTACGCCGGCACCCGCTACGATTGCGGCTCCAAGCTGGGCTATTTGCAGGCCACGGTGGACCTGGGCCGGCGCCATCCCGAAGTGGGGGCCGCCTTCGGCGCCTATCTCGATTCCCTGAAATAAGAAGGAGCAGCCCATGGCTACCCGCGAAGAAGCCCTGGCCCTGCTGGCCCGGGGAGAACTGGTCCATTCCGCCGAAACCGTGTCCGCCGCCGTGGACCGGGTGGCGGCGGAAATCACCGCCCGCCTGGGGGAGAGCAATCCCCTGATCCTCTGCGTCATGACCGGCGGCGTGGTCTTTGCCGGCCAGTTGATGGCCCGCCTGCCCTTCCCGGCGGACTTCGACTACCTGCATGCCACCCGCTACGGTCAGGATACGGCCGGCGGCGCCCTGTCCTGGCGCGCCGCGCCCTGGACCAGCGTCAAGGACCGCACCGTGCTGGTGGTGGACGACATCCTGGACGAAGGCGTGACCCTGGCGGCCATCAAGGACCGCCTGCTGCACCAGGGGGCCAAGGCCGTCTATCTGGCGGTGGCGACGGACAAGGAAAACGGCAAGAATAAGCCCGTGACTGCCGATTTCGCGGCCCTCAAGGTGCCCGACCGCTTCGTCTTCGGCTACGGCATGGATGCCTACGGCGCCTGGCGCAACCTGCCGGCCATCTACGCCCTCAAGGACGAGTAATCCCGGCGGCGGCTTTCGCCGCCACCGGCCAATCTTCGGAGTTTTCCCGCAATGCTTGCAATCATCGGCGGCAGTGGCCTGACCCAGCTGGCCAACCTGGACATTTCCCACCGGGAAATCGTCCGCACCCCCTACGGCGAGCCCTCCGGGCCTGTCACCTTCGGCAACATCTGCGGCCAGCCCGCCATGTTCGTCGCCCGCCACGGCTACGGCCACACCATTCCGCCCCACGAGGTGAATTACCGCGCCAACCTGTGGGCCCTGTGGTCGAAGAAGGCCACAGCCATCGTCTCCGTGGCTTCCGTCGGCGGCATCCGCGGCGACCTGGCCCCCGGCGACATCGTCGTGCCGCACCAGATCATCGACTACACCTGGGGCCGCCGCTCCACCTTCCATGAAGGCGACGGCTGCACCGTGACCCACGTGGATTTCACCCATCCCTACGACGAGCTGTTGCGCAACCAGATACTCACCGCCGCCTCCATGATCGGCGAGGAGGTGCGCATGGGTGGCGTCTATGCCGCCACCCAGGGGCCGCGCCTGGAGACGGCCGCCGAAATCAACCGCATGGAGCGGGACGGCGCCGACCTGGTGGGCATGACCGGCATGCCCGAAGCGGTGCTGGCCCGGGAGCTGGATCTGCCCTATGCCGCCATCAACGTGGTGGCCAACTACGCCGCCGGCCGCGGCGAGAGCCGGGACGGCATCCACTTCGAGTCCATCGAGGACGTGCTGCAGAACGCCATGGGGCGGGTGCGGGGCATCATCGAGCAGCTGGTCGCCAACCACGGCGCCCGGGACTGACCATGGCCGCCGGCGTCGCCCGTCCCGTCCTGCGCATGGGCCATCCGGTGCTGCGGCAGCGGGCCCGGGAAATCACCGAGTTCGGCACTCCGGCCCTGGCCGCCCTGATTGCGGACATGGAAGCGACCATGGTGGCGGAGGGCGGCGTCGGCCTGGCGGCGCCCCAGATCGGCGTGGACCTGCGCCTGGTGGTGTTCGGCTTCGACAGCAGCGAGCGCTATCCGGAGGCCCCGGCCATTCCCTTCACAGTGCTGCTCAATCCGCAGCTGGAGCCCCTCGACAGCGAGGAGGAAGAGGGCTGGGAAGGCTGTCTCTCCCTGCCCGGCATGCGCGGCTGGGTGCCCCGCTGGAAGCGCCTGCGCTATAGCGGCTTCACCCCCGAGGGAGAGCCCCTGGAGCGGGTGGTGGAAGGTTTCCACGCCCGGGTGGTGCAGCACGAGTGCGACCATCTGGACGGCCTGCTCTATCCGGCTCGCATCCGGGACTTTTCCCGCTTCGGCTTCATCGAGGAGTTGTTTCCCGAGGGCCCCGGCACGGGGGCGGAGGATTAAAAAAGGAGGCCGCGGCCTCCTTTTTTTCATGGCGCAGTCCGCCGCCTGGAGTCTGCCCTAGACCTGCAGCATTTCCAGCAATTCCGTTTCCAGACGGATGCGCTTGCTGCTCTGGTCCAGGTCGCCGCCGGAAACGAGGAAGGTGTCCTCGGCCCGTTCGCCCAGGGTGGCGATTTTCGCCGTCTGCAGCCCGGCGCCGTGTCGGGCCAGGGTCTGGGCAACGGAGAAGAGCAGGCCGGGACGGTCGGCGGCGACGATGGAGAGGACGCAGTGGCCCCGGTCGTCGGGCAGCAGGCTGACCTGGGGCGCGATGGGGAAGTGCCGCACCTGGCGGGACAGGCGGCCGGTGGGCGGTGCCTCCGGCGGCCCCGGGTGGAGCAGGGCCTCGGTCAGTTCGTGTTCCACATAGCTGGCCATTTCCCGCGGAATCTCCCGGTTGGAGACGTCAAGCAGGATGAAGCTGTCCAGGGCGTAGCCGTGGCGGGTGGTGTGGATCTTGGCGTCGACGATGTTGAAGCCGGCGCGGCCGAAGAAGCCGCAGAGGCGGGCGAAGAGGTCCGGCTGATCCCGGGTGTAGACCATCACCTGCAGGGTCTCGGTGGCCTCGCTGCAGTCCTGGATCTGGCGCAGGCGGGCCTTCACCAGGGGCTCGTCGTGGTGGATGCGGTAGTGCAGGCAGCGGGTATGCCAGGCGATTTCCTCGGCCGAGTGGCGCAGGAAATAGACCGTGTCCAGCTGCTTCCACAGGCCCTGGTGCACCGTGTCGGAGAGGGCGAAGTAGCGCAGCAGGCGCAGGGCCTCCTCCTGGCGCTCCTCGATGACGCCGTGGGGTTCGGGCGTGACACCCTTTTCCAGCAGGCGCAGGGTCATGCCGTAGAGGTCCTCCAGCAGCTTGCCCTTCCAGGCGTTCCACACCTTGGGGCTGGTGCCCCGGATGTCGGCCACGGTGAGCAGGTAGAGGGCGGTGAGATGGCGTTCGTCCCTGACCCGGGCGGCAAAGGCGGCCACCACTTCGGGATCGGTGATGTCCTCCTTCTGGGCCACCTGGGACATGACCAGGTGCTGGCCCACCAGCCATTCCACCAGCTCCGTGTCTTCCGGCGCCAGGCCGTGGTTTTCACAGAAGGCGCGGGCGTCGGCCATGCCCAGGCTGGAGTGGTCGCCGCCCCGGCCCTTGGCGATGTCGTGGAACAGGGTGGCGATGTAGAGCAGCCAGGGGCGGTCGAAGCCGGCCACCAGGCGGGAGCAGAGGGGGTATTCGTGGGCGAATTCCTCCATGGTGAAGCGGCGCATGTTGCGCATCACCTGGAGGATGTGCTGGTCCACCGTGTAGGCATGGAACAGGTCGTGCTGCATCTGGCCCACCACGGCGCCGAAGGCCGGGATGTAGCGGCCCAGGATGCCGTACTGGTTCATGCGGCGGAATTCGTGGACGATGCCCTGCTTCTGCTGGAAGAGCTTGAGGAAGCAGGCCCGGTTGGCCGGATCGGCGCGGAATTCGTCGTTGATGAGCAGGCGGGCCCGCCACAGGGCGCGCAGGGTGCGGGCGGTCATGCCCTTCAGGTCCGGGTTCTGCTGCAGCAGGAGAAAGGCTTCCAGCAGGGCGCCGGGACGGTGCTGGAAGACTTCTTCGTCGCTGACGTCGAGCAGGCCATTGGCCTTCTGGAAATCGGCGTCGATGGCTTCGGGGGCCCGTTCCTGGGCCGGGAAGATGGCGGCCCCGATGTTCTGCATGAGGATGATGTTGAGCTGGGTCACCAGCTTGGCGTTGCGGTAGTAACGCTGCATCAGCTGTTCGCTGGAGCGGCGGGTGGGCGTGGCTTCGATGCCCATGTCCGCCGCCATGGGCGTCTGCACGTCGAACAGCAGCCGGTCCTCGCGCCGGCCGGTGAGCAGGTGCAGCCTGACCCGCAGGGTCTCCAGCAGGCCCTGGGCCTCGATCAGGGCCTGGGTTTCCTCGGCGGTGATGAAACCGCCCCGTTCCAGGTCCTGCCAGGTTCGGCCCAGGCCGGCCGCCTGGGCCACCCACAGCACCACCTGGAGGTCCCGCAGGCCGCCCGGGCTTTCCTTGAGGTTGGGCTCCAGGGCGTAGGGGGTTTCATGGAAACGGATGTAGCGCTCATCCTGCTCCAGTTTCTTGGCCTTGAAGAAGGTCTGGGGGTCCAGGGTGGCCGCCAGTCCCTGCTGGAAGCGGCTGAAGAGGGCCTGGTCGCCGCTCAGCAGGCGGGCTTCGATGAGGGCCGTCTGCACCGTGATGTCGCCGGCAGCCTCCTGCAGGCATTCTTCCAGGGTGCGGACACTGTGGCCGATTTCCAGACCGATGTCCCAGAACAGGCCCACCAGCTGTTCCAGCTTGCCCTTCAGGGCCTCGTCGGGCTCCTCCGGCAACAGCAGCAGCAGGTCGATGTCGGAGGCCGGATACAGCTCGCCACGGCCGTAGCCGCCCACGGCCACCAGGGCCAGGGAGGAGGGGAACTGCTGGTCCTGCCAGATTTGCACCAGCAGTTTGTCGATGTTGCTGCAGCGTTGCCGCAGCAGGGCAGCGGCATCGCCCTGGGACTGGTAGTCCGACTTCAGCGCCTGCTGCCCTTCCTGCAGCATGGCTTTGTAATGGGCCAGGGGATGGGGAGCGGGGGCGCTGCTGGGCATGGGCTTCAGATCCAGTCGGGTTTGGGGCGGCTGCCGGCGGAGACGGTCAGGGCTTCGTAGCCGGTTTCGGTGACCAGGATGGTGTGTTCCCACTGGGCGGAAAGGCTGCGGTCCTTGGTGACGATGGTCCAGCCGTCGCCCATTTCCTTGATGGCGGCCTTGCCGGCGTTGATCATGGGTTCCACGGTGAAGATCATGCCGGGTTTCAGTTCGATGCCGGTGCCGGCCTTGCCGTAGTGCAGGACCTGGGGGTCTTCGTGGAACTTGCGGCCGATGCCGTGGCCGCAGAATTCCCGGACCACGGAAAAACCGGCATTTTCCGCATATTTCTGGATGGCGGCGCCGATGTCGCCCAGGTGGGCGCCGGGCTTGATCTGGTTGATGCCGATCCACATGCAGTCGTGGGTGATCTCGCACAGGCGCTTGGCCAGGATGGAGCCTTCGCCGACCACGAACATGCGGCTGGTGTCGCCGTGGAAGCCGTCCTTGATGACGGTGATGTCCAGGTTGACGATGTCGCCGTTCTTCAGCGGCTTTTCCCCCGGGATGCCATGGCACACCTGGTGGTTGATGGAGGTGCAGATGGACTTGGGGTAGGGCGTGTAACCCGGCGGGGCGTAGTTGAGGGGGGCGGGGATGCAGCCCTGCACATTGACCATGTAGTCGTGGCAGATGCGGTCCAGTTCGCCGGTGGTGACGCCGGGCTTCACATAGGGGGTGACGTGGTCGAGCACTTCCGCCGCCAGGCGGCAGGCGATACGCATTTTTTCGATTTCGTCGGCGGTTTTGATGATGACGCTCATTGCGGCTCTTTGTCTGATGCGGGTTGAAGGGCGAAGGATATAGAAGGCGCCCCCCTTAGGCAATTTTGGTGGCCGGTGGTTCGCCTTGAGTAAAAAGCGATGAAATGCTAAAATCCTGCGGCTTTTCGGCTTCGGTCCATCGAAACCGGGAAGACGGGGCTGGCAAAACTGTTTTGCCAGGCCTGCATGTCATGGAACCGGGTGGTCCGGTTCCGGGCAAATCACTCACATCCGCCTCTATCTAGGGTGCCCGCTTTGCGGGTGGCAGTAGTGGCTTTTTAAGCTGTAATGCGGCGGATGGCGGTTCAACCCTTGAGGAGTTTTATATGTCCGCAACTATGCGTCAGATGCTGGAAGCCGGTGTTCACTTCGGCCACCAAACCCGTTTCTGGAACCCGAAGATGGCTCAGTACATCTTCGGTGCCCGCAACAAGATTCACATCGTCAACCTGGAAAAGACCCTGGCCAAGTACAACGAAGCCATGGCCTTTGTGAAGAAGCTGGCCGCCAACAAGGGCACCATCATGTTCGTCGGCACCAAGCGCCAGGCTCGCGAGATCATCGCCGAAGAAGCCCAGCGCGCCGGCACCCCCTATGTTGACCAGCGCTGGCTGGGCGGCATGCTGACCAACTTCAAGACCGTCAAGCAGTCCATCAAGCGTCTGCAGGACATGGAACAGTCCGTCGAGGACGGCTCCATCGAGCGTCTGGGCAAGAAGGAAGCCCTGATGCAGAAGCGCGAACTGGAAAAGCTGCAGAAGTCCATCGGCGGCATCAAGAACATGGCCGGCCTGCCCGACGCCCTGTTCGTGGTGGACGTGGGCTACCACAAGATCGCCATCACCGAAGCCAACAAGCTGGGCATCCCCGTGATCGCCGTGGTTGATACCAACCACTCCCCCGAAGGCGTGGATTACGTGATCCCCGGCAACGACGACTCCTCCCGCGCCATCCGCCTGTACGCCCGTGGCGTGGCCGATGCCATCCTGGAAGGCCGCAGCATGTCCCTGCAGGAAATCGTGGCTGCCACCGGCGGCGACGACGAGTTCGTTGAAGTGGAAGAAGCTGCCGAGTAATCGGTCCCTTCCGACGCCGCTTCCGAGCGGCGTTTCTGATTCGTTTATGTCAATCCGGAAGGGCGCCTGCGTGGCGCCCTTCCAGTAGCAACCGGAGAAAAAATATGGCGGCAATTACCGCAAGCATGGTGGCTGAACTGCGCGCAAAGACCGATGCGCCGATGATGGAATGCAAGAAGGCCCTGACCGAAGCCGACGGCGACATGGGCAAGGCCGAGGAAATCCTGCGCGTCAAGCTGGGCAACAAGGCTACCAAGGCCGCTGCCCGCGTGACCGCCGAAGGCGTGGTCGGCATCTACATTTCCGCTGACGCCAAGCTGGGCGCCATCGTTGAAGTGAACTGCGAAACCGACTTCGTGGCCAAGAACGACGACTTCCTGGAGCTGGTGAAGAACGCCGCCGAACTGGTGGCCACCAAGAACCCGGCCGACGTGGAAGCCCTCTCCGCCCTGGAAGTGGGTGGTCAGAGCCTGGAATCCATCCGTGCCGCCCTGGTCGGCAAGATCGGTGAAAACATGTCCTTCCGCCGCTTCGTGCGCGTGGAAGCCCAGGGCAAGCTGGCCTCCTACATCCACGGCGGCGCCAAGATCGGCGTGCTGCTGGACCTGGTGGGCGGCGACGAACAGCTGGCCAAGGACATCGCCATGCACATCGCCGCTTCCAAGCCCAAGGCTCTGGATGCTTCCGGCGTTTCCCAGGAACTGATCGACACCGAGCGTCGCGTCGCCATCGAAAAGGCCCGTGCCGACAACAAGCCCGAAGCCATGCTGGAAAAGATCGCCGACGGCACCGTGCAGAAGTTCCTGAAGGAAGTGACCCTGCTGGCCCAGGTCTTCGTCAAGGCTGAAGACGGCAAGCAGACCATCGAACAGCTGCTGAAGGCCAAGGGTGCCTCCGTGGCCGCTTTCACCCTGTTCATCGTGGGCGAAGGCATCGAGAAGAAGGTCACCGACTTCGCTGCTGAAGTGGCTGCCCAGGCTGCCGCTGCTGCCCAGAAGTAATCTAGCAATCTAAGGATGCCCATGCCCGATACCACTCCCCAGCCGGCCTACAAGCGTATTCTCCTCAAACTCAGCGGTGAGGCCCTGATGGGCTCCGATGCCTACGGCATAAATCGCCAGACGATCTCCGAGATTGTCGCCGAGATCAAGGAAGTGGCTGAACTGGGGGTGGAAATCGGCGTGGTCATCGGCGGCGGCAACATCTTCCGCGGTGTTGCGCCTGCCGCCACCGGCATGGACCGGGCTACCGCCGACTACATGGGCATGCTGGCCACCGTCATGAACGGTCTGGCCCTGCAGGACGCCATGCGCATGGCCGGCCTCAACAGCCGGGTCCAGTCCGCCCTGGATATCGAGCAGGTGGTGGAGCCCTACATCCGGGGTAAGGCCATCCGCTATCTGGAACAGGGCCGCATCGTCATTTTCGCTGCCGGCACCGGCAACCCCTTCTTCACCACCGATACCGCCGCCGCCCTGCGCGGTGCCGAAATCGGCGCCCAGATCGTGCTCAAGGCGACCAAGGTGGACGGCATCTACACTGCCGATCCGAAGAAGGACCCGTCCGCCACCCGTTACGACAAGATCAGTTTCGACGAAGCCATCGCCCGTAATCTGGCGGTCATGGATGCCACTGCATTCGCGCTGTGCCGCGACCAGAAACTGCCGATCAACGTGTTTTCCATCTTCAAGAGCGGCGCCCTGAAGCGGGTGGTGCTGGGTGAAGCGGAAGGCACGCTGGTCTACTGCTGAGGGGAACAGACCATGATTTCCGAAGTCAAGAAGAACACCGAAGCCAAGATGCAGAAGTCCATCGAGGCCTTGAAGAACGACCTCGCCAAGGTCCGCACCGGCCGTGCCCATACCGGCCTGCTGGATCACGTGCAGGTGGATTACTACGGCAGCATGGTGCCGGTTAACCAGGTGGCCAACATCACCCTGGTGGACGCCCGCACCATCGGCGTGCAGCCCTGGGAAAAGGGCATGGGCGCCAAGATCGAAAAGGCCATCCGCGATTCCGATCTGGGCCTCAATCCGGCCACCCAGGGCGACCTGATCCGCGTGCCGATGCCTCCCCTGACTGAAGAGCGCCGCCGCGACCTGACCAAGGTGGTCAAGGGCGAAGGCGAGAATGCCAAGGTGGCCGTGCGCAACCTGCGCCGGGATGCCAACAACAGCCTGAAGGAGGGCGTCAAGTCCAAGGAGATTTCCGAGGACGACGAGCGTCGTACCCAGGACGACATCCAGAAGCTCACCGACAAATACATTGCCGAAGTGGACAAGCTCGTCGCCCAGAAGGAAGCCGAGCTGATGGCGGTCTGACCGCCATCTTCCCCTTCCGGGAGATTTCACCGGATGTCCATTTTCAAAAGCTCCACCCGGGAGATTCCCCGGGCGGCAGCGGTGCCCCGGCACATTGCCATCATCATGGATGGCAATGGCCGGTGGGCCAAAAAGCGTTTCCTCCCCCGTTTTGCCGGTCACACCAAAGGCGTCGAGTCCGTCCGCGACATGGTGCGGGCTTGCCTGGAAAAAGGGGTGGAATACCTGACCCTGTTCGCCTTCAGTTCCGAGAACTGGCGCCGTCCCCAGGATGAAGTCAGCCTGCTCATGCAGTTGTTCGTCAAGGCGCTGCAGCAGGAGGTGGAACGGCTGCACAGCAACGGTGTACGCCTGCGCATCGTGGGCGACCTGTCCCGTTTCGATCCCGCCTTGCAGCAACTCATCCGCCAGGGCGAGGAACGCACTGCCGGCAACGAGCGCCTGACCCTGACCATTGCCGCCAACTACGGCGGTCGTTGGGACATCCTGCAGGCGGCCAACCGTCTGGCCCAGGCCTGTCCCGACAAGCTCGGACAGTGGCAGGAAGAGGACCTGGCGCCTTTCCTGGCCATGGCCTATGCCCCGGAGCCGGATCTGTTCATCCGCACCGGGGGCGAGCAGCGCATCAGCAATTTCCTGCTCTGGCAGCTGGCCTACTCGGAATTCTATTTCACCGATACCCTCTGGCCCGAATTCGATACGGCCGCCCTGGAGGCCGCCATTGCTTCCTACCAGCAGCGGGAGCGCCGCTTCGGCCGTACCAGCGAGCAGCTCGCCACCGACACCAAGGGGAACTCCCATGCTTAAGGCCCGGGTCATCACCGCCATTTTCCTGCTGATCGGTTTCCTGGCCGCCCTGTTCCTGCTTTCGCCCCTGGGCTGGACCCTGCTGGCCACCGTAGTCGCCATGCTGGCGGCCTGGGAGTGGGGCGGCCTGATGCGTCTGGTCGGCATCCAGCGGATCGCGGTGGCCTTGCTCCTTGGTGTCCCTTGTACCACCTTGATGCTTGCCCAGCCGGAGGCGCTCGGTCTCTCCGGCAGCCTCGACAAGGGCGCCGCCCTGTCCCTGGCCTGGTGGTTCCTGCTGCCGGCCCTGGGTTTTTGGACCCTGCTGGTGCCCTTATGGCTGGTGCGGCGCTTTCCCTTGTCGGGGACAGCGTTCGGCCTGCTGACCGGCGCCGTGGTGCTCTTGCCCACCTGGCTGGCCCTGGTCCTGCTGCGCCACCTGGGTCCTTGGGCTCTGCTCGGCATCATGGCTCTGGTCTGGATCGCCGATATTGCCGCCTACTTCACCGGCCGGGCCTTCGGTCGCCGCAAGCTGGCGCCCCAGATCAGCCCGGGGAAGACCTGGGAGGGAGCCTATGGCGCCGTGGCCGGCGTCCTGATCTACGGTCTGGCGGTCTATTTCCTTGCCGGTTCCGCGCTGGCTTTGCCCTTGCTGCTCCTGATCCCCACCCTGCTGGTGCTGACCGCGGTCAGCATCATCGGCGACCTGTTCGAGTCCCTGCTCAAGCGCCAGGCCGGCATCAAGGACAGCAGCCAGCTGTTGCCCGGCCATGGCGGCATTCTGGATCGCATCGACAGTCTCACTTCGACCCTGCCTTTGGTGACCCTGCTCTGGCTCGTTCTCTGATCCTTCCGTATTTTTTGCCGGACTCCCCATGCAGCCCCAGCGTCTCACCATCCTAGGTTCCACCGGCTCCATCGGCGTCAGCACTCTGGACGTCGTCCGCCGCCATCCCCAGCGCTACCGGGTGGTGGCTCTGTGTGCCCACCGGCAGGTGGACAAGCTGGCGGAACAGTGTCGGGAATTCCTGCCATCTTATGCCGTAGTCGGTACCGAGGCTCTGGCCCACGATTTGAGGGGCCGGCTGGCGGGGCTCTCCATCGAGGTGCTACACGGTCCCCAGGCCTTGTGTCAGATGGCGGAGCTGGCGGAGGTGGATGCGGTCATGGCTGCCATCGTCGGCGCAGCCGGTCTGGCGCCCACCCTGGCCGCGGTCCGTTGCGGCAAGAAAGTGCTGCTGGCCAACAAGGAAGCCCTGGTCATGGCCGGGCCGGTGTTCATGGCTGCAGTGGCCCGGCATGGCGCCACATTACTGCCTATCGATAGTGAGCATAACGCTATTTTTCAATCACTTCCGATTAATTTCTCAAGTGATTTATCAAGAAATGGGGTGCGTCGGATTCTGCTCACCGCCTCCGGCGGGCCGTTCCGCAACGCCACGGCAGAGAGTCTCGAATCGGTCACGCCGGATCAGGCCTGCGCCCATCCCAACTGGGTCATGGGGCGCAAGATTTCAGTGGATTCCGCTTCCATGATGAACAAGGGCCTGGAGGTGATCGAGGCCCACTATCTGTTCAACGTGGCCGCCGACAAGATCCAGGTGGTGATCCATCCCCAGAGCGTCATCCATTCCCTGGTGGAGTATGTGGATGGCTCGGTGCTGGCCGAACTGGGCAACCCGGACATGCGCACTCCGATCGCCCATGCACTGGCCTTTCCCGAGCGCATCGAGTCCGGGGTCGGCCCTCTCGACCTGTTCCAGGTTGGCCGGCTGGATTTCCAGGAGCCCGACAACCGGCGTTTCCCCTGCCTCTCCCTGGCCTATCGGGCTCTGGCGGAGGAGGGCAGTGCCCCGGCCCTGCTCAACGCAGCCAACGAAGTGGCAGTGGAGGCATTCTTGGCCGGTACCATCAGCTTTACCGCTATTCCCCGCGTCATTGAGGCGACCCTCGATGCCATTCCCGCGGTCGCCGTGGGCAGTCTTGACGACGTGATGGGCGCCGATGCCCAGGCCCGTGCCAAGGCCAGGGAACTGTTGGCCCGGGAATCGCTGCGGTGAGCAACTTCCTTTTCTACCTGGCGGCATTCGCCGTCGTCCTCGGTATCCTGATCGTGGTGCACGAACTGGGACATTATTGGGTCGCCCGGCTTTGCGGCGTGAAGGTCCTGCGCTTTTCCATCGGTTTTGGACGGCCAATTTTTTCGCTGTTCTCCGGGGCGGACCGTACCGAATGGGCCGTCGGTGCCTTCCCGCTGGGCGGCTACGTCAAGATGCTCGACGAGCGGGAGGCTCCCGTGGCGGCCCAGGAACTGCACCGGGCCTTCAACGTGCAGCCGGTGGGCAAGCGCATGGCCATTGTGGCGGCGGGCCCCCTGGCCAACCTGCTGCTGGCGGTCCTGATTTACTGGGGGCTTTTCTACAGCGGCACCGAAGAACTGCGCCCCATCCTGGGCGCGCCACCGGCCGCCTCCGCGGCCGCCGAGGCGGGTATTCAAAACGGCGAAGTGGTGGTCCGGGTGGATGGCCGGCCGGTGCAGACCTGGCAGGATTTCCGCTGGGAACTGCTGCAGTCCAGCGTCAATAAGTCCGCCGGGGCCGAAGGTGGAGAGCCCGATCCCGGCTATGTGAGCATCGAAGTCCAGGACGCCCGTCAGCAAATCGTATTCCGGCGCCTCAACCTGGCGCCTTTGAGGGAGCAGGGGTACGAGGGGGATCCGCTGGGGCTCCTGGGGGTGAATTTTTTCCGGCCCCAGCTGGCGCCGGTGTTCGGCAAGGTGACGCCCGGCAGTCCGGCGGAGGCCGCGGGGCTCCTGAGTGGTGATCGGGTGCTGGCGGTGGATGGCGTGGCCATCGAATTCTGGTCGGATGTGGTGCAGAAAATCCGCAGTGCGCCGGACCAGCCTCTGCGCCTGAGCATTCTTCGCGACGATGCCCGGCTGGAAATCAGTGTCGTGCCGGAAGGCTATGGGGATCGCGGCGCCAGGATCGGGCGCATCGGCGTCGGCGTGCGCGATGCGGGTCCCAGCCGCGACGAGTTGACGGTCACGGTGCGCTACGATGTGCTGACCGCCTTGTCCAAGGCGGTCGAGGAAACCTGGGAAAAATCCTCCTTCAGCCTGGTGATGATGGGCAAGATGCTGACGGGAGAGGTGTCCTGGCGCAATCTCAGCGGTCCGGTCACCATCGCCGATTACGCGGGTCAATCGGCTCGCATGGGCATCGACTACTACCTCAAGTTTTTGGCCCTGGTCAGCATCAGTCTGGGCATCCTCAATCTGCTCCCCGTGCCGGTGCTGGATGGCGGGCATTTGATGTATCATATGATTGAGATTATCAAGCGAGGGCCAGTCTCGGAGCGGTTCATGGAGATTGGTCAACAAATCGGGCTGGCGCTGCTTTTGTTGCTCATGGCGTTTGCCTTCTACAACGACATCAACCGATTGATTTCCGGCTGAATATGAACAAAAACCTGTTGGCAGGGGTTGTTGCGGCGCTTTTCGCTTCTGCGGCCCAAGCCTTCGACCCGTTTGTGGTCAAAGATATCCGTGTTGAAGGTATTCAGCGTACCGAAGCCGGTACCGTATTCAGCTACCTGCCGGTCCGCGTCGGCGACACCCTGAATGACGAGCGTGCCGCCCAGGCCATCAAGGCCCTGTTCGCCACCGGCTTTTTCAAGGACGTGCGCATCGAGGTTGATGGCGATGTCATGGTCCTGGTGCTGGAAGAGCGGCCTGCCATCTCCCAGATCGATTTTGTCGGCCTCAAGGAGTTCGACAAGGACCAATTGAAGAAGGGCCTGAAGGACGTCGGTCTGGCCGAGTCCCGCATTTTCGACCGGGCGCTGCTGGACAAGGCGGAGCAGGAGTTGAAGCGCCAGTATCTCTCCCGCGGCAAATACGCGGTGGAGATCAAGACCACGGTAACGCCTCTGGAGCGGAACCGGGTTGCCATCAACTTCACCATTGACGAAGGCGATGCGGCCAAGATCAAGCAGATCAACATCGTCGGCAACCAGGCTTTCAAGGAAAAGGAACTGCTGGAACTCTTCCAGTTGCAGACGCCTGGCTGGCTGACCTGGTACACCAAGAACGATCAGTATTCCAAGCAGAAGCTTTCCGCCGACCTGGAAAGCCTCAAGTCCTATTACCAGAACCGGGGCTATCTGGAATTCAATGTGGAGTCCACCCAGGTTTCCATCAGTCCGGACAAGAAGGACATCTACATCACCATCAGCGTCAATGAGGGGGAGCGGTTCATTGTTTCCTCGGTGAAGCTGGCTGGTGACCTGATTGCGCCTGAAGCCGAATTGCGCAAGCTGGTGACCATCAAGCCGGGCGAGATTTTCTCCCGGGAAAAACTGAATGAAACCCAGAAGGCCGTTTCCGATCGCCTGGGACGCGAAGGCTACGCCTTTGCCAACGTGAACTCCGCACCCGAAGTGGACAAGGAAAAGCGCCAGGTCGCCTTCACCATCTTCGTGGATCCGGGCAAGCGGGTCTATGTACGCCGTATCAACATCGGTGGCAATACGCGGACCCGGGATGAGGTCATCCGCCAGGAAATGCGCCAGATGGAGGGCGGCTGGTACGATGCCGAAAAGATCCAGCTCTCCAAGCAGCGCGTGGACAAGCTCGGCTACTTCTCCGATGTGACCGTGGAAACACCACCGGTGGCCGGTACCAGCGACCAGGTGGATGTCTCCATGAACGTCACGGAAAAGCCCACCGGCAACCTGATGCTGGGTGCCGGCTTCTCCAGTAACGATGGCGTCATCCTGTCCGGCTCCATTGCCCAGCAGAACGTCTTCGGCAGCGGCAAGTCGGTTTCGGTCGGCGTGAATACGGCCAAGTCCCGGGAGACCTATTCGCTCTCCTATACCAATCCCTACTTCACGGTGGACGGGATCAGTCAGGGTTTCGATGTCTATAAGAAAACCTACGATCCCACCAACTCGAGCTACTACGCCAAGAGCTACAAGACCACCTCCATCGGTGGCGGCCTGCGTTGGGGTATTCCCATTGCCGAAAAGGAAACCTTCAGTTTCGGCGTGGCTGTGGATAACACCGATATCACGACGCTCTCCACCAGTCGCCAGATTTACCTGGACCACGTCAAGGAATTCGGTAATTCCAACACCTCGTTCAGTGGTACGGTCGGTTGGTCCCAGGATGGTCGGGACAGTTTGATCTATCCGACCAAGGGCGGTATGACCCGGGTCAGTGCCGAAGTGGCACCGGCTGGCAGTCTCAAGTACTACAAGATGAACCTCCAGCACCAGCGTTTCTTCCCCTTCACCAAGGACCTGGTCCTGATGCTGAATGGGGAGCTTGGTATCGGTAATGGCCTGAACGGCAAGTCCCTGCCGTTCTATCGCAGCTATTACGCTGGCGGCGTGACTTCAGTGCGCGGCTACGATGTGGCCAGCCTCGGCCCCCGTCAGAATGACGAAGCCATCGGCGGTACCAAGCGGGTGGTGATGAATGCCGAACTGTTGTTCCCGATGCCCGGTACTGGTCTGGACAAGTCCTTGCGTCTGGGCTGGTTCGTGGACGCCGGCCAGGTCTTTGGCCCCAAGGACGACAACGGGGATTACTCCAAGTTTGCCTTGGGTGACCTGCGTTATTCCACGGGTCTGGCCGTGGCGTGGGCTTCGCCCATGGGGCCGCTCAAGTTCAGCGTGGCTCAGCCGCTGAACGACAAGGAAGGCGACAAGACCCAGCGCTTCCAGTTCACCATGGGTACTACTTTTTAATCAGGAGAGACTGGTTTGAAATACAAAATGCTTAATGTCGGTGCCGCCGCTGTCCTGTCTGCATTTCTGGCTGTGCCCGCTTTTGCCAATGAAGCGAACAAGATCGGTTACGTGAATACCCAGCGGGTGTTCCGCGATGCCCCCGCTGCCGTCAAGGCCCAGAAGAAGCTGGATGCCGAGTTTTCCCGCCGGGACCAGGACCTCCAGGTCGTTGCCAAGAAACTGCAGACCCTGCAGGAAAATCTGGAAAAGAACGGCGTCACCATGTCCGAGAGCGAGCGCCGCAACAAGGAGCGCGAGCTGAACGATCTGAACCGCGACTTCCAGCGCCGTCAGCGCGAGTTCCGCGAAGACCTGAACCTGCGCCAGAACGAGGAAATGGCCGCCGTGCTGGAAAAGGCCAACAAGGCCATCAAGCAGATCGCCGAGAACGAGAAGTTCGACCTGATCCTGCAGGATGTGGTCTGGGTCAGCCCCAAGCTGGACATCACCGACAAGGTGATCAAGGCCCTGTCCGACGACAAGGCCGGCAAGTAAGCCGATTTGCCAGGGGGCCGCGTGACGGGGGAGGGGATTCGTCTCGACGAAATCGTCGCCCGTCTGGGAGGCTCCCTGCTGGGTGACGGTGCCGTCCGGATTTGCGGGGTGGGCACCCTGGCCGGGGCCGGCGAGGGGCAGATCAGCTTCCTCTCCAACCCCAAGTATCGCAGCCAGCTGGCGAGCACCCGGGCGGCCGCAGTCATCGTGCCTCCGGCCATGCAGGACGGCACGGACCGGCCCCGCATCGTTGCCGCCAATTCCTACACTTATTACGCTCGGGTAGCCCAGCTGCTCTATCCGGCTCGTCAGCCAAAAACGCCGGTGCATCCGAGCGTGGTGCTGGGGCAGGATGTGCAATTGGGCGAGGGCGTGGTGATCCATGCCGGCTGCGTCATCGGCGACGGCGCCAGTATCGGCGACGGTTCGGTGCTGCATCCCAATGTCACCGTCTATGCCGGTTGCCGCATCGGCAAGCGGGTCCTGATCCATGCCGGTGCCGTGATCGGTGCCGACGGCTTCGGTTTCGCCAAGGATGGCGAGGCCTGGCTGAAGATTCCCCAGGTGGGGCGCGTCATCATCGGCGACGATGTGGAAATCGGCGCCAACACCACCATCGACCGGGGCGCTATCGAGGACACCGTGATCGGCGACGGCGTCAAGCTCGACAACCAGATCCAGGTCGGCCACAACGTGGTGATCGGCGACCACGCGGCCATGGCCGGCTGCGTCGGCATCGCCGGCAGCGCCCGCATCGGCAGGCGCTGTACCGTCGGTGGCGGTGCCATCATCCTGGGCCACCTGGAGCTGGGGGACGATGTGCATGTCTCTTCCGGCACCCTGGTGGCCAAGAGCCTGAAACAGCCCGGTCAATACACCGGAGCCTTCCCCGTGGAGCGCCACGAGGGCTGGCTGAAGAATGCGGCCCACCTGCGCCATCTGTCGAAGCTGGCGGACCGGGTCCATGAACTTGAAAAAAAACTTAGTGAGCTGGAGAAAAAATCTTGACCAATATGGATATTCACCAAATTCTCGAATACCTGCCCCACCGTTATCCCATCCTGCTGGTGGACCGGGTGCTCGAATGCGAGCCAGGCAAGAGTATCCATGCCATCAAGAACGTGACCATCAACGAGCCCTTCTTCAACGGCCACTTCCCGCACCATCCGGTCATGCCCGGCGTGCTGATCCTGGAAGCCCTGGCCCAGGCCGCTGCCATCCTGTCCTTCAAGACCATGGGTTCCAAGCCTGACGACAAGTCCGTCTATTACTTTGCCGGCATCGACGGCGCCCGTTTCAAGAAGCCGGTGAGCCCGGGCGACCAGCTCAACCTGCATGTGGAGATCATCGCCAGCAAGCGCGGCATCTGGAAGTTCAAGGCCGAAGCCCAGGTCGATGGCCAGCTGGCCACCGAAGCCGAACTGATGTGCACCGTCCGTTCCATCGAGTAAGCCCATGATCCATCAGACGGCCATCGTCCATCCCGGAGCCAGGCTCGGAGCGAACGTCTCCGTCGGCGCCTATTCCATCATCGGCGAGCATGTGCAGATCGGTGACAACACCGAGATCGGTCCCCATGTGGTGATCGAAGGCCATACCACGATCGGCCGGGACAACCGGATTTTCCAGTTCTGCTCCATCGGTGCCGAACCCCAGGACAAGAAGTACGCCGGCGAACCGACCCGTCTGGAAATCGGCGACCGTAACGTCATCCGGGAATTCTGCACCTTCAACCTGGGCACCATCCAGGACGGTGGCGTCACCCGTCTGGGCAACGACAACTGGATCATGGCCTACGTGCACCTGGCCCACGACTGTCAGGTGGGCAACCACACCATTTTCGCCAACAATGCCCAGCTGGCCGGCCACTGCCATGTGGACGACCACGCCATCCTCGGCGGTTTCACCGTGGTGCACCAGTTCGTGCGCATTGGTGCCCATTCCATGACCGGCATGGGCACCATCCTGTTCCAGGATTTGCCGCCCTACGTCACCGCTGCCGGCAATACGGCCTCGCCCTACGGCATCAACAGCGAGGGCCTGAAGCGCCGCGGTTTCTCCTCCGAGGCGGTGATGGCCCTGAAGCGGGCCTACCGGGCCATCTACAAGTCCGGCCTGACCCTGGAAGAAGCCAAGGCCAAGCTGGAGGCCGATCTGGCCAAACATCCCGAATACCAGCTGTTGCTCGATTTCCTCGCCGTGTCCAAGCGCGGCATCGTTCGGTGAGGCCATGGCGGGCAACGGAATCCGTATCGCCATGGTGGCGGGGGAAGCCTCGGGCGACCTCCTGGCCAGCCATCTGATCAAGGCGCTCAAGCAGCACCTGCCAGACGCCACCTTCTACGGCATCGGCGGCCCCAAGATGTCGGCCCAGGGCTTCGATGCCTGGTGGCCCCTGGAAAAGCTGGCGGTGCGCGGCTATGTGGAAGTGCTCAAGCACTACCGGGAAATCACCGGCATCCGCCGCCAGCTGAAAAAGCGTCTGCTGGAGGAAAAGCCCGATGTCTTCATCGGCGTGGACGCGCCGGATTTCAATCTGGATCTGGAGCGGAGCCTGAAGAACAAGGGCATTCCCGCCATCCACTACGTCAGCCCCTCCATCTGGGCCTGGCGCGGCAAGCGCATCCACAAGATCGCCCGTTCCGTCTCCCGCATGCTCTGCCTGTTCCCCTTCGAGCCGGCCCTGTACGAGGCCAAGGGCGTGCCGGTGGACTACGTGGGCCATCCGGTGGCCGACATGGTGCCCCTGGAGATCAACCGCCAGTCGGCCCGGGAAAAGCTGAACCTGCCCCTGGAGGCGCCGATCTTCGCCTTCCTCCCCGGCAGCCGCCAGTCCGAGCTGGAGTACATGGCGGACACCTTCATCGAGACGGCCAAGCGCATTTACTCCCGCATGCCCAAGGCCCTGTTCCTGGTGCCCCTGGCCACCCGGGAAACCCGCCTGCTGTTCGAGACCGCCATCTACCGCCATCAGGCCCTGGATGTGCCGTTCACCCTGCTCTTCGGCCATTCCCACGATGCCATGGCGGCCGCCGACACGGTGCTGGTGGCCAGCGGCACCGCCACTCTGGAAGCGGCGCTGCTCAAGCGTCCCATGGCCATCGCCTACCGCATGGCGCCTTTCTCCTGGCGCCTCATGAAGCGGATGAAGTACCAGCCCTGGGTGGGCCTGCCCAACATCCTGGCCGGCCAGTTCGTGGTGCCCGAATTCCTGCAGGACGATGCGACGCCGGACAACCTGGCCCAGGCCCTGCTCAACCTGCAGACCGACAAGCTGCTGCGCGGCCGCATCGAGGACGAATTCACCCGCATCCACCTGCAGCTGCGCCAGAACACGGCGGAGAAGGCGGCGGCGGCCATCCTTTCCGTGCTCGGGCGCCGTCCCGTGCGGGCCGACGATGTCCCTGCAGCTGTTTGACGACCTGGTCTGCGGCATCGACGAAGCCGGCCGCGGCCCCCTGGCGGGCAGCGTGGTGGCGGCGGCGGTGATCCTGGACCCGGCCCGGCCCATCGCCGGCCTCAACGACTCGAAAAAGCTGAGCGCGGCGAAGCGCGAGGCCCTGGCCCCGGAAATCCGGGAAAAGGCCCTGGCCTGGTGCGTGGCGGAAGCCTCCGTGGCCGAGATCGACCGTCTCAACATCCTCCATGCCACCATGCTGGCCATGCAGCGGGCCGTCGCCGGCCTTGCCGTGGCGCCCCTGCGGGCCCTGGTGGACGGCAACCGCTGCCCCAAGCTGGCGGTGCCGGCGGAGGCGGTGGTCAAGGGAGACGGCAAGGTGGCCTGCATTGCCGCCGCCTCCATCCTGGCCAAGACGGCCCGGGACGAGGCCATGCTCGACCTGCACCGCCAATACCCCCAATACGGCTTCGACCGCCACATGGGCTACCCCACGGCGGACCATCTGGAGCGCCTGCGGCAGCACGGGCCGAGCCCCATCCACCGGCGCTCCTTCGGCCCGGTGAAGCTGCTGCTGGCCCAGGCCGAGCTGTTCTGAACCATGCGCTTCGTCGAATCCCCCGACAATCCCGCCTACCGCCAGTTGCGGCGCCTCTGCCAGTCCGGCCGGGAGCGGCGCAAGACCGGCTTTTCCGTGCTCGACGGCATGCATCTGCTGACGGCCTACGAGGAGCGCTTCCAGAAGGTGCGGGAGCTGTTCGTCAGCGAGGCGGCCCGGGACAAGCCCGAAATCGCCGCCTACCTGGCCGCCTCCGCCGGCATCAAGCAGACGGTGCTGAGCGAACGCCTGTTCGAAGACCTGGGGCTGGTGGATACGCCCACCGGCATCGTCGGCCTCATCAACACCCCGGTGCCCGCCGCCGGCCCCGACGCCCAGGGCGATGCGGTGCTGCTGGACGGCGTGCAGGACCCGGGCAACCTGGGCTCCATCCTGCGCAGCGCCGCCGCCGCCGGCTTCCGCCAGGTGCTGCTGAGCGCGGATTGCGCCCAGGCCTGGGCACCCAAGACCCTGCGGGCGGGGCAGGGCGCCCATTTCCAGACGGTCATCCATGAGAACCAGGACCTCTGCGCCTTCCTGGCCGGCTATGGCGGCAAGGCCGCCGTTACCTGCCTGGGGGCCCAGGGCGACCTCTTCGATGCGGACCTGCGCGGCCCGGTGGCCTGGGTCTTCGGTTCCGAAGGGCAGGGCGTGCGGCCCGCCGTGCTGGCCCTGACCAATGCGCCCCTGGCCATTCCCATGCCGGGGGGCAGCGAATCCCTCAACGTGGCCGCCGCCGCCGCCATCTGCCTGTTCGAGACGGTGCGCCAGCGGCGCTGAGCCGCAGAAGCGAGAGCAGTACCTTAAAGCGGCCCGGCCTGAAATGCAGCAGGGGCGCCATTCTTCCCGGCCTATGGCTGGAGAATGGCGCCCCTGCTGCCTTGTAGGGCGACGGGTTTAGAAGCTCAGCCGTTCCAGCTTCACTTCCTGCATGATGGTGGTGGAGATTTCCTCGATGGACTTGGTGGAGGAATCGAGCCAGCGGATGTCGTGCTGGCGCATCATCTTCTCCGCCTCCTTGACCTCGTAGCGGCAGTTTTCCAGGGAGGCGTACTTGCTGTTGGGGCGCCGCTCGCTGCGGATCTGGTTGAGACGCTCGGGCTGGATGGTGAGGCCGAAAAGCTTCTCCCGGTGCTTGACCAGGCTGTCGGGCATTTTCATGCGCTCGAAGTCTTCCGGAATGAGGGGGAAGTTGGCGGCCTTGACCCCGAACTGCATGGCCAGGTAGAGGCTGGTGGGCGTCTTGCCGCAGCGGGAGACGCCGACGAGAATGACATCGGCCTGCTCCAGCCCCTGGTTGGTGACGCCGTCGTCGTGGGACAGGGTGTAGTTGATGGCCTCGATGCGCTGCTTGTAGTCGTTGGTGTCGATGGAGCCGTGGGTGCGGCCGATGGTGTGGGTGGACTTGACGCCCAGCTCCGCCTCCAGGGGCACGATGAAGGTGTCGAAGAAATTGAGGCAGAGGACGTTGGCCTCGCTCAGGATGCGGTTCAGGTCCCGGTCGATGAGGGTGGAGAAGACGATGGGCCGGGCGCCGTCCAGGATGGTCGCCTCCTTCAGGCGTTCCAGGCATTCCCGGGCCTTGTCCGTGGAATTGACGAAGGGAATCCGCACCATCTTCAGGCGCACACCCTCGAATTGGGTGAGCAGGCTGTGTCCCAGGGTTTCAGCGGTGATGCCCGTGCCATCGGAGATGAAGAAGATGGTGCGGGAGGGGAGATGGGACGGCGCTTGAGTCATGGATTTCCCTAATCGGCGGGTCAAGTGTTGTGGAAGGCGCTAAAATAGCGGTTTCCCGATTTTGAAACAATCTTCAGAGGACTTCATGAGCGATTATGTAATCGGTTTCGACCAGCTGCGCATGACAGATGTGGACCGTGTCGGCGGCAAGAACGCCTCTCTCGGCGAAATGATCAGCCAGCTGGCCAATACCGGTGTGCGGGTTCCCGGCGGTTTCGCCACCACGGCCCATGCCTATCGGGAGTTCCTGGCCCATGAAGGCCTGGCCGCCCGCATCGAGGCTGAACTCTCCAACCTGGACGTGGACAACGTCAATGCCCTGCTGGCTGCCGGTGCCAAGATCCGCCAGTGGATCATCGACACCCCGTTCCCGGCCCAGCTGCAGAACGAGATCAAGGCCCACTACGACGCCCTGATCGTCGATTCCACCGCCGACGCCTCCTTCGCCGTGCGCTCCTCCGCCACCGCCGAGGACCTGCCCGACGCTTCCTTCGCCGGCCAGCAGGAAACCTTCCTCAACATCCACGGCTTCGACAACATCCTTCACGCCATGAAGGAAGTGTTCGCCTCCCTCTATAACGACCGCGCCATCTCCTACCGCGTGCACAAGGGCTTCACCCACGCCGAGGTGGCCCTGTCCGCCGGCGTGCAGCGCATGGTGCGTTCCGACAAGGGTGCCGCCGGCGTGATGTTCACCCTGGATACCGAATCCGGCTTCCGCGACGCCGTCTTCGTCACCGCCTCCTATGGCCTGGGCGAGACCGTGGTGCAGGGCGCCGTGAACCCGGACGAGTTCTACGTGCACAAGCCCATGCTGGCCGCCGGCAAGAAGGCCGTGATCCGCCGCAACCTGGGTTCCAAGCTGATCAAGATGACCTTCTCCGCCGAGAAGGTGGCCGGCAAGTCCACCATCACCGAGGACGTGGCCGAGGCCGAGCGTCACCGTTTCGCCATCAACGATGCCGAAGTGGAAGAGCTGGCCCGCTACGCCATGATCATCGAAAAGCACTACCAGCGTCCCATGGACATCGAGTGGGGCAAGGATGGCGTGGACGGCAAGCTGTACATCCTGCAGGCCCGTCCCGAGACTGTGAAGTCCCAAGAAGGCCATGGCCGCGTCGAGAAGTTCAAGCTCAAGTCCTTCTCCAAGGTGCTGGCCTCCGGCCGCGCCATCGGCCAGAAGATCGGCGTCGGCCCGGTGCGCGTGGTGCACGATCCTTCCGAGATGGACCAGGTCAAGCCCGGCGACGTGCTGGTGGCCGACATGACCGATCCCAACTGGGAGCCGGTGATGAAGCGGGCTTCCGCCATCGTCACCAACCGTGGTGGCCGTACCTGCCACGCCGCCATCATCGCCCGGGAACTGGGCATCCCCGCCATCGTCGGTTGCGGTGACGCCACCGAGACCCTGGCCGAAGGCGAAGTGGTCACCGTCTCCTGCACCGAAGGCGACACCGGTCACGTCTATCGCGGCAAGCTGGACTTCGAGGTCACCTCCCGCGACCTGGGCGCCATGCCCGAGATCAAGACCAAGATCATGATGAACGTGGGCAACCCGGAGCTGGCCTTCGAGTTCTCCCAGCTGCCCAACGCCGGCGTCGGCCTGGCCCGGGTCGAGTTCGTCATCAACAACGTCATCGGCATCCACCCCAAGGCCATCCTGGAAATCGACCGTCTGCCCGCCTCCAAGCGGGAAGAGATCCTGCGTCGCGCCCGGGGTTACGCCAATCCGGTGGAATTCTTCGTCGAGAAGCTGGCCGAGGGTGTGTCCACCATCGCCGCCGCCTTCTGGCCCAAGCCCGTCATCGTGCGTCTCTCCGACTTCAAGTCCAACGAGTACCGCAAGCTGCTGGGCGGCGACCTCTACGAGCCCGAGGAAGAAAACCCCATGCTGGGCTTCCGCGGCGCCTCCCGCTACATCGCCAGCACCTTCCGCGACTGTTTCGAGATGGAATGCCGGGCCATGAAAAAGGTCCGCGAAGAAATGGGCCTGACCAACGTGGAACTGATGGTGCCCTTCGTGCGCACCGTCGATGAAGGCAAGGGTGTGGTCAGCCTGCTGGCCGAACATGGCCTCAAGCAGGGCGAGAACAATCTCAAACTGATCATGATGTGCGAGATTCCCTCCAACGCCCTGCTGGCCGACCAGTTCCTGGAAGTGTTCGACGGCTTCTCCATCGGCTCCAACGACCTGACCCAGCTGACCCTGGGCCTGGATCGTGACTCCGGTCTGGTGGCTTCCCTCTTCGACGAGCGGGACCCGGCGGTCAAGACCCTGCTGGCCATGGCCATCGCCTCCGCCAACAAGAAGGGCAAGTACGTCGGTATTTGCGGCCAGGGCCCCTCCGACCATCCGGATCTGGCCGAGTGGCTGATGGACCAGGGCATCTCCTCCATCTCCCTCAATCCGGATACGGTGGTGGACACCTGGACCCGCCTGGGCGCCCACAAGGCCAGCTAAAGGCAAAGGGAGCCCCGTCTCCCTGACGACTCCGGAAAAGGCGCCGAGTGCACAACTCGGCGCCTTTTTTCATGGCATGCCATGGAGGGCAGGAGGAGCGCGGTGTTCGGGATAGGGAGCCCGGAAAGGCTTATCTGTTCTTGCTCGCAGCGGAGGTGCTGTCGCGGCTGGAAATGGCCTGCCGCCGCGGCCGGCGGCTAGGTCCGGGCCTTGAAGGTGGGCAGGGAAATCTTGAAGACGATGGCGGCCCAGCGCAGGCCGAAGATCAGCGCCGCCGCCAGCCAGGCGGCCCAGACCGGGGAAACGCCGAGGGCCTGCAGGCCGATCAGCAGCAGGCAGCCGGCCAGGGCGGCCGAGGCGTAGAGTTCGCCGGGGAGGAAGATCAGGGGCACCTGGTTGCAGAAGATGTCCCGCAGCACGCCGCCGAACACCCCGGTGATGACGCCCATGAGGCTGGCCACCAGCCAGGGTGCATGCCAGTGCAGGGCGGCCTGGGTGCCGAGGACGGCAAACAGGGCCAGGGCCAGGGCATCCGGATAGAGGAAAAGGCGAGGGGAGATGGGACGCCGGCGGACGATGAAAAAGGTGAGAATGCCGGTGGCGAAGGCGGTGATCAGGTAGGTCTGGTCCACCACCCAGAAGACATTGCGGTCCAGCAGCAGGTCCCGTACCGTGCCGCCGCCCAGGCCCGTGGCCACCGCCACCATGACCGTGCCGACCAGGTCCATGCCCTTGCGTTCGGCTTCAAAGACGCCGGTGGCGGCACCAACCGCCACGGCCACCAGGCCGACCCAGTAGAGCAGATCGGCCAGCAGCATCAGACCTTGACCCGCATCAGGCGCTGCTTTTCCCGGTCCCAGTCACGCTGCTTCTCGGTTTCCCGCTTGTCGTGCATCTTCTTGCCCTTGGCCAGGCCCACTTCCACCTTTACCCGGCCCCGGGTGTAGTGCAGGTCCAGGGGGACGAGGGTGAAGCCGGCCCGTTCCACCTTGCCGATGAGCTTGTCGATCTGCTCCCGGTGCAAGAGCAGCTTGCGGGTGCGGGTGGCTTCGGGATGGACGTGGGTGGAGGCGGTGTAGAGGGGCGTCAAATGCATGCCCAGCAGCCAGATTTCGCCGTTCTTGATGACGACGTAGGATTCCTTGAGATTCACCCGTCCGGCACGAATGGCCTTCACTTCCCACCCTTCGAGGGCGAGACCGGCTTCGATCTTCTCCTCGACGAAGTAGTCGTGAAAGGCTTTCTTGTTGGTGGTGATGCTCATTGGGCCGGGCTTTCCGCTAAAATGCGCCATTCTACAAGGATTCCGAGAAAAAGGCCGCCCATGGCCCTGGTGGAAAAATCAGTATTGATCGAGTTTTCGGCCCAGCAGATGTTCGATCTGGTGGACCGGGTGGAGGACTATCCCCAGTTCCTGCCCTGGTGCAGCTCCACGGAACTGAAGTTCCGCGACGGGCAGAAGACGGCGGCGACCCTGCATATCAACTATCACAGCGTCAAAAGCCACTTCACCACCGAGAATGAGAAGGAAATTCCCCTGTGGATGAACATCCGCCTGGTGGATGGTCCCTTCCGCCGCCTCGAGGGGCGCTGGGTATTCAAGCCTCTGGCGGAAAAGGCCTGCAAGATCGAATTCACCCTGAGCTACGAGTTTTCCAGCAAGCTCTTTGAAAAGGTGATCGGTCCCGTCTTCAATCACATTGCCAATACGTTCGTCGAAGCCTTCGTCAAACGTGCGGCCCAGATTTATGGCTGAAAAAATCAACGTCGAAGTCGTCTACGCCCAGCAGCGCAAGCAGGACCTGGTGTCCGTCAAGCTGGAGGAGGGCGCCACCGTGCGCCAGGCCATCGAGGCCTCGGGCCTGCTGGAGAAATATCCGGAAATCGACCTGGCCAAGAACAAGCTGGGCATCTTCGCCAAGCTGGCCAAGGCCGACGGGGTGCTGCGGGACAAGGACCGGGTGGAAATCTACCGCCCCCTCATCGCCGACCCGAAGGAGGTGCGCAAGCAGCGGGCCGCCGAAGGCAAGGTGATGAAGAAGGGAGCCGGGGACGAAGGCTCCGGCGAATGAAAAAGGCGGCTTGAAGCCGCCTTTTTTATCGAATCAGATCTGCTGCAGCGCTATTTGCACCATTCATTGACCGCTTGCTGTGCCTTGGCTGCTTCCGCAGCCCGCTGGCTGTCGTCGAGAATTTCCCGTTCGCCGGCGTCGTTGCGGCGGGCGATGCGCTCTCCGGACTGATAAAGCGCCAGATTGCGGCGGGCTGCATCGCAGTTGTCCTTGCGCTTCTTCTGCTGGGCAGCCTCCTCTTCAGCCTCTTTCGCCTTGTCCTGCCGGATTTTCTGCTGCTGGCGGAATTCCATTTCCTTTTCCGCCAGGCTCTTCGGTGGGGGCGTCTGGACACTGCCGGCAGGAGGCGTATCAATCACCCGTTTCTGCTGCACCTTGCCCACGGGAGGCTTGTCGGACATGACGGTGCGGCCGTTTTCGTCCTTCCAGGTATAAATTTGTGCCAGTGCCGAAGTGGCTGCGAAAAGCAGGGATATGGCAGCGATTCGGGCAATATGGGGACGGTTGCCGGAGGATGTCGCAGGCCGGAATGGGAAGATGGGCATGCCTAGGCTCTTTTCCGAGGGTAATCCAGTCCCGTATAATACGTTTTTGAGACTCCGGATCAAAGCCATGCGTGTAATCCAGAAGGCCTTGACGTTCGACGACGTCCTGCTTGTCCCCGCCCATTCCAACATCCTGCCTCGCGACGTCAGCCTGGCCACCCGCCTGACCCGCAACATTTCCCTGAATCTGCCCCTGGTGTCCGCCGCCATGGACACCGTGACCGAAGCCCGCCTGGCCATCGCCATCGCCCAGGAAGGCGGCATCGGCATTGTGCACAAGAACCTCTCGGCCAAGGCCCAGGCCGCTGAAGTTTCCAAGGTCAAGCGCCACGAAGCCGGCATCCTCAAGGATCCCATCACCATCACCCCCAGCATGACCATCGGTGAAGTGGTGGCCCTGACCCGCCAGCACAAGATTTCCGGCCTGCCGGTCTTGGAAGGCAAGAAGGTTGTGGGCATCGTCACCAACCGGGACCTGCGGTTTGAAGGCAAGCTGGATCAGCCGGTGACCAAGATCATGACCCCCAAGGAGCGCCTGGTCACGGTCAAGGAAGGTGCCAGCATCGAAGAGGCCAAGGAACTGATCCGCGAGCATCGCATCGAGCGTGTGCTGGTGGTCAATGACGACTTCGAACTGAAGGGCCTGATCACCGTCAAGGACATCCTCAAGACCTCCGAGCACCCCCTGGCCAACAAGGACGAAGCCGGTCGCCTGCGCGTTGGCGCCGCCATCGGCGTCGGTGCCGGCACCGAGGAGCGGGCAGAACTGCTGGCCGCCGCCGGTGTGGACGTGCTGATCGTGGATACCGCCCACGGCCACTCCCAGGGTGTGCTGGACCGGGTCAAGTGGGTCAAGCAGAACTTCCCCCATGTGGAAGTGATCGGCGGCAACATCGCCACCGCCGCCGCCGCCCGCGCCCTGGTCGATCACGGCGCTGACGGCGTCAAGGTCGGCATCGGCCCCGGCTCCATCTGCACCACCCGTATCGTGGCCGGCGTCGGCGTGCCCCAGATCACCGCCATCACCAACGTGGCCGAAGCCCTCAAGGGCACCGGCGTGCCCATGATCGCCGACGGCGGCATCCGCTTCTCCGGCGACATCTCCAAGGCCATCGCCGCCGGCGCCAACTGCGTCATGCTGGGCGGCCTGTTTGCCGGTACCGAAGAGGCCCCGGGCGAAGTGGAACTGTTCCAGGGCCGCTCCTACAAGTCCTACCGGGGCATGGGCTCCCTGGGCGCCATGCAGGCCGGCTCCTCCGACCGCTACTTCCAGGACAACACCGCCAACGTGGACAAGCTGGTGCCGGAAGGCGTCGAAGGCCGGGTTCCCTACAAGGGTTCCGTGCTGGCCGTGATCCACCAGCTGATGGGCGGTCTGCGCGCCTCCATGGGCTATGTGGGCTGTGCCACCATCGACCAGATGCGGGAGACCGCCGAGTTTGTCGAGATCACCGCCGCCGGCGTCCGGGAATCCCACGTCCACGACGTGCAGATCACCAAGGAAGCGCCCAACTACCACCAGGACTGATCCTCCGGGACCAAGCAAGGGCGGCCAGTTCCAACTAGGCCGCCCTTTTTCATAGCATCGGCTTCATTGCCCCTATTGCCCACATAGCAGACCCATCATGGCCCACCAGAAAATCCTCATTCTCGACTTCGGTTCCCAGGTCACCCAGCTCATCGCCCGCCGGGTGCGGGAGGCCAAGGTTTTCTGCGAAATCCACCCCTACGACGTGTCGGAAGAGTTCATCCGCAACTACGGCGCCAAGGGCATCATTCTCTCCGGTGGCCCCAGCTCCGTGACCGAGGGCGATACCCCCCGGGCCCCCAAGGTGGTGTTCGAACTGGGCATCCCCGTGCTGGGCATCTGCTACGGCATGCAGACCATGGCCCAGCAGCTGGGCGGCACCGTGATGACCGCCGAAGCCGCCGGCAAGGCCCGGGAATTCGGCTATTCCGAAGTCCGCGCCCACGGCCATACCGCCCTGCTGAAAGACATCGCCGACTTCACCACCCCCGAAGGCCACGGCATGCTCAAGGTGTGGATGAGCCATGGCGATTCCGTCATGGAACTGCCGCCGGGCTTCAAGCTCATGGCCTCCACCCCTTCCTGTCCCATCGCCGGCATGGCCGACGAGGAACGCAAGTTCTACGCCGTCCAGTTCCATCCGGAAGTGACCCACACCGTGAAGGGCCGGGCCATCCTGGAAAGCTTTGTGCACGGCATCTGCGGTTGCGGCACCGACTGGGTCATGGGCGACTACATCGCCGAGGCCGTCGCTGCCATCCGCGCCCAGGTGGGCAGTGAAGAAGTCATCCTGGGCCTCTCCGGCGGCGTCGATTCCAGCGTGGCCGCCGCCCTAATCCACAAGGCCATCGGCGACCAGCTCACCTGCGTCTTTGTGGACCACGGCCTGCTGCGCCTCAACGAAGGCGACATGGTGATGGACATGTTCGCCCGCAACCTGGGCGTCAAGGTCATCCGCGTCGATGCGGTGGACGATTTCATGGGCAAGCTGGCCGGCGTTTCCGATCCGGAACAGAAGCGCAAGATCATCGGCAAGGAATTCGTGGAGGTCTTCCAGGCTGAGTCCAAGAAACTCTCCGCCGCCAAGTGGCTGGCCCAGGGCACCATCTACCCGGACGTGATCGAATCCGCCGGCAAGGGCAAGAAGGGCGCCCACACCATCAAGAGCCACCACAACGTGGGCGGCCTGCCGGAAGACATGCACCTCAAGCTGCTGGAACCCCTGCGCGAGCTGTTCAAGGACGAGGTGCGGGAACTGGGCGTGGCCCTGGGTTTGCCCCGAGAGATGGTCTACCGCCATCCCTTCCCCGGTCCCGGCCTGGGCGTGCGCATCCTGGGCGAGGTGAAGCAGGAGTACGCCAAGCTGCTGCAGCGGGCCGACGCCATTTTCATCGACGAGCTGCGCGCCACCCTGGCCACCGAGCGGGACGTGGCCGCCGGCGCCTGCACCGAGGCCGATATCGGCAAGAGCTGGTACGACCTGACCAGCCAGGCCTTCGCCGTCTTCCTGCCGGTGAAGAGCGTGGGCGTCATGGGCGACGGCCGCACCTACGAAAACGTGGTGGCCCTGCGCGCCGTGGTCACCAGCGACTTCATGACCGCCCACTGGGCCCATCTGCCCTACGAGCTGCTGGGCAAGGTCTCCAACCGCATCATCAACGAAGTCCGCGGCCTCAACCGGGTGGTGTACGACGTCTCCGGCAAACCGCCCGCCACCATCGAGTGGGAGTGAGTGTGCCGTTCTGCCGGTAGATATCAGGCAGCCTGGCCCAATAAAAAACCGGACGCGAAGTCCGGTTTTTTTATTCCGAGTCCTGGGGATCAGGTCCGGATGAAGCTCGAATCCGGGTTGAGGCGCGGCATTTCGTCGTCCTGCCGCTCCTTCAAGGTCTCCCGCAGGGCACTCACAACTTCGGCATGGCCGTGCTGCTGCGCCAGCATCAGGGCGGTCTGGCCGTCACCGGCCGCCTGGGTCGGATTGGCGCCGGCCTGGAGCAGGACCTGTACCAGGGGCAGGTGGCCGTTCATGGCGGCCATCGCCAGGGGCAGACGGCCCTGTTCGTCCATCTGATTGGGATCGATCTCCATGGCCAGGACGCGGCGGGCCAGGGACAGGTTGTTTCGTTCCACCGCGCCACACAGGGCCCGGGTGCCTTCGCTGCTTTTCACCTTGGGCTTGGGTTCCAGGCCGCTCGGCACCAGGCGGGTGACCTGATTCACCAGGGAACCGGCCACCATGAAGCCGAGGGCGAAGAGCAGGGGCATGCGCGACACGCCCAGACCGTCGGCCCACTGGTCCGGCAGGTTGGCACCGACCACCAGCAGGGCGTAGAGCAGGAAAAAGGTGAAGCGGACGTAAAGGAAGAGGGCCAGCAGCACCATCAGGCCGAGGACGGCCACCAGGTAGTTGGTGTTGAGATGCAGGGCCTGGCTCAGGTCGTGGGGCAGGTTGGCCAGCACGGCTAGCAGCAGGACCAGGCCGATGAGCATCCATTCGCGGCGACGGCGGGCTTCAAATTGATCCATGGCGATCACTTGTGTGAAATATTTCACAAAATTGTCCGGCATTATTCTTCCCCCTGCAAGTCTTGCCTGAGCCGTTGGCACCCCCAACCCCTTTCCACCTGTCATGGTTCTGTCACATGGGGCGCGAACAATGGCCAATTTTCGCCACGAGGCTCCCATGAAAGACTTCGACGACGCCTGTTGCAGCAATGCCAGTCCCAATCCCCATCTTCTCGACCTGGCCAGTCCCGCTCGCCGCCAGATGCTGGCCGGCGGCCTGGGAGCCGCAGCCCTGGCCGGCCTGCCCCTGCCGGCAGCAGCCGTCAGCGCGGCTTCCGATGCCGGGCGGGCGGCCAAGGTGCCCATCGGTTTCGATCCCATCCCGGTTTCCCAACTGGACCAGGTACGGGTGCCGGCCGGTTACCGGGCCGAATTGCTCTATGCCTGGGGCGACCCGGTGTCAGACGGCCCGGTCTATCGCGCCGATGGGGGCAACAGTGCCGCCGAGCAGGGCCTGCAGTCCGGCAGCCACCACGACGGCATGCATTTCTTCCCCTTCGTCGAGGGCAGAAAGCTCTCTTCCACCCACGGCCTGATGTGTATCAACCACGAATACACGGATGATGGCCTGCTCCACACCGGCGGCATGGCCGACTGGTCTGCCGAGAAGGTGGCCAAGTCCCAGGCGGCCCACGGGGTTTCGGTCATCGAAGTGAAGGAGGAGGGCGGCCGCTGGCAGGTGCTGCGGCCTTCCGCCTACGCCCGCCGCATCACGGCCCAGAGCGCCATCACCGTCTCCGGCCCGGCTGCCGGCAGTGCCGGCCTGAAAACCGCCCAGGACCCCCATGGCCGGCTCATCTTCGGCACCTTCAACAACTGCGCCATGGGCCATACGCCCTGGGGTACCTACCTGACCTGCGAAGAGAATTTCAACGGCTACTTCAAGACCGGCAAGAGCGCCACGCCGGACGAGAAGCGCTACGGCATCAACGACAAGACCGCCGGCTACCGCTGGCACGAATTCGACGAGCGCTTCGACGCCGCCAAGCACCCCAATGAGCCCCACCGTTTCGGCTGGGTGGTGGAAATCGATCCGTGGAACCCCATGCAGCCGCCGGTCAAGCGCACCGCCCTGGGCCGCATCAAGCACGAGGGCGCCACCGTGACCCTGGCGGCGGACGGTCGAGTGGTGGTCTACATGGGCGACGACGAGCGCTTCGAGTACATCTACAAGTACGTCTCCAGGGGCATCTACCAGCCCGGCGACCGGGCCGCCAACGCCAGTCTGCTGGACGAAGGCACCCTGTACGTGGCCAAGTTTGGCGAGGAGGGTAAGGGGCGCTGGGTGGCCCTTGAGCACGGCAAAAACGGCCTCACGGCGGAAAACGGCTTTGCCGACCAGGCCCAGGTGCTGATCCGCACCCGCCAGGCCGCCGACCAGGTGGGCGCCACCAAAATGGACCGGCCCGAGTGGATCGCCGTCCATCCCAAGAGCGGCGAGGTCTATGTTTCCCTCACCAACAACGTCAAGCGCGGTACCAGTGAAGTGCCCGGGCTCAATGCCGCCAATCCCCGGGCCGACAACGTCTTCGGCCACATCGTGCGCTGGCGCGAGGCTCCGGCCAAGGGCCGGCACGATGCTGGCAGCCTGGATTTCGAGTGGGACATTTTCCTCCTGGCCGGCGATCCCCAGCATCCGGAGGCTTCCCGCCGCGGCAACATCAAGGGTGATGCCTTCGGCAGCCCGGACGGCCTGTGGTTCGACGCCGCCGGCCGCCTGTGGATCCAGACCGACGTTTCCACCAGCGTCCTCAACCAGGGCGACTACGCCCGCCTGGGCAACAACCAGATGCTGGTGGCCGACGTGGCGACGGGCCAGGTCAAGCGCTTCCTTACCGGGCCCAAGGGCTGCGAGATCACTGGCATCACCAGCACGCCGGACGGGCGGACCCTGTTCGTCAATATCCAGCACCCGGGGGAGCCGGCCAGCGAACGTTCCGAGCCGGCCAAGGCCACCGCCATTTCCCACTGGCCCCACAGCCAGTTCCCGGAAACGCCCGCTGGCCGGCCCCGTTCCGGCACCGTGGTGATCCGGCGCGAAGACGGCGGCGTGGTGGGGGGCTAGGGCAGCAGCTGGGGAGCCAGGGGGCGGACCAGGTAGGCCGCTCCCGGCCCGTAGGAGGAAAGATCGGGCGCTACCTGCCCGGGAACGAAGCCGTGGCGGGCCCAGTAGGGCACGGAGCCCTGGACGGCAATCAGGCTGGCCCACCGCAGGCGGCCATGCCGGAACTCGGCTTTCTGTGCGGCCTCCAGGGCATGGGCCGTCATACGGGCCGCCAGTCCTGCCCCCCGGGCCAGGGGGCTGACGGCCATGTCGTGCAGGTGCAGGGTGTCGGCACCGTCCTTATGGCTACCGCCCCCATCGCCCAGACAGGGCGGACGGCCCAGGCGGGCGGGCTGGGTAAAGAGGTAGGCGGCCAGTTCGCCGTCTGCCATCTGCGCCACCCAGCACCAGTCCGGAAAAGCCGCCAGCTTGCCGCGGAAGACGGCTTCGTCCTCATGGAAGAAGGGCACGTAGGCCCGGGCCTGGAGCGCCAGCACGGCGGGCAGGTCGGCCCCTTGCATGGGGCGCAGGCGGAAGTTGCGGGAGGTCATGGTCGCGAGCCCTTATTTGGGGCGGTTGGCGGACTTGTCCCGCTGCACCGTCTCCCGGGCTGCCAGGATGTCCGCCAGATTGCCCTCGATCCAGTCCGCCAGGGCCTGGACCCGCGCCCCGGCCTCCCGGCCCAGGCCCGTCAGGCTGTATTCCACATGGGGCGGCACCACCGGGAAGGCCTGGCGCCGCACCAGACCGTCGGCCTCCAGCCATTGCAGGGTCTGGGCCAGCATGCGTTCGCTGACGCCGGCCACCTTGCGCCGCAGGTCGCTGAAGCGGTGGGTGCCTTCCAGCAGGGCCACCAGCACCAGCACGCCCCAGCGGCTGGTGACGTGCTGCAGCACTTCCCGGGAGGGGCAGCGGTCGGAAAAGACGTCGCCCCGGCGCATCAGTTCGGCCAGGGTCGGAGTCTCGGCGGGAGTGGGGGCCGGAACGGCGGGTGGGGAGGAGGGCATGGGTACTTACCTTTGTGTGCGTACTTATTTTTAGTTCGTATGGTTGCTATTCTCCCATTTCCCTTGGCTAAACCCAAGCCCGGGGCGGGACGTGGCCAGTGGCCAATGCTTTCCGCCCGAAACCAGAGATGAAGGAGCAAATCCATGATCGTCGTTACCGGTGCCACCGGCCAACTGGGCCGCCTGGTCATCCAGTCCCTGCTGCAACGGCAGGTTCCCGCCAGCCGCATCGTCGCCGCCGTGCGCAACCCGGCCAAGGCCGCCGACCTGGCGGCCCAGGGCATCGTCGTGCGCCAGGCCGACTACAGCCAACCGGAAAGCCTGCGTACCGCTTTCGCCGGCGCCGAGAAGGTGCTGCTCATTTCCTCCAGCGAAGTGGGCCAGCGCCTGCCCCAGCACCGCAATGCCATCGAGGCCGCCCAGGCAGCCGGCGTGGGCCTGCTGGCCTACACCAGCCTGCTGCATGCCGATACCTCGCCCCTCGGGCTGGCAGAAGAGCATCGGCAGAGCGAAGCCTTGCTGCGCCAGTCCGGTCTGCCCCACGTGATCCTGCGCAACGGCTGGTACACCGAGAACTACCTGGCCAGCGTCGCTCCGGCCCTGCAGCACGGCGCTTACATCGGCGCCGCCGGCGAGGGGCGCATCGCCTCGGCGGCCCGGGCCGACTATGCCGAGGCGGCCGCTGCCGTCCTCACCCAGCCCAATCAGGCCGGCAAGGTCCATGAACTGGCCGGGGACACGGCCTACACCCTGGCCGATCTGGCCGCCGCCATCACCCGCCTGAGCGGCAAGACCGTGCCCTATGTGAATCTGAGTCAGGCCGATTTCGAGGCCGCCCTGCTCAAGGCCGGCCTGCCGGCGCCCCTGGCGGCCCTGCTGGCCGACTCCGATGCCGCTGCGGCCCGGGGAGCCCTGTTCGACGACCAGCACCAGCTGAGCCGCCTCATCGGCCGTCCCACCACGCCGCTGGAGGCCCTGCTGCCGGTCGTGCTGGGCTGACGACGTCTGCGCCCGTCTCTCCCAGGCCGTCCCGGGGTAAGCCCCGGGGCGGCTTTTTTGCGTCCATCGCCTATAATTTAGATAACGTTATCAAAATTAACTGCCATGGACGACGCCAATCCGGAACAACGCCCCAGCCGGGGCCGGCCCCGCAGCCGCTATGCGGAACGCAGCGAGCAGGTGAAGCAGAACATGCGCCTCTACCGGGCCCGCCAGGCGGCAGAACAGGCGGCCCTGGGGCGGGCCCTGGAAGGCCTGCTGCAAGCGGTTTCCAGCGGCGACCTGCAGGGTAGCTTCGCCGCCGGCGCCGCCGTGGCCGGCATCTGGCAGGAAAGCCTGATGCGCTCCCGCTTCCTGGGGGAGGGCAAAAACAAATCGCCGAAGCGCCGGAAGAATCCGGACGGTTCGGCGACTGGGGAGGCGTGAAGCCAGATCAGGCGGCGGGCACGGCAGGCGGGGCGTCGTCGTTGGCGGTGCCTTCGCTGCCCTCAGCCGGCTCCTGATTTTCCGGAGTGTCGTCCGGCAGGCCTTCCTGCTTGCGGCGCAGCTTTTCCTCCTTTTTCCTTTTCTTGGCCAATTCCCTCTGGCGTTTTTCAAACTGAAAATTGGTTTTGGCCAACTGGATTCCTTCGCGGGTCTGCTACGTTGATGATTCGGAATGCGCCGTCCGGTCGGGCGCAGCGGTGAAGAAGCGGGACTGCATCTCTTCCAGTCCCAGGCTTTGCAGCAGTTCGTTGAGGCGCTCGGCAGGCTTGCGCCGGGGCAGGTTCTTGTAGGTGGCGATGATCAGCTCGTTTTTCATGGAGTGCTCCCAGCCCACCAGTTCGGTCACCCGGACCTGGTAGCCGTGGGCCTCCAACTGCAGGCAGCGCAGCACGTTGGTCAGCTGGCTGCCGAATTCCCGGGTGTGGATGGGGTGGCGCCAGATTTCCGTCAGCACCGTCTGGCCGAGGGACTTGCCCTTGTTCTTGTTCAGCACCGCCGCCACTTCCGCCTGGCAGCAGGGCACCAGGACGATGAAGCGGGCCTGTTTTTCCAGGGCGAAGCGGATGGCGTCGTCCGTGGCCGTGTTGCAGGCATGCAGGGCCGTGACCATGTCCACCCGGGGTGGCAGCAGGGGCGAGGTGATGGAATCGGCCACCGACAGGTTGTGGAATTCCATGCCGGGAAAGCCCAGTCGTTGGGCCAGCTCCCGGGATTTGCCCACCAGTTCGTCCCGGGTCTCGATGCCAACGATGCGGGCCAGGGGGGCGCCAGACTTGAAGAACAGGTCGTACAGAATGAAGCCCAGGTAGCTCTTGCCGGCGCCGTGGTCCACCAGGGTGAATTCCGGCTTGTCCTGCAGCAGCTCGAGCAGCAGGGGCTCGATGAACTGGTACAGGTGGTAGACCTGCTTCAGCTTGCGCCGGCTGTCCTGGTTCATCTTGCCGTCCCGGGTCAGGATGTGCAGTTCCTTGAGCAGCTCGAGGGACTGGCCGGGGCGGATTTCCGGCATGGAGGCGGCGGCAGGGGCGGGCGTGGCTTTGGCTTTTGCAGGCATGGCGAAACGGGCGGCAGCATGAGGCGAAGGGGCGATTATAGGCGCTGGGCCCGCAGGCCATGAGGTAAACTATGGGCCTGCTTCGATTGTCTGCCACCTTTTTCCCTTATTTCGCCTCTTTGCCGTCCTTTTTCCGCCCATGACCGACGAATTTTTCATGCGTGAAGCCCTGTCCCAGGCCGTGGCTGCCGGCTGCCTGGGGGAGGTGCCGGTGGGTGCCGTCGTCGTGCGGGAAGGCGTCATCGTCGGCCGGGGTTTCAATTCGCCCATCGGCGACAGCGATCCCACGGCCCACGCCGAAGTGGCGGCCCTGCGGGATGCGGCCCGCAACCTGGGCAATTACCGGCTGCCCGGCTGCGAGCTGTTCGTCACCCTGGAACCCTGCGCCATGTGTGCCGGCGCCATCATGCATTCCCGCATCGCCCGGGTGGTCTATGGCGCCCGGGACCCCAAGACCGGCGTGCACGCCAGCGTGCTCGACCTGTTCGCGGTGGACCAGCTCAACCACCACACGGAAATCGTCGGCGGCGTCCTGGCCGACGAATGCGGCCAGCTGCTCTCCCGCTTCTTTGCCGAACGGCGCAAGGCGGCCAAGGCATGAAACTGCGCGTCTCCCTCGGGCGTCAGGTCCTGGAACTGCTGGACGACCAGGGCCGGGTGCTGCGCGGCTATCCCGTCTCCACCTCGGCCAGGGGCGCGGGGGAGGAGAGCGGCAGCTTCTGTACCCCCCGGGGCCGCCATTACGTGCGGGCCAAGATCGGCGAGGGCCTGCCGACCCATGCCGTATTCCGCGGCCGCCGCTTCACCGGCGAAATCTGCACGCCGGAACTGGCTGCCGCCACGCCGGAGCGGGACTGGATTCTCTCCCGCATTCTCTGGCTCTGTGGCCGGGAGCCAGGCTTCAACCGGCTCGGCCCGGTGGATACCATGGCCCGCTACATCTACATCCACGGTACGGCGGACGAGGCAGCCCTGGGCACGCCGGCGTCCCACGGCTGCATCCGCATGGGCAATGCGGACATCGTGGATCTTTTCGAGCGGGTCCCGGCGTTTACGGAAGTGGATATCGTCGAGGATTGAGCTTTGGGGACTGGGGCCGTGCAGATGGAAGTTCCAAAAGCGGTGCCACGGCCGGCACCATGAAAAAAGCCCCGCAGTGCGGGGCTTTTTTTACAACCGTTCAGCGAACTTGGATTACAGGGGCTGAATGTTGGTTGCCTGGGGGCCCTTTTGGCCTTGGCCGGCGACGAAGTTCACCTTCTGGCCTTCGCTCAGGGACTTGAAGCCGTCAGCCTTGATTTCGGAGAAGTGGGCGAACAGATCGGGGCCGCCATTGTCCGGGGTGATGAAGCCGAAGCCCTTAGCGTCGTTGAACCACTTAACGGTACCAGTTTCCATTTTGTATTCCTTAAAAACAGCTTAAAAAATGAGCAGATGCTCGAGGCGCGCAATAATCAAGGGAGACTACATGGAACAATGGAGTACCACTATGCAGAGGGACAACGATGAACTTGAATCTGGAACTTGAAGATTTAGCCCGATCCGTTATACGCACCCCCCAGGAGGCTGTCAAACGATTCTTGGAAAAATGCCGATTTATTTGATGTCGAGGCACGTCGGCATCGGCAATAGCCATCGTGCCTGCCGATGGCCCGGTGGATGGCGCCGCGCCACCAAAGGCCTTCAGCCGGCGGTGGCGGCCCCCTTAACAGGGCGCCCGGGTCATCCTAGTCAGCCTGGAAGCGCCGCTGCACTTCGCCGCTGGGGCCGGCGGCGTTGAAACTGCGCTCCGTCAGGCAGATATCTCCCTGCCGATCCACCGTCAGGACGGTGGAGGCCCGGGTGCCGTATGCCGGTGACTGGACGAAGATGGCGGAGAGCATTCTTTCCCATTCCAGGGAGACGCCCGTATCCGGCAGGTGCTCGTCGGGCCAGCGGGTGGGATCTGCCAGCAGATGGAACAGGGGTTCGGTCTCCGGCAGGGCCTGCAGGGCCTCGCTGAAACGGGCCTTGGCCGCCACCAGCTTGGGCCAGGGGGTTTCCAGGAGATGGTTGGAAAGGCCGTAGATGCCGGGCGGAAGTTCTTGGATGCGGCCTTGCCGGTTGGAGTAGTAACAGAGGCTGTCCCGGTCGGCGAGAAACAGGTTGAAGCCGCCGTAGGCCCCGCCGTCCAGTCCGGAGAGGAAGTCCCGGGGCGAGAGGTCGCCGGCCAGATAGTCCCGGGTCAGGTCGCCCCGGGAACGCTGGCCTTCGGGAGCCTTGGGGTCCCGGTAGTTGGTGACGGCGGCAAAGCGCTGGCGCCGGTCAATGCCGAGCCAGGTGCCGCCGGCCTGCAGGTCCCTTCCGGCCAGGATGCCGGGCTGGTCGCTCCAGAAATCGGCGGCCAGGGTGGGGCGCGCATGGAATTCATCCCGGTTGGCACAAACCGCCAGGGGGTAATCCGGATGGGTCTGCCAGGCGAGGAGGATGAGACACATGGGAAACCTATAGCCACAGAGGGCACAGAGATCTCAGAGAAAAGACAGGAAGGCCGTAGGCGACCGTAGGCGGCCGTAGTACGGCTACGACGGTGAAACCGTGACAGTTTCCCCTGTTGGTCTCTGTGTCCGCTGTGGCACTAGTTTTAGTAAGGCAAGGGTAGCAGTTCCAGCACCGGGCCGTCCGGGCCGCCGGCATGCACCGGGCCGCCGCTGGCGCAGTTTTCCGGAATCACCGCCAGCAGCTCCCAGCTGCCGTCGGCTGCCGGTGCCCCATTGACCACGGTGCCGCCGTGGTTCTCGTCGGCCAGGGTGGAGAAGAGGGCGTCGCCGGCCTTTACCGGGGCGGCCACCCTGGCGCGGAAGAGGGAGCGCTTGACCTTGCCCAGGTACTGGGTGCGGGCGACGATTTCCTGGCCCGGATAGCAGCCCTTGTGGAAGCTGACGCCGCCGATGCGTTCGAAATTGGCCATCTGGGGCACGAAGGCTTCCTGGGTGGGGCCGCTGATGTGGGGAATGCCGGCCTGGATCTGCAGCCATTGCCATACCGGCGTGCCCACGGGGCGGGCACCGGCGGCCAGGGCTGCCCACAGGCTGGGTGCGGCGGCCACGGCCACGGCGATTTCGAAGCGCTCGTTGCCTTCCAGGCGGATCACCTTGCCCGCCGGCGCCTCCTGGGCTTCCAGGGGCTGGGCCGGCACCGGCAAACCTGCCTGGGCCAGCAGGGCGGCGCTGCCCGGTCCGGCCAGGCCAATCAGGGCCACTTCGTCGCTGCGACTGGTGATCTGCACCCTGGCCCGCAGCACAAACATCTGCAGGCGCTTCTGGATGGCGGGTTGCAGTTCGGCAGCCAGCTGCACCTGGTAGGCGTCGCCTTCCTTCCACAGCAGGAAGCTGGCCAGCATGCGGCCCTTGGCGGTACACCAGGCGGAATGCTGGGCCGCTTCAGCTTTCAGGTGGTTCACATCGCTGGTCACCTGGTTGTGCAGGAAGGACTTGGCATCCTCGCCGCCGACGGCGATCAGGCCCAGGTGGGAAAGGGGAGCCAGCACCGGGCCGTTGAGGGCGGCCTGGCGTTCGCCGGCGGCATCGCCGAAATCGGTGACCAGATCGGCGTCGAACTTGGCGCCAGCCGTTTCCAGGGTGGTTTTCCAGAGAGCGTTCATGGGGATTTCCGTGGCAATTGGGGGAAAGTTAAGGGTTTTCGTGAGTCGCTTGTCGGAAACGGTCGGCCATCGGGGGCCGGCTCGTACAGCAGGTCCGCGTCGTCATTGGCCGGCGCGGGCGTCAATAGCTGGGGAGAATACAGGGCTTGGGCTATTATATCGCCTCCTTTTACCCCGAATTCTCGGCAACGGCCAGGCCGGTGGCGGCAGCCGTTCCCCTAGACCCGCTTTCCTATGCGCTTGTTCCGCAGACTGTTGTCCCTGCTGATCCTCGCGGCCCTGCTGGGCGGCGGCGGCCTGGCCTGGCTGGCCCTGAGCCCGGTCCGCCTCAATGCCTCGCCCCTGGACTTCCAGGTGCAGCCCGGCAGCAGTGCCCGCGCAGCCGCCCGGCAGATGGTGGAGGCGGGCATCGATCTCAATCCCTGGGCCTTCGAGGCCCTGGCCCGGGCCAGCCGCAGCGCGGCGGCCCTCAAGGCGGGCAGCTACGAGGTGGAGCAGGGCATCACCCTGTGGGCCCTGCTGCAGAAGCTGACCCGGGGCGACGTCAGCCAGAGCGAACTGGCCATCATCGAGGGCTGGAATTTCCGCCAGCTGCGGGACAAGCTCAACGCCCATCCCGATCTGCGCCATGACGGCGCCGGCTTGTCGGACCGGGAACTGCTGCAGCGCATCGGTGCCGCCGAAAGCCATCCGGAAGGACTGTTCTTCCCCGACACCTATCTCTTCAGCAAGCAGTCCAGCGACCTGGACCTGCTGGCCCGGGCCTACCGGGCCATGCAGAAGCGCCTCCAGGCCGAATGGGCGGCCCGGGACCCGGGCCTGCCCCTGCAGCACCCCTACCAGGCCCTGATCCTCGCTTCCATCGTGGAAAAGGAAACGGGGCGGGCCGCGGACCGGCCCCACATCGCCGCAGTCTTCGTCAATCGCCTGCGCCAGGGCATGCTGCTGCAGACCGACCCCACGGTCATCTACGGCATGGGCAAGCGCTTCGACGGCAACCTGCGGCGCCAGGACCTGCTCACCGATACGCCCTACAATACCTACACCCGGGGCGGCCTGCCGCCCACGCCCATCGCCATGCCCGGCCAGGCGGCCCTGCAGGCGGCGCTCCATCCCGCTGCCAGCCCGGCCCTTTATTTCGTCGCCCGGGGCGACGGCAGCAGCCATTTTTCCTCCTCCCTGGACGAGCACAACCGGGCGGTAAACAAATACCAGCGGGGCGGACGCTGATTACAGGATGACCATGCGCGGAAAATTCATCACCTTCGAAGGTATCGACGGGGCCGGCAAGAGCACCCACATCCAGTGGCTGGCGGACCAGCTCACGGCCCGGGGCAAGACCGTGGTCACCACCCGGGAGCCCGGCGGCACGCCCCTGGGGGAAAAGCTGCGGGCCCTGCTGCTGGCCGAGCCCATGCACCTGGAAACCGAGGCCCTGCTGATGTTCGCTGCCCGCCGGGAGCACCTGGCCGAGGTCATCGAGCCGGCCCTGGCGGCCGGCACCTGGGTCATCTCGGACCGTTTCACCGATGCCACCGTGGCCTACCAGGGCGGCGGCCGGGGGCTCTCCCTGGACAAGCTGAAAGTCCTGGAGGACTGGGTCCACGGCCACCTGCAGCCGGACCTGACCCTGCTTTTCGATCTGCCCCTGGCGGTGGCCCAGGCCCGCATCGGCAAGGAGCGCATCCTCGACCGCTTCGAGCAGGAAGAGGCCGACTTCCACGAGCGGGTGCGCCAGTGCTATCTGCAGCGGGCCGGCCAGTCCAACGGCCGCATCCGGGTGGTGCAGGCCGATCGGACCGTGGATGAAATCAAGAAATCAATTGAAGAATTGATTTCAAATATTTGTTTATGAATATATTTCAATTACAGGAATCGGCCTGGCAACGGCTCCAGGGGCGGCGTGCCCAGCTTCCCCACGCCCTCCTGCTGATCGGCCAGCGCGGCGTCGGCAAGTTCGAACTGGCCCGGGCCTTCGCCGCCGGCCTGCTCTGCGAGGCGCCGGGCATGGACGGCCATGCCTGCGGCCAGTGTTCCGCCTGCAACTGGCTGGGGCAGGGCAACCACCCGGATTTCCGGCTGGTGCAACCGGCGGCCATGAGCGACGAAGAGGCCGAGGCCGACGAGGAAACGGGCAAGAAGAAGCCCAGCCAGCAGATCACCATCGACCAGGTGCGGGGGCTGGACGACTTCCTCCACGTCGGCACCCACCGTCAGGGTGTGCGCATCGTCCTGCTGCACCCGGCGGAGGCCATGAACCGCAACACCGCCAACGCGCTGTTGAAGAGCCTGGAAGAACCCCGGCCCGACACCCTGTTCCTGCTGGTGTCCAGCGAGGCCGACCGGCTCCTGCCGACCATCCGCAGCCGCTGCCAGACCGTGGAAGTGCCCCTGCCGTCGCCCCAGGCGGCCACCGCCTGGCTGGCGGCGCAGAAGGTCAGCGACGGCGGGCGCTGGCTGGCCCTGGCCGGCGGGGCGCCGCGCCTGGCGGCGGAACTGGCCGGCAGCGGCCAGCGCGGCCTGCTCGATGCCCTGCTCGGACAGTTGCAGAAGGGACGCCAGCTGGACCCCATTGCCGCGGCCGCCCTGATCGAGAAAACCCTCAAGGCGGACAAGTCCGGCGCCCTCACCATGAAGCGGACGGTGGAATGGCTGCAGAAATGGAGCGCCGACCTGGCCCTGGTGGCAGAGGGGCTGCCGCCGCGCTACTTCCAGGCCGATGGCGCTACAATAGGGCAGCTGGCGGCTTCGTCAAGCACTATTAAAATTATAAATTTCAATAGATTGCTGATTAAATTTAAAGCTCAATCTGAGCATCCGTTGAACCTGCGCCTGGTACTGGAAGAACTCTTCTTCGCCTACCGGGCCCTGTACTGAAAGACGCGAGGACCCCATGTCGGACACCAATGCCGCAAGTTCTGCCGCTCCTGCCGCCGCCGGAGCCCGCCCCAGCGTTCTCTCCCTCAACATCAATTCCAAGTCGGCCCTTTACGCCGCCTACATGCCCCACCTGAAAAACGGCGGCATCTTCATCCCCACCAACCGTCGCTACACCCTGGGGGACGAAGTTTTCATGCTCCTCTCCCTGATGGAGGACCCGACCAAGCTGCCCATCGCCGGCACCGTGGTCTGGGTGACCCCGGCCGGGGCCCAGAACAGCAAGGCCCAGGGCATCGGCATCCATTTCAACAACGACGAGAGCGGCATCGAGGCCCGGCGCAAGATCGAAGGCCTGCTCGGCGGCCTGCTCCAGTCCAGCCGCGCCACCCATACCATCTGAGGGCCCTGGCGGCCCCGCGTAGAGAAACCATGCTTGTCGACTCCCACTGCCACCTGGACTTTCCCGACCTGGCCGCCAGGCTGCCGGAAATCCTGGCCAAGATGGCAGCCAACCAGGTCCAGGCCGCCGTTTGCATCGGCGTCAATCTGGAGGACTTTCCCCGGGTCCTGGCCCTGGCCGAGGCCCATCCCCAGTTGCTGGCCAGCGTCGGCGTCCATCCCGAACACACGGAAGGGGCCGAGCCCACGGCGGAGCAACTGGTGGCCCTGGCCGCCCATCCCCGGGTCGTCGCCATCGGCGAAACCGGGCTGGATTACTACTGGCACAAGGACAAGCCGGAGTGGCAGCGGCAGCGCTTCCGCACCCACATCGCCGCCGCCAAGGCCTGCGGCAAGCCCCTGGTGATCCATACCCGGGACTCGGCCGCCGACACCATCCGCCTCATGGCGGAGGAGGGGGCCGGAGCGGTGGGCGGCGTCATGCACTGCTTCACCGAGGACTGGGAAGTGGCCAAACAGGCCCTGGACCTGGGCTTCTACATTTCCTTCTCCGGCATCGTCACCTTCAAGAACGCCAAGGTGGTCAAGGAAGTGGCCGCCAAGGTGCCCCTGGAGCGCATCCTGGTGGAAACCGACTCGCCCTACCTGGCGCCCACGCCCTTCCGGGGAAAGACCAACGAACCGGCCTACGTGCGCCACGTGGCCGAGGAAATCGCCACCCTGCGCGGTCTCACCCTGCAGGAGGTGGCCGCCGCCACCACCGCCAATTTCTTCCGCTGTTTCCCTGCCGCCGGCACCGCCCTAGCCGCCTGACCCTCGAGGAACCACCATGCGCAAGCTCCTGGCAGCCCTGCTGCTCTCCCTGGCTTTCCCCCTTGCCCAGCCGGCCCTGGCCGGCATCTACGACGACACCCTCAAGGCCGTGCTGGAAAACCACACGGAGGAGGCGGTGGCCCTGCTGGAGCGGGGCATCGATCCCAATACCGCCGATGCCGAAGGCAGCACCCTGCTCATGCTGGCGGCCCGCAACGGCAATGCGGAGCTGGTGGACCAGCTGATCCTGCGCCGGGCCAAGGTCACCGCCCGCAACCGTTTCGGCGACGACGCCCTGCTGCTGGCCAGCTTCCGCGGCCATCTGCCGGTGGTGAAGCTGCTCCTGGCCGGCGGCGCCCCGGTGAACCGCAGCGAAGGCTGGCCGCCCCTGGCCTATGCGGCCTTCAACAACCAGCTGGAGGTGATGGAATACCTGCTGGCCCACGGCGCCGACATCAACGGCACCAGCGACAACGGCACCACCGCCCTCATGGTGGCAGCCCGCAATGCCCATATTGAAGCGGTGCGCCTGCTGCTCAAGCACAAGCCGGATGTGGACAAGATCAACGAGGCCGGCGGCACCGCCCTGAAGTGGGCCGTGGCCGCCAACAATACGGAAATCGCCGACCTGCTGCGCCAGGCCGGCGCCGTCCTGGAGTAAGCGGGAACGCGGGTTTCGGCCGCTCCCGATTTTTGCTGCAGCAACCTGGTTTCGGGAGGAACACTGCCATGCAACGACGTGACTTCCTGCTCGGCGCCGGCGCTTCGGCGGCCCTGGGCGCGGCTACGGCCCGGGCGGCCGACGGCCAGCCGGTGGTGCGCTGGCGCCTGGCCTCCAGCTATCCGAAGAGCCTGGATACCCTCTACGGCGCCAGCGAAGTGCTGGCCAACCGGGTGGCGGCCCTGACCGAGGGACGCTTCCAGATCCGCCCCTTCGCCGCGGGCGAAATCGTCCCCGGTCTGCAGACCCTGGATGCGGTGCAGCAAGGCACCGTGGAGTGCGGCCACACCCTGGGCTCCTTCTATGTCGGCAAGAACCGGGCATTCGCCTTCGACAGCGTCCTGCCCTTCGGCCTCACCACCCGCCAGCAGACGGCCTGGATGCATTTCGGCAACGGCCTGACCCTGCTGCGGGAGCTGTACCGGGACTACGGCGTCATCAACTTCCCCGGCGGCAACACCGGCGCCCAGATGGGGGGCTGGTTCCGCAAGGAACTGCAGGGCCTGGCCGACCTCAAGGGCCTGAAGATGCGCATTCCAGGCCTGGGCGGGGAAATCATGGCGCGCCTGGGGGCGGTGCCCCAGACCATTCCCGGGGCCGATGTCTATCCGGCCCTGGAAAAGGGCGCCATCGACGCTGCCGAATGGTCCGGCCCCTACGATGACGAGAAGCTGGGCTTCTTCAAGGTGGCCCGCTACTACTACCATCCGGGCTGGTGGGAGCCCAGTGCCCAGCTGAGTTTCCTGGTCAATGCCCGGGAATGGGAAAAGCTGCCCAAGGCCTACCAGCAGGCCTTCGAGGTGGCGGCGGCAGAAGCCCACCTGCTCACCACCGCCGAATACGACGCCAAGAATCCGCCGGCCCTGACCCGCCTGCTGGCCCAGGGCGTCAAGCTGCGCCGTTTCCCGGATGACGTGATGAAGGCCGCCTACAAGGCCGCCTTTGCCTTCTACGACGAGGAAGCCGAGCGCAATCCGGTGTTCCGCAAGATCTATAACGACTGGCAGCGCTTCCGCAGCCAGCAACAGGCCTGGTTCCGCATCGGCGAAACCGGCATCGAAAACTTCATGTATTCGCAGAACCTGCAGAAATAAGAGTCCCCATGGAAGAACAGACCCTGAACGATCCCGTCGCCGACCTGGCGCCCCACGCCCTGCAACGGGAAGCTGCCCGCCTGGCCCAGGAGGCCTTTGCCCTGGCTTTCCGCCAGACTCTGGAGGGCAAGGGGGAAGAGCGGCCCCAGATCATCGCCCAGATCGTCCAGCGCCTCATGGGCTGGGCCAACGACAAGCGGGAAGGGGAGGCGGGCGACCACCATGCCGGCCGCCACCTGCGCCAGGCCATGCTGCTCAGCGGCCTGGATCAGTGGGGCCTGGCCTATGCCCAGGTCTACGGTCCCAGCGCCATGACCGGCCTCTCGGCCATGGTGGCCGGCCTGCGCGCCGGCCTGGACGGGGCGGGGGAGAGCGAAGGCTACCAGGCCTTCTTCGAGCGCCTGGTGAACGAGGAAACGGCGGCCTTCAGCTTCAAGTCCGACCTGCGCCAGGCCATCCACATGGCCCTCTGGCACACCATGATCGCCACGGAAAACCGGGGTGAAGCCCTGCAATTGCTGCAGCAGCTGGGCGGCATGATGCTGGCCTTGCCCCAGGCCATGCCGCAGCACGGCTGGATGATCCTGGCCAACACCCTGGCCGACATCCAGATCCGCTGCCTGGCCCACGCCCTGGCGGCGGAAGGCCTGGGCCAGGAAATGACCCAGGAGCTGTTCGGCGCCCTGGCCAAGCAGTTGCCGGGGGAACTGCGTTCCCAGGTGATGGGCAATGCGGCCCGCACGGTGCTGGAATGGCAGCAGACCAACCGGGCCCAGGGCACGGTGCATTAGGGTGGAGGCAGGGGAGGGCTGGCAGGCCTGGTTCGACGGCGCGGCGGCCCCCAATCCGGGCCGCATCGGTTTGGGCGGGCTGCTGCTGTCGCCCGGCGGCGCCCGGCAGGAGCTTTCCCTGCGTCCGGGGCAGCTGGGCTGCAATAACGAGGCGGAGCTGCTGGCCCTGGCCGAGGTGCTGGATCTGGCCTGGGCCGCGGGGGCGCGGCGCCTGACGGTGCGCGGCGACAGCGATTTTGCGGTACGCCACCTGCAGGGACAGGCCCATACCGCGGTGCCCCATCTGGCAGAACTGTTGCAGACCGTGCTGGCCAAGGCGGCCCGTTTCGAGGCGGTGCAGTTTCTCTGGGTGCCACGGCACCGCAACGGCGAGGCCGATCGCCTATCCCGTCAGGCCCTGGGGCTGACGACGGAACCGGTGCAACGCCCCATCAGCAAACGCCGCCGTTAGGCCATCCTGGCCGGGGAAGGGCGGAGAAGCCCGCCCCTGGCCGATCTTCAGGGCATCCAGAATTTGGTTTTTTCCGTTACCCGGATGCTGGCGTCAGCCTCGTCCTGCACCGTCAGGGTGATGGGATGGGCGCCCTTGTCCGCGCTCCCCGCATCCACCCGGATTTGCAGCGTCAACGTGCCGGTGGACGCCGCTGCCAGGGACACCTGGGCCGGCTGGCTGAGGCGGATGCCCTCGAGGCCGGCCACCTGCACGGTGTAGCGCCGGGGCTGCTCGCTGGCATTGACCAGCTGCAGCTGGTAGTTGTTTTCGATGCTGCCGTCGTCCGCCTCCCGGGCCAGGGTGCTGCGGTCCCGCAGCACGTCCACCTTGAGGGGCACCCGGGTGGCCAGGGACCAGGCCGTGGCCCCGGTCAGGAGGAAGAACACCGAGGCATAGACGATGGTGCGCGGACGCAGGGCGCGGCGGATGATCTCGCTGCGGCCGAAGTGCTGCTTGACAGCGTTTTCCGTGGAATAGCGGATCAGGCCCCGGGGGTATTCCATCTTGTCCATCACCTGGTCGCAGGCATCGATACAGGCGGCGCAGCCGATGCATTCGTTCTGCAGGCCGTCCCGGATGTCGATGCCGGTGGGGCACACCTGGACGCAGATGCCGCAATCGACGCAATCGCCCAGGCCCTTTTCCTTGGCATCGGCGCCTTTCTTGCGGGTGCCCCGGGGATCGCCCCGCTCGGCGTCGTAGGTGATGATCAGGGTGTCCGGATCGAACATGACAAACTGGAAGCGGGCGTAGGGGCAGATGTACTTGCACATCTGCTCCCGCAGGAAGCCGGCATTGCCGTAGGTGGCAAAGCCATAGAAGGCGACCCAGAAAGCCTCGTTGAGGGTTGGCCGCAGCTGCCACAGGTCCGCCACCAGTTCCCGGATGGGGACGAAATAGCCGACGAAGGTAATGCCGGTCCAGAAGGAAAAGGCCAGCCAGGCGCCGTGCTTGGCCGTCTTGATGCCCACCTTGCGGGCATCCCAGGGCGCTGCGTCCAGCTTCATGCGCTTGGGCCGGTCACCCTCGATCACCTTTTCGATCCACAGGAAAATTTCCGTATAGACGGTCTGGGGACAGCTGTAGCCGCACCACAGGCGGCCGGCCAGGGTGGTAAAGAGGAACAGGGCGAGGGCGGAGAGGACCAGCAGGATGGCCAGGTAGATGGTGTCCTGGGGCCACAACACCAGGTCGAAAATGTAGAAACGGCGGGCGTCCAGGTCGAACTGCACCGCCGGACGGCCGTTCCAGGGCAGCCAGCAGAGGCCGAAATAGACCGCCTGGGTCAGCCACACCAGGCCCCAGCGCCAGTTGGCGAACCAGCCCGAGATGGAACGCGGATACACCTTCGCGTCGGACTGGAACATCGGTTGAATCGGGATGACTTTGGGCGCTTTGGGAGGCTGGGACATGGGGAAAACGCAAAGACATGGGCGGTTGGAGCAAAGCGTCCGTCACCCAAAAGATTGAAATTTCGTATATCTTTAATGTAACAGGCGCATCAACCTAAATCAATACAACAAATATATCTTTACGGTGTGAACAGTCATGAAGCTCAGTACCTTTTCCGATTACAGCCTGCGGGTGCTCATCTACCTGGGCCTGCACCCCGAACGCCTGGCCACCGTGGCCGAAATCACGGCCGCCTTCGGCATCTCCCGCGGGCACCTGATGAAGGTGGTGCACCAACTGGGCAAGGCCGGCTATCTGGAAACGGTACGGGGCAAAGGCGGCGGCATACGGTTGGGCCAGGCGTCGGAGCAGATCGTCCTGGGACGGGTCATTCGCCACACGGAAGGCGACATCAGCCTGGTGGAGTGTTTCAGCACCGGTTCCGACTGCCGCATCCAGCCGGCCTGTCGCCTGAAGGCCATACTGGCCGAAGCCCTGGCGGGGATGTTCCTGGTCCTGGACAGTTACACCCTGGCGGATCTACTGCAGCAACCCCAAGCCCTGGAAGCGTTGATCGGCTGCGAAAGTCAGGTCACGGTGAGCGCAGGCTGATGCCGTCGTTAGGGCAGCGTCAGCCGATCGGTAGCTGGTACCGGGAGCCCAGAAGCACCGGTAGTTCGCTCCACTAATAGCTATTCTGATGCTTTGCAAAAGAGTTAAAAATAACCAACAGGTTATCTTTTTCTTCTCCAACTTTTAGTGGTGTTTTTTTACGACAATGGGTTAGTTTGCACGTGCGATGTCAGGAAAACATGGGCTTAGGTGAACGCGGAAGTCACCCAATTCACTAAATATTGATGCCTATTCGCCAATGTGCAGAGTCAGGGCTTTCTGACTCTGGTATAAAAATTCCAGAAAATTGCAAAAGTTCGTTGTGTTGCATTAAATAATGTAGTTGAAACAAATGCTTAGCTAATATAGGCTGGTGGGTAGGTTTAAACCAATCCGTCAAGAAAGACCAGCCGCGATGAGTAGCCTGATTGGAGATTTTTCTCAGAAGAGACTGCTTAATTTTGGCTTACGCCAGTACGAGGTGGAAAGGGTGTTTGGCTATGAACACCCCCACACTTTTGCTATTGAGGTGTGTCTTCACTCTCCGAGTCAGGAATTCTTGAGCCGATTTACCAAATGGCTTCATTTGAATGAAGTCGAATTTAGCGAAATTCTGCAAGCGGCCAAAAAGTTTCGTCGTCAGTTGGTGCTCCCGAAACAAGGTTCTTTAGAAAAATATCAGCTCTGTAATGAGCTTGGGGAAAAAATCGACCGTTTATATCCAGGAAAAATCGTTGCCATCCGCCAGCGATTAAGGCCGAACGAAAAAAGCAAGGGGAAAAATGACGGACGTGCGTTACTCCTTTACCAGCTCATAAATCAGGAGACGAAAATGTAGACGGGACAATCCTCACGGCTTGTCCCGTCTGGGGCGAGATCGCCCGGTGAATTTACAGCTAGTTGGCGCTTGTTAGTATCTTTGCCACGCGGTTTTCGGTCAAGACCGTGTTCAATATTCCTCAGATCGTTAATCGAACTTCAGGTTTTTTCCTGAAGAGTAGGTCGTTTTTTGTCTCAAATTGGTAGTGCAGCCTAAGCGGGGACAACTCCGGATTCATATTTTGAAGCGTATGACATTACTTCTCAGTATGGGTGGATATCATGAGTACGATAGGCCATGTGCAAATACATCAAGCCCCCACTACGATTCGTCTTGCAGTGGCAGAGCGGGGCCATAAGCTGCATAACTTGTGGTCAGTGTGGTCATACAAACTGCAAATATCCTGTTTGCTGCCATCGGATCCCGCACTGTTTCACTTTGCACTTTTGGAATCTGATCTGAGAGTGCGTTCTTATGAACTGGAAGCGCCATCACTCGCCATTCGCCTCAACCACGAAGTTGTTGGAACGAGATTTGATGCCGAAGTACATTTCAAAGACGGGACGGTTGCCTGGGATGAAGTAAAAGGCGACGTTGAAGCGATAGATGACGCACAGCAAAAACAGCTGGAAGCGCAGGCAAAATTGGCGGCCGCTCATCAAGTTTTGTATCGCCTTTTTACTATCAACGAACTAAAACCCCATACCACACGCGTTTGGAATTGCCTGCGCATGCTGCAGGTGCTCCAAGCCGCAAAAGAATTTTCCGTGGCTGGTGCCAGAACACTTGTGCTCTCACGTTTATGCGGGGGAGTAGCATCGATCGGAGAGTTGATTGAAACAGGCGGTGACGATAGGGGAATCACGCTAGCTGCTATCTTCGGGTTAATGTTGGACGGCAGCGTTCTCGGCGACCTTGAATCCACGCCGCTAACTTTGGCCACAAAACTGCACCGCATGGAGGACCTCCATGCGTAAGAACACAGTATTACAGCGCATTCCATCTACTCGGCGTGACATACGTACTTGGCCTTCTGTCGATGCTTATGCGCTTCCTGAGGAAAAACGTGAGGATTTTCTACGGAATCGGAAAGCCATTACGGCTTTGCTCGCCCAAGCCTCTTACCGAGAAATCACCAAGGAAACCGGGGTTTCGAGTGCGAAGGTCAGGCGCCTGCTAGCAAAATGTCTTCAACCCGATGGAAACGGTGATATCTGCGGAGAACGTGGTCTTTTACCTTTTATTCATGTGCGGCCCTATATCCGAAGAACGAGGGTTGCCCGGATGGAGGGTGCGGGCCGTGGCGGTTGCTCCGGTGCATTGACTCAACTGTTTGACGAGTTTCCTGAGCTGGAAGAGCGCATCGAGCAGGAGATTCTCAAACGATTACCAGCAGGGGTCAAAGTTGCTGAAGCCAAAATTTCGATTGTCGATTTACATCGAGTCTTCCTCCAGCTATGCGAGAAAGTCGGCCGCAATGCAGACCAACAATGGCCTTTCAACACAAAAACCAAGGGGCGAACGTCGCTCATCAACTATGTCAAAAGAGTGGGGCAGAAGAAACCGCATCAATTCATCCGGGCGCGTTATGGTAAGGATGCGGGTACTCGCCTCCATGTTGGCAGCGGACATAGTTCTCTGTTGTCCCCTCAGCTGCCTTACGACATTGTCGGAATTGACGAATTTACGTTCGACCTGATTACAACGGTTGCTATTCCAATACTGGGCGGAGGTGTCAGGGACGTTGCGATAGAGAGGATTCATGTAGTCGTCGTCATTGAGTTGGTATCGAAAGCGATCTGCAGTTGGTACGCGTTTTTCACCAATTCAGTGACTTCACGCGACATCAGGCATGCGATTCAGAATGCCCTGAATCCCTGGAAGCCGAAGGAGTTCTCTATTAGCGGCCTGACGTATGGCCACCCGGATGCGGGACTGCCGAGCGGACTCATCCCCAGTCTTGCCTACCATCCCTGGACGGTCTTGGTTGTCGACAACGCCCTTGCTCATCAGGATATCGGGCTGCTGTCGGATCTCGGTGAGGTTATCGGAAGTTTCATCAATTTGGGACCGGTGGGGGCCTGGTATAGAAGAGCGGATGTCGAACGAAAGATTCTTGAAGTTCTCAGGTCATCGGCTCAGCGACTGCCAAGCACCACCGGATCAAGCCCGGTTGATGCGCGGAAAAATGATCCAGTACAAACTGCGGTCAAGTTGCGCATTCGCTGGTCTGAAGTGCTTCAACTGATTGAAGTAGTGATCGCTCAGCAAAATGCGATCCCAAGTGAAGGCATCGGCATGCTCACACCAATTGAACTCTTGCGCCAGTTGGTAACCGATCCTTGTCAGCATTTCCTGTTAAGAACGTTGCCGTCAGAGCGGCATGTAAGCAACTGCCTATCTGTTGTTTATGAGGAGGTCGTTGTCCGCGGCTCACAAAGGGTAGGTAGGAGGCCATATATCAATTTGGACCGGGCTCGATATACCAATCCAATACTTGCAAAGTCTTGGCATCTGATCGGCCATAAACTCCGGATTGCCATAGACGAGGACGATTTTCGGAGCGTCGAGGCAAGCGTCATGGATTCCGGTATAAAACTAGGAATGCTCATCGCGCAAGGCCCCTGGTCTCGAACACCGCACACGCGGGAAATGCGTCGGGCAATCAATCGGTTGAAACACCTAAGAACCCTTGCAATACCACCTCATGCAGATCCGGTGGCTGCATATCTAGCGCATCTTGCGGCCAAGGCCGCTACTGAGGGCGGTGCGGAGACTAAACACAAGCGAGTCTCCAAAGCAGGAACTCGGCTTGCCGAAATCGACCATCGCACTGGCGTAACTGCCGCAAGTCTGAGCAAGCCTAATGCCGAGCGTCCGGATTTACCTTCGCTTGCGCTACCATCTGAAGTAGCCCGCTCGGAACTGCGCGATTTGTTGTGGCAGAGCGAGTTGGATGGAGGGGGGGAGCAAGATGAACTCCATCGTTGACCGAGGGGAAATCTGGGAGCGACATCCGGTCAAGTTACGCCAAATTACTTATCCGACGCAAGCTTCAGAACACCTCCTTCGCAGTTGCGAACACGCTATCCGGGCTCGCACCAAAGGCTTTGTCGTTGTTTCCAAACCGCTGATGGGGTTGACGACGGCACTCCGCATTTTAGTTGCTGGATGGCCAAAGCTTTACTCCGAAATTCCCATCGCGCTTGTTCGGTCCCCAGGGGCAACGGTCTATCACCCTGTGAGATTCTGGTCCTCGCTGGTCACCCAACTCATTCCGAATCTTGCGACATGGCGTAATCCCGATGCGCTTCGTCTCGGCCTCTTAAGGAATCTCCTTACGAGAGCCAATGCACACGATAGTGACCGTCTTCTATTGATCGTTGATCGCGCTCATACCTTGCTGCCCGAGGAGTTGTTGCAGCTGGCAGTATTTCAAGATGACCTAGCCGACGAGGGAACGAATCTTGTGGTCGCGCTAGCGGGATATGAATCATTGCGGACGATAAGGGACTGTTTACATGATGAGGCTAGGGAGGAGCCTGTCCGACGCTATTTTGAGAACGAACATTACCTCTACGGAATAAGAAGTTCTCAAGAACTCGCCTATTTTCTCGAGTCCTTCGATAAATGTCGGTTTCCTCAAGGCAGCGAATGGCCAATCTCACGATTCTGCTTTCCCAAGGCATTTGACCGTGGATGGCGTCTTTGGCATGAGGCGGCGAGGGCGTGGTCTATTTTCTCGGGTTATGCAATTCGGGAAGGGGTGCCCGCTGAAGTGGAAATGCAATACGTCACCGAAACGGCTTGTTCCTTGCTGGAATCTGCATATCAGCGAGGGAGCGGGGCGCTGCCACCAGATGAGGATGCGTGGCGTATTGCCGTTCAATCCAGTGGTCTGATCAGTTCGCGAGCGATGCTGAGTCAGATGCCAGAGAGTAAAGCGCCAAGGAGACGGAGATGAGTCTTGGGCAAGAGGCATCATGGAACTGGAGTCCTCGTTGGCATCTGTATGGCGATTCTATGGTGGGCATATTGCTCCGCTTTGCTTACGCGAACGCCCTCTCTCCTCAGTCACTTAAAGGGCTGATTTCCTATACGTCAGTGGTTTCTCCACTGGGACGTCCTCTTTATTGCACCGGGAACATCGGTGAGGAGTGGAGTCGGTTCTGCACTGCCGTGGGGATGCCCCTCCATGAAGCAAAGAATGCGCTTCTGGGGGACATCCTAGAAATCCTAAGGGGGACCCCTGTTGTCGCCCAACGCCTACGGTTCTGCTCTGAATGCCTAAAAGTCGGCTACCACGCTCGGTACTTCCAAATTCTCGCCCTACAAGAATGTCCGATTCATCATCGGCCACTACGTGACACATGCCCAAGCTGCGGATCTGTCACCCCGTTCTTCAGGGTTTGCCGAGAGCTTATGAGTCAAGTGTATTGCTGCTGGAAGTGCAATGCTTTGTATGCGAGCTCCAGTGTGTCGATACAAACATACTTCAATCCCGGATTGGAGACTGATCGGCTCCGGGAGATATGGCAACCAATTGATCAGTGGCTGTCGGCATTTCGTGAGGTAGATCTTAATTTTGCTTCATTACGAGAATGGGTTATCGAGTACGCTGGCGAATACCGTGCTGAACGCGAAGTCGACGCCGTGTACGTGTTGAACGCTATTCGACCATTGCCGGCAGGTCCCTTCGTTTGGCAGACGCCTTCTTTGCCTCGGAAATGCCTTTACTTTGCCGAAGGTGGCGCGCTTCCAAAGCGGCCACGCGCGACCGAAGGATATGTCGCAGCGGCTTATTCGGAGGCGAAGAAGGGGATTGAGCGGCGGCTAACGCCAGATAGGTTAGCAATCCTCCTTCAGCAGTGTCGAGAGCTGGGGTGGTCGTGCGTGAAGCCGGATACAGGGATGAGTGCGGCAGAGCTTGCCTACGTACTGTGGCGAGTGCAATTTGAAAGCTTGTCTACCCCGGAATTGATGGGTAGAACAGGAGAGCGAGAGGATGTTTTCATCGGTCAGGACCTGATCCCATTCGCGTTGGGGAACTTGAAGCCTGCGGGCTGGAAGATATTTTTCTGGGCGGCTTATCGAGGTTTGGTCTTTGATGTCGAGCGTGCCATCCTAAAGGGGGATTACGTGGCGGACCTCGCACGCGGAGGGGCTCTTCGACAGTTCTGTGTTCTCTCAAGCACGAGCCTACGTGCCACCGGGAGGGGAGTAATCGCTTATCCAGTACCGAAATTCTAGTCGTAGGCTCTCTGCTGATCCCTAAGGGAATAATGTCAAACGAAATGGGGCCGGGGAGGATGCCCTATTTCCGCTCCTCGGCCATTGCTGCCGTTAGTGGCGGCTCCCTCGAGTGACCGGTGTTAGGCGAGTTGTGGGCACTGAACATCTGCGGGCTCTATGGAATCCATGAAGCCACTTTTGTTACACCGCTAAGTATTTGCCTTATGGCGGTTTTTCTTAGTCTGCTGCGCCGCATTGTGGTGTGGTACCTCATTCTTGTGCGGGGGGCGGACAGCTATGAAGGCAGCGCGATCGATAATTTGGCTGAATAATGGCTGCTTGCTGCGTGATTCCTGATCGCGCAGGAATCCACTGGCACCGAAAAAAACCAAATTCTCGCGGGCCCGCGAGCATGTCACGTTCAAGCGCTGCCGATCCAGCAGAAAACTGATGGCCCCATCCGTGCGAACCGTCGAATAGAGCACGATATCGGCCTCACTACCCTGGAAATTGTCCACCGTGTCAACTTCGATCGACATGACGTCATGCAGCCGTGCATCTGTCGCCGCCAGGGCTGCCAGCAGTCTTGCAATTGATCGCTTTTGGGCGCCATAGGGGGTTATGATGGCCAATGTCTTCTTCTTGAACGCGCTGCCTTCGTCCTCCTTGCGTTTCACCAGCGGAACCATGGCCACCTGCAGATAATGCAGGATAGCCTTCGCTTCCCCTTCATTCAACAGGCTGGGTCCCTTGCCATTCTCTTTTGTCTGCCTTCCGTGCGGCACGTCAACCCAGCGAAGGGGATGGTCCGGGTCAAGGAATCTTTGGCGGTCATGCACCATACCGTTGAATAGGCGCCGCTCCCCCTGATCCGTATAGAACAGATCGGCCACTAGGTCACCAATTGGCTCAACCATGCGATATTGCTCACGCAACATGCCCCGGCATCCGTCAGGCAGATTCGTATACAGCCGTTCGAAGAAACTCGTCTTGAGGAAGGTTTCATTCAGGAACGGCAGGGTCTCCCGGGCGTCGGCTTCTCGAAGTTCCGCGGCAATGCTCGGCGGCAACTGGAAATGGTCTCCGATAATGATCGCTTTGCGGGAGCGCATCAGCGGAATCAGCATCTCCGGCACGGTAGAGCGTCCGCCCTCGTCTACGATGCACACGTCAAAAATCAGCCGGTCTGCGCCATGGCGGCGCGAAGCCATGCCCACGCACGTGGCCCCCACCAGGGGGTAGTCGTTTACCAGTAATTCCGTCAGCTCTTCGTCGAATCGTGGACGTCCGTCGCCCCCGGGCGAATACACGCTTTCAATCCAGTCTTGGACCCAAGCAGCGCGCGCATCCATATGCAGTGTGACGGAACGGCTGTACTCCTGCTGACGCCTCATGAGGTAATCGCTAAGGATGGTCTCCGTAATGTTCGGATGCAGGCATGCCTGCACCTTACTGGCATCACTCGCCATCCGCACGACGCTCTTGCGACGATCTGGATAGCGTGCCAGATAGCGATCCAGCGCATTATCCACGGCAGTATTCTGTTGTGAAACCACCAACACCCGACTCTCCGGCGCTGCCGCGAAAATCTGATACAGCAACTCGACGATGCAGGTGGTCTTCCCCGTTCCGGGCGGCCCCTGGATCAAATACAGGTTGGACTCGGTAAGCGCCTCTTCGACGATACGCTTGGCAACAGCCGCCTTGTCGGGTTCCTGCCAATTCTTGTCCTGCCAATGCAAGCCCAGGCGAACCCGGGCTTCCCAGACCGGATCTGGTTGCGGAACATAGCTTGCCGGCATGAGAAGAATCTGCTGCAAGACCGGATTCTGCAGGCGGCCGCTCATGAAGGACTGCAGGGCCTCGCGCTGCCGCCCCAGGTTGGACAATTCTCCGCTTAGTGGGAAACGCAAACGCAACTGCACCGTCTCGATCCGTTCGTACCGCTCGTATGGGCTCGGACGCCTGATACCTGTATGCGAGAGCCGGAATAGCCCTTTTCCCAGGGATTCTGGCAATCCGTTCAACTCACCTATGCGCAGCCATCGCTCACCCGCGGCGCTCATGTACTGCTCTTCAAGAAACAGCTTCGGCTTAGACAATGCCTTCTCGATCAAGCATTGAAGGTCTGACCGAAGATTGGTTGCGCACAGGCAATCCCATTGCCCCTCATCCGGGTCTCGATCAGGAGTTAGCCAGAATGTCACGTATCCGTTCTCTTCCAGCAAATAATCGGTAACTTTGCTCCACCGGCTGAAGAACTCCCCAGCAGCCTTGCGGCCCGGCACATCCTCGCCGTAGCGTGTCTGCTGACTGCAGAACTGCAGGAATTCCTGGAATCTCAGCGCATCGCAGAATACATGGTCTCTGAATCGCTGGTCGATCAGGCGCACCGCAAATGGCAATTCGTCCAATTCAACACTGCCGATGCTGGTACGCGCCGTGGCGACGAGTTGTAGCTGGGTGCTGCCAGGGCCAGCTTCCGCCTCGACTTGCCATGCCCCGATTTGCAGCGTGACGCAAAAACGGTCATCCCGCTCGACGCAACTGCTCAAACACCAAACCGCTCCTTGAGCAACTTCCTCTATCAGCGGGTACAAGTCATGCTTGGTGGCATCCGCATGTAGAAAAACTAGAGCGCTGCCGCTGCTTTTGCCGCCTACGTCCAGCGATTCTCGATGCTGCGTGACCGTTGTATTCCCGTTGCTGAGAAGCAGGTCGTAGTAATGAAGGAAGACTTCGATCTTCTCTCCCGGAAAATAGTGCTTGCCTGGGAAACTCGATTCAGACTTCGGCAGGAAGGCGGGTAGGCCGCCATTGAGCCCCTGCTGCCTATCTACGGGGCAAAAACCAGGGTGGCACTGCACAATATATCCATCACCAAACATGTCATGGCGCTTTGCCTGACGAACGATCCCTGTGCACGGCAGTTGCTCCAGGACGTGGTCCACGTAGAGCGCGCCGCGAAGAATGCAGGCCTTAAAGAAGTACGGATTTTTCTGTGCCAACAATTGCACCGGTACTGCTTCTTGGTCCGGATACTGAAGCATCAGCGCGCGCTGCGTTGCATCGCTGTAGTCGCTGCCTACACGTTCCTGTAAAAGCTCGAGCATCTGGCCGTAGCCGTTACGAATGCGGTCAAGTTCCTTAACCGAAGCCAAGGCAACCTTGCCGCCGTAGTACCAGTCCTCCGGCAAGCGTACCGATGGGTCCGGAAAATCGATCAGTGTCTCGAACCGCCCATGTTCCGCCAGCCACTCCTGCTGTTTCAAATACCAGTCGCAATAGTTACCGTAGGCCTTTAGACGGTTTCCCGTGTCCTCCAGGCGTGCTTGCAGCAAGCGCAACGCATTGCGGCGGTAGGGGCTGATGGTGAGATCGCTCAGGCTAGCCTTCAGAGTGGAGGCCAGTTTCTGGAACTCCTGCAGCGGCGTATTCACGCGTTCCTGGAAACGAAGGCAATATTCACGACGAGTGGCCGCCATCTCGGTGGCCAGCTGTTTTCTCTTGATCGCCCGCCTGCGCCGGTCGTCATCCATGCTGGCACTGTACTGCCTGCGCAACTCTGCATTCCTGCCTCGTAGCTCTTCCTGTAGCGCCTCTTCTTCGTCGGTCATCCTATCGTACAGATAGGCCACCACCGATGCGCCGATGACGATGCCTGCGAAAACTACTGGGAGCATGTGCTGCCCGGCCTATTTCTTTTGGTCGTCGGAAAGCAGCGCCTGGTAGGTGTCCACGATCTGGGCCTTACTGACCTCGGAATCCTGCACAAGTCGTTGGACTAGGCTCTCACGAACGTGATTCTGAGATGCCTTGTGATCACGCTCAATGGCGAGCCTTGCCATCTCGGCCTGAAAAATTTTGTCGTCCTTTTCGCGCAACCGGGCGATCTCGTCGTGCGCCACGTTGGCGGAAAGGCGATGCCGCTCAGTTATCTGCCGTGCGGTTTCAATGTCGGCATCTGCCTTTATGCGAACTTGGTTGGTCTTTTCCTTCTCCTTGCCCAGGTCAATAACGCCGCTGCAGACTGAAACAATGCCTTTGCCGATATCGAGCACCTTGTTTACCGTCTGCGTATTCGTCTTGCTGCCGGTGCTCTTGCCGGTTTCATCCTTCTGCGTGCCCTGCTTCGGTGTTGGTTTTTTCACTGTTTTATTTCCTCACTCTTTCACAGCATTCATCATGGCCAGCAGAAGCAGGTCGACCAGATCGTAATACGCGCGCTCCAGCTTTAATAGACATGCGCAGTTGGGCGCCGAATTCACGCGTAGCGCGCCAATAGCACCACCCAAGTTCTTCGCCTGCAGCGAGAGGCTGTCGAAGGCATCTCGGCTTATCTCGATTTCCGCGGCAGTAACAGACAGGCGCGCACGCAACGAACGGACCATTTGTGCATGCCTGTCTTCCATCACTTTTGCATGAATCGCCTGTTGCTCATACAACTCCTGCAACAGACGGCACAGCGAGTCTCCTTCGATCTTCAGTTGCTGGGTGACTTCCTTGGCTCTTCTATACCCAACATAGGCGTCCAGCGCATCGAGTACAGCCAGCGCCGCATCGACCACCACCAAAGGACTCACCGCGGATGCGCCATGCCTTGCGGCCGTGTAAACGTGTTTTCCGGCTCGCACCATGCGATGCACGCGCTCGCGCTCGTTGTCCTCCCACTCGTACAAATCGACGAACAGGTCTACTACTCGCATAGCGACTCCGCTTCAGGTATAGGTTCTGTTTCGCGGGTGGTTTGATTGAACGAGATCAGGAACACTTCCGTGCCTTCGTGCATCAGGCGGGACAACGCCCGGTGATTGATCGCTCGCCGCTCGTAGGTCTGGCTTGTGGTGCAGGTCACGGACAGACCCGCGGGTACAATCGTATCGGCAAGTTCTGGCGGATGCGTACCGGTGATCGCTGACAGGACAGCGACGTCCGGTGCCGCCGGGTCTGCTTGCCCGTCGGGAATGAAATGTGGCAGCGACCGCTGGGTGACCAATTCCAGGTATGACGTCCGTGCGGCAGGTATGGCTACCGGCCAGGGAAAGCCTTCGGCTCGGCTGAACTTCATTGTCATTTCCAGTACCGGCACCAGCAGCAATGGCAGTGCCACCTTTTTCCCGGCTGTTTCCGTATCGGCAATGTCCAGCAATTCGCTTGCCGACAGGAGCAATGGGTAGTACTCCTGCACGTCCACTGTCTCTTGCTCCAATAAGCAATCCATGTAATCGACTTCTTCCGCAATCAACGCCTGGGCGCCGCTCCAGAAATACCCGATGAGATCGGTCAGATTGTCCTGGTCCAGCAGCCTGTGTAGCCGACTCGCGTCGTCGAACAAATGGTATTGGTACCGGCGAACCGGAAGGCGAACCTCCGGCCTTTCGTCTTGACGGAGGTCCCCGTGCGGAATCTGGATCAAGCTAGTGGGGTCAGGTGCAACCAGCAGATGGACAGCTTTCCGGTCCACTGTGAAAGTATCTAGCCAGACCCGATGATCGCCCTGCCGCAAATGTTGTTCGACAGCGACCATCCTGACCCCACGCTCGAGTAATGTCACTACGGTCACATCAGTATCTCGCGCGATGGACACGAAATGGTGGTACTCCAAGAAGGTCATCTGTTGTAGCAGCACCGTGTGCGATAGGGCTACGATCTCAGCAATCTGCTCCAACGCCAAGCCATCAGCCAGCGCGCGAAGAATAAAACGCGATACGCCCCCCAGGCTGTCTAGCAGGCGATGAGAAAACCGCAGCCGGTAGCGTTGAAACGGCAACAACAGCGTGACGGCGGTTTGGGCAGAAGGGGTCACTTCGCTCATTCGGAAAGAAAGACGGAGGCGTTGTGGCGCAAATTTAACGGCGAGCAAGCTAAAGAATAGCCTGAAATGCCCCCGTCCTTAACGGTTTCCGCTAACGTTGAAATAATTCACCGGTTTTCAGCATTATTCGACAGTGAAAATTCCTCTCCGTAACTCGCTCCGGCTCGATGGTTTGAAGGACTGTTTTGATTCACTAAGTGGTCCGTTTCTTAAGCAGATGCAAAGGCCGATTTCCGGACCTACTGGGGGTAATGTCAAACAAAGTAGGGAAGGGGACCAACCCCAATTTCCGCAGTTCGGACAGCGGGCATTGAACCCCCAGCATTACTTGATCAGGAATTTATTGGTATCAGCAGATTGCGCTAAACGGCGAGTGTTCCTGCCTAGCGAATTTATTCGAATAGAAGTGAAAGCAATTTTTCGGAATTTGCCACTTCTAGCTGAAATTCCGGTGGCTCCTCATGCACAGGATCAATTGAGGCCTTAAGGTCGAAAATCACATATTGAGCTAAGCAAGCGCGAATTGATAGAAAGCGATTTTTTTCCCCAGAAAAAAATTCATTTCGAACAACTTGTTGTTGATCAGGCGAGAGCTTGCGATGCGCTTGAAGTTCAAGCTCAACAAATGTCTCCCACCCCTTGTCCTTATCAAGGTTGAGCGGAAATCGTTCAAGAGCTGATTCTGCCGAGCGAATTCGTCCCATAGTGAAATCTCGATAGTCCTGTCGTTTCATACACCAGGCACGAACATGCCATCGGCGACCAACATGCACTATGGCATGTGGAAAAATAACCCGTTTTCCATACGCCGGATTGGTCATCGACGCATAGGCGATTTCAACCCCCGTTTTCGCTAGCACAGCCTTTCGAAGCGTTGCGAATATCTCTGGTCGAACTTCCGTCAGGTCGACGCGTGCATCCACAAGGCCGGGACTCCCACCTTCGGAAGCCATGGTGTGCAAGACGTATTCGTCAAGAGGTATTGAGCACTCAAATTCACTCGGATTTGCAAGGCGGAGCACCTTGGCTCGACCGTCTTCGGTGATTTTCTCTCCAAGCAATACCCTGAAATCGGCGAGCAGCCGGCTGGCCTGCACTGGCTGCAAATTGAAGAGCTGTCGAACCCTCGCATTGCCGATCTCCCCTTCCCAGGAGAGAACGCCTTCCATGATTCTCAATCGTTGATCGCGAAGTGCTGGCCTATTTGACATACTTACCCTGTTGTGCGCTTGTCATTTATCTTATACGATAACATATCATTAACGATAACATCGTACCACCAAGAGGCCAGCTTTGGACTTCCGACTTACTCGCATCATCCTGATCGATTCCTACTGCCGCAGCCGCATCGTTGAACTTGATGTCAGCGGGCACATCACTATCAATGGCGAGAACGGGGCCGGCAAAACCACCTTGCTGCGCCTGCTGCCCATGTTCTTCGGTGAAAGCCCCTCACGGATCATTCGCGGTGATGCAGTCACGGAGCGTTTCGGCAGCTACTATTTCCCGACTACCGGCTCCTACGTCATCTTCGAGTACCTACGCCGGACACATAAGGCCATGGCTGTTATTCATCCAGATGGACAGAGTGGCGAAGGCGTGGTTTATCGCCTGATCGATAGCGAGTACAAACCTGAGTTGTTCAAGCACGAGGGGCAGGTCGTCCAAACTCGCGACCTGTACCGCCATCTCGACAAACAAGGTGTATTCGACTCCAAGCCGCTAACCCTTCATGCCTATCGGCAGATTATCCAGAACACCGCCGGTCGTGAGCACCGCAGCTTGGCTGCACGTTTTTCCTTCACGGGGGGGACTGGGAAACTGACCCATCTTGAGCGCGTGGTCACTGGCATCCTTCAGCGTGCGACAACCTTCCACGACCTGAAGAAGATGATTGTGTCGTCCGTCCTGAACGGCGATGAAGTCTTTGCCCTCCGCACCGGTCGGCGCGACTTGCAGCACTGGCTGAATGAACACGAAGCCCATCGTCAGGTGATGGAAAAAGGGCCGGTCATGGCTGATCTGGAGCAGGCCGATCAAGGCCGCCGGCTGATCAATCATGAATTCACGACCCTGCATGCGAAGTTCCAGTTACTCCACGACTTCTTTCAAGAACTGGTTGTAGAAGGGGAGAAAGCCGAGGAACGGGCCAAGGCCGAACTCACCGAGACGGAGGAAGAGTACAGAAAGCGCCTGCAAACCATTTCCGACGCAAAGATCGCAGCAGACTCTCGCGCCAAGCAGGCTCGCCAGGCCATCGAGCAACTGGATGCCCGGAAGCGCAAATACGAGACGGACGATATCGCCGGCAAGATAACGAAAGTCGATTCGATTACTGCATGGGAAGCTGAACTGAAGCCGCTCAAGCAGCAGTTGGATGACCTGGAGCGAGAGGTCAAGTCGCTGACCGAGACGTTCACGGTGATGGAAACAGAAGCCAGAAATCAAGCCCGCGATCAGAAGTCCGAGCTAGACGACAAGAAGCCCGGCATCTACGAGTCCTTCGGAAAGCGCAAGGAAGCAGTCATTGATGCTCACGGGGAAAATCTCAAGGCGATCCGGTTGCGCCATGAGCCAGAACTCGACGCAGCAAACATCAAAGTTACAGACCTCAAGACCCAAAAAGCCGGGCTTGAGGTCGAGGTCAAAAAAATCCAGGCTGACCCGGAGACCATTCAAGCACTGGAAATCGAACGGCAGAAACAAACCGCCGCTAACACTGATCTGACTGACCTCCACGACAAGACTGATGGCCTCCAAAAGACCTACAGCAAGGCTAAGCGCGAATACGATGATCTGGAATTGCAGGTCAACGAAGGTGAAAACGCCATCGAGAAAGCGGAGGCAGAACTTGAAGAACTGCTAGCCGCCGATGCTGCTGGAGACGACACCTTCCTCGGTTTCTTGCGCCGGAATAAGCCGAACTGGGCTGCCGACATCGGGCGTGTGGTCTCTCCAGAAACGCTACTGAGGACTGATCTGGCCCCGGTTCTTGGCGATGGTCGCGATCTGTACGGAGTAACCATTGATCTGGAGCAACTCAAGGCGGGCCGCTACTCCTCCGAAGAAGCTATCCAGCAGGAAATAAAGCTGGTTAGGACTAGGCTAGCAACCCGGAATGGGGAGGTGGCAGAAGACAGGAAACTCCTGATAAAGAAGAAGGAGGCAATGGATAAGGCCAAGACCGCCATTACCCTTCACGATGCCGCCATCGCTACAGCAAAGAACCGGAAGCTGTCTGCCGATACTGCGGTAAAGACAGCACTTCTCCGAGTCGAGCAAAGCAAAAAGGCGGCAGCCACAAAAGCCCAAGGAGAGCTTGATGTTTGCGCCAAGAATCTTTCCTTGGCTGTTCAGGCGCTGGAATCGCTCAAGAAGGATCACCGCAAAGAAATCGACGAGGTTGAGAGGCTGCATACCGCAACCCTCGTTCAACTAAAGTCCGAAAAAACAAACGCGCTCAATGAGATCGATACCCGCAAGAGGACTATCGATGCCGACTTGGCTGCCAAAGTCGCCCAGATCGCCAAAGATCGCGACGCCAGCCTGCGCGACAAGGGTTATTCAACCGATGTCCTCAGTGGACTCCGGACGCGCATTTCCAAACTGGATGGCCAGATTGCCGAAGCCAACAAGCTACGCTCAGAGGTGATTCAGTATCGTGACTGGCTCGATACCTTGTGGTCTCAACGGCCAACACACTTACAGGACCGGCAAACAGCAGATGCTGATTCCGCTCGCCTGAAGCGCGAGAGCGAAGATGTGCTCCGTGAGCGCAAGGAAGTCACCGATAAGAAACAGACTGTCATCAAGGAGATCGGTGAGACGATCAATAAACACGAGAGAAGGCGCATTCTCGCTTTAGGCCAAACACGTGATCTGGTGCATTGGCCGCAAGATCAGGAAACCCTGAAGGCCGGTTTCGAGCAGATTCCCGATATCGACGCTCTAGTGGCCGAGCGTCGCCGCTTGATGGCAGACCTTGATAGTTTCCGGGAAAAGATTCGGCAAGGTGTTGAAGAAATTCGCCGGCAGATGATTTCGATTGTTGGTACCGGCCCCGAGAAGTTCTATGCAAGCGCCGTGGCGGCATCAGGCTATCCGCGCCCGGGGATGGAGCACGAGTGGATTGAAGTATTCCGCACTTGGTTCCAGCACGAACACGAAACGAACCGGACAGACCTTCTCCAGCGCGGAAAGACGCTGGCCCAGAACATCTCCTACTTCTGGAAGAGTCTCGATGACTTCAAACGTAACGTCAGCACCTTCGCGACCGATTTGCGAGCTAATCTGGAACAAGGCCAAATCTTCGACAGCATTGCCGATGTCAGCACGGAAATCCGGGCCGAGGTCGATACTCAGGGCTACTGGGAAGCGGTTGGCAACCTGCATCGCGAATACGAGACTTGGCACACCAATGGTGATCCAGCATTGCCGCCGGCTAGCTTTGTCGATGCCGCCAAGCAAGTAGCGCTTGTCGTTGGTGAGGACAAGGGGCTGGTTGCTGACCCGGTTGATCTCATCAGCCTGAAGATCAGTGCCAACGTGAACAATCAAGGGGTGAAAACAGCAAGCAATGAACACGAGCTGGCCAACATCAGTAGTAACGGTCTGAGTTACATCATTCTCTGTGTGATCCTGATTGGCTTCGTGAACCGGATTCGCCGTTCAGAGAACGTCGTCGTGCCTTTCGTCGTGGACGAGCTGAAGGACTTGAGTTTCGCCAATGCCAAAACGCTGCTCGATCTGCTGACGCGGAACAATATCACCATGATTTCGGCCTTCCCGGATATCGACCTTGACCTAGCCGAGCTGTTCGAGCGCAACTACAAGATTCTCCCGGGCCGCAAGGTCGGCTTGATCAACCTTGATGACGAAGTCGAGAACGACGAGGAGGAAGCCCATGTTTGACCAGGTCACCATTCGCCTTCTCGAAGGCAAGTTCATCTGTGAATCGACTGCGCCTGAAGCCTTCCGTTGGCTCAATTCCGAGGAGTCACGGCAGGATGTTGCCGCTTACCTCGACAGGATCGGGCGTCGTCTGACCAAGACCCCGAATGGCGTCGCCTACTACGCGACCTGGAAGCGCGTCGGTTCCGATGAGCGCTCTGAGGTAAAGCGTGTCTTTGCCAACATCAAACAGATGATTCGTCCGGTCATCCACTTCATCAATCTGTGCATGGAGGTGGAGAAGAAGGACGCCAGCCCGGCAGCCGGTGATCGTCTGGACTATGCGGTGCTTCTGAAGGCTGTCACCGAGAATCCCCATCTCTTCGAGGTGCTGCGCGAATTCGCCACAATGGGCAAGGAATTCACCGTCACCGACGCATCAGCCAAGGGAATGCTGGACAAGGTTATCCAGCAAATGGAGCGCTGGGGCTACCTGATTCTGGTCAATCGCGAGCAAGAGTCCTACCGCTTCACGGGGAAGATCGATTACTACTATCAAGTGATCGAATTTCTCATGGACCCGGCTCAGAACGAAGGAATTGCCGATCCAACAGCAGAGGATCAGGAGGATGCGCCAGAGCAGCGGGGGCTCCTGTGAGCAACATCGACCCAGTCCTCACGCTACTCGCCAAGCTAAGTGCGAGCAGCAAGACGGTTGCCGAAGCCTACTATCAAGGTCGTGTTCACAAGACCGAGGAGAACTTCCGCGACATCGAACGTTTGCGGCATCTTCGTCTCCTGTCGCCGGACATCAGGGACGCCTTCCAGCTACGGGCTAGTTTCCGCCATTTCCTGAATGCGGCGCTTAACACCGAGCGGCTGTTTTCGATGGGGGCCAACATCGGAGGCTATTTTCAGCGCCTGTCCGATCTGGTTGAGGGCCATTCTGTGGCCTATCAGGAAGGGCGTGATGTTGATTGTGAGCGCTACGAAGTAGAAACACGGGAAGCCATCAGCGATATTGCCGATGCCATCGACGATGAACTGATCATCCTTCAAGCCCAAGTTTCCACGCGCTTTGCAGCCGTTTCGACCATCGCCGAGAAGAAGCGCCAGAACCTCCACTACCAGAAGCGAACTCAACAACTGGTCAATCTTCTGGAAAGCTTTCACTTTTCGGATATTGGCGAGCAGTTGGCCGGGCACGAGGAATTGGCTCTGTCTTTCAAGTCACTGCTGGCAGATCGCATTCCTGCATTCCGCGAGTCGCTATGGACTATCCTGGATACGCTGAACCAGTACCTCTTTGAGTTCCGTAAGATCGAAGAGCGTGCCAAGCGGGTTCGCGCTTTTGCTCTCCACCTGAACCGTAATCCGGACTGGGAGCCGAAAGCATGGGATGAGGTTGCTGAACCGGCCGACTGGCTGCGTTGTGCGACTCCGCTCGAAATCCAGACCCACCCCGACGTATTAGCACCGGAAGCGGAAGAGCTTCTCTCAGAGATTGCAAGGTCGATTCCCGATACGGCAGGGGCCAAGAGCCGTACTGCCCGCCCGGCCGGCAATCTGGATCAGGAGCCTGGCAATCAGCAGATTCAGCCACCCGAGTCGCCGATCCGCAAGGCGATACGGATGTATTTCAAGGATGCGAAGCGCTCTCCGGAGGGCCTATCGGCACGCGATTGGTGGTCAGCTAACCCCATCCTTCTCGGCAGTATTAAAGAGGAAATCTGGGTCCTCCGCGTCCTGGCCGAACACGATAACAAGGGGAAGCTCGGCCACTGGCAGTTGCGTATGAACTCTCGGCCGCATCCAGACTTTGACGGGAACCTCCTCATCAAGGATGTCGTGATCTCCAAGAGGGCTGCCTGATGCTCGATCAAAAGCTTGCAGAAGCCATGCAGCGCATCCTGTCTCGGCAGGACGAGCGTTTTACTTTGACGGCCACTCTTCAGCGCCTGGTTGATGACGGCATCGGCACCAAGTGCGGCAAATCGGCCTATTTCAACGAGCGTGATCGTCAGGCGATGCGTGAGTGGTTGGAAGCCAAGGGCTTTTCCACCGAGCTAGTAGATATGACCGGCATGAGCCGAGCAAAGCGGCTTGAGGTCACTCCCCATGAGAAGGCAGGCGATGAAGCCGTAAAGCGCAACCGCATCTCGATCAAGGCGCTAGCTGGGCAAGCTCTCGTTATCGGTGGGCAGCCTATCAACCTGCCGGAAGAGTCTCACTTGGACGTGGATTGGAAGAAGATAGTTAGTCAGATTGGTCATCGTTGCATCATGGTGGTCGAGAACTACGAGAACTTCAATCGCATTCACCAGACCTCTTTTAAGTTCCCAGTGGAATACAGTTCTCCCTTGATCGTTTATCGCGGTGATCCGAACGAGAGCCGCATTGATAACGTTCTGGCATTCCTAGGAGATGCAAAGTTGCCAGTCCTAGCATTCGTTGATGCCGATCTGGCAGGAGTAGTGATTGCCACTAGTTTGCCGTGGCTTGTGGGAATGGTTACGCCTGATCTGCCTACGCTAAATCAGCAGCTATCATCGCCGCAAATAGGCCGCAGAGACCTTTTCCAGGATCAGTACCCGAGCCTCCAGAATGCTATAGCTGGAATTTCAGCAGATGCTCCGTGCCGGATCGTGCTTGATTTGATCCTCAAATACCGCTCGGCAGTTGTACAAGAGCGATGGATTGGGCGAGACACTTGCCTCCTTACGGATCAGGATAGCTCGGATAACGATTTGGCATTTAATCGCCGCGAGCCGCACTAGCTCACTGGAATAAAATTGAAACCTGAAATATTTTGGTGTGGGTCTCCTGACCCCGTAGATATCTATTTATACGTTCTTGAGTTGAACGATGGATGCTATTACGTCGGCCTCACATCAGACATTACCAAGCGCTTGCAACAACACTGGGACGGTGAGGGGTTTGGTGCGGAATGGACTCGCCTACATAAGCCACGCCGGGTGATGCATGCAATAAGCACTGGAACACGAAATACCCGCGAAGCGGAAGACCTTGAAAACGAAGTCACCATTTTGATGATGATCCGTCATGGCATCGAACAGGTGAGGGGGGGCCATTTCAGTTATCCAGATCGCCAATTGGTCGAACACCATCTGAGCCTAAAGGGGGCCTGGGAGCGGGTTGTGCTAAGCGAACTCGACAAACAACCCTGTGATACGAATGAATCTTGGGATCAGTCGATGTGCTCATTGCTTGAGCATGCTACCCGTTTCTATGATGCGGGCTCCCCCAGGGACCAACAGCAGGTACTCTTTGCTGATATCTATCGATTGACCCGCTATCGCTACTGGCGAGATGAATTTGCGCCGGCGCTTAATCCGGCGTTCTGGGGGGGCAAAGGAATCCTACCTGTGCTCCTATCTTTTCAACTGGGACGAACCGTTGGTAGTCGGCTCGACGGCCCATTTAACGTTCTGGCGGTAGCTTTGTGTAGAGGGAAAAATGGGCATCATCCGCTGCGACGCCTATTTCTAAAAGTCTGGCAAACCTACGAACCTCCACGCACGAAAAAACAGGCAATCACGCTAGAAAAATTCCTTACCTATCTCGATAAAGAGACAGTGTACGATAGGCAATACGATGAATTCATCTCAGTGTTGTTTCCGGAAACCCGGCATTTACTGCGCTAAACGGCTAATTTGCATGCTGCTAAGTCATCTGGTCGCTAACCGCTCGGTTGCGGCTAGATACCGAGCAACCGGCCAATAACCGGAAAGATCGAATTCCAGACTTGCTGGGGATAATGTCAATTTTGAATTGCAGGCAGTCAATGTGGTGTGCCTTTAATCGCTTTGTCTTGAGCAGGCCACTCGTACAGTCAAAAGCAGATGTATCAGTCTTGAGGATCAAGACTGGCTGCACCACTTGGTCGTGTTGGTGATTTCTCAATATGCCGCTAGTATGCAATAGTGGAGTTATTAGCGTTCCGTCATCAATGAATTCTGGGCAAAAGCTCGCCCAAAACATGAGGGGGAGATCATGCCCATCGTTTTTGTTCACGGAGTTAACAACCGCATCGAGGATGCGGACTATGAGGAAGGCTTGGCGCGCAAGACGGAGTTTTTTAAGTCGCTGCTCGCACCGCACATCGGTCTCGATGCGCAGAAGGTCTCCATCAGTTTTCCCTACTGGGGAGGAGAAGGTGTCAAATTCCGCTGGAACCAGGCGTCGGTGCCCACCGGTTCGGAGGCAGTTGAGGCGCTCGCGCTCGGTTCGCCCGGCGGGGCTTCCGATAATCCAGAGGTCTGGCTGGGTGAGGCGCGTTTCCAGTATGGCGCGCAAGGGGTGAATCTGGGACAACTTAGTAAAACGAAGGGGTTCGCGACCGCCATCGATCTGGTTTGGGATACCGCTTCGGCCTTGCTGCGACCCGATCAGGGGTATGGTGAACTGCTCGAGGGCTATATGGCCTCGATGGCCTACGCCGGGGAGCACCTGGCGCCGGCTTGGGCCTTCCAGGAGCCTTTCTTGTCCAACAAGGAGTTCATAGAGCAGCTGATGGCAGCGATCGAACCTTACCGCCCCGGGGCACTTGCCGGGAAGCCGGCAGAGGCGTTGGGTATCGGCAGTTGGTTCCAGTCGCTGAAGGAAGCGGTGAGCCGCCTCGCCGACGCGCCGGGGGATGCTTTGACTTCGCTGTCGGTAGGTTTGGCACGCAAATCGGTCCATGCCAAGGCTTCGCGCTTCCTCGGAGACGTGTTTGTTTACCTGGACCGGCGGGGAACGTTGGAGCAGCCGGGCAAAATCCTCAAGGATGTGCTCGCCCAATTGCGAGCAGCGCAGGAGGCTAAGCGGCCCGGCGACGACAAGCTCATCGTGATCGGTCATAGCCTGGGCGGTGTGATCATGTACGACGTGCTGACCTGTTTCGCTCCTGACATCACGGTCGACGCTTTCGTGACGGTAGGCTCACAGGTTGCCTTGTTCGAGGAGATGGCGCTGTACCGTAGCAGCGCGCAAGAGCCGCCGGTCAACCCGGACAAGGACCGCTTGGAACGGCCTGCGCACGCGGCGCGGTGGCTGAACGTTTACGACACGAACGACGTGTTTTCCTTCCGGGCTACCGGCGTTTTCAACGGCGTGGACGACTATCGCTTTGATACCGGCTACGGCCTGCTGGATGCCCATGGCGGCTATTTCGCCCGCCCGAGTTTCTACAAGCGCCTCGCCGTTCGCTTGGGCAAGGTCGCCTGATGGGCATTATTTTCGAGTCGGATACGATCCTGCAGAATCCGCAGGCAACAGCGACCCATGTGCTGCTGGTTGGCTGCGGGGAATACCCTCATCTTGCAGCAGCAGGCTTCGGCGGCTTGAAACCGCTGACCTCGCCGCGCCTGTCGGCTGAGGCCATGGCCAATTGGTTCCTGAGTGGCCCCGATGCTATGCCGGTAGGGCTGGCACAGCCTTCAGATCGGGCCTTCTACAATCCCGAAGCGCCGCTGGGCTCGCTCGTGATGCTGACTTCGCCCGCACAGCCCTACCAGGCGCCGTCCGGGGCGGTTTCCCCGACGACGCGTCCCACCCTAGCGAACATCAGGGCCGCCTATTTGCAGTGGCTAGCTCGGCTCGGTGCTAACCCGGGTAGCCGCGGCGTGTTCCACTTTTGTGGCCATGGCGTCAGCGATGGCATCAGCCAGTATCTAGTGGCCGATGATTTTGGCGATCTACCGGACGATCCTTGGTCGGGTGTCTTCCATGTGTCCAACACCTGCCAGGCGACGATTCGCAAGACGGCGGCCAGCCTGTTCTTCCTGGTCGACGCCTGCATGGAACTCAGCGAGGAACTGATCAACCAGATCGACGATCCGCTGGCACTCATCCCAGGCAAGCGGAACGGGCCGCCCCAGACGACCGAATGGGCGGTGTTGCGCGCCACCACAGCAAATCGCCTCGCCTATGCGCCGCAGGATGGAGTGGCACGCTTCACGGCGGCGCTCCTTCAGGCCTTGGGTGGTCATTGCGGAAGCCAGCGCGCCGATGGGGCGGGATTCGACGTCGGTGTCTCCGATTTGCGCGACGCCACTGCCGCCTTTCTGGCGCTCTCGCAACAGATGGCTACCGGTGAACGCCAGAAACTGGGACAGACGGAAGGAGAGGGCGATTGGAGCGTCGCGATGCATGTTCAGACGCAGCGCCCATCGGTCCTTGTGGAGATGGATGTGCAACCCGAGGGTTACCGCCCCGTGGCACGCGCCTTCATGGAGGACGCGGCGCAGCAGCGGGATATGAAGACGCTTGCCGGCGGTCCGGCGCGCTTCGTGAAGGAGCAAGGCGAGTGGTCATACGGCACCAATGCTCAGAACAATGAGTATCCCGAACAGTTTTACGCCCGACAGTTTCTGACGAGGGCAGTACATACCTGCCGCTTTCGTATTCCCTGAGGAGCAAGGCCATGACGCAATTAACTATCTCTGTGTCAGGCTCCTGGTCGGAATCGCGGCTGCTCACGCTGCCGGTGGACGTCTATGCGCCGGACGGGCGCATTCTTGCAAGCGGTACGGCCTCACCCAGCCAGCCCGGTCGATTCGAACTCTCCAAGTGGGGGGGACTGCCATGGGACCGCGTGCACGTGCTGGGCAAGTTGCCCAACGGATCGTCGATCCAGCAGACGGTCGAACTGCGCGGAGATCGCGCGGAGGCGACGCTGCATCTGGGCGAGGAGAGCCCCCACGAGTGGTTGCAATGGGTGACTCCGTTCCGCTCCCTGGGCCACTTGCGGTCTGCTGCCGAGTCCGGTGCCGTCTCCAACCGGCGTATCGGCAAGGTCTGGATGACGCTATGGTCCTTGCGCGATGGGCGATGGGAAGCGCAAGGGCTGCGCCCCATTGAGCGGCAGCGCGACTACGGCATACAGCAGCTCGTCGTAGACGTGCCGCGCTTCCCCCATCTCTTGCAGATCGGCGGCGAGGAAGTGGCCTGGCGGCTGGTCTCATTGCCGCCCGGTGGTCCGGTGCGCGTGGCGCTGACGCGTAGCGCGGCGGAGGATGGCGATGCCCTCGATATCACCGTGGGACGGGCCAAACCGGACAACGAGTTGATTATGTCCTACTTGGCGCGAGGCGCGGTCGCTGAAGCAGATCGCCTAGCCGAGGCCTGGAATGCGGCGGACCTTCTCCTCTACGAGAAGAAGCAGGACCCGGTCTCGGCGGCGGCGGGCGCCTATGTTCTGCTCAAGAATCGGCGTCTGCAACATCGCCGCGACTGGGTGGGCAACCTCGTCGAGTGGTTCCCCTACATGGCCGACGGCGCGATCGTGTCGGCGGCGTTGGCGCTGCAGCGGGAGGATGCCACGGAATCGGAGATACGCTCATTGATCGATCTGGCGCTTGGCCGGGGACTGCCAATTTTCGCCATGGGCGCTTCGGTCCTGGTGGAGACGATGGCGGCTGTACACCGTGGCAAGCGTGAGACGAAGCGCTTTCATGCAGCCTACCTAGCCGCACAAGCCTATGCCCGAGCGCGCTGTTCCAGGGGGGCATACTTCGCATTCTACGGAAAGAGTCCGGCCGAGCCGTCCTGGATGCCGATCTACGGCCAAGAGGGCAAACCGGTGGACCATCCGAGTAGTGCTTTGGAAACGGGCGATGCCGTCGTCTATGCTCGCCCGATGGGCGCTATTCAGGCGGGGAGGTTTGGGCATACGCGCGTGGTTTTGCCGCGTGCGCCAGTCAGTCCTCAAATCGTGAAGGAGCTCTATGTCGAGGCGAGCCGGATAGGCGAGTCGGCGACCGCCCCTACGGCATCGACGCGACTTCCACGGTCGGCGGATCGGCTTTTCCAGAAAACGGTAGACCTGGGTATGCCAAAAATCGAGACCAGCTTTCTGCAGGAGTTTGCTGTTGGTTCCGTGAGAGGGATGCCGCTGATCGAAAGTGCGGCGCCTGCACGACCGCGGTTGAAACTGCCGGTGGAACTTGTGGCCGATAGGCCAGTGAAAAGCGCTCGGCGACAAACGGCGAAATATTGGCGTGAAGAACGTCTCAGCCATGCACTGACGGTTTTCGACGGGGAAGAGTAAGGCCTATCTGATGCCGGAATGATGCATGGCTTATCCGGCCGGCGTACCGAGTTGTTCGAGTTGCAACGGCACAAGGAACTCCAGCCCAGCTTCGATTTCATCGCGGAGTGCCTGCTGCCTGAATCCGGACATTTCCACAGCATTCCGGGCAAGGGCCACGAGGTCGTGATCGACGTCATCACCAGTCCCCCCCCGACGGCGAAGCCTGCATCCTGGAGTCGGTTCATTACGGGGGTAGCAACGTTTTGTGGCTTGAAGACGAGGACTACAGCAATGGCCCAGACGGCAAGCCCATGCGAGAGCGCATGACTATCGCGAAATTTGAGAAACGTATGGTTGAACAGATGGCTGTGCCCAAGCACCTTCTGAGCATCAAGTACCCTTCCTGGGGCGAGAAGAGGTTTACTCAGATTATCTTTCCGCTGGGCTGGACGGTCCGCAAGCGTTGAGCCTTGGAGATGTCATGCAGGGAACACAGGTTAAGTCGGCACTCATTCCTCTCGATACGCTGAGGGAGCAGATCGCACAGGCCATTGCTACTGCCAAAGCCTATGACGTTCCGAGTGTCTGTGTCCGCCTGGGGATTCAGCAAGCCGTCGCGGATGGCGATGAGCAGGAGGCCTTCGGCAGCAAGCGGATGTACGTCCGGCGCCGCATCCTCTCGTGGGATGAGGCCGACCTTCTCGCCTTGGCCGCTCGGGTTTTGCGCGAATACGCATCGGAGGATCTCGAAAACACGGTCAGCGAGATGACGGTGCACGCAGCGCATCGGGTGAGTGCGCTGGTTCGGTGTGACGTGCTCAAGGCGCTCAATCCTTTGGAGACTCTTTTCGGTGAAATGCCGCTGATCGACTGTCTGAGCGAGGTGTTCGGTACCTCGGTTATCCAGGACGATCCGGTGGGGTTGCTCGGACGTAACAGTCTGCACGGGCAGATCATTCAGCATTGCTTGCGCAACGACGATTGGTCGCACGAAGAACTACTGAGGAAATGCGGTGCGCTAACGTGCAGCCAGACTCGCTTCTTCGCGCTGTTGACGAAGCTCTTGCATCCCATGATCCGCCGCGATGCGGAGCAGGGCGAGTTAGCCAGCGCGATTGACGCAGCACTGAGTCGGGATGGCTTCACGGTGCGGCAGACCGGGATGGAGTCCGGATACGCTATCTATGGGGTGTGCCGGGCGCAGGCCGGCGTCGCCGGGACGATGAAGAATCTGATCTTCGCCTCGATCGGTGAGAAGCCGGAGTTGGTCTTTCGCGATGCGGTCAACAACGATGTCGAGATCGTCAGGCACGCCGACAAGGTGCTGGTCTTCGACCGGTTCTTGCCCAGTTCGGGATTGCTGCTCTGGAAAGATTTGCGGGACTGGTATGCCGAACTGCAAGGGATCAGCGATCCGATCAGCGCAAAAGAGCAATTGTTCCGGCGGCTGCGTCAGGCTGTGCTCGGCGCCCGTTCTGCGGGGGAATTTGCGGTGTTCCAGGGCTACTACGAGCGCTACGGCGGCTTGCTAGGCGATCGCTTGCCGGCGTTGATTCCGCAGGTCTACCTGCACTATGACCCGTACACGAGGGTTGGCCGGGAATCGTGCGAAATCCTCAAAAAAACAACTTAACTTATTGTTCGTGAAAGGAAAATAACTTGGTTTAGGGTAAGGCCAGTTTTCACTGGCCTTACCCTCTTCTCATCAATTGAG
>NZ_JAOTRW010000006.1:0-319534 GCF_030247495.1 Azospira sp. | reverse complement strand
TCTCCTGAAATTTGGCTTGTCCTTCCGGTCGCGAAACCATTTCGCTCCCTTGAGGGCAATAACGCCAACCACCAACTTCCGGTTTGCAGGTGAACGGTAACTCCCCGTAACGCCGTGTAACGCGGCCCGGCGCCGGGTACTGCGTCAATTTGTCGCAGCACCGCCAGGAGCGCCTTCATTACCATGGCGCCTTGACCAAGCTCGGTGACCGCCGGTCGCCCATTCGTCCCAGCCCGTGCGCATCCTTCCGTTTCTCGCCCTGCTGTTCCTGCTGGGCGCCTGCCAGCCCGCCACCGAATCCCGGGGTACGGGCGCGCCCGTCGAATTTCATCTGCAGACTGCCGCCGGCCCCCTCGACGGCCCCGCCGCCGACGGCCAGGTGCGCCTGCTTTTCTTCGGCTACACCAACTGTCCCGATCTTTCGCCCACGGCCCTGGCCACCGGCGCCCAGGCCCTCAACGGCCTGACCCCGGCGGAACGGGAGCGGGTGCGCCTGGTCCTGGTGACGGTGGACCCGGAGCGGGACACGCCCGCCGCCCTGCAAGGCTATACGGCCTTCTTCCACCCCCTGCTGGTGGGCGCCAGCGCCCCGCCGGCCCAGACCGCAGCCCTGGCCAAGGCGCTCGGCACCGGCTTCGAGAAGCAGGCGCCACGTCCCGACGGCAGCTACTTCGTGGACCACAGCGGCAGCAGCTACCTGCTCGACGGCAGCGGCCGCCTGGCCGCCACCCTGCCCGCCGGCGCCTCGCCCCAGGAGATGGTGGCCGCCATCCGGAGCCTGTTGTGACGCGGCGCCCCTCGGCCCGCTTCGGCGCCTTCCTGGCCGTGCTGCTGTTGCTGTTCCTGGCCATGCTGGCCGACGCCCGCCGCCTGGCACCGCCGCGGCAGCAGGAGCAGGCCGCACGGGCCGCCCTGGTGCAGCAGCTGGGCCTGAGCGACCTGGCCCTGTTCACCGAGGCCCGCTACACCCGGCACCTGTCCCTGGCCGATCTCCATTCGCCGTTCCAGGACCATCCCCTGGCCCTGGACCACTTCCCCTCCGGCTCCGTCGTGCCGCCGCCCCCCGCCCGTCTGCCCCACTATGCGCCCCTGGATCGAGAAACAACGCTACCTGATTGACTACACCCTGGCCGCCCTGGCCCGGCGCAAGGCCCGCAACCTGGGCCTGCTGGCGGTCTATGCCCTGCTGGTGTTCATGCTGGCCTCGGTCTCCCTCTTCGGTCAGGCCCTACGCCAGGAAGCGGCGGCGGTGCTGGCCGACTCGCCGGAGGTGATCCTGCAGCGCCTGGTGGCGGGGCGCCACGACCTGATCCCGCCGGGCTACCTGGAGAAGATCGGCCGCATCCGCGGCGTGCAGCACCAGCAGGGGCGCCTGTGGGGCTACTACTACGATCCGGTGAGCAAGGCCAACTACACCCTGCTGGTGCCGGCCGCTGAGGCGCCGGCACCAGGCCATCTGCGCCTGGGCGCCACCCTGGCCCGGGAGCGGGGCCTGCAGGCGGGCCAGCCCCTGTCCCTGCGCTCCTACGGCGGCAAGCTGTTCACCTTCACCGTGGACGAGGTGCTGCCGGCCAGCAGCGAACTCATCAGCGCCGACCTGGTGCTGCTCGGCGAGGCCGATTTCCGCGCCTTCTTCGACTACCCGGCCGGCCATTACACGGACATCGCCCTGTCGGTGGCCAATCCCCAGGAGGTGCGCAACGTGGCGGCCAAGCTCAGCGCCGCCCTGCCCGACGCCCGCCCCATCCTGCGCGAGGAGATGCGCCGCACCTACGCCAGCCTGCTGGACTGGCGCGAGGGCATCGTCCTCGCCCTGCTGGCGGCGGCCCTGCTGGCCTTTGCCATCCTGGCCTGGGAGAAGGCGTCCGGCCTTTCCGCCGACGAGCGGCGGGAGATCGGCATCCTCAAGGCCATCGGCTGGGAGACCGGGGACGTGCTGCGCATGAAGCTGTGGGAAGGCCTGCTGATTTCCTTCAGCGCCTTCCTCCTCGGCCTGGTGGGGGCCTATGTCCATGTCTTCCACTTCGGCGCCCGCCTCTTCGAGCCGGTGCTGAAGGGCTGGGCGGTGCTTTATCCCCGCTTCACCCTGGTACCCCAACTGGACGGCCTGCAGCTGTTCACCCTCTTCTTCTTCACCGTGGTGCCCTACACCGCCGCCGTGCTGGTGCCCATCTGGCGCGCCGCCATCATCGATCCCGACACGGCCATGCGCGGCTGACCGGGGGACCTGCCATGATCCAGCTCACCGACATCCACAAGGCCTTCAACCAGGGCCAGCACAACGAATACTGGGCCCTCTCCGGCATCGACCTGGAACTGGAGGCCCGGCGCGTCACCGCTTTCCAGGGCCCCAGCGGCTCGGGCAAGACCAGCCTGCTGACCATCGTCGGCTGCCTGGCCCGCCCCACCCGGGGCCGGGTGCGCCTGCACGGGGAAGACATTTCCGGCCTGCCGGAGCGCTTCCTCACGGAAATCCGCCGCCGCACCTTCGGCTTCGTCTTCCAGCAGTTCAACCTGATCCGGGGCCTCTCGGCCCTGGACAACGTAATGCTGCCGGCCTACCCGGAGGGCAAGCCCCACGCCGAACTGCTGCAGCGGGCCGAGACCCTGTTGGAGCGCCTGCAGCTGGGCCACCGCCGCCATGCCCGGGTGGAGTGGCTGTCCGGCGGCGAGCAGCAGCGGGTGGCCATCGCCCGGGCCCTGATCAACGACCCCGAAGTCATCATCGCCGACGAGCCCACGGCCAATCTGGACACCACCCTGTCCAAGCAGTTTCTCGCCATCCTGGAGGAGCTCAGCGGCGAGGGCCGCACGGTGCTGCTAACCAGCCACGACCCCCTGGTGATCAAGTCCAGCGCGGTGCACCGGGTGGTGGGCCTGCGCGACGGCCGCCTCTGCGGGGATTGAGCCATGCTCTTCCAGCCCTCGGTCATCGCCCTGCTCCTGGCGGCCACCCTGTCCCTGGTGATGGTGGCCGCCGCCGCCCCCTTCGCCTGGCAGATCCTGCGCCGCTGGGACCTGGGCAGCGGCAGCGAACTGCAGCTGCAGCTGGAGCGGCGCACCTACCTCTTCTCCACCCTGGCCGCCTTCGTCTGCGCCAGCCAGCTGCTGGCCCTGCTGCTCTTCGTGTTCACCGCCGACCGGCTCTCCGCCATGTTCGTCGGCGCCATGTGCGCCGTCGGCGCCCTCAATGCGGATGCCCGGGGCTTTCCCGCCCTGCTGCTGCAGGTCGCGCTATTCTTCCTCGCCGCCCTGTGGCTGGTGCTGAACCACGTGGACACCCGGGCCCGCAACTACCCCCTGGTCCGCCTCAAGTACGCCCTGCTGCTGGGCCTGACGCCCCTGCTGGCCCTCTCGGCCTGGCTGCAATGGTCCTATTTCCGCGGCCTCAAGGCGGACATCATCACCTCCTGCTGCGGCAGCCTCTTCTCCGGCGACAGCAACCACGGCGTCGCCGGGGAAATGGCGGGACTGGCGCCCCTGCCGGCCATGCTGTGGTTCTACGGCAGCCTCGGCCTGGCCGCCCTGCTCACCGCCTGGCACGCCTGGAGCGGCCGCCTCGGCCTCCTGGCCGGGCTCAGCAGCGGCGCCGCCTTCGTCGGCGGCATCAGCGGCATCGTTTCCTTCCTCTCGCTCTACCTCTACGAGCACCCTCACCACCACTGCCCCTTCTGCATCCTCAAGCCCGAGTACGACTACCAGGGCTACGCCCTCTACCTGCCCCTGTTCGCCGCCACGGCAGCCGGCATGGGCAGCGGCGTGCTGCAACTGGTGTGCCGGGTGCGGGGCCTGGAGCAGATCGCCCCGGCCGCCTCGCGCCGCCTGGCGACGGTGGCGGCCTGGGGCTTCGGCCTGCTGCTGTGCCTGGCCGCCGGCATGATGGCCGGCTCCCGGCTGGTACTGCTGGAACCCTGAACGGCGCGCCTCAGCCGGCGGCGCCGTCCTTCTTGCGACGCAGCCGCTCCTGGTCGTTGCGGTAGCGGCGGCCCAGCTGCTCCGCCTTCTCCGCCATGGATGCGGCCAGGGCCTCGTCGAAAGTGGCCAGCTCGCCGCCCTGCTCCTGGCGCACCCGCTGGGCCGCCACCGGATCGGCAAAGACGTACTTGCTGCGCCGGGTCATGGTGCCCGGCAGGCGACTGCCCAGCAGATAGGTGGCGGCGGCGACATCCACCAGGGGCTTGGGCTCGCCGTCGGCGCCGAAATCGGGCCCGTAGATGGCCTTGAAGCCCCGCCGCCGCTCCCGCAGCATCATCTCGGCCGTGCATTCCAGGGAACAGGTGCCGTCCACGTGGTCGTCGGCGTAATGGGTCAGGTGACGGGCGTAATGGAAGCGACGTCGGTCCATGTTGCAGACGACGCAGCGGGGATACTTTTCTAGCTCGTTGTCCAGAGGCACCAGGTCGGCAACGGCGCCGGCAGTGGGCTCGGCAGCCTCGACCTGCCCCACCACCGTCAGCGCCAGCAGGCCTTTGAAAAGGGTACGGCGATCCATGTCTTGCGCCTTTCAATGAAAAGGCCGGACACGCGGTCCGGCCGGGGAATCCGTGATCAGTAGCTGGCCTGGAAGGTCAGCATGAAATTGCGGGGGTCGCCGTAACCGTTATAGGAGTTGACCGAGCGGACGCCACTGGAGTGATAAACCCGGTCGAACAGGTTGTAGGCGTTCAGGCTCAGGGAATAGCTCTTGTTGAAGCGGTAGCCGATGGCTGCATTGACCACGGCATAGCCACCTTGGGCCATGGTGTCCAGGGTTCCATTGCCTTTGTAGCGGCTGCTCCCCACCAAGCCTGCACCTACGTTCCAGCCGGCCCCGGCATCGTCGGCAAAGCGGTAGTTGGCCCACAGCTTCAGCGTATGGCGTGGATACCAGTTGCTGAAAGCCTTGCCCGTATTGGTTTTGTCCTTCAGGTATTTGGTTTGCAGATTGGTATAGCCGGCGGTCAGATCCAGACCCTTGGCCACCTTGCCAGTGACCTCAGTTTCCCAACCCTTGCTTTCCACTTCACCGGCTGCAAGGTAGAAGGTGGGATGATCGGGATCCTCGAAAGAGCGATTGACGTCGCGAATCTGGAAAATGGCCAGGTTGGCATTGACCTTGCCATCCAGGAACTCGCCTTTGGCGCCGATCTCATGCTGCTTGCCGACACGAGGCTCAAGCACCGATCCGTCGTAACGCTTTGCAGTCTGGGGAATGAAGATGTCCGAATAGCTGGTATAGAGCGACGCATGGGCGGTCACGTCGTAAATGAGTGCGCCATAGGGCGTGAATTCCCCGCGGGCGGTAGCCCCAGGCTGCCAGGCCGTCGGCACGGCGGGGGCCGTACTGCGGCTCTTGTAGAAGTAATCGGTGTAACGACCACCCACGATCATGGTCAAGGGGTCGGTCAGGCTCAGGCGCAGTTGGCCATATGTCCCATGCTGATAGGACACGCTCTCGCCACCAAGGGTGTAATTGACCGTAGGTTCGGGGATGGAATTGGGGTCAAAAATGGACACGCCGTTAACCGTGCTCGCCGTGCCGCGAGCATAGCTAGTTCGCAAACGGTCGTAATTGACCCCGACCAGCGCCTGGTGACGCCGCCCCAACAGGTCGAAAGGCCCGGAGAGGAAGGCATCGACCCCATCCCGGTAGTAATCGTAGTCTGCTTCACGGCGGGCGTAGCTGGCCTTATTGGTCAGCGGATTGACGCCTCCCGTGACATAGCTGTCCTTGAAGAACTGGCTCTGATTGCGCCGATAGGCCGTGGCCTTGGCCGTCCATTGGTTCTCCAGACGATGCTCCAGAGAAGCGGCCAGTTCCTCCGTATGCCAGGTAGTCCGGTTCCAGTCGGGCAACACGTTGGTGGAGCGGGGCACGTTCAGGTATTGCCCGTTGCTGTAGGCCGGCAGTCCGGAAGTCGGCACATGGGTTTCTGCATCCTGCACCGTCAGGAACACAGACAGGGTTGTGGCCGAACTGAGATCCACATCCAGGTTGCCGTAGACGAGGCTTTTGGAATCCTTGGTCCGGGCATAGAAAAATTCTCGGTCCTGTTGGGAAACGACCAGGCGGCCCCGGATGCGTTTTTCAGTATCGAACGGCCCGGTGATGTCCACCTCGGTGCGACGGTTGTTCCAGCTGCCGAGAGACACCTTGAGATCGCTCTTGAAGGTGTCCTGTCCCCGCTTACGCACCAGGTTCACCGCCCCCGACGGATTGTCCGATCCCTGCAACAGCCCGGCCGGCCCCCGCAGCACTTCGACCCGGTCATAGATGGGCAGGTCGAACTGCTGGTAACCACTCAAGGCACCTGCAGCTGGCACTCCGTCATACATGACGCCCAGGCCGTAGCCCCGGGCGTTGTACTGGCTCTGGGTGGAATCGTTGGGCACGGCGGTGACACCGGTGGTCTGGTTGAGCGCATCCCAGAGGTTCACCATGCCCTGGTCGTCCATCTGCTGGCGCGTCACCACCGATACGGAATGGGGAATCTCTCGCATGGTCAGGGGAATTCTGCCGGCCACGGTGGCCGCTGCGGCTGCATAGGTGCCGCTACCCTCGCTCTGGGCGCTGGGCCGTGGTGCGCGCACCACCACTTCAGGCAGGGTCTGACTATTGCGCGGCCGCCGCTGGATCACGTAGCTCCCCGGGGCGGTGCTGTGGAAGACGAAGTCCGTGTCCTGCAGCAGCTTCTGCAGCGCCGCCTCCGGCGTCAGGCTGCCCTGCAGGCCACGGCTGCGGGCGCTCTGCAGTTCCGCCGCGTCGAACAGGATCTGGATGCCCGTCTGCCCGGCCAGACCCTGCAGGGCCTCGGCCAGGGGCTGGGGCGCCAGGTCCAGCGTACGCGCCCCCTGGGCCCATGAGTTCCCCGCCACGGCTGCCGTCACCAGCGCCACCATCCCCATCATTTTTTTCATTGCTCGCCTTTCACTCACTGAGACTCCGGCTGTTTGCCGGCATGGGGAGTAAGACGTTGGCGCACTGAAAACCCTGACACGGGTGGGCAAAAATATTTACTCGGCACCGCCGCGGCGCAGCAGATAGGTGCGGTCCCGACCCTCTTCCCGGGCCAGGGGATAGAGCAGCAGCAGGGCGTCGAGCAGGCCCTCCCGGTCCGCCATGCGGAAGCTGCCGCTGATGCGCAGTTCCGCCAGGGACGGGTCCTGCAGCAGCACCGGACGCTCGTGCTGGCGATTGACCTGCGCCAGGGCCTGGGCCAGGGGCGTGGCCTGGAAAATCCAGCGGCCATCGAGCCAGGGCGCCACCTGCCCCGGGGCCACCGGCTGCACTGCGCTGCTGCCCTGGGGCCCGTGCTGCCATTGCTGGCCGCCCCCGATGGCCACGGGGGCGGCGCCGAGATGGGCTTCCACCCTGCCTTCCAGCACCCGCACCGCGAGGGACTGGCGCTCCCGGCTGACGGCGAAGGTGGTGCCGATGTCCCGCAGGGTGGCGGCGCCGGCCTGGACCGAGAAGGGCCGGGCATCGGCGGCGACGACGAAGCGGGCCTCGCCCCGCTCCAGGAAGAGGCGGCGCTGGTGCTGCGAATACTGGATGCGCAGGGCCGTGTCGGCGTTGAGGTCGAGCCGGCTGCCGTCCGCCAGCAGTTCGCTGCGCATTTCGCCCACCGCGGTCTGCAGGCACTCCTGGCGGTCCATGGCCGGCAAGCCGAGCAGGGCGCCGCAACAGGCGAGGCCGGCCAGCCCGGCGGCCAGGGACTGGCGCCGGCTGCGGCGGCGGGGCTTGAGGCCGTCGAGCTGGCACCACAGTTCCTGGAAGCGGGCGTACTCCCGGGAATGGCGGGGGTCGGCGGCCAGCCAGGCCTCGAAGCGGCGCTGCTCGGCAGCGGAGCATTCCGGCCGCTGCAGGCGCAGCAGCCAGCCCGCCGCCTGCTCCAGCACCGCCGGCAGGGGCTGGTCTTCAGGGGGCGTGCCGCAGGCGGACATGGTCAGTGCAGGCACAGGCGCAGCTGCACCAGGGCCCGGATCAGGTGTTTTTCGATGGCATTGACGCTGATGCCGTATTCCCGTGCCAGGTCGGCCTGGCGGCAGCCGTCGAACTTGTGGCGCAGGAACACCTCGCGGCAGCGGGGCGGCAGCTGTTCCACCGCCACCGCCAGGCGGGCCAGGGTCTGCCGGGCGCTGGCCACCTGCTCCGGACCGGGGCGGGGGCAGGCCTGTTCGGCGCAGTCTTCCAGGGGCAGGATTTCCCGGGGGCGACCGGCCTCGGCCCGGTAGTGGTCCACCGCCAGATTGGCGGCGATGCGATAGAGGAAAGCCCGGGGATTGCGGATGGCGTCCTTGCCGTCGCTCAGCATCATGCGCAGGAAGGTTTCCTGGGCCAGTTCCCGGGCGACTTCCCGGCAGGCCACCCGCTGAGCCAGGTAATGGCGCAGTTCGGCGACGTGCTGCAGGTAGAGATGGGCGAGCGCTTCACCACCGAGCATGGGTGGCTATCCATTAGGGCATAGAAAGAAGATCGCCATGCTAGAGCACGGCCCGCCCTGCACAAATGCGACATAGGGTCGCACTGCCGCCCGCAGAGCCAGGCCGGGCGCGGCAATTTGCCGCACTCCGGCACTTTCGCCAACGCTTATATTCGAGGTCTGTTTTTCAGCAAGGGAGATAAGAAATGGATCGTCGTCAACTTTTGAAGCTGTCCCTGGCCGCCGGCGCCGGGCTCGCCGCCACCACCGGCACCAGCCAGGCCGCCGCCTGCGACACGGACCGCACACCCCAGCAGTTCATTCCCAAGACCGAGGCCGATGCCAATCCGCTGGACAAGGAATTCGAGAAGTATCCCAAGTGTCCCTACTGCGGCATGGACCGCAAGGAACACCACAAGGCCCGCATGCTGGTGCAGTACAGCGACGACCTGGCCGACGGCGTCTGCTCCATCCACTGTCTGAGTCTCAGCCTGGGCCTCAACATCGACCGGGAACCGAAGCAGATCTGGGGCCCCGACTACGGCTCCGCCGTCGAACCCCGGCCCCTGGTGCCGGTGGACAACCTGGTCTATCTCATCGGCGCCGACCTCAAGCACGCCATGACCAAGCGCAGCAAGCATTCCTTCGCCACCCCCAGCGTGGCCAAGGAATTCCAGGCCAAGTACGGCGGCAGCCTGGGCAACTTCAACGATGCCCTGCGCGAAGCCTATCTGGACATGGCCGGCGACGTGGCCATGATCCGCAGGAACCGGGAAGAACGCCGGCGCAAGGCCGCCCAGGCCAAGGGCTGAGATGGGGCGCCGCCTCCTGGCGGCCTGGCTGCTCTGCGCCTGGATGGGTATCCAGGCCGCAGCGGCAGCCGCCGCGCCGCCCGCCAAGCCCGGTCCCCGGGACACCTGCCCGGTCTGCGGCATGCTGGTTTCCAAGTATCCCAACTGGGTCGCCGTGGTGCAGTGGAAGGACGGCCATGTGCATTTCTTCGACGGCGCCAAGGACATGTTCAAGTTCCTCCAGGACCTGCCCAAATACGCCCCGGGCCACCGCCCCGGCGACATCGAGGCCATCCTGGTGACCGACTTCTACAACCTGCGCCGCGTTGATGCACGCAAGGCCCTGTTCGTCCTCGGCTCCGACGTGCTCGGTCCCATGGGCCACGAACTGGTGCCCCAGGCCGACCGGCTGGATGCGGAAGAATTCCTCAAGGACCACAAGGGCAAGCGCATCGTGGACTTCGGCCAGGTGACCCCGGCCCTGGTCCGCCAACTGGACGCCGACTGACACCGGCCGGACTCAGGGGGCGGCGCGCCGTCCCCTGATCACGCTGCCCACCATGGTCAGCACGAACAGCAGCAGAGCCAGGCCGTTGCCGGCGCCGCCCCAGGGCCGCAGCCCCGATTCGGGCAGCAGGTCGCCCAGCAGGCGCAGGGCCAGGCTGCCGTGCAGCACCAGCAGGGGCCCGTAGAACACCGGGTGGTAGGGAATCTGCACCCGGGCCACGGCGGGAAAGATGATCGGCGCGTGGCCGAACACCATGGAAAAGACAAAGCCCACCAGCAGGGCATGCAGGGCTGCGTCGTAGTGGGGCCCGCTGCCGCTGAGGGCACCGCCGCCGAGCAGCAGGCCGCCGCCCAGGGCCAGCCAGAAATATCCCAACAACAGACACACCGCTATGAAGCGGGTCAGACCCTGCTGCTTCACCGTGCGCCGGGCAATGTCCTGTTTCAACAGCCACAGAGCCAGGGCCAGCAGGCCGAGCCCGGCCAGTGCCGTGCCTGCGTCCGGCAGCAGGGGTGTCAGCAGCGCCCCCAGCAGCACCAGGGCCATGAACAGGGCGAAGAAGCGCTGCGCCAGGGGCGATGGCGGCAGGAAGCGGGAAAGCTCCAGGCGCTCGCCAGCAATGGTCAGGGCCAGGAAGGCAACCCAAGCGGTCACCACCCGGGGCACCGGGAAGCCGGCCAGCCACAGGCCGTTGCCCAGCAGCCAGGAAGCGGCGCCCAGGGCCAGGGTCAGGTTGTGCAGGGCGGGCTGCTGCCGCCACACCCGCAGGGAGGCCAGCAGCAGGATGGCGGCCGCGCCGCAGGCCAGGCCGCCGGCCACCGCCGGCGGCGCGCCGAGCAGCAGGGCCAGGCCGGCAGCACCGGCCAGGGCCGGCCCCAGGTAGGCCCAGCCGGTGGCCAGGGCCACCGCCCGTTCCAGGGCGATGACGGTGCCGAAGAAGGCGCTGACCATGAGGGGGCCGTGGAAGGCGGCGCCCTGGGCCGCCAGGGAGGCGGGCAGGGGAAAGGCCCAGCCCAGGCGCCACAGGCCGCCGCCGACGCCGACCAGGAGGGCGGCCATGGCCAGCAGCAGCAGGGGCAGGCGTTGCAGGGGACGCAGGCCGCCCCGGTGGGGGGCGTTCATGGCTACTCGCCCCAGCCCAGGGTGTCCTTGGCCTTGGGGCTCATCAGGGCCGGCGACCAGGGCGGCTCCCACACCAGTTGCAGGTCCAGGTCGTAGGGTTCCGGCACCAGGGGCTCCAGGGCCGCCCGGGCCTCGTCCATGACCAGGTCGCCCATGGGGCAGGCCGGGCTGGTCATGGTCAGGCGCACCACGACGCCGTTGTCGCCGATGTCGATGCCATAGACCAGGCCCAGGTCCACGATATTCACCCCGACCTCCGGATCCACCACCTGGCGCAGGACGGTGCGCAGGGCTTCTTCAGTCGGCAGGGACATGGTCATTCTCCTAGGTAGGCGGCTTTGACGCGGGGGTTGTCGAGCAGGGTGCCGGCCGCATCGGTGAGGGTGATGTCGCCGGACTCCATGACGTAGCCGCGGCGGCTCACCTGCAGGGCCAGGCGGGCGTTCTGCTCCACCAGCAGGATGGTCATGCCCTGGCTGGCCACCTCTTGTACCACCTCGAAAACCTTCTGCACCATGATCGGTGCTAAACCCATGGAAGGTTCGTCCAGCAACAGCAGCCTGGGCCGGCTCATCAGGGCCCGGCCCATGGCCAGCATCTGCTGCTCGCCGCCGGAGAGGGTGCCGGCCAGTTGGCCGTGGCGTTCTTTGAGGCGGGGCAGGAGGGCGAAGATGCGTTCCAGGTCGTCGGCGATCTCGGCCTTGTCATGGCGGCAGTAGGCGCCCATTTCCAGGTTCTCGGTCACCGTCAGACGGGCGAAGACGCCCCTCCCTTCTGGCACCAGGGCGATGCCCTGGCCCACCAGCTCGTGGGGCGCCAGGGCCGAGATTTCTCGCCCCTGGTAACGCACGCTGCCGCCGGAGGCATCGAGCTGCCGGGCCAGGGCTTTCAGGGTGGAGGTCTTGCCGGCGCCGTTGGCGCCGATGAGGGCCACGGTTTCGCCCGGGTCCACATGGAAGGTGATGCCCTTGACGGCCTGGATGCCACCGTAGGCGATGCGCAGGCCTTCGACGATGAGCAGGGGTTCAGCCATGGGCCACCTCGCTGCCGGCGGGTTGGGCTTCGGCGCCCAGATAAGCGGTAATCACGCGGGGATCCTTCTGCACCACGGCGGGCACGTCCTCACAAATCTTTTCGCCGTAATCGAGTACGGCCACCCGGTCGCACAGGCCCATCACCAGCTTCACGTCGTGCTCGATCAGCAGCACGGTGATGCCGTCCTTGCGGATGCCTTCGATGAGGGTGCGCAGTTCGCCGGTTTCCGAGGCGTTCATGCCGGCAGCGGGTTCGTCCAGGGCCAGCAGCTTGGGCTCGGTGGCCAGGGCCCGGGCGATTTCCAGGCGGCGCTGGTCGCCGTAGGAAAGATGCTTGGCCAGATCGTGGGCCCGGTCGGCGATGCCCACGTAGTGCAGCAGTTCCTCGGCCCGGCGCTGGATGGCCGCCTCCTCCGCCCGGGTGCCCGGGGTGCGGAAGATGGCGCCGAAGACGCCGGCCCGGGTGCGCTGGTGGCGGCCCACCATGACATTCTCCAGGGCCGTCATGTGGGCGAAGAGGCGGATGTTCTGGAAGGTGCGGGCAATGCCCCGGGCCGCCACCTTGTGGGGGGCCGAGGTGTCCAGCTCCGCTCCGGCGAAGACGATGCGCCCGCCGTTGGGCACATAGAGGCCGGTGAGGCAGTTGAAGAAGGTGGTCTTGCCGGCGCCGTTGGGGCCGATCAGGCCGTAGATCTCCCCTTCCCGGATGGTCAGGGAGACGCCGCGCAGGGCCTTGACCCCGCCGAAGTGCTTGGCCACGTCGCTGGCCTCGAGGAGGATGGGACGCTCGCTCATCACTTGCTCCCTCCCTGCAGTTCCCGTTTGCGCGTGGCCGAGGGCCACAGGCCGGCGGGGCGGTAGAGCATGACGGCGATCAGGGCCAGGCCAAAGAGCAGCATGCGCAGGCTTTCCGGGTCCACCACCACCTTGCCGAAGGCGTACTTCTGCAGGGGCACGGCGGCATGGCGGAAGGCTTCGGGCAGGATGGTGAGGAGGATGCCGCCGAGGATGACGCCGGGAATGTGGCCCATGCCTCCCAGCACCACCATGCACAGCACCATGATGGATTCCATGAGGCCGAAGGACTCGGGGCTGACGAAGCCCTGGAAGCTGGCGAAGAGGCCGCCGGCGACGCCGCCGAAGGTGGCGCCCATGGAGAAGGCCAGCAGCTTGATGTTGCGTACGTTGATGCCGCAGGCCTTGGCGGCGATCTCGTCTTCCCGGATGGCGACCCAGGCGCGGCCGATGCGGGAATCCTCCAGGCGGATGGTGACGAAGATGATGACCAGGGCCAGCAGCAGGAACAGGTAGTAGTAGGCGTGCAGGGAAGGTACCGTGACGCCCAGCACCGAGAGGGGCTTGGCCAGGGTGACGCCGCCGACGTGGAAGGGGTCGATGCTGGAAATGCCCTGGGGCCCGTTGGTGATGTTCACCGGCGCATTCAGGTTGTTCATGAAAATGCGGATGATCTCGCCGAAGCCCAGGGTGACGATGGCCAGATAGTCGCCCCGCAGGCGCAGGGTCGGCGCCCCCAGCAGGGCCCCGGCACCGCCCGCCACCACGGCCCCCAGGGGCAGGATGGCCCACACCGGCCAGTGCAGGCCGAAGTGGGGGCTGGCGAGGAGGGCGTAGAGATAGGCCCCCACCGCATAGAAGGCGATGTAGCCCAGGTCCAGGAGGCCGGCGAAGCCCACCACGATGTTCAACCCCAGGGCCAGCATGATGTAGAGCATGGCGAAGTTGAGGATGCGCAGCCAGGCATTGCCCAGGCCGGCACCGACGAGGAAGGGCAGCACCGCCAGGACGATGCCGATGGCGGCGTAGCCGGCCCAGAGGACGCGGCGGTCGTGCTTGAGGTCGTTCCAGCTCATGCCCGTTCCGCCACTTTCTCGCCCACCAGGCCGGAGGGACGGAAGACCAGCACCAGGATCAGGACGAAGAAGGCGAACACGTCCTGGTAATGGGAACCGAGGAAGCCCCCGGTGATGTCGCCGATGTAGCCGGCCCCCAGGGATTCGATGAGACCCAGGAGGATGCCGCCGATCATGGCCCCGGCCAGGTTGCCGATGCCGCCCAGCACCGCGGCGGTGAAGGCCTTGAGACCGAGAATGAAGCCCATGTAGTAGTGGGCGATGGAGTAGTTGGCGCTGACCATGAGCCCGGCCACGGCGGCCAGGGCCGAGCCGATGACGAAGGTGAGGGAGATGATGTGGTTCACATTCACCCCCATCAGCTGGGCGATGGCCGGATTCTCGGCGGTGGCGCGCATGGCGCGGCCCAGGCGGGTGCGGTTGATGAGCAGCAGCAGGCCGGCCATCATGCCGGCGGCCACCAGGACGATGATCACCTGCAGGTCGGTGAAGGTGGCGCCCAGCACTTCGTGGGCCTCGGCCGGCAACACGGCGGGGAAGGAATGGTAGCTGCGGCCCCAGACCATCATGGCCAGGTTCTGCAGCACGATGGAGACGCCAATGGCGGTGATCAGGGGGGCCAGCCGGGGCGCCTTGCGCAGGGGCCGGTAGGCGATCTTCTCGATGCCGTAGCCGATGGCCATGCACACCGGGGCGGCGGCCATGAGGCCGATCAGGGCGATGACCGGGCCCGGCAGGCCGGAGCCGGCCAGCAGCTTGACCACGGTAAGGGCAGTGAGGGCACCGATCATGACCACTTCGCCATGGGCGAAGTTGATGAGGCCCAGGATGCCGTACACCATGGTGTAGCCGAGGGCCACCAGGGCGTAGATACTGCCGAGCACCAGGCCGTTGATGATTTGTTGCAGAAAAATGTCCATGGAATTCCTGTGCGGACATGCAAACGGCGCCATAGGGCGCCGTTTGCAATGGGGAGGTTGGCTAGGAGCGGCTTACTTCTTCTCGCCAGCCGCAGCGGCAGGAGCGGAGGCGGGAACCGCGGCGGCCGGTGCAGCCGCTGCCGGCGCTTCGGCAGGAGCCGCTGCCGGCGCCGCCTCGGGAGTGCCGCCCAGGGTTTCCACGTACTCGATCTTGCCGCCCTTGTACTCGTAGAAGGAAATGGCGCCGTCCTTCAGGTCGCCGAACTCGTCGAAGCCGATCTTGGCGGTGACGCCCTGGAAGCTGGTCTTGCCGATCTCCGGCAGGTACTTGGCCGGCTCCACGGAATTGGCCCGCTTCATGGCATCCACCAGGACCATGGTGGCGTCGTAGACATAGGGCGCGTAGAGCTGGATTTCGGTCTTGAACTTGCCGACGAACTTGTCCTTGAAGACGGTGCCGCCGGGCATCTTGTCCAGGGGCACGCCGGGCAGGGAGCAGTACTGGCCTTCGGCGGCGGCGCCGGCCAGGGTGATGAAGTTGGGCGTGCAGCCGCCGTCGCCGGTGAGGAACTTGGCCTTCAGCCCCAGTTCCTTCATCTGCTTGGCCATGGGGCCGCCCTGGGGATCCATGCCGCCGTAGAAGATCAGGTCCGGCTTCTTCGACTTGATCTTGGTCAGGATGGCCTTGAAGTCGGTGGCCTTGTCATTGGTGTACTCGCTGGCCACCACCTTGAGGCCGGCAGCTTCGGCGGCCTTCTTGAACTCGTCGGCCAGGCCCTGGCCGTAAGCAGTACGGTCGTCGATGATGGCAACGCTCTTGGCCGCCAGGGTCTTGGCGGCGAACTGGGCCAGGGCCTTGCCCTGCTGCTCGTCGTTGGCCATGACGCGGAAGGCGGTGGCAAAGCCCTGCTTGGTGTAGGTGGGGTTGGTGGCGGAGCCGGAAATCTGGGGAATGCCGGCATCGAAATAAATCTTGGAGGCCGGGATGGTGGTACCGGAGTTGAGGTGGCCGATGACGCCGTTAACCTTGGCGTCGACGAACTTCTGGGCCACGGTGGTGCCCTGCTTGGGGTCGGCCTGGTCGTCGTCGGAAATGAGTTCGAACTTGACCTTGGCACCGCCGATCTCCAGGCCCTTGGCGTTCAGTTCCTCGATGGCCAGGGTGGCGCCGTATTCGTTGTCCTTGCCGATGTGGGCCTGGGGGCCGGTGAGGGGAGAGGCATGGCCGATCTTGACGGTGATCTCGGGCTTGGCGGCAGGAGCTGCAGCCGGGGCGGCCTGGGGTGCGGGTTCTTCCTTGTTGCCGCAACCGATCAGGGAAATGGCGGCGGCCAGGGCCAGGATGGTGCCGGGAATGCTGTTCATGCGCATAACGGAAACTCCTCTCGGGCTTATAACGGATGACGGTGTTGGGGAACAAGATACAGCGAATGATTCTCAGGGCGCCCCCCGCCCTTGTCAATATGCAGGATACAAGGTCGGCGCGGGCCTCCGGACGGATTGCAGACAATAAAAAAGCCAACCCGGAGGTTGGCTTTTCGTCAGCGAGACCTTAACGGCTCACTTCAGGCTCAGGACCCAGTGAGCCAGCTTCTTGGCTTCGTCCGGGGTCACGTTGTTGGGGGGCATGGGCACGGTGCCCCAGGCGCCGCTGCCGCCCTTCTGGATCTTCTCGGCCAGCTTGCCTTCGGCAGCCTTGTCGCCGGCGTACTTCTTGGCCACGTCCTTGTAGGCGGGGCCCACCACCTTGGTGGCGATCTGGTGACAGGTCATGCAGTTCTTGGCCTTGGCCAGGGCTTCGTCAGCCTGGGCAGCGCCGTTGATCAGGAGGCCAGCGGCGGCCAGCAGGGACACGTAAATCGCTTTCATGCTCTCGCTCCGTAGTGAGAATGGTGAATATGCTGTGTAGCGCGGGGATGTTAATGCACTTTCAACGGTTTGGCCAACATGCCAAGCAGGGCTTCCAGGCCGTCGATGGGTGGCAAGCAAGTAACGCCGGCACAGACCCAGGCGTTGACACGTTCCGTCTCCGGTTTGCGCAAGGGGGGCGGCCGTTCGTCCCCGCCCGTAGGGGCCACGGCGAGCAGCCAGGGCGCCGGCAGGCGGCCGATTTCGTCCTGCCAGCGGGCCAGCTCCGCGGCCGGTCCCTGCAGCACGGCCAGGGCCGGGGGGCTCAGCTCGTCGCCGAGGACATTGAGCAGGCCCGGGTGGGCGCCGGGATGCTGGCGCAGGTCGGGCAGGAACAGGGCCAGGGCGCGGCGGGCGGCGGCGGCATAGCGGGGCTCGCCGCCGAGCAGGGCCAGACGCCCCAGGGCAAAGGCAGCAATGCCGTTGCCCGACGGCGTGGCATGGTCCTCCACCGGCTTGGTGCGGTGAATCAGGGCCTCATGGTCGTGGGCGGTGAAGAAGAAGCCGCCTTCCTCCCGATCCTCGAAGTGCTGCAGCAGGGCGTCGGCCAGGGCCACGGCGCAGCGGTAGTCGGCATCGCGCCAGCCGGCCTGGAGCAACTCCAGCATGGCCTCCAGGAGGAAGGCATGGTCGTCCAGATAGGCCGGCAGCCGGGCCCGGCCATCCTTCCAGGCGGCCAGCAGCCGCCCGTCCCGCCAGAGCTCCCGCTGCAGGAAATCGGCCGCCCGGCAGGCCAGGCCCAGCCATTCGGGCCGGCCGAAGGCCCGGGCGGCCCGGGCCAGCCCCTTGATGGCCAGGGCGTTGCAGCCGGTCAGCACCTTGTCGTCCCGCCCCGGGCGGATGCGCTCGTTGCGGGCTGCCAGCAGGGTGTGCCGGGCCCCTTCCAGCTGCTGGCGCGCCTCGCCGGGCGTCAGGCGCAGGCGTTCGGCCACCTGCTCCAGGGGCTGCACCTGGCGCAGGTGCCATTCGGCATCCTCGAAATTGGGCGGACCATCCAGGCCCCAGTGGATGGAAGCCACATCCCATTGCTGGGGCGGCAGCAGGGCATGGACCTCCCGGGCGGTCCATAGGTAGAAGCGGCCTTCCTCACCCTCGCTGTCCGCATCCAGGGCGGCGGCGAAGGCCCCGCCGGGCAGCGCCATTTCGTGCTGCAGCCAGGCGACGATGCCCTCGGCTGCCTGGCGGAACACCTGCTTGCGGCTCAGGGCCCAGGCTTCGGCATAGAGGTGAAGCAGCTGGGCGTTGTCGTAGAGCATCTTCTCGAAGTGGGGAATGCTCCACTGGGCATCGACGCTGTAACGATAGAAGCCGCCGCCCAGGTGGTCGTGGATGCCGCCCTCGGCCATCCGTTCCAGGGTGGTCAGGGCCATGTCCCGGGCGTGGGGATCGCCGGTGGCGGCATGGCGGCGCAGGAGGAAGTCCAGGGCGGCAGGCCGGGGAAATTTGGGGGCTCCGCCAAAGCCGCCACGGCGCCGGTCGTAGTTGGCGTCCAGCTCCGCCACGGCCTGGGCCAGGGGGTCCGCGTTGAACAGGGGCTCGCCCCGCACCGCCCGCGGCAGGGTGCTGCCGAAGGCCTCGCGCATGGTTCGGCCCTGCTCGGCAATCTCCGACTGCTTTTCGGCAAAGGCCCGGGCCACGCTGTGCAGCACTTCGACAAAGGCCGGCAGGCCGTGACGGGGTTCCCGCGGGAAATAGGTGCCGCCGAAGAAGGGCATGGCGTCCGGCGTCAGGAACATGGTCAGGGGCCAGCCGCCGGGGCGGCCGACCAGCATCTGGTGGGCGGTCTGGTAGACCTGGTCCAGGTCGGGGCGCTCCTCCCGGTCCACCTTGATGTTGATGAAGAGGCGGTTCATCTCCGCCGCCACGGTTGCATCGGCGAAGCACTCATGGGCCATGACATGGCACCAGTGGCAGGCCGAGTAGCCGATGGAGAGCAGGATCGGCCGGTTCTCCGCCCGGGCCCGGGCCAGCGCCTCTTCGCCCCAGGGATACCAGTCCACCGGGTTGTCGGCGTGCTGCAGCAGGTAGGGGGAGGTTTCTGCGGCGAGGCGGTTGGGCATGACGGGCAGTCGGCTAGAGAGGTTGTGTCTGGGACAGCATCCGGGGCGGGGGGTTCAGGCCTCGGCGCTTTTCGCCAGGGCATCCACCAGGGCGACGGCGAAGCCGGACAAGCTCGCCCGGTTGCGGACGCAGATCTGCAGGTCGCGCCGGGCCCAGGGCTCGGACAGTTCCAGTACCGTGGGCGGCCGTTCCCGGTCGGCGAAGACCAGGGCCGACCGGGGCACCAGGCCGATGCCGACGCCGGCTCCCACCATGCGCAGCACGGCGCCGAAACTGCGCACCTGGATGCGCACGTTGAGGTGGCGTCCCTGGGCCGCCGCCGCATTCATGGTGAAGGTGTGGATGGCGCTGCCGGCGTGGAGCATGACGAAAGGGTAGTCCAGCACGGCACCGAAACCCAGCCCGGCAGGCTCGTCGCGACGGGCTTCCAGGGGATGACCGGCGGGCACTACCAGCACCAGGCGGTCCTGGCGGTAGGGCAGCAGTTCCACCCCGGAGCTTTCCACATGGCCCGCCACCACCCCCACTTCCACTTCGCCGCCGGCCACGGCCAGGGCGATATGGGGACTGGTGTGCTCCTCCAGGGTGACGCTGACCTGGGGATGGTCCCGCAGGAAACCGGCCAGGTCCATGGGCAGGAAGGTATGGGTGGCGTGGGTATTGGCCCACAGGCTGACGTGGCCGCGGATGCCCTGGGCGTAGGGCGCCAGGTCGGCATGCATCTGCTCCAGCTGGGCAAACACTTCCCGGGCGTGGCGCAGCAGGGATTCGCCGGCCCGGGTCAGGGCCACGCCCCGGGCCTGGCGGGTGAGCAGGGGCGTGCCCAGGGCGTCCTCCAGCTGACGGATGCGGTGGCTGGCGGAGGAGGGTGCCAGATGGGCCTTCTCGGCGCCCCGGGTGAGGTTGCGCTCCTCCGCCACGGCCAGGAACAGTTTCAGGTCGACAAGATCGTAGCGCATGGAAGGTTTCGGCTTTGACGAAGGCTTTCTTGGGAGTTTACCAATTGTTCCAGCTTTGGCGCGGGCTGAAAATTCAAACACTTCGTCTTGCCCGAATTGAACTCCATGCCCTGGAAACACTGGAACTCCGACCGCATCGGCGTCGCCCTGGCCGTCCTGGCGGCGTTCGGCTTCTCCTTCAAGGCCATTTTCGTCAAGCTGGCCTATGCTGCCGCCCCGGTGGATGCCGTCACCCTGCTCTCCCTGCGCATGGTCTTTTCCCTGCCCGCCTTCCTCTGGATCGGCTTCACCGCCGGCAACGCCGCCCCCCTGACGCGGCGCGACTGGGGCACCCTGGTGGTGCTCGGCGTCCTCGGCTACTACGCCTCCAGCATGCTCGACTTCCTCGGCCTGCAGTACATCTCGGCCGGTCTGGAACGGCTGATCCTGTTCACCTATCCGACCCTGACCGTGCTCATCGGCGTGCTGTTCATGGGCCAGCCCCTGGAGAAGCGCCAGGTGGGCGCCCTGCTGCTGTCCTACGCCGGCATCGGCCTGGCCTTCGCCCACGACCTGCAACTGGGCGGCGACGTGGCCACCCTGCTCACCGGCGCCGCCTTCGTCTTCGGCTCGGCCCTCACCTACGCCATCTACAGCGCCGGGGCCGAACCGGCCATCCGCCGCCTCGGCTCGGCCCGCTTCGCCGCCCTGGCCATGCTGGTGTCCACCACCGCCACCCAGCTGCACTTCTTCGCCACCCAGCCCCTCTCCGCCCTGGTGCAACCCCTGCCCATCTATCTCTACGGCGCCGCCATGGCCCTTTTCTCCACGGTGCTGCCCATCCTCTGGCAATCCGCCGCCATCCGCCGCATCGGTGCCGCCCGGTCGGTGCTGATCGGCACCCTGGGGCCTGTCCTCACCATCTTCTTCAGCTGGTGGCTGCTGCAGGAGCCCGTCTCCGCCGCCCAGCTGGCCGGCGCCGGCCTGGTCCTGGCCGGTGTCCTGCTGGTCAGCCGCAGCAAGCGCAAGCCCGCCTAGGCCTGGCCTAGGGGAAACTCCTCTGGTCAGACGGGCCGCCTTGTGCTGCAATCGGCGCTGTGCCCCTGCGGCCCAACCCACCCCTGCAAGGAGATGCCCATGCGCAAGACCCTGACCCTGGCAGCCGCTGCCGTCATTGGTTCCGCCCTCTGTGCCGCCCCGGTGCTGGCCCAGGAATCCCCCACCCTGAAGAAGATCAAGGACACCGGCTCCATCACCCTGGGCCATCGGGAATCCTCCATCCCCTTTTCCTACTATGACGACAAGCAGCAGGTCATCGGCTATTCCCACGAAATGATGTTGAAGGCGGTGGACGCCATCAAGGCCGAACTGAAGCTGGCCAAGCTGGACGTCAAGCTGATGCCGGTCACCTCGGCCAACCGCATCACCCTGTTGCAGAACGGCACGGTGGACATGGAGTGCGGCTCCACCACCAACAACCTGGAACGGCAGAAGCAGGTCGGCTTCTCCACCAGCATCTTCGTCATCGGCACCCGCCTCATGGCCAAGAAGGACGCCGGCGTGAAGGACTTCCCCGACCTCGCCGGAAAGAACGTGGTAACCACCGCCGGCACCACTTCCGAACGCCTCATCCGCAAGATGAACGAGGAAAAGCAGATGAAGATGAACATCATCTCGGCCAAGGACCACGGCGAATCCTTCCTCACCCTGGAAAGCGGCCGCGCCGTCGCCTTCATGATGGACGACGCCCTGCTCTACGGCGAAATGGCCAAGGCCAAGCGTCCGGGCGACTGGGTCGTGGTCGGTACCGCCCAGTCCAAGGAAGCCTACGGCTGCATGCTGCGCAAGGACGACGCCGGCTTCAAGAAGGTGGTGGATGCGGCCCTGACCAAGGCCATGACCTCCGGCGAGGCGGAGAAGATCTACAACAAGTGGTTCATGAACCCCATTCCGCCCAAGGGGCTCAACCTCAACATGCCGCTCTCCGACGACATGAAGGCCCTCTACAAGGCTCCCAACGACAAGGCCTACGAGTAAGCCGGGTCTGATCGGCAAGGCGGAAGGGCGATGCCCCTCCGCCTCCTTCTCCCTCTTCCCGTCGGGGTTCCATCATGAACTACAACTGGAACTGGTCGGTCTTCCTTACCCCCGTCCCCTCGGGGGAAACGACCTACCTGGGCTGGCTGTTCACCGGCCTGCAATGGACCGTCGCCCTGTCCCTTTCCGCCTGGGTCATCGCCCTGGTAGTGGGCTCCATCGTCGGCGTCCTGCGCACCGTGCCCAACCGCTGGCTGTCCGGCTTCGCCGCGGTGTACGTCGAGTGTTTCCGCAACGTGCCTCTCCTGGTGCAGCTGTTCTCCTGGTATTTCGTCCTGCCCGAACTGCTGCCCCCGGCCCTGGGCAACGCCTACAAGCAATCCGACCCGCTGCTGCAGCAGTTTCTCGCCGCCATGCTCTGCCTGGGCCTGTTCACTGCCGCCCGCGTCGCCGAGCAGGTGCGTGCCGGCATCGAATCCCTGCCCCGGGGCCAGAGGAACGCCGGCCTGGCCATGGGCTTCACCCTGGCCCAGGTGTATCGCCACGTGCTGCTGCCCATGGCCTTCCGCATCATCGTGCCGCCCCTGACCTCCGAATTCCTCAACATCTTCAAGAACTCGGCCGTGGCCACCACCATCGGCCTCATCGAACTGTCGCGCCAGGCCCAGCAACTGGTGGACTACACGGCCCAGCCCTACGAAGCCTTCATCGCCGTGACCCTGCTCTACGTCTGCATCAACGTCACCGTGATGTTCCTCATGCGCCGCCTGGAAGAAAAAGTCCGGGTCCCAGGCTTTATCGGAGGCAAGTGAGCCATGTACGAATTTGACTGGAGTTCCATTCCCGGCGCCCTGCCCCTGCTCGGCAAGGGTCTGCTGGTAACCCTGGAAGTGACCCTCACCGCCATCGTCGTCGGCATCGGCTGGGGCACCCTGCTCGCGGTGGCCCGGCTGTCCAGCAACAGACTGCTGTCCTTCCTTGCCGCCGGCTACGTGAACCTGTTCCGCTCGGTGCCCCTGGTGATGGTCATCCTGTGGTTCTACCTGATCGTGCCCCAGGCCCTGAAGGGCCTCTTCGGCCAGGATATCGGCGATATCCGCCTGGTCTCCGCCCTGGTGGCCTTCGCCCTGTTCGAGGCCGCCTACTATTCGGAAATCATCCGGGCCGGCATCCAGAGCGTGCCCAAGGGGCAGGTCGCCGCCGGTCTGGCCCTGGGCCTGACGCCGGGCCAGACCATGCGCCTGGTGGTGCTGCCCCAAGCCTTCCGCAACATGATTCCGTTGCTCCTGACCCAGGCCATCATCCTCTTCCAGGACACCTCCCTGGTTTACGTGATCGGCCTCTCGGACTTCTTCGGCACCGCCTACAAGGTCGGCGACCGGGACGGCAGACTGGTGGAACTGCTGCTCTTCGCCGGCGCCGCCTACTTTGTCATCTGCTTCACCGTCTCCCGCTTGGTGAAGCACCTGCAAGCGAGGTTCATCAAATGATCGAGATCAAGAACGTTTCCAAGTGGTACGGGCAGTTCCAGGTGCTGACCGATTGCACCACCGAGGTGAAGAAGGGCGAGGTGGTGGTGGTCTGCGGTCCCTCGGGTTCGGGCAAGTCCACCCTGATCAAGTGCGTCAATGGCCTGGAACCCTTCCAGCAGGGCGACATCGTGGTGAATGGCACTTCCGTCGGCGACCCCAGGACCAACCTCTCCAAACTGCGTTCCCACGTCGGCATGGTGTTCCAGCACTTCGAGCTGTTTCCCCACATGACCATCACCGACAACCTGACCATCGCCCAGGTCAAGGTGCTGGGCCGCAGCAGGGAGGAGGCCACGGACAAGGGCCTCAAGCTGCTCGACCGGGTGGGCCTCAAGGCCCATGCGCACAAGCATCCGGGCCAGCTTTCCGGCGGCCAGCAGCAGCGGGTGGCCATCGCCCGGGCCCTGGCCATGGGCCCCATCTGCATGCTCTTCGACGAACCCACCTCGGCCCTGGACCCGGAAATGATCAACGAGGTGCTGGATGTGATGGTGGAACTGGCCCAGGAAGGCATGACCATGATGTGCGTCACCCACGAAATGGGTTTTGCCCGCAAGGTGGCCCACCGGGTGATCTTCATGGACCAGGGCCGCATCGTCGAGGATGCGGCCAAGGACGACTTTTTCGGCAAGCCCCACTCGGAGCGGGCCCAGCAGTTCCTGGCCAAGATCCTGCAGCACTAGGCTGTCGCGACGGCCAGGCCGCACGCCTGCCCGCACCAAACAAAAACGCCCGCTGCAGCAGCGGGCGTTTTCATTGCCGGATGGCCCCGGCGGGGCCGGAGAAAAGCTCAGACCGTGGCGCTGGCCTTCTTCAGCACGGCGTAAATTTCGTCCTTCAGCACCAGCTTTTCCTTCTTCAGGGCTTCGATCTGCTCCGGGGAGCCGGATTCGATGCGGGACTCCATGTTCTTGACCTTCTGGTCGATCTCGTTGTGCTTCTGGAAGAGATTCTGGAAGTGGCGGTCGCTGGTCTTGAGTTGGGAAATCAGGTCGCGGTATTCAGGAAACATGATGACGCTCCACACTGGGTTGTTATGTAAATCGACAGTTCCATTGTACGAGCCTCGCCGCCAGAACAAAACCTCCATGGCCGTCTCCGCGCCAGCAAAGAAAAACCCCCGGCCGCCACGGCACGGGGATTGCCCCTGACCTTTGCTCAGCGCCCCCGAGGGGTACGCCGCCAGCGGCCGGCTCAGCGGTTGCCGAGCCCCAGACGCTGCCAGATCTCAGTGGTCAGGCCGGACTGGTTCATGGAATAGAAATGCAGCCCCGGGGCGCCGCCGGCCAGCAGCTTCTGGCACAGCTCGGTGACCACATCCAGGCCGAAGGCCTTGATGGAATCGGCATCGTCGCCGAAGCCTTCGAACTTCTTGCGCATCCAGCGGGGGATTTCGGCGCCGCAGGCATCGGAGAAGCGGGCCAGCTTGGCAAAGCTGGCAATGGGCATGATCCCCGGGACGATGGGAATGGTCACCCCGGCGGCCCGCACCGCATCCACGAAATGGAAGTAGGCGTCGGCGTTGTAGAAGTATTGGGTGATGGCGGAATTGGCACCCGCATTGACCTTGCGCACGAAAGCCTGCAGGTCGTCGTCGGCGCTGCGGGCCTGGGGATGCCATTCCGGATAGGCGGCCACTTCGATATGGAAGTGATCGTCGGTCTCGGCCCGGATGAACTCCACCAGCTCGTTGGCGTAGCGGAATTCGCCCGGGTCGGCCATGCCGGAGGGCAGGTCGCCGCGCAGGGCCACCACGCGACGGATGCCCTCGGCCTGGAACTCGGCCAGGATGCCGCGGATGGACTCCCGGGAGGAGCCGATGCAGGACAGGTGGGGTGCCGCATCCAGGCCGGCGGCGACGATTTCGCGCACGGTGGAGAAGGTACGCTCCCGGGTGGAACCGCCGGCACCGTAGGTGACGGAGAAGAAGGCCGGCTTCAGGGCCGCCAGCTTGTCCCGCACCAGGCGCAGCTTCTCCACGCCTTCCGCCGTCTGGGGCGGAAAGAATTCGATACTGAACGTCTTGTCGTTCATGGCGTCTGCCTTTCCTCCAGCAACTGCAGCCGGGTACCGGGCGGCAATTCCTGGGAAGCTTTGGTGATGAGGCCGACGGGTCCCCGGACCCAGCCCTGACTGATCAGATCCCGGGCCAGGGCACGGGAGGCGGCCAGGCCCTGTTCCACCAGCAGCACGTCGGCGCGCACGCCCTTGCGGACGTGGGGCACCGCCTCCTGGCGCACCTTGGGCGGCGGACGGGAACTGCGGCTGTGGAACGAGTTCATGGACATGGCGGGTCCCGACCCATCGTCTGCAGGCCGCCTCCGGCAAGGGAGACGGCCCGGCTACGGCTTAGTAGCGGTAGTGGTCGGCCTTGTAGGGGCCTTGCACGGGCACGCCGATGTAGTCGGCCTGCTGCTGGGTGAGGGTGGTCAGCTGCACGTTGAGGGTCTTCAGCTGCAGGCGGGCCACCTTCTCGTCCAGGTGCTTGGGCAGGGTGTAGACACCCACCGGGTAATCGGCGGTCTTGGTGAACAGCTCGATCTGGGCGATGGTCTGGTTGGCGAAGGAGGAGCTCATCACGTAGCTGGGGTGGCCGGTGGCGCAGCCCAGGTTCACCAGGCGGCCCTTGGCCAGCAGGATGATGCGCTTGCCGTCGGGGAAGATGACATGATCGACCTGGGGCTTGATCTCTTCCCACTGGTACTTTTCCAGGGAAGCGACGTCGATTTCGTTATCGAAGTGGCCGATGTTGCAGACGATGGCGTTGTTCTTCATCTTCACCATGTGGTCATGGGTGATGACGTGGAAGTTGCCGGTGGTGGTGACGAAGATGTCGGCCTTGTCGGCAGCGTATTCCATGGTGACGACGCGGTAGCCTTCCATGGCGGCCTGCAGGGCGCAGATCGGGTCGATCTCGGTGACCCAGACCTGGGCGGAGAGGGCGCGCAGGGCCTGGGCGGAACCCTTGCCCACGTCGCCGTAGCCGCAGACCACGGCGATCTTGCCGGCCACCATGACGTCGGTGGCGCGCTTGATGCCGTCCACCAGGGATTCGCGGCAACCGTAGAGGTTGTCGAACTTGGACTTGGTGACGGAATCGTTCACGTTGATGGCGGGGAACTTGAGGTCGCCGCGGGCGTGCATCTGGTACAGGCGATGCACGCCGGTGGTGGTCTCTTCGGTAACGCCCTTGATCTTTTCCAGACGCACGGAGTACCAGGTGGGGTCCTGGGCCAGCTTGGCCTTGATGGCGGCGAAGAGGATGGTCTCTTCTTCGGAACCGGGCTTGGCCAGGACGGAAATGTCCTTCTCGGCCTTGGCGCCCAGGTGCAGCAGCAGGGTGGCATCGCCACCGTCGTCCAGGATCATGTTGGAATAGCCACCGTCGGCCCATTCGAAGATGCGGTGGGTGTAGTCCCAGTACTCGGTCAGGGTCTCGCCCTTGACGGCGAAGACGGGGATGCCGGCAGCGGCGATGGCGGCAGCGGCGTGATCCTGGGTGGAGAAGATGTTGCAGGAAGCCCAGCGCACTTCGGCACCGAGGGCCACCAGGGTCTCGATCAGCACCGCGGTCTGGATGGTCATGTGCAGGGAGCCGGTGATGCGGGCGCCCTTCAGGGGCTGGCTCTTGGCGTACTCCTCGCGGATGGCCATGAGACCGGGCATTTCGGTCTCGGCAATCTTGATTTCCTTGCGGCCCCAGGCGGACAGGCCCAGGTCGGCGATCACGTAATCTTTGAATTCAGCCACAGCAGTGCTCCTTAAGAACTGTGGCCGGGGAGGGGAGGGAGTGCGATAGCAGGGCTCACCTGGCCCCCTGCGCCCGGCAGGGTTGTAAAGGTGAGCGCCGTTGAAACTGGTCTCCCCTGGCGGGGCAGACATCCGAGCCTGGGACCTTGCCGGCCTCGCAGCGCTCCTCGGAAGTGGCGGATTATAGACGGAAATACCGGTCGGGGAAATTCCCCGGCCGCCCCCCCGCACCGGGCTCAGGCCGCCGCCGTGCTCCAGATTTCGTCCACGTTGCCAATGCCCCACTTGGCCGGGTCCTCCCGGCCGGCAATCTTGTCGTGCACGCCGGGACGGGACAGGTCCAGCAACTCCGGCGCAATGTGGGCATTGGACTTGGTGGAAAAGAAGACCTTGACCCGGGGCGCCAGCAGGGACTTCTCGCTCTGCTCCACCACCACCCCCAGCCGCCCCGATTCGAGGCGGACGAAGGAGCCGATGGGGTAGATGCCCAGGCTCTTGACGAAGGCCTGGAAGACCCGGGGATCGAAATGCCCGTCGGCCCACTCGGCCATCTTCTTGATCGATTCGGCCGGGTCCCAGCCAGCCTTGTAGGGTCGGTTGGAGGTAATGGCGTCATAGACGTCGCAGACCGCCCCCATCTTGGCCAGCAGGCTGATCTCTTCGCCCTTGAGCCCCTTGGGGTAGCCGCCGCCGTTCATCTTTTCGTGGTGGTGCAGGCAGACGTCCAGCGCCTCCGGCGGCACCCCCTTGCCTTCCAGCAAGACCTTGTGCCCTTCGGCGGGGTGGGTCTTGATGACCGCAAATTCTTCGTCGGTCAGCTTGCCCGGCTTGTTGAGAATTTCGGCCGGGATGAAGGCCTTGCCCATGTCGTGCAGCAGGCCGGACAGGCCCGCCAGACGGGTCTGCTGCTCGTCCAGGCCGAGCTGGCGGGCCAGGGCCACCATCAGGGCGCAGACGGCGACCGAGTGCATGTAGGTGTAATCGTCGGCCGTCTTCAGGCGGGCCAGGCTGATCAGGGCGCCGGGATTGCGGGCCACGGAATCGGCGATCTCCTCCACCAACACCTGGGCCTGCTCCGCATCCACGGCCTTGCCCATGCGGGCCTCCTGGAACATGGACACCACGGCCTTCTTGGCGCTGTTGCAGATTTTCGCCGCCCGCTGCATCTCCACCGCGGTGCTGGTGCGCTCCAGGGAACGGGTGGCCTGGGCCTCCCGCACCTGTTCCTCGGCCACCAGGGCCTCGGACTCGGTCTCGCTGATGGCCGCCTCGCCGGCTTCCACGTCCAGCCCCTTACCGGCATCGATCCAGACTTCGGTGATGCAGCTGGCGCGAATGGCGCGGATGTCCTCCGGGTCCTTCAGGACGAAGGAGTTGCGCCAGAACGGATGATCGATCCAGGCGCCACAGAAGGATTTGAGATACATGCCGACACGCAGTTGTTCGACATGGATTTTCTTGAGCATGGGGGACAGGCAGGAGGCGGAAAACCTCCATTTTATGCCCAGGGGAAGGCGAATTGCGGAAATTCCCCCCGCCCCTGGGAATCACCCCAGGGCCGGGGACGGAGGAACTAGGGCTGGGCAGCCTTGGCGGCCTCCAGGTTTTCCCGCATGAAACGCTTGTTGATCTTGCCGATGCTGGTACGGGCCAAGGTCTTGACGAAGGAAACCTGCATCAGCACCCCGTAGCGGGAGACGCCCAGGGTTTCCGCCAGGTGGGCGGCATGGTTGCGGATGGCGTGCTCGGTGACCTGGCCTTCCATTTCCGGCTTCAGTACCACCAGGGCCAGGGGCCGCTCGCCCCACTTCTCGTCCTTGACCCCGATCACCGCCACCTCGTGCACCGCCGGATGCTGGCCGATGATGTCTTCCAGCTGCAGGGAGGAGGTCCACTCGCCACCGGTCTTGATCACGTCCTTGATGCGGTCGGTGATCTGGATGGAGCCGTTGGCGTCGATGTTGCCGATGTCGGCGGTGTGCAGGTAGCCCCACCCCACAGCTCTTCGGCCGCCGCCGGATCCTTCAGGTAGCCCTGGGTCAGCCAGGGGGAGCGCACCACCAGTTCGCCGACGGCCTGGCCGTCGTGGGGCTGGGGCCGCATTTCCGGATCGACGATGCGCAGGTCCACCAGGGGCAGGGGCAGGCCGGTACGGGCGCGCAGGGCAGCCTGCTCGGCCAGGGGGGCCTGCAGCTTGGCCGTGGGCAGGTGGGCCACGGACAGGATGGGACAGGTCTCCGACATGCCGTAGCCGGTGAAGACGTCGATCCCCTTTTCCAGGGCCGCCACCGCCATGGCCTGGGGCAGGGCGGAGCCGCCGATCATGACCTTCCAGCCGGACAGGTCCGTCTCCCTGGCCAGGGCGTGGTTGAGCAGCATGTGCAGGATGGTGGGCACGCAGTGGGAGAAGGTGACCCGCTCCCGGGCCTTCAATCGCAACAGCACCTCGGGCTGGTAACGTCCCGGGTAGACCTGCTTCAGGCCCAGCATGGTGGCCACGTAGGGCAGGCCCCAGGCATGCACGTGGAACATGGGGGTGATGGGCATGTACACATCGTCCCGGTGCAGGCGGCCCTGTACCGGCGCGGTGCCGAGGCCGGTGGCCGCACCCATGGTGTGCATCACCAGTTGCCGGTGGCTGAAATAGACCCCCTTGGGCAGGCCCGTGGTGCCGGTGGTATAGAAGGTGGTGGCCTTGGCGTTCTCGTCGAAGTCGGGGAAGTCGTAATCGGTGGCAGCAGCGGCCAGCAGCTCTTCGTACTCCCCGACGAAGGAGACGGGAGCCTGCATCTTCTCCGGATTCTCATGGTCGCCGTGGATCAGGACGAAGGTCTTGACACTCTCCAGGCGCTCCGCCATGGCCTGCAGCAAAGGAAGGAACTCGCTGTTCACCAGCACCACGTCGGCCCGGGCATGGTTCAGGGTGTACAGCATCTGCTCCGCCGTCAGGCGCACATTCACCGTCTGCAGCACGGCGCCCATCATGGGCACGGCGAAGAAGCATTCCAGATAGCGGTGGCTGTCCCAGTCCATCATGGCCACCGTGTGGCCGGGCTCCACCCCCAGGGCCGCCAGGGCGTTGGCCAGGCGGCCGATGCGCTGCTGCAGGGTGCGGTAGGTGTAGCGGACGCTGTCCCGGTAGACGATTTCCTGGTCCGGCGCATGGGCCAGGGGGGTGTGCAGCAGATGCTTGATCAGCAGCGGGTAGGAATAGGCTGACGGAGTGGTCTCGATGAGTTGGACCGGCATGGCGTTCTCCCTCGTTTTTATTTATGTCGGTACGGCTGTGTTCTCAAGGGGGATGTTACAGGAGGGTGACAGGCACCGTAAGGCGCGGCCCGCGCCGCCCCCCGATCTGCAGGCAATAAAAAAGCCCGCCCCCGGTGGGGGACGGGCCTGTGACGACTGCGGCCGGGCTTAGAGGCCGGCGTCGCTCTTCAACAGCGCGGCGCGGTCGGTGGCTTCCCAGGTGAATTCCGGCTCGTCGCGGCCGAAGTGGCCGTAGGCGGCGGTCTTCTCATAGATGGGACGCAGCAGGTCGAGCATGTTCACGATGCCCTTGGGACGCAGGTCGAAGTGCTTGCGCACCAGGGCGGTCAGGGTCTCGTTGCTCACCTTGCCGGTGCCGAAGGTCTCCACCATGATGGAGGTGGGCTCGGCCACGCCGATGGCGTAGGAGACCTGCACCAGGCACTTGCTGGCCAGGCCGGCGGCGACGATGTTCTTGGCCACGTAACGGCCGGCGTAGGCGGCGGAACGGTCCACCTTGGAGGGGTCCTTGCCGGAGAAGGCGCCGCCGCCGTGGGGCGCGGCACCGCCGTAGGTGTCCACGATGATCTTGCGGCCGGTGAGGCCGCAGTCGCCCTGGGGACCGCCGACGACGAAGCGGCCGGTGGGGTTCACCAGGTACTTGATGTCGCCCTTGATCAGTTCCTTGGGCAGCACCGGCTTGATGATTTCCTCGATGGTGGCTTCCCGGATGGCTTCCAGGCTCATGTCCGGGGCGTGCTGGGTGGACAGCACCACGGTGTCGATGGAATCGGGCTTGCCGTCCACGTAGCGGATGGTGACCTGGGACTTGGCATCGGGACGCAGCCAGGGCAGGCGGCCGTCCTTGCGCAGCAGGGCCTGGCGCTCCACCAGACGGTGGGAGAGGAAAATCGGCAGGGGCATCAGGGACGGGGTTTCGTCACAGGCGTAGCCGAACATCAGGCCCTGGTCGCCGGCGCCCTGGCCCAGGTTGTCGTCGTAGGCCTTGTTCACGCCCTGGGCGATGTCCGGGCTCTGCTTGTCGTAGGCCACCAGCACGGCGCAGCCTTTGTAGTCGATGCCGTATTCGGTGTTGTCGTAGCCGATGCGCTTGATGGTGTCCCGGGCCACCTGGATGTAATCCACGTTGGCATTGGTGGTAATCTCGCCCGCCAGAACCACCAGACCGGTGTTGCAGAGGGTCTCGGCAGCGACGCGGGAATGCTTGTCCTGGGCCAGGATGGCGTCCAGGATGGCATCGGAGATCTGGTCGGCGACCTTGTCGGGATGGCCTTCGGAAACGGATTCCGAGGTAAAGAAGTATTCAGCCATGTGTACTGCTCCTAAAGAATTCCCCGTGTTACTTGACCGGCGCGACCGGCTCCGGGGGAGAGCAGGCGACGCTTTAGCAGTATTTGTGAACCGCCCTGCAAGTTGTCCTGATTAACTCGGCGGCCGATAATTCTATTTTTTCGCCGGCCCCGGGTCAAACCCGTCGCTCCCGGCAATTTGAGCGCCATCAAAAATACGTTCCGCGAGCCCACCCCTTGAGCCTTCTCTTCCGCCTCCTCGCCTGCCTGCCCCTGGCCTGGCTCCACGCCCTGGGCGCCCTGCTCGGGCGCCTGGTGTACCGCCTGTCCGCCACCTACCGCTCCCACCTGCAGCAGAATCTGGCCCTGGCCTACCCGGCCGACGCCACAACGGACCTGATCCCGGCTATTGCCCGGGAGGCAGGCAAGGGCGTTCTGGAATTGCCCAAGGTCTGGCTGCGCCCCCTGGAGGAAGTGGCGGCCCGGGTGGTGCAGGTGAGCGGCTGGGAGCTGGTGGAGGCGGCCTGGGCGGAGGACGAAGGCATCATCTTCCTCACGCCCCATCTGGGCTGCTTCGAGATCACCGCCCAGTACTATGCCCGCCAGGCGGCCCAGGCCCGGCCGGCGGCCCCCATCACCGTGCTCTTCCGCCCGCCCAAGCTGGAGTGGCTGGGCCGCATCATCGCCGCCGGCCGGGCCCGGGGTGAACACCTGAAGCTGGCCCCGGCCGACCTTTCCGGCGTACGGGCCCTGATCCGGGCCCTGAAGCGCAAGGAGGCGGTGGGCCTGTTGCCGGACCAGGCCCCCGGTGCCGGCGAAGGCAAATGGCTGCCCTTCTTCGGCCGCCCCGCCTACACCATGACCCTGGCGGCCCGCCTTTCGGAAGCCGGCGGCCGGGTGATCTTCGCCTACGGCGAGCGCCTGCCCCACGGCCGCGGCTACCACCTGCACCTGCAGGCGCCGACCCAGCCCCTGACGGGCGACACGGTGGCCCGGGCGGCCCAGATCAACCGGGAACTGGAAACCCTGATCCGCCAGTGCCCGAGCCAGTACCTGTGGGGCTACAACCGCTACAAGCGCCCCCGGGGCGCCGAACCGGCGCCGACAGCAGCGGAGGACTGCCGGTGACCCGCCTCGCCCTGGCCCTGCTCTGGCTCTGCCACTTCCTGCCCCTGCCCCTGCTGCGGGCCCTGGGCGCCGCCTTCGGCTACCTGCTGTACCTGCTCGGCGCCGAACGGCGGCGGGTCACCCACACCAACCTGGCCCTGTGCTTTCCCGAACTTGGCGCAGGGGAACGCCAGCGGCTGGCCCGGCGCCATTTCGTCGCCTTCGGCCAGTCCTTCCTGGACCGGGCCCTGCTCTGGCACGCCTCCCCGGCCCGGCTGCAACGCCTGATCCAGGTGGAAGGCTGGGACAACCTGCCCCGGGACGGCGCCCCCACCCTGGTCCTGACGCCCCATTTCCTCGGCCTGGATGCGGGCTGGAGCGCCCTGACCCGGGACCGTCCCATGCTTTCGGTCTATTCCCAGCAGAAGAACCCCCACTTCAACGCCGCCCTCTACGCCGGCCGCATGCGTTTCAACACCCCCAACCTGCTCTCCCGCCAGGACGGCATGCGCAAGGTGGTGAAGGCCTTGGCCGAAGGGCGGCCCTTCTACTACCTGCCGGACATGGACTTCGGCCCCCGGGACGCCATCTTCGTGCCTTTCTTCGGCATCCCCGCTGCCACCATCACCGGCGTCGCCCGCCTCGCCGCCCTGGGCAAGGCCCGGGTGGTGCCCTGCATCGCCGAGATGACGCCCCGCGGCTACCGGGTGCGCCTGCTGCCGGCCTGGGAACATTACCCCAGCGGCGACGTCACAGCCGATACCCGCCGCGTCAATGCCTTCATCGAGTCGGAGGTACGGCGCATCCCGGAGCAGTATTACTGGGTACACAAGCGCTTCAAGACCCGGCCCCCAGGCGAAGCCCGTTTCTACTGAGCAGCACCGCGAAAGACCCGCCATGCCCTCCTCCGCACCGTCCATCCCCCTGATCCGCCCCGTCGCCCGGGAAGAGGTGGGCGCCATCGCCCAACTGGCCCGCACGGTCTGGCAGCTTGCCTACCGGGACATCATCAGCCAGGCCCAGATCGACTACATGCTGGGCCAGCGCTATGGCGCGCCCCGCTTGCTGGAAGAGCTGGCCCGCCCCGACATCTGGTGGGACCAGGCCTTCGTCGGCGCCCGCCGCCTCGGCTTCGCCGCCACCCAGGCCACCGCTACCCCGGCCGAATTCAAGCTGGACAAGCTCTACGTCCATCCCGAGGCCCAGCGCCAGGGCGTCGGCAGCGCCCTGTTGCAGCACGTGGCCCAACGCTGCCGGGCCCGGGGCGGCAAGCACCTGATCCTGGCGGTGAACAAGAACAACGCCCAGGCCATCGCCGCCTACCGCAAGAACGGCTTCGAAGTACGGGAATCGGTCTGCGTGGAGATCGGCAACGGCTTTGTCATGGATGACTTTATAATGGCCCGGTCCCTCGCTTGAAAGCACGCAGGCCAACGCCATGAAACTCAAATTCACCAAGATGCACGGACTGGGCAACGACTTCGTCGTGCTCGACGGCGTGCGCCAGAACATCACCCTCACCCCGGCCCAGCTGCGCTTCCTCGCCGACCGCAACTTCGGTGTCGGCTGCGACCAGATCCTGCTGGTGGAAAAGCCCGGCCAGGCCGGCGTCGATTTCCGTTACCGCATCTTCAATGCCGACGGCAGCGAAGTGGAGCAGTGCGGCAACGGCGCCCGCTGTTTCGTCCGCTTCGTGCACGAACAGGGCCTCACCGACAAGCGGGAAATCAAGGTGGAAACCAAGTCGGGCATCATCAGCCCCCGCCTGGAGGCCGACGGCAACGTTACCGTGGACATGGGCAAGCCCGTCTTCGCACCGGACCGCATCCCCTTCGTTTCCCCCACCGACGCGGTGATCCAGCCCCTGCAGGTGGGCGACCAGGAGGTGGCCATCACCGCCGTCTCCATGGGCAATCCCCACGCCGTGCAGGTGGTGGAAGACGTGGATACGGCGCCGGTGGCCATCCAGGGCCCCATGATCGAATCCCACCCGCGCTTTCCCCAGCGGGTCAATGCCGGCTTCCTGCAGGTGGTGGACCGGCACAGCGTGCGCCTGCGGGTCTATGAGCGGGGCGCCGGCGAGACCCTCGCCTGCGGCACCGGCGCCTGCGCCGCCGTGGTGGCCGGCATCAGCCGCGACCTGCTGGATTCCCCGGTGCGCGTCAGCACCCGGGGCGGCGAACTGAGCATTGCCTGGAACGGCCCCGGCACCCCGGTGCACATGACCGGCCCGGCCGTCACCGTCTTTAGCGGAGAAATCGAACTGTGAGCGACATCCAAACCCCGCGCCTCACCGGCGCCGACGTGGCCGAATACCTGGAACACAACCCCCAGTTCTTCGAAGAGCACGCCGACCTCATTTCCCGGCTGGTGATTCCCCACCCCCACGGGGGCCGGGCCATCTCCATCACCGAGCGGCAGATGCTCACCCTGCGCGACAAGAACAAGACCCTGGAAGGCAAGATGGCCGAACTGCTCGGCTTCGGCGAAGCCAACGACGCCATCAGCGAAAAGATGCACCGGCTGGCGGTGGCCCTGGTGGCCGCCACCACCTTCCAGGCGGTGATCCACATCCTGGATTTCCACCTCAAGGAAGACTTCGCCATCCCCCACGTGGCCCTGCGCCTGTGGGACCAGCCGGAAGGCGTCGGCGAGCTACCCGAGTTCGCCGCCGTCTCCGAGGAACTGCAGGTCTTCGCCGAAACCCTGGGCCGGCCCTACTGCGGCTCCACCTCCGGCTTCGAGACTTCCACCTGGTTCGGCGACACCTCCGCCCACATCCGTTCCCAGGCCTTGGTGGCCCTGCGCAACGGCGGCGGCACCTTCGGCATGATCGCCATGGGCAGCGAGAGCATGGACCGCTTCTACGCCGACATGGGCACCCTCTACCTGGAACGGCTGGGCGAGATCGTCTCCGCCGCCATCGGCCGGGCCCTGCGCCACTAGGCAAGGCGGGCTCCATGGACGGCCACAGCCTCGCCGGGGCCTTCCTCGACGAACTGGCGACCCAGCGTCGCCAGTCGCCCCACACCGTCAGCAACTACCGCCGGGACCTGGGCAAGCTCCTGGCCCTGGCCGCCGAACTGCCGGGCAGCCCGGGCCTGGGCGAACTGCAGTCCCACCACATCCGCCGCTTCGTCGGCCTGCTCCACGGCCGCGGCCTGGCGGGCCGCTCCCTGGCCCGCAGCCTGTCGGCCTGGCGTGTCTTCTACCGCTGGCTCGGCCGCCACGGCCACGCCGGCCACAATCCCTGCGAAGGGGTGCGGCCGCCCAAGAGCCCCAAGGCCCTGCCCCGCACCCTGTCGCCGGACGAGACGGCCCGCCTGCTGGAAACCTCCATCGATCCGGACGATCCCCAGGAGCTGCGGGACCAGGCCATGTTCGAGCTGTTCTATTCCTCCGGCCTGCGCCTGGCGGAGCTGGCCGAGCTGGATGTGGATGCCTTGACCGACATCGGTGGCGGCGAAGTCCGGGTCCACGGCAAGCGGGACAAGGAGCGGGTGGTGCCCGTCGGCAGCAAGGCGCGGCAGGCCCTGGCCGCCTGGATGGCGCGGCGGGCCGAGCTGGCCCGGCCGGAGGAGAAGGCCCTCTTCGTCGGCGCCCGGGGCCGGCGCATCGCCCACGGCATCATCCAGCAGCGCCTCTCCCGTCGGGCCCTGCTGGCCGGCCTGCCCAGCCACGTGCATCCCCACATGCTGCGCCACTCCTTTGCCAGCCACGTGCTGCAGTCCTCCGGCGACCTGCGGGCGGTGCAGGAGATGCTCGGCCATGCCAGCATCGCCTCGACCCAGGTCTATACCCACCTGGATTTCCAGCACCTGGCCCAGGTATACGACACCGCCCATCCCCGGGCCAAGCGCAAGTAAGGCCATGGCCAAGCCCGATCCACGCCAGGACCTGAGCCGCTACCGGCGCAACCAGCAGGGCGAGGTGGACAGCGCCGCCCTCTACCAAGCCATGGCCGAAGCGGAAACCAAGCCGGAACTGGCCGCCATCTACCGCCGCCTGGCCGCCGCCGAGGCGGCCCACGCCCAGTTCTGGCAACGCCGCCAGGAGCGGGCCGGGCAGCCGGCCCCGAGCCTGGGTCCCACCTGGCGCGCCCGCATCCTCATCTGGCTGGCCCGGCACTTGGGCGCCGCCAGCGTCCTGCCCACCGTGGCGGCCCGGGAAAGCCTGGACCAGACCAGCTACGACGACCAGCGGGAATCCCGCCACACCGACCTGCCGGCCCAGGAGCGGGCCCACGCCCGCCTGCTCTTCCGCCTCACCTCCATGGGCAACGGCGGCCGCTGGGACGGCGGCGCCTATGCGCGCCTGGAAGGGCGCCACGGCGCCGGCGGCGGCAATGCCCTGCGGGCCGCCGTGCTTGGCGCCAACGACGGCCTCGTCTCCACCCTCAGCCTGGTCATGGGGGTGGCCGGCGCCCAGTTCTCCAATACGGCCATGCTCGCCACCGGCCTGGCCGGCATGCTGGCCGGCGCCTGCTCCATGGCCATGGGCGAATGGATCTCGGTGCAGAGCAGCCGGGAAATGTACGCCCACCAGATCGCCGCCGAAGCGGAGGAGCTGGCCGAAGTGCCGGCGGAGGAGCAGGCCGAGCTGGCCCTCATCTATCAAGCCAAGGGCTTCACCGCCGAGGAGGCCGCCGCCATTGCCGCCCGGGTCATCCAGAACCAGGAGACGGCCCTCGACACCCTGACCCGGGAAGAACTGGGCATCAACCCGGACGACCTAGGGGGCTCCGCCGGCACCGCCGCCCTGGCATCCTTCGCCGTATTCCTGGTGGGCGCCCTCATTCCCATCCTGCCCCTGCTGTTCCTCCAGGGCAGGGCCGCCGTCATGGGCAGCGCCGTGGCCAGTGCCCTCGGGCTGTTCCTCATCGGCGCCGCCATTTCCATTTTCACCGGCCGCCATCCGGGCCGGGCCGGCCTGCGCCAGCTGCTCATCGGCATGGCCGCCGCAGCCGTCACCTACGGCGCCGGCTACGCCGTCGAGGCCTGGCTGGCCGCCTGACCGCCCCTATCGGCGCGGGCCGTGGCGCCGTACGGCATCGCCCGGTACACTGCGCACCTTTGCCGCCGCCGCGGCGCCGCTTTGCAAGGTCTGCCCATGTCCCAGCTCATCCTCTTCCCCGGCAAGGAACGCTCCCTGCTGCGCCGCCATCCCTGGATCTTCGCCGGCTCCGTCGGCCGGCTGAAGGGCAAGGCCCGGCCCGGCGACACGGTGGAGGTGCTGGCCGACGACGGCAAGTTCCTGGCCCGGGCCGCCTACAGCCCCGATTCCCAGATCCGGGCCCGGGTGTGGACCTTCAATGAAAACGAGACCATCGACGACGTCTTCTTCAAGCGCCGCATCGCCGAGGCCGTGGCCCGGCGCCGCAACCTGCCGGAGTTGAAGAACGAGGAAGGCGTGCGTCTGCTGCACGGCGAATCCGACGGCCTGCCCGGGGTCGTCTGCGACCAGTACGGCGACACCCTCTCCCTACAGCTGACCTCAGCCGGCGGCGAAAAGTGGCGCAAGGCCATCGTCAATGCCCTGGTCCAGGCCACCGGCTGCGCCCGCATCTACGAGCGTTCCGATTCGGACGTACGCCGCCTCGAAGGCCTGGAGCCGGTCACCGGCTGGCTCCACGGCGAGGCCCCGGCCGGCGATCTCTCCATCATGGAGAACGGCGTGCGCCTGCTGGTGGATGTGGTGGGCGGCCACAAGACCGGCTTCTATCTGGACCAGCGGGAAAACCGCCTGCTCACCGGCGCCCTGGCGGCGGGCAAGAGCGTGCTCAACTGCTTCTGCTACACCGGTGGTTTTTCCCTGCAGGCCCTGGCCGGCGGGGCCGCCTCCGTGCTTTCCATCGACTCCTCCGGGCCGGCCCTGGAGACGGCTAAACGCAACGTAGCCCTCAATCCCCAGCTGGATGCCGCCCGCTCCGAATGGTGGGAAGCCGACGTGTTCACCGCCCTGCGCGAGCTGCGCAAGGCCGAGCGCAAGTTCGACCTGATCGTGCTCGACCCGCCCAAGTTCGCCCCTTCCGCCGCCCACGCCGACCGGGCAGCCCGGGCCTACAAGGACATCAACCTGCTGGGCTTCCGCCTGCTCAATCCGGGCGGCCTGCTGTTCACCTACTCCTGCTCCGGCGGCATCGGCAACGAGCTGTTCCAGAAGATCATCGCCGGCGCCGCCCTCGACGCCGGCGTGGATGCCCGCATCCTGCGCCACCTGGCGGCCGGCCCGGACCATCCCATCGCCCTGGCGGTGCCGGAAGGCGAATACCTCAAGGGCCTGCTCTGCCAGGTGTGACCCCCGGCGCCTCGCCACGGCTGCCGGTGCAATAGCACCGGCAATATTCCTTCGACATATTTTAATTCCGGGCCTATGCTGCATGGGCAGTCGGCGCGGCCGCCCATCGATGTCGTAATACATTGGTAATAAAGCACTTTCCAGCAAGACCGCCCGCCGCCTGCAACGCACGGCATCGGGCGGCATGGCGGCTGCCGCGACCGATATCCATCCTCCGCCGCCACTGAAGGAGTGCATCATGGCTATTCTGAGTTTCAACGGCCGGGTCAATATCGCGGTCCGCATCGTCACCGAACAGTACCCCGCCGCCAAGCTGTACGAAGCCGACGGCATCGCCTCCAAGGGCCCCACCACGGACCCGGCCCAGATCGACCAGCTGCGGGTGGTGTTCCAGAATTCCAACAACACCACGGTCATCATCAAGTCCACCGGCTATGGCGAATTCGGTGCTCCCGTGCTCATTCCCGAACCCTGGCTGGAGGACGTGGTGATCCAGTGGCCGGTGCCCATGGACCTGCCCGAAGCCAACAAGCTGAAGGAACAGGCCGGCTTCACCCAGGCCTACGGCGCCGTGACCCTGCGCAATCCCCTGGGCCCCAAGCTGGGCAATCCCTACTTCATTTTCGGTGGCAACCCGAGCCAGCCCTACGTCTTCGTGGACGTGGTCACCGGCCAGGTGCACCAGGGCCGCTGATCCTCCGGCGGCGTTCCAGGGCCGGCGCCTCCCGCAGGAGGGCCGGCCTTTTCCATCCCGGGACGGGCTAGTCAGGGAGTGGCGAAAGGCACTACAGTGCCCGGACCCGCGCTTATCTTGTCCGCCATGACCTCCTCCCGCACCTCCCTGTTGCTGCTCCTGGCCGTCGCCACCCTGGCCCTGCTCGGCATCACCGGCTACCGCCCCTATGACCGGGCCACCTGGCTGCTGGAGGTGCTGCCGGTACTGATCGCCCTGCCCCTGCTGGCCCTGACCTGGCGCCGCTATCCCCTGACCACCCTGCTGTATGTCTGCATCTTCATCCACGGGGTGATCCTCATGGTGGGCGGCATGTACACCTATGCCAGGGTGCCCGTGGGCTTCCAGGTGGCCGAATGGCTGCACCTGCAGCGTAATCCCTACGACAAGCTGGGCCATCTCTTCCAGGGCTTCGCCCCGGCCCTGATCGCCCGGGAAATACTGCTGCGGGGCGCCTATGTGCGGGGACGCAAGATGCTGTTCTTCCTCGTCACCTGCGTCGTGCTGGCCATCAGCGCCACCTATGAACTGCTGGAATGGTGGACCGCCCTGGCCTTCGGCCAGGGGGCGGACGACTTCCTCGGCACCCAGGGCGACCCCTGGGACACCCAGTCGGACATGTTCTGCGCCCTGCTCGGCGCCCTCCTGGCCCAGGCGGGACTGGCCCGCTGGCAGGATCGGCAGATCGCCGCCCTGCCCCGTCCGAGATCCTGAGGGGCGAAAAAAAAAGCGCGGATCGCTCCGCGCTTTTTCATTTGGGGACCGAGCCGCCTCAGTGCACCCGCTTGCGCTTGGTGTACTCCTGCACCAGGGCCAGCAGCTCGTCTTCCTGGTAGGGCTTGCCCAGGTAGTGGTTCACCCCGATCTCAAAGGCGTAGTTGCGGTGCTTGTCCGCCGTGCGGGAGGTGATCATGATGATGGGCAGGTGCTTCAGGCGCTCGTCCGCCCGCACGTTGCGGGTGAAGTCGAAGCCGTCCATGCGCGGCATCTCGATGTCCACCAGCAGCACGTCGGGCATGGTGTCGATCAGCTGCTCCAGGCCATCCACGCCGTCCTTGGCCGTCAGCACGTGGTAACCCTCGCGGGACAGCAGGCGGCTGGTGATCTTGCGCACGGTGAGGGAGTCGTCCACCACCATCACCGTCGGCAGGGTCTGGGCCGGCGTTTCTTCCACCGGCACCGACTCCAGGGGCGCCGCCGGGGTGTGCACCGCCACGCTGGCTTCGCTGCGGGCCGCCAGGGCCACCGGGTTGAGGATCAGCAGCACCTGGCCGTCGCCGAGCACGGTGGCGCCGGCAATGCCGATCACCCGGGCCAGCTGGGGGCCGACGTTCTTGACCACGATTTCCTGGTTGCCGAACAGCTCGTCCACCTGGATCGCCGCCCGCTGGGTGCCGGAGCGCAACAGCAGCACCCAGGACAGGCGCCGGGCTTCGGGCAGGGCCTGGGGTTCGCCCAGCAGGTGGGGCAGGAAGTGGTAGGGATAGCGGTTGCCCAGCCATTCCACCTGACCGGTCTCGCGGATGCCGGCCAGGACCTGTTCCTTCACTTCCTGGACCTGGGCGATCATGACCGAGGGAATGGCGTAGCGGCGATTGCCGACGCGCACGATGAGGGCCTGGGTGACAGCCAGGGTCAGGGGCAGGTAGATGCGGAAGGTGAGGCCCTTGCCGGCCACCGACTGCATTTCCAGGCGGCCGCCCAGGTTGGTCACTTCGGTGCGCACCACGTCCATGCCGACGCCGCGGCCGGCGATCTGGGAGACCTCGCCGGCGGTGGAAAAGCCGGGGGCGAAAATCAGGTCGGCCAGGCGGGCGTCGTCTGCCTCCTCGCCGGCAGCCAGCAGCCCCTGGCTCTCGGCCTTGGCGCGGATGCGCTGCAGGTCCAGGCCGGCGCCGTCGTCGGCCATGGTGATGATGATTTCGTTGCCTTCCTGGGCCACCTTCAGTTCGATCTCGCCGATCTCTTCCTTGCCGGCGGCGAGGCGGCCTTCCCGGCTTTCCAGGCCGTGGGCGACGGAGTTGCGCAGCATGTGCTCCAGGGGGGCGACCATCTTGTCCAGCACGCCCCGGTCCAGTTCCACCTGGCCGCCGACGATTTCCAGATTGGCCCGCTTGCCCACTTCCTTCGCCGTCTGCCGCACGATGCGGTGCAGGCGCTCGGTCTGGCTGCTGAAGGGCACCATGCGCACGCTCATCAGGGACTGCTGCAGTTCCCGGTTGAGGCGGGCCTGGGCGATGATGGCGGCGTTGGCTTCGTCCAGGTTCTTCAGCAGGTTCTGCTGCACCGTGGCCACGTCGTTCACCGACTCAGCCATCATCCGGGTCAGTTCCTGGAAGCGGGTGAAGCGGTCGAACTCCAGGGGGTCGAAGCCGGCATGGGCCACTTCGGCCTCGGCGGTGCGGGCCTGGATCTGGGTCTCGGCCTGGATTTCCACCTCCCGCAGCTGGCGCCGCAGGCGGATCACGTTTTCCGTCAGGTCGAGCAGGGAATCCTTGAGGCTGCGCATTTCCCCTTCGATGCGGGCCCGGGCGATGGACAGCTCACCGGCCTCGTTCACCAGCCGGTCCATCAGGTCGGAGCGCACCCGCAGGGTGGCGCGGGAGGCGGCGGCCGCATCGACTTCCGGCTCGGCCGCTGCAACCTGCACCGTGGCCGGGGCCTCGGCTGCGGGCCGCTCCGGCTGGGCCACCGCGGCAGGCATCTCGGCGGAAGCAGGCGCTGCCTGGGTTTCCGGCATGGCCGGTGCGAGATCGGCTTCCGCCGTCTCCGGCAGGGCCAGCAGTTCCACCGGCAGGGGCGTATCCAGGGTGTCGCCGGAAGCCAGGCGCTCGACGATCTGGGCGATGGCGTCGAAGGCGATCTGGATTTCCTCGATCAGGGCCGCTTCCGCCGCTCCGGCCTTGTGGGCCTGCTCGACCCGGGTTTCCAGGGTGTGGGTCAGCTCCCCCAGGTTCATGGCGCCGGCCATGCGGGCCGAACCCTTGAGGGTGTGCAGCAGCCGGGCCAGGGCCCGGGCCACGTCGGCATCGTGGGGATCGTCGTGCCACAGGCGCAGCTGCTCGGTGATGCTCTGGGTCAGCTCCTGGGCTTCTTCGAGGAAGATGGGCAGCAGCTGCTCGTCCAGGTCATCCTTGAGCTGCACCGGCGCCGGCGGGGCGGCGGGGGCTGCAGCCGGAGCGCCGGCGCTGACCACGGCCGGCACTTCGTTGCCGTCGCCGTTGTCGTTGAGGGCCGCGGGGAACAGGGTGTCCAGGGCATCCGCCAGGTGGGAGGCGGGCTCCGGCGGCTGCTGGGCGGCAACGCTGGCCACCATTTCCTCCAGGGAGGAGATGGCCAGGCGGATGATTTCCAGGGCTTCCAGGCTGGCCGGATGGGCCGACTGGTCGCGCCGCAGCAAGGCGTGTTCCAGGGCCCGGCCAAGGCGGTTGATGGCGTCCAGGCCGATGGTGCCGGCGATGCTGCCCAGGGTGTGGGCGGCCCGGGTGAAGGGCTCGGCCGTGGGCATTTCCGGGTCGGTCTCGAGCAGGCCGAACTGGCGCTGCAGGGCTTCCAGGTGGCCCTGGGCCTCTTCCATGAAAATCTGGTAGAGGGTGGAGGAGACCTTCAGGGTCGGCCGCGGCGGCGGTGGCGCTTCTTCGGCCTCCAGCTCGGGCAGGATGTCCTGGGCGGCGGGCGCCGGGGGCGTCAGCTCGATCTCCTGGGCCATATCCGGCACAGTCTCGGACGGAGCCTCGACTTCGCCGTCGAAGGCGATGTCGAGGGCAGGCTCGCTCTCCAGCGACAGCGGCGATGACTCGGGGGCTGCTGCGACAGCGGGCTCGGCCGGCAGTTCCGTCAGGGCGATGGGTTCGTCGGCGGCGGCGACTTCCGGCAGCGGCTCCACCGCGGCAGGCATCTCCAGCTCACCCAGGTCGTCCAGGGGCGGCAGTTCCAGGGTTTCCAGATCGCCGGAGAGCTCGTGTTCTTCGTCCAGCTCCGGCGCAGCGGCTTCCAGCCCGGCTTCCGGCCGAGCTTCTGCCATGGCTGGCGCCGCCTCCGGGGCGGCCGGCGCGGGGGCCGCATCCCCCAGGTCGAAATCAAAATCCAGGGCGGCGGGCGTCACTTCCTCCAGGGCCGGCAATTCTTCCAGGGCCAGATCCACGTCGGCCGTCGCGGCGACGGGAGCTTCCTCCAGTTCCGGCAGGGTCAGTTCCTCGATCTCCGGCTCCGCCTCGAGCGCTGTCGCCGCGTCGGTTTCCTGCACGGCAGGCACCTCGGCCTCCGCCATGAAGTCGCGCATGTCGCTGGCGATCACCGGCATCACTTCCATGGCCGGGGGGGTCAGGTCCACCGAGGCCCCATCCAGGTCCACCTCCAGGCCCAGGTCGGCGAAGGGGGTGCTCTCCTCCAGGGACAGTTCGGGCAGGGCAGAGGCCGGTGCCGCCTCGGCCACCGGTGCCGGCGGGGTTTCGGCCCCGCGCATGGTGTCGGCCTTGGTCACCAGGGCCGCGGAATCGGGGGCGCCACCTTCCCGGGTTTCCAGGTAGCGGACCCAGGCGGAGAAGAGGACATGGGCCTCTTCGATGAGGGCGAACAGTTCCGGGCTGACGTCATATTCCTGGCGCAGCCACAGGTTGAGTACCTGCTCGATGGCCCAGGCGGTCTCGCCCAGGTCCTTGAGGCCGACCATGCGGCCGCTGCCCTTGAGGGTGTGGAAACTGCGGCGGATGGTGGTGAGGAAATCGACGTTGTGGGGCTGCTCCCGCAGCAGGCCGATGTGGCTGCCGATGGTGCCGAGCACTTCCTGGGCCTCTTCCAGGAAGATGGAGAGCAGCTCCGCGTCCAGCTCCTCTTCCGAGGCCTGGGTCAGCTTGATGGTTTCGGCGGACGGCGCCGGGGCGGCAGCCACCTGGGGCTTGATCTCGGCCAGGGCCGCATCCAGGGCAGGGGCGGCGGCATCCAGGTGGGGCGCGGCCTCCAGGGCCGACAGGGCTGCCTTGGCCTGCTGTCCCAGGGCCTTGTCGGCCACCAGGTCTGCATCCTTCTGCAGGGACTCCAGGTTCTGCTTCAGTTCCTGGCGCAGGTTGGCGTCGGCGGGCTGTTCCTTCAGCGCCTCCATCAGGGCCTGGGTTTCCTTCTTCTGCTTTTCCAGTTCCTGTTCCACCGACGGGGCGGCGGCTTCCACCACCTCTTCGACCTCTTCCTCCTCCCGGTTGCCCTGGGGTCCCAGGCCGCGGGAGAAGGCGGAGAAGTCGGCGCTGCCCTTGGCCAGTTCCCGGGGCAGGGCTTCGACGAAGAAGCCGAGGGCGGAAAGCTGGCTGGCTACGGCCTCGAAATCGGCCTCCACCGGCTCGTAGTCGGGGGCGGAGAAGCGGGCGATGCGGGCGCTGCAATCGGCCAGGGTGGCCACGGCCGCGTCCTGGCCGAGGATGGTGAGGGCGCCGGTGACCTGCTTCAGGGGCATGTCCAGGCCGGCCAGATCGCCGCGGCGGGAAACGTCGCGGAAGAAGGCGTCCAGCACCTGTTCGATCTGCACCAGGTTGGTCTGAATTTCCTTGGCCACCTGGCTGTTGAGCAGGCGCTCCTGGGCCCGGCGGGACATTTCGTCCAGCCCCGGCACCTCGGCCCCGGTCTCGGCCGGCTGGCCGCTGACACAGGCGTGCAGGCGGGCCACCATGACGTCCACCTGGTGGGCGAAATCCTGGCCCAGGTGCTCGAAATTCTCCTGGGCATTGGCCGCCAGCAGAATGCCGGTGGCCAGTTCCATGCCCATCACCTCGCTATGGCGGGCGGGCTTTTCCACCAGCCAGTTGGCGGTGCCCAGCAGGGCTTTGCAGAGGCGGTGGAAGTCGTGCTGGCCCAGCTGCTCCGCGCCTTGGGCCAGATGGCCCACCTGTTCGCGGAAGGTCGGCAGGGCGGAGCCGGTGCCGGCGCAGAACTTGCCCCAGGCCTCCTCGGCGGCGGCGATGTGCTCGCGCAGGCGGCGCAGCACCAGTTCCTGGGCCGGCGTGGCGTGGATCACCCCGTCGCCGTCCACGGCGGGCAGCAGGTCGCCCAGGGCGAAGGACTGCTTGAGGCCGCTCACCACGCCATCCTGGCTGTCGGCCACGGCGACGTGATAGAGGGCGTCGCGCATCAGACGCTCGGCAAAATTGCGGGAACCCTCGATGAGCCGGCGGATCTGCAGGTCGATGCGGGCGCACAGCTGCTTGATGTCGTTCTCGCCGGTGACGGCGCCTTCGGCCAGGGCGGTGATGAAGCCCTGGGCCACCCACCAGAAGGAGCGGGCGGCGGGCAGATCCTGGGTGGCCTCGATGGCGGTGATGGCATCGCGCATCAGGGCCAGGCCGGCGCGGTCGCCGCGCAGCCAGGCCAGCAGGCCCCGCTGGAAGCGGCTGCGCTCGGCCCGCAGGCGCTTGTTCAGCTCGGCCGACGGCAGGGCGGCAGCCTGGCGCCGGGGCGGACGCACCGCCAGGTCGGGGAAGAAGAGGTCGGTGGGATTGACCCGCTCCAGACCCCGGGCCTGCTGCACGGACTGGTACAGGTCCCACAGGCGCAGGGGCTGGTTGGGCTCACCGTTGAGCAGGTCGTCCAGGTAGTGGCGGATGGCCTGCAGGGAACGCCGCACCAGATCGACGGCGGCATCGTCGGCCGGGCGCTTGCCCGACTCCAGGTCGGCCAGGAAAGCTTCCAGGGCTTCGGTGAACTGGGTCACCCCGTCCAGGCCGACAATGGCCAGGGCACCATGGACCTGGTGCAGGTGGGTGCGGCCGAACTTGATCTGGGACAGGTCGCTCCGATCCCCGCCCAGATACTGCTGCAGGGACTGGTCGGCCCGCTCCAGGGCGGCGTCGATCTCGCCCTTCACCCAGGTGAGGGGCCCGACGTCGAATTCGGTGACTGCGCTCATGGGGACCTTGTTTTCTGATTAGCGGAACAACGCTTACGCGACCTTGAAGCCGGCCACCGATCCCTTCAGTTCGGTTGCCAGACCGGCCAGTTCGCCCACGGCCTCGGCCGTCTGCTTGGTACCGGCGGTGGTCTGTTCGGTCACGTTGAGGATGTCCTTCATGGTCTCGGCCACGCCGGCGGCGGACTGGGCCTGCTGCTGGGTGGCGCTGGAGATGTTCTCGATCAGGCTGGCCAGGTTCTGGGACACGGAACCGATCTCGGCCAGGGCCTGACCGGCGGCGTCGGACAGCTTGGCCCCTTCCACCACGCCCTGGGTCGATTCTTCCATGGCGGAAACCGCATCCTGGGTATCGGTCTGAATGGTCTTCACAATGGCCGCAATCTGCTTCGTGGCTTCGGCGGAACGTTCGGCCAGGCGCTGCACTTCTTCTGCCACCACCGTGAAGCCGCGGCCGGCCTCGCCGGCGGAGGCGGCCTGAATGGCGGCGTTCAGGGCCAGCACGTTGGTCTGTTCGGTAATGTCGGAAATCAGTTCCACGATTTCGCCGATCTCCTGGGAGCTTTCGCCCAGGCGCTTGATCCGCTTTGCCGTTTCCTGGATCTGTTCGCGAATTTCGTTCATGCCCTTGATGGAATCCTGCACGGCCTGGGCGCCCTTCTCGGCGGCGGACAGGGACTGGCGGGCCACCTGGGCCGACTGGGTGGCCTCGGAGGACACCTGGTTCATGGAACTGGCCATGGTCAGGACGGAGCGGCCGGCTTCCTCAATTTCCTTGGACTGGCGCTCGGCAGCGGCCAGCAGTTCCTCGGAGGTCTTGCGGGCCATTTCGGTGGCCAGGGTCACCCGGTTGGCGGCGTCGTTGATGCGGCCCACCAGCACCCGCAGTTCTTCAATGGTGTAGTTGATGGAGTCGGCGATGGCGCCGGTGATGTCCTCGGACACGGTGGCGGTGACGGTCAGGTCGCCGTCGGCCAGGTCGCCCAGTTCGTTCATCAGGCGCCGGATGGCGTCCTGGTTCTGGCGGTTCAGCTGCTCGGATTCCAGGCGCAGGCGCTCGGCTTCCTCGGCACGGCGGCGGGAGTCTTCCAGGTAGATCTTGGCCATCAGCACCAGGGCACCCAGAGCCACCAGCACCATCACCACCAGGATGACGATGTACAGGGCCCGCTCGGCCAGTTCGGCCTGGTAGGCGTCGGCCAGCTTGTCGGTGGCTGCCAGCAGTTCGTCCGAATCCTTGAAGATGGCGGAACCGGACTGCTTGGCCAGCACCAGGCGCTGCATGTTGCCGAGAATGCCGGACACGGCGTCCTGGTATTCCTTGAAGGCGCCTTCCAGCTCGCCCAGCTTGGTGCGGGTGTCGCCGTCGGAGGCGGCCTTGAGGGTTTCGTTACCCTTGATCAGGCCGTTCAGCAGGTCGCGGAAGGAGTTGGTGTCCTTGCCCAGGAGGAAGGCCACTTCCGGGTCGATGGCGTCGCCCACCAGCAGGGCGGAGGCGTTCTTGGCGATACGCTGGGTCAGCATCACCATCTGGTTGGCCGCGGCGATTTCCCGGGCACCGCCGCCGGATTGCAGCTTGAGGGCGGCGACCTGTTCGGACAGCTCCAGCAGCTGGGGATTCTTGCTGGCGATGATGGCCACGTCCTTACCCAGGTTCACCAGGTTCTTTTCCATTTCCAGCAGGCGGGTGGCGTTCTTGTCGGTCTTTTCCCACTCGCTCATCAGGGCCTGCAACTGGGGCTGCACGCCATCGGGGGAGGGAGGTACCGCCACTTCGGTGATTTCGCCACCCTGGGAGAGGCGTTCCAGCAGGCGGGCAAAGGATTCGCGGGAGGTCTTCAGGTGTTCGAAGGCCACCGGCGTGCCTTGCAGGGCCTGGGCCGCATCCTTGGCCAGGCGCTGGGAGAGCATGCGCATTTCACCGGCCGCCGCCACATAGACGGTGCCGTAGGTGGATTCCCGGTTGTCGTGATAAACCAGGCCGGCGATGAACAGCATCACCACCAGCAGCACCGAACCGAGAATCTGCAACTGCTTGACGACCGGATACTGGCCAAGGAAGTCGGTCAGGGCCGCAGCCGGCTCCTTCGGCTTCTTTTCCTTGGCCGGTTTGGCCACCGGAACTTCCATTACCCGGGTGGGGGCGGCGAGGGTTTCCTCGCCCACAGGTGCGGCGGACTTTTTCTGACCCTTGCCGAAAGAAAAGGCGGGTAGCTTAAGTTTGAACGCCATGGTGTTCTCCAGTTCTCAGTGCTTTTGCAACCTAGTGTTGCGGAGCGGTTCGTTTATTGTTGGTTGGGAAAATCCGTGATCAGGCGCCGATCTGCATGAAATCGGGGTCGGCCAGGAGTTCCTTCAGGTTCAGCTTGTGCCAGGTCCGTCCGTCGCCATCCGTGTAGCACTCGCGGCCCCAGACAGGGAGGGAGGCATCCGGCTCGGCAGGCGTCAGGGTTTCCAGGTTCTTCAGCCCCAGGGAACGATTCACCAGCAGGGCGGCGTTGGAGCCGTAGCGGGTGCCCACCAGCAACAGGCGGACGTTGGCGTTGTAGGGGGTGGGATCGCCGCCAAGGAAGGCGGAAAGGTCGGCCACCGAATAGAGGCTGCCGCGGATGTTGGCGATACCGGCGAACCAGGGCTTGGTCAGGGGCACGGGAGCCAGATGGGGGGAGGGAATGATTTCCCCCGAATCGGACAGGTTGAGCAGCCACAGGCGGCTCCCCGCCTGGACCCCGAGCAGGCCGGCCGCGGCCTGCCCGCGGGCGGCGCTGGACAGGCGTGCCGCCAGGTGTTCCTGGAACTGCCGCAGGCTGATTTTTCTGGCCATGCCGCCCCAGCCTCCTAGAGTGCGGCGATCTTGGCGAGCAGCTCTTCGGCGTTGACCGGTTTCACCAGGTAGTCCTGGGCACCCTGGCGCAGCCCCCAGATCTTGTCCGTTTCCTGGCCCTTGGAGGTGCAGACGATGACCGGAATGTCCTTGGTGTCGTCGTCCCGGGTCAGGGTACGGGTGGCCTGGTAGCCGTTGAGGCCGGGCATCACCACATCCATCAGCACCAGGTCGGGCTTTTCGGCCTTGGCCTTGGCGATGCCGTCCTCACCGTTTTCGGCGGTAACCACCTGGTAACCGTTCTTGGTGAGGATTTCGACCATGAAGTGACGTTCGGTGGGGGAATCGTCCACCACGAGGATTTTCTTGACGGGCATAGGGACTCTCTCGGCTAACGCTTATTGAACCTGCTGGGGCCCGTAGGTGGCCACAGCCTGCAGCAAACTGTCTTTGGTAAAGGGCTTGGTGAGGTACTGGTCGGAACCGACCATACGCCCCCGGGCCCGGTCGAAAAGGCCGTCCTTGGAGGACAGCATGATCACCGGGGTGTTGCGGAAACGGGCGTTTTTCTTGATCAGGGCGCAGGTCTGGTAACCGTCCAGACGGGGCATCATGATGTCGCAGAAGACTATGTCTGGTTGGTGGTCGGCGATCTTGGCCAGGGCATCGAACCCGTCCTCGGCCAGCACCACCTGGCATCCTGCCTGCACCAGGAAGATTTCAGCGCTGCGACGGATGGTATTGCTATCGTCAATCACCATCACTTTCACGCCGCGCTGGGCAGTGGCATCCGGCAAATCAACCTCCCAAGATCTCTCGATTACCCCGGAACCAGCCGGGGCTTCTGGATTTTATGCAGCAATACTAAACCTTCGCCCGGGATTTTCCTAGATTTCCACCATTTCGAAGTCTTCCTTGCGCGCATCGCACTCGGGACAGACCCAGTTCATGGGAATGTCTTGCCAGCGGGTACCGGGGGCGATGCCCTCTTCCGGCAGTCCGGCGGCCTCGTCGTAGATGAAACCGCAAATCTGGCACATCCAGGTCCGGTAAGGACCTCCTGGTGGGGTGGATTCAGGCTGGGTCATATCAAAGCTCGGAAGGGGGTTTTAGGCTAGAATCGGGGCCCTTGATCTTACCCAAAGCGCTGCGCCGCCGAAAGGCAGAAAGCGTGCTGCAATGCCACAAAACCCCTCCCCCCAGCTGTCGCCCCCCATTGTCCTCACCTTTGCCGCCTCCGACCCCACCGGCGGCGCCGGCGTCCAGGCGGACATCCTGACCCTGGCCAGCATGGGCTGCCACCCCCTCTCGGTGATCACCGCCATCACCGTCCAGGACACCGCCGGGGTGGATGCGGTCCTGCCCATGGAGCCGGACTGGGTCGAGGACCAGGCCCGCTCCCTGCTGGAGGACATGCCGGTGGCCGCCTTCAAGATCGGTCTCATCGGCAGCGTGGAGAACGTGGCGGCCATCGCCGAGATCGTCTCCGACTATCCCCACATTCCCCTGATCCTGGACCCGGTGCTGGCCTCCGGCCGGGGCGACGAGCTGGCGACGGAGGACCTCATCGCCGCCATGAAGGAACTGCTGCTGCCCCAGACCACCATCCTCACCCCCAACAGCCTGGAGGCCCGCCGCCTGGCCGAGGAGGACGAGGAGGAGCCGGAACTGGAGGAGTGCGCCCGCCGCCTGGTCAGCTACGGCTGTGAATACGTGCTGCTCACGGGCACCCACGAAAACACCGGCCAGGTCATCAACACCCTCTACAACGAGCACGGCATGGTGCGGGCCGACCGCTGGGAGCGGCTGCCCGGCAGCTACCACGGCTCCGGCTGCACCCTGGCCTCCGCCATCGCCGCCAACCTGGCCAACGGCCTGGAACTGGGCGACGCGGTGCGGGACGCCCAGGAGTACACCTGGCAGGCCCTGGCCGCCGGCTTCCGCCCCGGCATGGGCCAGTACATCCCGGACCGCTTCTTCTGGGCCCGGGCGCCGGAAGAGGGCAGAGAGGGCGATGCTTAAGCGCCCCCGCCCCGGCCTTTACGCCGTCACCCCCGACGGCCTGGAGACGCCGCGTCTGCTGATGCTGGCCGAGGCAGCCCTGGCTGCCGGCATTCCCCTGCTGCAGTACCGGGACAAGAGCGGCGACGACGCCCGCCGCCGGGAACAGGCCACCGCCCTGCTGGCCCTGTGCCGCCGCCACGGCACACGCCTCATCATCAACGACGATGCAGCCCTGGCCCGGGAAGTGGATGCCGACGGCGTCCATCTCGGCGGCGAGGACGGGGACCTGGCCGCCGCCCGCGCCCTGTTGGGCCCCGACAAGCTCATCGGCGCCTCCTGCTACGCCGATTTCGCCCGGGCCCAGGCCGCCGCGGCCGGTGCCAATTACGTCGCCTTCGGCGCCATGTACGCTTCCCCGACCAAGCCCCAGGCACCCCGGGCGCCTTTCAACCTGGTCACCCGGGCCCGCCAGGAGCTGCCTGGCGTACAGGTCGCCGCCATCGGCGGCATCACCCTGGACAACGCCGCCCCGGTCATCGCCGCCGGCGCCCAGTTCGTCGCCGTCATCACCGATTTGTTCGAGGCCCCGGACGTGACCGCCCGGGCCGCCGCCTATCAACGTCTTTTTGCAGAAAGTGCTGCCCATGAGCTCTCGTAACCAGCAACTCTTCGATGCCGCCCAACGCCACATTCCCGGCGGCGTGAATTCCCCCGTGCGGGCCTTCCGCTCCGTCGGCGGCGCCCCCCGCTTCTTCACCCGCGGCGAAGGCCCCCGGGTGTGGGATGCGGAAGGCAAGAGCTACCTGGATTACGTCGGTTCCTGGGGCCCCCTGATCCTGGGCCACGCCCACGCCCCCACGGTCAAGGCCGTGCAGGAGGCCGCCGCCCTGGGCCTGTCCTTCGGCGCCCCCACCGAGGCCGAGATCGAGATCGCCGACCTGCTCTGCGACATCCTGCCCTCCCTGGACATGGTGCGCCTGGTCTCCTCCGGCACCGAAGCCACCATGAGCGCCATCCGCCTGGCCCGGGGCCATACCGGCCGGGACCTGCTGGTGAAGTTCGAGGGCTGCTACCACGGCCATTCCGACAGCCTGCTGGTGAAGGCCGGTTCCGGCCTGCTGACCTTCGGCAATCCCTCCTCCGGCGGCGTCCCCGCCGACGTGGCCAAGCACACCCTGGTGCTCGAATACAACAATGCCGAACAACTGGCCGAAGCCTTTGCCAAGCAGGGCAGCGAAATCGCCGCCGTCATCGTCGAGCCGGTGGCCGGCAACATGAACCTGATCGCGCCCAAGCCCGAGTTCATGCAGGCCATGCGCGAGCTGTGCAGCAAGCACGGCGCCGTGCTCATCTTCGACGAGGTCATGACCGGCTTCCGCGTCGGCCCCCAGTGCGCCCAGGGCCTCTTCGGCATCACCCCGGACCTCACCACCCTGGGCAAGGTCATCGGCGGCGGCATGCCGGTGGCGGCCTTCGGCGGCAAGCGGGAGATCATGGAAAAGATCGCCCCCCTGGGCCCGGTGTATCAGGCCGGCACCCTCTCCGGCAACCCGGTGGCCGTGGCCGCCGGCCTGGTGACCCTCAAGGCCACCCGTGCCCCCGGCTTCTACGATAGCCTGGCCGCCCGTACCAAGCAGCTCACCGACGGTCTCACCGCCGCCGCCAAGAAGCACGGCGTCACCTTCTGCGCCCAGAGCGTGGGCGGCATGTTCGGCCTGTACTTCAGCGCCACCCCGCCCACCTCCTTCGCCGAGGTGATGCAATGCGACAAGGAGGCCTTCAACCGCTTCTTCCACGCCATGCTGGAGGCCGGCCACTACCTGGCGCCTTCCGCCTTTGAAGCCGGCTTCGTCTCCGCCGCCCACACGGAAGCCGACATCGCCGCCACCATCGCCGCAGCCGAGGCCATTTTCGCCAAGGGCGTCTGAGCCTCTCGCCGGAGCGACTGCCGGACGTAAAAAAGCCCGCTCAAACGAGCGGGCTTTTTCTTTGGCGGATGCCGGCGCTTACAGAATCGCCGTGCCTTCGTGTTCGCCCCGTTCGTACACCACGTTGGCCCGGCCCACCAGCAGGGGGTCCAGGGGGCCGATGCGCTCCACGTCCTTATTCTTGTAGGGCAGCTTGTGCAGGATGTAGCGCATGGCGTTGAGCCGCGCCCGCTTCTTGCAGTCGGACTTGACCACGGTCCACGGGGAATCGGCCGTGTCGGTGTAGAAGAACATGGCCTCCTTGGCCTTGGTGTAGTCCTCCCATTTGTCCAGGGAGGCCAGGTCGATGGGGGAGAGCTTCCACTGCTTCAGGGGATGGGTTTCCCGCTCCTTGAAACGGCGGCGCTGTTCGGCCCGGCTGACGGAGAACCAGAACTTGATCAGGTGGATGCCGCTGCGGGCCAGGTTGCGCTCGAACTCGGGACACTGGCGCATGAACTCGGCGTACTCGTCCTGGTCGCAGAAGCCCATGACCCGTTCCACCCCGGCCCGGTTGTACCAGGAGCGGTCGAACATGACGATCTCGCCGGCGGTGGGCAGGTGCTGGATGTAGCGCTGGAAATACCACTGGCCCCGTTCCACTTCCGAGGGCTTTTCCAGGGCTACCACCCGGGCGCCCCGGGGATTCAGGTGCTCGGTGAAACGCTTGATGGCGCCCCCCTTGCCGGCCGCATCCCGGCCTTCGAAGAGGATCACCACCCGCTGCCCGGTTTCCTTGACCCAGGCCTGGAGCTTCAGCAGTTCCACCTGCAGGCGGTACTTCTGCTTCTCGTAGTTCTTGCGGGTCATCAGATTCTTGTAGGGATAGCCGCCGGTGCGCCACTCGTCGGAGAGCTGGTCGTCCGGGCTCACCGGCAGCTTGTCCGCCGGCACCTCATCCTTGAACAGGGTGTCCCGCAGCATCTTCACGTCGTCGGGGGAAGCGCCGGCGACAATGGCTTCCAGGGTCTTGGCCACGGACTTGAGGTCGGTGCCCTGGGTACGACTGAGGATGTCGCGCATGGCGACGACCTTGGAATTCTGGGCGGCGGCCACGGCCTGGCCGACTTCGAAACTCTCTACGCCGGCAGGGCTGTGGGCCGGGGCCACGTCGCCGCTCTTCACCGGGCGGGCGCGGCTGGGGCGGGGCTTGGCCACCACCTTGGTGGCGGCCTTGGGGGCGGTGTTGCCGAGGGCGGCGGACTTGCGGGTTGCGGGCTTGCTGACCTTTGTCACCATGTATTTATTCTCCGGGTCATGGGCTGGAATCGGGGCGCCGGGCCAACCTCCTTGGCCCGGCGGGCGAAGGAACATTGTGCGCCTATTTCAGCCCGGCCGGTGTGACCCATTAGGCATGGCAACCGTGCCATGCCGCAGTCGGCCGTCAGCGGCCGTCGTGATGGTGGGGGTGGTCGCCCAGGTGATGGGTCAGGCCGGCAGCATGATGCTCGTGGCCGAAGGGCACCGGAGTCGGCTGGCCCACCACGCGGGGCAGCAGGGAACCGGCCACCATGGCCACGCCGGCGACAAGGAAGCCCAGCACCTGGGGCGGCCAGGTGGCGTCTTCCGACCCCAGCACTTCCATGAGGATCCAGGTGAAGAAGCCGGAGAAGATGGCGAACAGGGCGCCCTGGGTGTTGGCCCTCTTCCAGTAGAGGCCGGCGAAAAGGGGAATGAAGGCGGTGACCAGGGTGATCTTGTAGGCGTTCTCCACCATGTGGAAGATGCTCTCGTTGGAATTGAGGGCGAACAGCAGCACAGTGCCGGCGAAGCAGACGATCACCGTGCGCATGGCCAGGAGGAAGGTGCGGTCCGGCATGCGCGGGAAGCCGCCGCGCAGGATGTTCTCGGAGAAGGCCACGGAGGGCGCCAGCAGGGTCGCCGAGGAGCAGCTCATGATGGCCGAGAGCAGGGCGCCGAAGAACACCACCTGGGCGAACACCGGCGTGTGCTGCAGGATCAGGGTGGGCAGCACCAGCTGGGAATCCTGTTCCAGCAGGTCGCCGAACATGGCCGGGTCGATCAGGGTGGCGGCGTAGGCCAGGAACATGGGCACGAAGGCGAAGGCGAAGTAGAGGCTGCCGCCCAGCACCGAGCCGCGGATGGCGGTCTTCTCGTTCCTGGCCGAGGTGATGCGCTGGAACACGTCCTGCTGCGGAATGGAGCCCAGCATCATGGTCATCCAGGCGCCGATGAAGGGCACCCACACCTCGAGCCCACCCTTGGGGAAAAAGTCCAGCTTGCCCGCCGCCGCCGCGTGGCCGACCACGGCGCCGACGCCGCCGGTGAGGCCGGAGATGACGTAGCCGATGTAGAGCATGCCGCCCATGATCACGGTGATCTGCACGAAGTCCAGGATGGCCACGGAGAACATGCCGCCGAAGGTGGTGTAGGTCAGCACGATGAGGGCACCCAGGATCATGCCCGCCTCCTGGGACACGGCGCCGCCGGTGACGACGAAGAAGACCAGACCCAGGGCCTTGATCTGGGCCGAGACCCAACCCAGGTAGGAGACCACGACGCAAAGAGTGGTGAGCACCTCGACGGTGCGGTTGTAGCGCAGCCGGTAGTAGTCGCCGATGGTCAGCAGGTTCATCCGGTACAGCTTGCTGGCGAAGAAGAGGCCGGCCAGGATGAGGCAGAGGGAGGCGCCGAAGGGGTCGGCGACGACGCCGCCCAGGCCTTCCTTGACGAAGGTGGCGGAGACCCCGAGCACGGCCTCGGCACCGAACCAGGTGGCGAAGACCGTGGCGGTGACCACCGGCAGGGGCAGGCTGCGGCCGGCGACGGCGAAATCCTTGGCGCTATGGACCCGGGTGGCAGCGAACAGGCCGATGCCGATGGAGACCAGGAGATAGAGGATGACGAAGGCCAGGAGCGTGGTCATGTCAGAAACCCGGGCAGGAAGTCAGAAAAAGGGGATTGGAAAAAACGGGCAAGAGTATAGCCGGATTCCCCTTTAAAAGACTGACGAAAAGCAGCCAAATCAAGCGATTGGCACCATTCCGGCGATAACTGTATCGGAACGGGGGAACAGCCATAGCCCTGCTCTGGGCCGAACCATAACCCAGGACTTCTTGGTCACCCGCTACCTTGGCGCTGACGCCGCTAGCGGAGCGGATCAGGCACAGCCACGGGACAAGGCCACCAGCCTCATCCCGGCTGGCACTCGCTGACCAGGGACAAACTGGTTTAGCCGGCGAGCAGGATGCGGTAGTTCACTCCTTCGCGAACTTGCCGCCCCAACTGCAGCGACACCCCCAGTTCACACCGGTACGTACCGCTGGCCAGGGAAAATTCTAGCTGGGTAGCTGCTGGCGGGAGCGCCAGGGGAATTACGCCGCAGGCCGTCACCACAAGGATCGTGGCGACCAGGCTCCACAACGATTTTCGGCTCATTCGTACCGCCTCCCGGATTGCAGGAAGTCCTTTCATTGTAGGTCGCCCCCATGGACCGGCCGATCCATCCGCTCCAGCAGGCAGGCACCTGTAGCGGCAGCGAGACAATACCATCGGAATATCCCTATACTCGCGGGACAGCTTGGCGGCCTCCAAACGGCGGCCGGAACGAGGAAAGGACGCATCATGTGGTTACTGGGAGTAGTCATCGGCCTGATCATCGGCAGCCCCCTGGGCAGCTTCGGCAGCCTGGCCGGCGCCCTCGCGGGCGGCCTCATCGGCCACTGGCTGGGACGCCAGGGAAACAAGCGGGAGCCGGCAGTCGGCCCGGACTTCCGGCAGCGCCTGCAGCTGCTGGAAAACCAGGTCCAAGCCTTGCGCCGGGAGGTGGAGGTGCTCAAGGGCACCGCGACCGCCTCTACCGCCGTAGCTGAGAGCAGTTGGGAAACACCTGCCCCGACCTCCCCCGTCCCCCAAGCGGTGCAAGCTCCGCCCGTGGCAATGCCGCCCCAACCAGCCCCCCTCGCCGACAGCCCGCCTCCAGCAGCCCGCCCCGTAACGGGCCAGCCCTTTACCCTGGAGCCACCGGACTGGGCCCGGCGGCTGTGGGCCATCAATCCCCTGGCCAAGATCGGCATCGTCCTGCTCTTCTTCGGCATCGCCTCGGGCCTGCGCCTGGCAGTGGATTACGGCCTGTTGCCAGTGCCCCTGCGTCTCCTTATCGCAGCCGCCAGCGGCATCGCCATGATCGCCTTCGGCTGGAACCGAGCCGGGGAGGAAAAACATCGCACCTTCGGCCAGGCCCTCCAGGGTGGCGGCTTCGCCCTGCTCTATCTGGTCGCCTATTTCATGCTGCAGCGCTACACCATGATCGGCCAAGGACCGGCCTTCGCGCTCTTCGCCCTGCTGGGCATCGCCTGCGTCTTCCTGGCGGCGCGCCAGGATGCCCCAGTCCTGGCCGTACTTGGCCTTTCCGGCGCCTTCCTGGCCCCGATACTGGCCGGCGGTCAGGCCGACAGCCCCCTGCCCCTGTTCGCCTATTTCACCCTGCTCAATGTCTTCATCCTGGCAGTGGACTGGTTCCGGGCCTGGCGGGTGCTCAATATCGCCGGCTTCTTCTTCACCCTGGCGGTGGGCATGGCCTGGGCCATGGGCGGCTACCAGCCCCGGCACTACCTGCTAACCCAGGCTTTCCTCGTCCTCTTCCTCTCCGTCTATTCGGCCATGCCGGTGGCCACTGCCCTGCTGCGGGCGCCCGGCCTGGCTGCCTGGCGCGATGGCATCCTGCTTTTCGGCACCCCCTTGGCCGGCACTTTCCTGCAGGCCCGGCTGATGGAGGGCGAGCGCTACGGCCTGGCCTGGAGCACCCTCATCGCCGCTCTTTGGTATTTTGGCCTGTGGGCCCTGCTTTTCCGACGTCGGGAACCGGCCAACCTGCTGGTGGAGCGCAGTCATCTGGGCATCGCCGTGGTCTTCCTCACCATCGCCATCCCCCTGGCCTTCGACGCCCAGGTGACCTCCGCCTTCTGGGCGGCGGAAGGGGCGGCGGTGCTGTGGTTCGGGGTGCGGCAGGAACGCAAGTTGGCCCAGGTCAGCGGCTTCCTCATGCAACTGGCGGCCGGCCTGTCCCTGCTGCTGGGCTGGGCAGCGCTCGGCCACCGCCTGCCGGTGGCGAACGACGCGATGCTCGGTGCCTTCATCCTGGTCCTGGCCGGCCTCTTTTCCGCCCGCCAGCTGCGCTCCCGGGCCTCCTCGGCGGCGCTACTGCCTTTCTTGCCCTGGGCCTGGGCCATGCTGTGGTGGCTGGGCCCAGGCCTGGACGAAATCTACCGTTTTGCCCCTGACAGCCTGCATGCTCCCTACGCCCTACTCTTCATTACCGCCACGGTGCTCCTCCAGGAAGGCCTGATCAGCCTCTGGCGCTGGCCCCAACTGCGGCCCGCCGCCGTGCTGCTACTGGTTGGGTTGGTGGTGGCGACGCTGGCAGGCATCGGCCGCCACGGCCATCCCCTGGCCGGCTTCATGGCTTTGGTGCTGCCCCTGGCCCTGGCTGTCCATTACGTACTCCTGGCCCGCCACGAGCGCCAGGGCGAGACAGGCCTGGCCGCCATCCGCCATCTGGGCGCCTGGTGGCTGCTGCTCTTCGCCCTGGCCTGGGAATTGGCCTGGCAGGCCCGGCACCTGATGCCGGCACCGACCCTGTGGTCCTTTGTCGCCGTGGTCTTGGTACTCGCCGCCGGGCTGGCCCTGCCGGTCCTGGGACAGCAGCGACAGCGCTGGCCATTCACGGCGGCAGGGGCCGGCTACATCCCCTACGGCGTGCTGCCGCCCCTGTTCGGCCTGCTCCTGCTGCTGCCCTGGGGCAATCTGCGCCTGAGTGGCCTTGATGGCCTCGGCTGGCCCTACCTGCCCCTGCTCAATATTTTCGACGCGGGGCAACTCGCCGCCCTGGGCGCCCTCGTGCTTCTAGGCCGCCAGCTCGCTGCCGCCGTCGCCCCCCTGCTGCGGGTTCTCACGGCCCTGCTGGCCTTTCTCTGGCTCTCGGCCCTGGCTGCACGTATTGCCCATCACTGGGGCGGGATTCCTTTCAATTTCCCGACGCTGATGCATGCCACCCTCTTCCAGGCCCTGCTCACCCTGTTCTGGAGCACCACCGCCATTGCCACTATGATCCACGCTTCCCGCCGGGAACTGCGCCACCGCTGGTTCGGCGGCATGCTCCTGCTGGGCCTAGTGGGAGCCAAGCTGCTGCTGTTCGACACCATGGGCAGGGGCACCCTTACCTGGACTGCCACCCTCATCGGCGTCGCCCTGCTGGTACTGGCTGCCGGCTACTTCGCGCCCCTGCCGCCGAAGGCAGCGGCAGACGGCCCTCTGGAGTCGGACACCCTGCCTGGAATTACCTAGCCGGCCATCTGCCCGGCAGTTCGAAGCGGATGCCCTGAGCCGGGGACAGCTGGTTACCGTAGTTGATGGCCAGGGCCTGGCTCATTTCCGCTTCGTCCGGCAGCAGCAGGGTGAATACGCCCTGGGCGCCGTGGTTGCGGCACACCTCATCCACCACACCTTCTGGATGACGATGGCGGTGAGGGGCGCCTTGGGCGACGGCTTCCACACCACCGTATCGCCGCAGACGGCAGTGATGAAGGCATTCCAGGCCCACACCGGAGCGGGAAAGTTGAAGGCAGTGATCACCACTATCGGGCCCGAGGTTGCCAGCGCTCCAACAGGTGATGGCGGGGCCGCTCCAAGGGCAGGCTGAGGCCGTGGAACTAACGGAAGAGACCGACGACGTAGTCGGCGATGTCGATCATTTCCCGGATTTCCACTTCCGCCTCACTGCAGATTTTGCCCACCTCGATGGCCAGCAGGGTGGCCAGGTCAGCCTTCCTTTCCCGCAGGGCGGTGGCCAGGTCCCGGATCACCAAGCCCCGACGGGACGCCGGCACTTGGCGCCAGTGCAGGAAGCGTCGACCGGGTTGAGTTCGCTGAGGCCAAGGCGGTGGCCACCGGCAGGGGCAGGCTGCGGCCGGCGACGGCGAAATCCTTGGCGCTATGGACCCGGGTGGCAGCGAACAGGCCGATGCCGATGGAGACCAGGAGATAGAGGATGACGAAGGCCAGGAGCGTGGTCATGGTGGCGGAAATCCCGGGACGATGACGAGGCGGAAAAATTGAAAAACGCGCAAGTATAGCCGCATTTCCGCCCCGCGCCGGCAGGATTTAGGGCAAGCAAATCAGTGCCTTGGCGCACCATTTTGGATCGCCGCCGATCAAGAGCCGGGAAAGGCCGCCCCCAGTGCCCCGCAGCCGGGCCGGGAAGCCCGTCCGGCGGGCCTCTCAGGCCCCATGCCGGCGGGGGAAGACGGCACCGATGAGCCGGGCCAGCAGGGCTGCCGTACGCCCGCCCGCATCCCGGTCCGGGTTGAACTCCATCACCTCCAGGGCCAGCAGGGCCGGGTCCCCGGCCAGGCCGGCCAAGGCCGGCATCAGTTCGGTCTGGGACAGGCCCGCCGGTTCCGGGCTGCCCACCCCCGGCGCTTCCCGGGGATCGAAGACGTCCAGGTCCAGGCTGACGCCGTAGCCGCCGGGCGCCTGTCGCACCCGGGCCAGGGCTTCGCCGAAGACCGCCGGCAGGCCCCGCTGCCGCACCTCGTCAATGGTGAACACGCGCACCCCGAGGCGGTCGAGGAATTCCCGCTCCTCCGGCTCGTAGCTGCGCACCCCGATGAGGGCCACATGCCCGGGCAGCAGCTTGGGCCCGGGGCCGCCCACGGTCACCAGACGCCGGTCGCCCTGGCCCAGCAGGCAGGCCAGGGGCATGCCGTGGAGGGCGCCGGAATGGGTGCTTTCGGGGGTATGGCTGTCCAGATGGGCGTCGAGCCAGAGCAGGCCGACGGGCGCCGGGCTGGCGGCGCGGACGCCGCTCCAGGTGCCGATGGCGCAGGAATGGTCGCCGCCCAGCACCACCGGGGTCTCGCCCCGCTCCCGGGCCTGGCGCACTGCCTCGGCCAGGCGCTGGCAGAGGTCGGCCACCTCGGCCACGCGGCCGCCCAGGGCCTGGCGCGGAAAGAGGGTTTCGCCCCAGCTGAGATCGGGGCGGCGCTGCAGGTCGTCGAAAGCGTGGGCCCGGTGCAGGGCGGTGGGGCCGGCGTGGCAGCCCGGGTCCTGGGCGCCGACGCCGCTGGCGGCACCAATGAGGCGGAGAGTGCGGTGCATGGCGGCGCAGGCGGCGGGCCCGGACTCAGCCCAGGCTGCGGAAGATTTCCAGGGCGAAGATGCCGGCGGCCAGCAGCAGGGCCAGGCGCAGCCAGCGCTCGTGGCGGGCCTGGGTGGCCTGGATGGCGGCCAGGGCCGCCTGGGTGGCGACGCCGGCTTCCGGCGCCCGGGCCTGGGCGGCCAGGGCCTGCTGGGCCAGGCGGGGAATCTGGGGCAGGCTGCGGGCCCAGTAGGGCGCCTCGTTCTTCAGGTTGCGCACGAAACCGCGCCAGCCCATCTGGCTTTCCATCCACTTCTCGAGGAAGGGCTTGGCGGTCTTCCACAGGTCCAGGTCCGGGTCCAGCTGGCGTCCCAGGCCCTCGATGTTGAGCAGGGTCTTCTGCAGCATCACCAGCTGGGGCTGGATTTCCACATTGAAGCGGCGGCTGGTCTGGAACAGGCGCAAGAGCAGCTTGCCGAAGGAGATGTCCTTCAGGGGGCGGTCGAAGATGGGCTCGCAGACGGCGCGGATGGCCGCTTCCAGCTCGTCCACCCGGGTGTCGGCGGGGGCCCAGCCGGATTCGATGTGGGCCTCGGCCACCCGCTTGTAGTCGCGGCGGAAGAAGGCCAGGAAGTTCTGGGCCAGGTAGTTTTTGTCGTTGTCGTTCAGCGTGGCGACGATGCCGAAATCCAGGGCGATGTAGCGGCCGTCGGCATGGACGAAGATGTTGCCCGGGTGCATGTCGGCGTGGAAGAAGCCGTCGCGGAAGACCTGGGTGAAGAAGATCTCCACCCCGGCCCGGGACAGGGCCTTCAAGTCGGTGCCCTGGGCCTGCAGGCGCTGGGTCTGGCTGATGGGGATGCCGTGCATGCGCTCCATGACCATCACCGAGGGGGTGCAGTAGTCCCAATGCACCTCGGGTACCAGCAGCAGGGGGGAATTCTCGAAATTGCGGCGCAGCTGGGAGCAGTTGGCCGCTTCCCGCATCAGGTCCAGCTCGTCGTAGAGGTGCTTGGCGAACTCGGCCACCACCTCCCGGGGCTTCAGGCGCTTGCCGTCGGCCCACAGCTTTTCGGTAAGGCCGGCCAGGGTGTCCATGAGGGCCAGGTCGTGGCCGATGACCGGCTTCATGCCGGGGCGCAGCACCTTCACCGCCACTTCGCGACCATCGTGCAGGCGGGCGAAATGGACCTGGGCGACGGAGGCGGAGGCCACCGGGGTCGGGTCGAACTCGGCGAAGATTTCTGCCAGGGGCTTGCCGTAGGCCGCTTCCACCTGGGCGATAGCCTGCTCCGAGGGGAAGGGCGGCACCTGGTCCTGCAGCTTGGCCAGTTCCTCCGCCAGATCCGGCGGCAGCAGGTCGCGGCGGGTGGACAGCACCTGGCCGAACTTGACGAAGATGGGGCCCAGGGCTTCCAGGGCCAGGCGCAGGCGCTCGGCCTCGGAGCGGCGGTCCAGGTCGCGCCAGAAGAAGAGGGCGCGGGAAAGCCGGGAGAGGCCCCGGGCACGGCCGGTGGGCTCGTGTTCCAGCACCATCTGGTCGAGGCCGTAACGGATGGCGACGGTGGCGATCTTGGCGAGGCGCAGCAGGCGCATGGTCAGTCGGGAAGAGGCGGGGGAGGGAGCCGCCGAGAATACCAGAATCCAGACCGGCCCGCGGCGCCGGGCAGGTATAATCGGCCCTTTCAAGCTTTTGGCACCGCCCGATTTCCCTATGAGTCAAGATATCAAGGCCCACCTGGCCGACCTGCTGCAGACCGCCCTGAAGAGCGTGGCCCCCGATCACGCCGCCACTCCCATCGCCCTGGAGCGCCCGAAACAGGAGTCCCACGGCGACTTCGCCGCCAACGTGGCGATGCAGCTGGCCCGGGAACTGAAAAAGAACCCGCGGGAAATCGCCCAGCAGCTGGTCAATGAGCTGCCGCCCTCCGCCTGGGTGGAAAAGGTGGACATCGCCGGCGCCGGCTTCATCAACTTCACCCTCAAGGCCGCCGCCAAGACCGCCGTGGTCCAGGCCGTGCTGGCCAAGGCCGGGGAATACGGCCGCAGCAATGCCGGCGGCAAGCAGAAGGTGCAGGTGGAATTCGTCTCCGCCAACCCCACCGGCCCCCTCCACGTCGGCCATGGCCGCGGCGCCGCCTATGGCGCCTCCCTCTCCAGCCTGCTGGCCTTCGTCGGCTGGGATGTGACCCGGGAGTACTACGTCAATGACGCCGGCCGGCAGATGGACATCCTCGGCCTCTCCACCTGGCTGCGCTACCTCGGTCTGTACGACATCAATGTCCCCTTCCCGCCCAACGGCTACCAGGGCGACTACGTGCGCGACATGGCCCGCCAGATCAAGGAAGCCCACGGCAACAAGTACCTGCGCCCGGCGGCGGATATCCTGGCCGGCGCTCCCGACGTGGAAGCGGACAAGGAGGGCCACCTGGACGCCCTCATCGCCAACGCCAAGAACCTGCTCGGCCCGGACTGGAGCTACATCCACCAGCACGCCCTGTCCGAGCAGCTGGCGGACGGCAAGGACGACCTGGAAGAGTTCGGCGTGCACTTCGACGTCTGGTTCTCCGAGAAGTCCCTCTTCGATACCGGCCTGGTGGCCAAGTGCGTGGAGAAGCTGGAAGCCGCCGGCCACCTATACGTGCAGAACGGCGCCAAGTGGTTCCGTTCCACCGCCTTCGGCGACGAGAAGGACCGGGTGGTGCAGCGGGAGAACGGCCTGTTCACCTACTTCGCCTCCGACATCGCCTACCACCTGAACAAGTTCGACCGGGGCTTCGACAAGGTCATCAACATCTGGGGCGCCGACCACCACGGCTACATCCCCCGGGTGAAGGGCGCCCTCCAGGCCCTGGATCAGGACGAAGCCAAGCTGCACGTGGCCCTGGTGCAGTTCGCCGTGCTCTACCGCAACGGCGAGAAGGCCGCCATGTCCACCCGCTCCGGCGAGTTCGTCACCCTGCGCCAGCTGCGCGGCGAAGTGGGCAACGACGCCTGCCGCTTCTTCTACGTGCTGCGCAAGTCCGACCAGCACCTGGACTTCGACCTGGACCTGGCCAAGAGCCAGACCAACGAAAACCCGGTCTATTACATCCAGTACGCCCACGCCCGGGTCTGTTCCGTGGTCAAGCAGTGGGGCGATGCCGGCGGCAACGAGGCCGAACTGGCCGGTGCCGACCTCTCCCTGCTGACCCACCCGCGGGAACTGGCCGTGGCTGCCCGCCTGGCCGCCTTCCCCGAAGTCGTCGCCAATGCCGCCGCAGACCTGGCGCCGCACCAGGTGGCCTTCTACCTGAAGGACCTGGCCGCCGACTTCCACAGTTATTACAATGCCGAACGCATGCTGGTGGACGACGCCGCCCTGGCCCGTTCCCGCGTCGCCCTGGCCGCCGCCGTGCGCCAGGTGATCCGTAACGGCATGGCCCTGCTGGGTGTTTCCTGCCCGGCCTCCATGTAAGCCAACCCCGCCCCCATACGTTGAGCAGAGAACCATGAGTCGTGACATGAAACCCCGCAAGGCCCCCGCCAGGAAAAAGTCCGGCGGCGGCACCCTGATCGGCATCTTTATCGGCCTCATCCTGGGGGTGGTGGCGGCCCTGGGCGTCGCCTGGTACATCAACAAGGCGCCGATGCCCTTTGTGAACAAGACCCAGAACGGCGCCCCCATGCCGCCGGAGGCCCTGCCCAAGCCGGGCGAGAAGGCGGCAGACAAGGCCGCCCCGGCCCAGCCCCCCGCCCCGGCGGCCCTGCCCGGCAAGCCCGGCGACCCGGTGCCGGAAAAGCCCCGTTTCGACTTCTACAAGATTCTGCCCGGCAACGCCGACGCCGTTCCCGCCCCGGAAGCCAAGCCCGACGCCAAGACGGCCAAGGATGGCAAGGACGGGAAGGAGGCCAAGGACGCCAAGGACGGCGCCGCCGCCAAGGAACCCGTGTTCCTCCAGGCCGGCTCCTTCCAGAAGCCGGGCGACGCGGACAATCAGAAGGCCAGTCTGGCCATGTTGGGGGTGGAAGCCACCGTGCAGCAAGTGATGGTGGGCGACAAGGTGTGGTACCGGGTGCGCCTGGGGCCGTACACCAAGATCGATGAAGTGAACAAGGTGCGCGCCGAACTGGCCAAGGCCGGCGTCGAAGCCAATATCGTCAAGAACAAGGACTGAAGGAAACCCCCATGACCCAGACCTCCGCTTCCCTGTATTCCCGCCTGCGCCGCTGGCTGGCGCCCCTGGCCCTGCTGGCCGCCGCCCTGCAGCCGGCCGTTGCCCAGCAGCAGCCCCAGTTCCAGGCGATCAACCCGCCCATCGCCACCGACAGCGGCAGCAAGATCGAAGTGATCGAGTTCTTCTCCTACGGCTGCCCCCACTGCGCCGACTTCAACCCCCTGATCCACGCCTGGGCCTCCCGCCTGGGCCCGGACGTGGCCTTCAAGAAGGTGCCCATCACCTTCGGCCGCCCCGCCTGGACCAACGTGGCCAAGCTGTACTACGCCCTGGAAACCACCGGCGACCTGGCCAAGCTGGACGAAGCCGTGTTCAAGGCCATCCACGAACAGCGCGTCAATCTGTTCGACCCCCGCACCGCCGAGGAATGGGTGGGCAAGCAGGGCGCCGACGGCAAGAAGTTCGCCGAGGCCTTTGCCTCCTTCGGCGTGAACAGCAAGATGAGCCGGGCCGAACAGATCGCCCGGGCCTACAAGGTGGACGGCGTGCCCATGGTGGTGGTGGACGGCCGCTACGTGGTCAAGGGCGAAGCCTTCAAGGACGTGCTGCGCAACGCCGACCTGCTGATCGAGAAAATCCGCGCCGAGCGGGCCGGCAAGAAGAAGTAAGCCCCGCCGGCAGACCCACGCCATCGCCCGGACGGCCCCGCCCTCCGGGCGATTTCACATCCACCTGCGGAACATTCCATGGCATCCCTCAAGGTCTTCATAACCGGCGCCTCCAGCGGCATCGGCGCCGCCCTGGCCCGCCACTACGCCGAACAGGGCGCCACCCTTGGCCTGGCAGCCCGCCGGCAACAAGCACTGACGGACCTCCTGGCCGACCTGCCCGGCCACCACGCCGCCTATGCCCTGGATGTAAGCGACGCCCCGGCCCTGGCCGCCGCCGCTGCCGACTTCACGGCCCGCCACGGCGCCCCGGACATCGTCATCGCCAACGCCGGCGTCTCCGTCGGCACCCTCAGCGAATGCCCGGAAGACCTGGCGGCCTTCCGCAAGGTGATGGACACCAACGTCTACGGCATGGCCGCCACCTTCGCCCCCTTCATCGGCCCCATGGCCGCCGCCGGCGGCGACAGGCGCCTGGTGGGCATCGCCTCCGTCGCCGGCATCCGGGGCCTGCCGGGGGCCGAAGCCTATTCGGCCTCCAAGGCCGCCGCCATCGCCTATCTGGAATCCCTGCGCCTGGAAATGGCGCCCAAGGGCATCAAGGTGGTGACCATCGCCCCGGGCTATATCGAAACCCCCATGACCGCCATCAACCCCTATCCCATGCCCTTCCTGCTGCCGGCAGCGGAAGCGGCGCGGCGCTTCGCCCGGGCGGTGGCGAAGGGCACCAGCTACACGGTCATTCCCTGGCAGATGGGGGTGGTGGCGAAGGTCCTGCGGCTCCTGCCCAACTGGCTCTACGACCGCCTGTTCACCCAGGCCCCGCGCAAGCCCCGGGGCCTGCTGGACTAGGCCAGCACCCGCTCCAGGCAACGGCGCAGCAGGAATACCCGGCGCAGGCTGCGGCCCCGTTTGTGGCGCCAGGGCCGGGCCAGGAAGGTGATGGCGCGCAGCCACAGCATGGCCCGCTGCAGGCAGCGGCGGATGTCGGCCGCCGGGTGGGCGGCGAAGTAGCGCTCCAGCAGGGCCTCGCCCATGGCCTGCCAGGCGGCCTCACCCCGGTCGTCGAGAAGCAGGCAGGAATTGACCAGCAGCACCAGGTCCAGGGTCTGGGCCACGGCCAGGGGCAGGTGCTCGCCGATGTCTTCCTCGAAATCGATGCGGAAAATCTCGCCCTGCCACAGCATCAGGTTCTTCACCTGGCTGCCGCCGTGCCAGTGGCCGGCCCGGTGGAAGGCCGCCAGGTCGTCCATGGCCCGCAGCAGCAGGGCATCCCATTCCTGCCGCGGACGGTCCGTGCGGGCGTGTTCCAGGGTATCGCCCACCGCCTCCAGGGCCAGCCAGCCGGCCCCTTCCGCCAGCACCCGGGGCACTTTCACTCCGGCGGCGTGGAGGCTACGCAGGCGGCGGGCTTCGATGCGGATCAGGCCGCCCTGGTCCGACAGGGCCAGGGACTGCCGCGGTAGGGGCTGGGGCGAAAGGCTGCCGGCGATGCGGGCGGCGATCCAGGTGACCCAGGGGGCCCGGGTCTGGTCGGAGGCGCGCTTCACCACCAGGGACTGGCCCTCATGGCTGAGGCGCAGGATGCGTTCCTCGGGACGGGCGGCCAGGGCCGCCTCGATGGCGGCGACCAGTTCGGGGGCGCCGGCGGGCAGGTTGGGAGCAGACATGGGGCGGATTATCCCACAGGCCCCGCCGCCGCCGCGGGGTCCGGGGCGGCGACAAATCCGGCCTATATCAAATCAGGCGGCCCCGGGCCGGGCTATCATCCGCCCATTCCCCCTGCTTCCGAGGACCCTATGCGCCGTCTTGCCCTGCTCCTGCTGCCCCTCTCGCTGTTGGCCGCCCAACCCGCCCGGGCGGCGGATTTGTCGCCCGAATCGGTACTGCAGGCCCTCACCGAACTGGGCCGCCTCAACGGCACCGCCCTGGCCTGCGGCCAGAAGGAGGTGGTGGCACGGATCAAGGGGCTGGTGATCCAGCGCGCGCCCAAGACCCGCCAGTACGGCGAGGCTTTCGAAGGGGCCACACAGAACGCTTTCCTGGAGCGCTCACGCCAGGGGGGCACCTGCCCCGCCGCCCCGGAACTGGCCCGCAAGGCCGAAGCCCTGGCCGAGCAATTGCCGCCTGCCTCTGCCGACGCCGTGGCCCGCTGACCATGAAACACGCCCGTCTCAAGCTCACCCTGCTGGCCCTGGGCGCCGCCCTTGCCCTGCCGGCCGCCGCCCAGGCCCCGGCCAAGCCCCTCAACCCGGCCCGCCATCTGGCCGCCAGCGGCGACGACATCGCCGTCGGCGTGCAGCCCCGCTACCTGCTGCAGACCCAGTACGGCAACGTGGTCACCAACCAGGACTTCGGCGGCCAGTTCCAGCTGATCACCTTCGGCTACACCTCCTGCCCCGACGTCTGCCCCACCACCCTGGCCGAAATGGCGGCCATCCTGGAACAGCTGGGAGAGGCGGGCAAGCGGGTGCAGCCCATTTTCATCAGCGTGGACCCGCAGCGGGACACGCCCAAGGTCCTGGGCAACTACGTCGCCTTCTTCAACCCGCGCATCCTCGGCCTCACCGGTTCGCCGGCCCTGGTGCGGGGCGTCGCCGACAACTTCAAGGCGCGCTACGAGAAGGTCCAGGAGCCGGGCTCGGACCAGTACTGGATGGACCACTCCGCCGGTATGTACCTGCTGGGGCCGGATAGCGGCTTTATCGCCAAGTTCCCCTACGCCATGCCCGCCGCCGAGATCACGGCACGCATCAAGGCCCAGCTGGACGCCACGCCGGAGCCGACGCCCCGGGAACAGCAGACCCCGGCGGACGCCCCGCCCCGGCGCTGAGCCTTACCAGTCCAGGGGCTGACCGTCCCGGAAGAAGCCGCCGCTGGGCCCGTCGTCGGGCAGGGTGGCGGCCCACAGGATGCTGCGGGCGCCCTCTTCGGCGCTGCGCTGGGCGTCGCTGCCGCCCATCTCGGTGCGGCACCAGCCGGGACACACCGCATTGACCTTGATCGCTGCCCCTTCCGCGGCCAGTTCCGCCGCCAGGATGCGGGTGAGGGCGTTGAGGGCCGTCTTCGAGGCCCGGTAGCCGGGCCAGGCGCCGCCCATGGTGGACAGCTGGCCCATGCCGGAGGAGACATTGACGATGCGCCCCCAGCCCCGCCGCCGCATCAGGGGCACCAGGGCCTGCATCAGGCGCAGGGGCGCCAGGGTGTTGGCCTCCAGGGTCGCCGCCACCAGCGCCGGATCGACCCGCAGCAGGCTGCCGCTGGCCGGATCGGCAAAATCGTGGGGTTCGAGGAAGACCCCGGCGTTATTCACCAGGATGTCCACACCGCCGTATTCCCGTTCCAGGAAGGCGGCCAGCCGGGCCACGTCCTCGCCCCGGGTGACGTCGGCCACCTGGGCCGCCACCGCCAAGCCGCGCCCGGCCAGTTCGGCACAGGCCGCCTGCAGCGGACCCTCCCGCCGCCCCACCAGCACCACCCGGCAACCCTGCTCGGCCAGCAGGCCGGCCACGGCCAGGCCCAGGCCCCGGGCGGCACCCGTCACCACGGCAATTTTTTGCGCTAGCATCGCTGCTCCTTCACGTTCATGGATGCCCGATGATGCAATGGCCCGACGCCCTCGGCAAGCCGCACCCCGCCTGGTCCGCCGCCCAGGGCGAACTGCGCCTGGTGTCCCTGGTGCCCTCCATCACCGAACTGCTGTGGGACCTGGGCCTGGGCCCGCAGCTGGTGGGGCGCACCGGCTTCTGCGTGCATCCGCGGCAGGCCCTGCAGGCCGTGCCCAAGGTGGGCGGCACCAAGGGTTTCTCCGTGGAGAAAATCCGCGCCCTGGCCCCCACCCACGTCATCGTCAATGTGGATGAAAACCGGCGCGAGGAAGTGGCGGCCCTGGAGGCCTTCGTGCCCCACATCGTCGTCACCCATCCCCTGGGCCCGGACGACAATCCGGCCCTGTACCGCCTGCTGGGCCATCTCTTCGGCAAGGAAGCGGAGGCGGAGCGGCTCTGCGCCGACTACGCCGCGGCCCGGGCCGAACTGGCGGACGCCGTGGCCGACCTGCCCCGGGAGACGGTGCTCTACCTGATCTGGAAAAAGCCCTGGATGAGCATCAGCCGGGACACCTACATCTCCCGCATGCTGGCCGCCGCCGGCTGGGACAGCCTGCCCGCCGACGCCGCCGAACGCTATCCGGAAGTGGACCTGGCCCTGGCCCGCCAGGCCGGGCGCATCCTGCTGCCGAGCGAGCCCTATCCCTTCCGCGACAAGGACGCCCTGGAACTGGCCGCCGACCCGGCCGCGGGCGGCACCCCGGTGCTGACGGTGGATGGGGAAATGATCTCCTGGTACGGCAGCCGGGCCATCGCCGGCCTGCGCTACCTGGCGGCCCTGCGCCAAAGCCTGGCCTAGGGCGGCAGGCAGCGCTCCTTTGCGCCTACCCGGGCAGGCAGGAAAGACGGCATTCTTCCGCCCCCCTGCCGGGAGAGGCTGATTGCAAGCCGTTCACCGGACACACCATCTCAGGACGCCCATCCCGCCTGCCTCTCCCGGCAGTGGCCGACGCCGACGACTCAGGGCCGGAAGCGGGTGATGCCGGCTTCCGTCACCAGGGCATCCAGGGGCTCGTCGTGGGGTTCCGGGCCGATGTCGGCCACCCTGGCCAGTTCGTAGCCGACGCCGATGGCCAGGGGCCGGGGGTCCAGGCTGGCCAGGGTGCGGTCGAAAAAGCCGCCGCCGTAGCCCAGGCGGTAGCCCAGCCGGTCCACCCCGTTCACCGGCAGCAGCAGCACCTGGGGCACCAGCCAGGGACCCTCGGTGGGCGTCGGGATGCCGTAGCGGTCCGGCGCCAGGGGCGTCGCCTCCCGCCACTCGCGGAAGGCCAGGGGCGCATTGGGCACCGTCACCACCGGCAGGGCCGAGCGGCCGCCCCGGGACTGCCACTCCAGCAGCAGGGGACGCAGGTCCGGCTCGTTCTGCACCGGCCAGCAGAAACCCACCACCTTGCCTTCCAGTTCGGGAAAGCCGGCCATGAGGTGGCCGCAGATGGCCTCGGAAAGCAGGGCCACGGCCTCGGCGGAAAGCCCGCGGCGGGCGGCAATGAGGCGCTGGCGCAGGACGTTGCGGTTCTCGGGGGCGGGCGGCGGGGTGAAGGGAATGGCGGTCATGGAGAAAGATGAAATTGGCTCGCTGCGGAGGCCGGGCAGGGCCCCGGCCTGTGCTATGCTCAAAGGGCTGCCAGTGGCTCTGCCGTGACGGCATTTTTTCCCGCCAGCCCCTTGCCTCAAGCGCCTGCCCTGCAGACGCCGAACCAGATTATCACACCACGATGTCGCCTTCCCCAGCCCGCCCCCGCTTCGCCCTTCGCCTCACCCTGTGCTCCGCCCTGCTCGGCCTTTGTCTCGGCCTCAACGCCCCGGCCCGCGCCGGTGGCGACGAACAGTTCGTCGCCGCCCGGGACGCCTTCCGCGCCGGCGACCTGAACCGTCTCGACCGCCTCGCCGCCGAGCTGCGGGACCACGAACTGGCGCCCTACGTGGAGTATTTCCAGATCCGCGCCCAGCTGGAAAAGGCCGACGCCAACACCGTCGCCGCCCTCAACGATTTCCTCGCCCGCCAGGACAAGACCTACATCGCCGAGAAGCTGCGCGGCGACTGGCTGCGCCTGCTCGGCAAGCAGCAACGCTGGAGCGAGTTCGAGGCCGAGTATCCGAAGATTTCCCAGGCCGACCAGGACCTGGCCTGCCTCAGCCTGCAGAGCCGCCTGGCACGCAAGGACCCGAAGGCCCTGGACGACGCCCTGCCCCTGTTCCGCACCCTGCTGGAAGTGCCCGAGCCCTGCAACCCGGTGCTGGACGCCGTGGTGGCGGCCCAGAAGGTCAATTCCGACGACGTCTGGGCCCGCATCCGCCGCCAGTTCGAAATCAACAAGCTCGGCGCCGCCTGGAACACGGCCCAGTACCTGCCCGTGGCCCAGACCCCGGAGCGCAAGCTGTGGGACCAGGTGACGGACAAACCCCTGCCTTTCCTGGTCAAGCTCTCCGGCACCAGCCAGCGCCTGCAGCGGGAACTGGCCCTGCTGGCGCTGCAGCGGGTGGCCCGCAACGACCCGGCCATGGCCGCCCAGCGCCTGGATGCCCTGGAAAGCCAGTTGCCGCCGGCCGACCGGGCCTGGGCCTGGGGCCAGATCGGCTGGCAGGGCGCCCAGCGCCACTATCCGGAAGCCCTGGACTGGTACCGCCGCGGCAGCGACCTGGCGCCCCTCTCCGACGAAGCCCAGGCCTGGAAGGTGCGCGCCGCCCTGCGCGCCCAGGACTGGCACCTGGTGCGCCACGCCATCGAAGGCATGAGCCCGACCCAGGCCGCCGACCCCAGCTGGACCTACTGGCTGGGCCGGGCCTACAAGGCCGCCGGCCGCAACGACCTCGCCCAGCCCCTGTTCGAGCGCATCGCCGGCCAGCCCAATTTCTACGGCAACCTGGCGGACGACGAGCTGGGCCGCCCCATCAAGCTGCCGCCCCAGGCCCGCCCCCTGAGCCGGGAGGAACTGGCCCGGGTCGGCGACAACCTGGCCCTGCGCCGGGCCCTGGCCCTGTTCCGCGCCAACCTGCGCTTCGAAGGCACCAAGGAATGGAGCTGGGCCCTGCGCGGCATGGACGACCGGGAACTGCTGGCCGCCGCCGAAATCGCCCGCCGCAACAACATCTACGACCGGGCCATCGCCGCCGCCGACCGCACCAAGAACGAACACGACTACAGCCTGCGCTACCTCTCCCCCTTCGACGAGCAGGTGCGCCCCGTGGCGCGCCAGCAGCAGCTGGACGATGCCTGGGTATACGGCCTGATGCGTCAGGAAAGCCGCTTCGTCACCAACGCCCGCTCCTCCGTCGGCGCCTCGGGTCTGATGCAGCTGATGCCGGCCACGGCCCGCTGGGTGGCGAAGAAGATCGGCCTCAAGGACTACGACCACGGCCAGGTGACCAATACGGACACCAACGTGCTGCTCGGCACCTCCTACATGCGCATGGTCATGGAAAGCCTGGACAACCACCCGGTGCTGGCCTCCGCCGCCTACAACGCGGGTCCCGGCCGGGCCCAGAAATGGCGGGCCGCCAAGCCCATCGAGGGGGCCATCTACGCCGAGACCATCCCCTTCAGCGAGACCCGGGATTACGTGAAAAAGGTGATGAGCAACTCGGTCTACTACGCCTCCCTCTTCAACAACGGCCGGCCCCAGTCCCTGAAAAGCCGGCTGGGGGTGGTGCTGCCCAAGGGCAGCGGTGGCGAGAACCAGCCAAAACCGGAAGATTTGCCGTAAAATCCGGGGTTTCCCGGCGGCGCCAGCGTTGCCGGGAGGTGAGGGGAGCATCGCGTCGGCAACGACGCGGCGCAAAGACTATAAAGCGACACTCCAGAGATAATCATGGCGATCAAAAACATTCTGTTGCTGGGCGGTAGCGGCTTTGTCGGCAGCCACATTGCCAACCTGCTGTCTGCCCGCGAAGGCATCCGCATCACCGTGCCCTCCCGCCGTCGGGAACGGGCCAAGCACCTGCTGCCCCTGCCCGGGGTCGATGTGGTGGAAGCCAACATCAACAAGGAAGAAGACCTGCTCGCCCTGATGCGCGGCCAGGACGCGGTGATCAATCTGGTGGGCATCCTCCACGGCGACAGCGAAATGCCCTACGGCCGCAAGTTCGCCCAGGCCCATGTGGAACTGCCGCGGAAAGTCGTCGCCGCCATGCAGCAGGCCGGCGTCAAGCGCCTGGTGCACATGAGCGCCCTCAAGGCCGACGCCAAGGGCCCCTCCGAATACCTGCGCTCCAAGGGCGACGGCGAAGCCATCGTGCTGGCCGCCCAGGGCCCGCTGGACGTGACCGTGTTCCGTCCCTCCGTCATCTTCGGCGCCGGCGATTCCTTCCTCAACACCTTCGCCAAGCTGCTCAAGCTGGCCCCGGTGTTCCCCATCGGCTTCCCCGACGCCCGCTTCCAGCCGGTGTGCATCGACGACGTGGGCCAGGCCTTCGTGGACAGCCTGGAAGACAGCGACACCTTCGGCCAGACCTATGAACTGTGCGGCCCCGGCGTGTACAGCCTGCGCGAACTGATCCAGTACACCGGCAAGGTGATCGGCAAGGAACGGCCCCTGTTCAAGCTCTCCGAAGGCTGGGCCTACCTGCAGGCCGGCCTGCTGTGGCTGGCGCCCAAGCCCCTGATGTCCCCGGACAACCTGCGTTCCATGCAGGTGGACAATGTGGCCACCCCCGGCGCCAAGACTCCGGCCCGCTGGTGCCCCGCCTCCCTGGAATCCGTGGCCCCCACCTACCTGGCCGCCGATCCCAACGCCAAGTTCAACACGTTCCGGGGCCAGGCCGGCCGCTGAACACCTGCCCCCCGCCCGGGAGGAGACTCCATGCTGCAACTGGTCATCGGCAACAAGAACTTCTCCTCCTGGTCCCTGCGGCCCTGGCTGCTGCTGAAGCAGGCCGGGCTGCCCTTCCGGGAAATCCCCGTGCGCCTGCGCCAGGCGGACACCAAGGCCCAGATCCTGGCCCACTCGCCCTCCGGCAAGGTGCCGGCATTGATCGACGGCGACCTGACGGTGTGGGATTCCCTCGCCATCTGCGAATACCTGGCCGAAAAAGCCTCCCTGAACCATGTGGACCTGTGGCCCGCCGACCCCAAGGCCCGGGCCGAGGCGCGCAGCGTCAGCGCCGAGATGCACTCCGGCTTTGCCGCCCTGCGCCAACAGATGAGCATGGAGGTGGCTGCCAGCCGCCCCGGTGAAGGCCAGACGCCGGAGGTCCTGGCCGACATCGCCCGCATCGCCGCCCTCTGGACTTCCAGCCGGGAGCGCTTCGCCGCGGCCGGCCCCTTCCTCTTCGGCGACTTTTCCGTGGCCGATGCCATGTACGCTCCGGTGGCCTTCCGCTTCCACACCTACGGCGTCGAACTGCCGCCCCTGGCTGCCGCCTACCGGGACACCCTGCTGGCCCTGCCGGCCATGCAGGAATGGGCTGCCGGCGCCCGGGCCGAGGTGGGCGCCTGACCCCGCCCATGCAGATCTACGTCGTCGGCGGCGCCGTGCGCGACCGCCTGCTCGGCCTGCCGGTGCAGGACCGGGACTACGTGGTGGTGGGCGCCGATCCCCAGACCATGCTGGCCCAGGGCTTCAAGCCCGTGGGCAAGGATTTTCCCGTCTTCCTGCATCCCCAGACCCATGAGGAATACGCCCTGGCCCGCACCGAAAGGAAGACCGGCCGGGGCTACGCCGGCTTCGCCTTCCACGCGGCGCCGGACGTGACCCTGGAACAGGACCTGGCGCGGCGGGACCTGACCATCAATGCCATCGCCGAAGGTGAGGACGGCAGCCTCACCGACCCCTACGGCGGGGTCCGGGACATTGCCGCCCGGGTGCTGCGCCATGTGGGCCCGGCCTTTGTCGAAGACCCGGTGCGCATCCTGCGCCTGGCCCGCTTCTCCGCCCGCTTCACCGATTTTTCCGTGGCCCCGGAAACCCTGGCCCTGATGCGGGAAATGGTGGCCAACGGTGAGGTGGACGCCCTGGTGCCGGAACGGGTGTGGCAGGAACTGTCCAAGGGCCTGATGGAGGCCCGGCCCTCGCGCATGTTCGCCGTGCTCAAGGACTGCGGCGCCCTGGCCCGCCTCCTGCCCGAACTGGAGAAGCTCGACGGGGTGCCCCAGCGGGCCGACTACCATCCGGAAATCGACACCTTCGACCACGTCATGCGCGTCATCGACGTCGCCGCCAGCCGCGGCGAGCCGCTGCCGGTGCGCTTCGCCGCCCTGCTGCACGACCTGGGCAAGGGCACCACGCCGGCCGACATCCTGCCCCGGCACATCGGCCACGAGCACCGCAGCGTGGAGCTGGGCGCGGCGCTGTGCGCCCGCCTCAAGGTGCCGGTGGAATGCCGGGACCTGGCCCTGCTCACCGCCCGCTACCACGGCGACATCCACAAATGCCTGGAAATGCGGCCGGCGACCCTGGTCACCCTATTGGAAAAGACCGACGCCTTCCGCCGCCCCGAGCGTTTCGAGCAACTGCTCGCCGCCTGCGCCTGCGACTACAACGGCCGCAAGGACTGGGAGGAGCGCCCCTACGCCAGCCCGGCGCGCCTGCGCACCGCCCTGGCGGCGGCCCGCAGCGTCGATGCGGGGGCCGTGGCCAAGGCCGCCGGCGACCGTTCCCGCATCCCCGACGCCATCCACCAGGCCCGGGCCGGCGCCGTCGCGGCAGCCCTCAGAGAAAACGGCTGAGCAGGGCCAGCAGGGCGGAAAAGACCAGGGTGGAGCCGAAGGGAAAGAAATAGTCCCGGCCGCGCAGGCGCAGATTGACATCCCCGGGCAGGCCCCGCCGCCACCCCGGCTGGCGGGGCAGGAACAGGCCCAGGAGTATCACCCCCAGGCTCAGGGTCAGAAGCCATTTCAACATTGTGCAGACCTAGACAGGAAAGGTTGGCGCCCACATCCGGCGGCCCCGATTTAACCACGGGAAGCCGGCCCCGCGACACAGAACCAAGGAAAGCCATGATCACCCTCTACACCTGGGGCACCCCCAACGGCCGCAAGGTCTCCATCATGCTCGAAGAGTGCGGCCTGCCCTACGCCGTGCAGCCGGTGGACATCACCCGGGAGCAGCAGTTTGCCCCGGACTTCCTGGCCATCAACCCCAACAACAAGATCCCCGCCATCGTGGACCCGGACAGCCCCGGCGGCCAGCCCCTGAGCCTGTTCGAATCCGGCGCCATCCTCATCTACCTGGCGGAAAAGTGCGGCCGCTTCCTGCCCGCTGCCGGGCCGGAGCGCTATGCCGTGCTGCAATGGCTGATGTTCCAGATGGGCGGCATCGGCCCCATCTTCGGCCAGACCCACCACTTCCTGCGCTTCGCCCCGGCTCCGGTGCCCTACGCCATCGAGCGCTTCCGCACGGAAACGGCCCGCCTCTACGGCGTTCTCGAGGGTCAGCTGCAACGCCAGACCTACGTCGCCGGCGATTATTCCATCGCCGACATGGCCATCTACCCCTGGGTCAGCCGCCACGAATGGCAGGGCATCGACCTGGCAGACTATCCCCAGGTGGCCCGCTGGGCGGCCCTGGTGGGTGAGCGGCCCGCCGTGCGGCGCGGCATGGAGGTGCCCGCCTGATGGACACCCGCGCCCAGGACCAGGTCCTCGAAGTCATTTCCCGCCCGGCCCAAGGCAAGGCCAAGGCCCGGCCCACGCCCCTGCTCTTCGTCCATGGCGCCTTCGCCGGCGCCTGGTGCTGGGACGAGCACTTCCTGCCCTTCTTCTCCGCCGCCGGCTACGACGCCCATGCCGTTTCCCTGCGCGGCCACGGCGGCAGCTGGGGTCACAACAGCATCGACTGGTGGAGCATCCAGGATTACGTCGAGGACGTGCGCCGGGCGGTGGCGGAACTGGAACAGGCGCCGGTGCTGATCGGCCACTCCATGGGCGGCTTCGTGGTGCAGAAGTACCTGGAGCAGGCCCAGGTGCCGGGCGCCGTGCTGATGTGCTCGGTGCCGCCCCAGGGCCTGGTGGGGGCTTCCCTGCAGATGGTCTTCTCCCGCCCGGACCTGCTGGGGGACCTCAACCACCTGCTGGGGGGCGGCCAGGTGGCCAGCCATGTGCTGGAGCAGGCCCTGTTCGCCCAGGACGTGGAGCCGGAACGGCTGCTGCGCTACTACGGCCACATGCAGAAGGAGTCCCAGCGGGCCATCTGGGACATGTCCCTGTTCAACCTGCCCCAGCTGCTGCGCATGCGGCTGCCGCCCCTGCAGATCATCGGCGCCGAACTGGATGCCCTGGTGCCGGCGGCCCAGGTGAAGATGACCGGGGACACCTACGGCATCACCCCGGAAATCTTCCCCGGCATGGGCCACGGGCTGATGCTGGAACAGGATTGGGAAAAGGTGGCCAGGTCGCTCCTGGCCTGGCTCCAAGGCCAGGGTTTCTGAACCGCGGCACCAAAAACAAACGCCCCGGCAAGCCGGGGCGTTTCGGTATCTGCGACGGCAGGGCCGGGCAGCTCAGGCCGTGGTGTTCACGTTCTTGCCCAAATGGTCGGGCAGATTGACGGTGGACTGGGGCAGGGCCTGGATCAACTGGGCCGCACTGGAAGCCTGGGCATCCAGGGCCTTCTTCAGGACTGCGGTTTGAATCTGGTTGCTGGTCTGGGTTTCCGAAAAACTGGTGGCCAGACTGGCGATGCCATTGACGTCCATGGCGTTCTCCTCGTGGAATTACTGTTTCATTTTACGACCAAAATCCGTCTTTCTTGATACCGGAGCAAAAAAATCCCGGAACGGCTCAACCTTTTCCCACCGCGCTCCGTTACACCTCTTACAGGGCGACGGGCGCCCCCTCACGGTGAAGGAGAGCAACATGCTGACCATCATGGACATGAGCACGGGCCGCTGCAGCGACGACCTCACCGCCCATTACGACGAAGACGTGCTGAACGCCAACTGGACCGAGCCGCCCCGGCTGGAGCCCCAGCTGCAACTGGTGGCGGTGCCGACGCGGCAACCGGGTATCGACCCCGCCCTCTATCTCAACGCCTTCTACGCCGCCCAGGAATAGGCGCTGCCCGGCCAAACTCAGTTGCGACGGGCGCCCCCCGGCGCCACCGCCACCTGGGTGCTGTTGTAGGCCTGGGCGTACTGACGGCTGACCTCCTCCAGCACTTCGGCGATGCGCTCGCTGGTGGTAGCCACGTTGCGGGCCTGGCTCTGCCTGTCCGTACCGGCACCGCTGCCGCCGCCGACCAGGGCCTGGTCGAAGAATAGCCATTGGGTACGGGCCAGTTCCAGGGCATTGCGCACGGCGGCGGTGTTTTCCCGGGCCCCGGCCAGCTCGCCCAGGGCGGTATTGAATTCACGGCGGGCCTGTTCCGCGTCCACCTGGCGCCCCTGGCTGCGGTCACCGGCGTAGCCCATCAGATACAGTCGTGCCAGCCGCTGGGCCAGCATGTTCTGCCGCTGGGATAGATCCAGCAGGCGCCCCATATTGCCTTCGCTCTGCTCCTCGATCAGCAGGCTCAGCTTGCCGCTGGCCAGCATCAGGTCGTCGCTGACCGCCAGCACCCGCTGCAGGGCCGGCGTGGTGTAGGGGGACTTCAGGGCCTGCCGCAGCTCCACCCAGAGGGCCTGGGTGCGCTGCAGGGTTGGCGCCATGCGGCTCTGGCGGCTGTAGGGGGCCAGTTCGGCAAGAGCCGTCTCCAGTTGCTGGGTGGCTTTCTGCAACTGATTGCGGGCGCTGTCCGCCTGGATCTGCAGGCCGGCCTGCAGATAGAGCTTGGCCACACGCTGGGACTGCAGCCGCAGCTGGCCCACGGCCACCAGGTCGCTGGCCCCGGCAGCCTGGACGGCACCGGAAAGCAGCAGGGCAAAGAGAAACAGTAGTCCCAGGAAGAGGGCGCGACTGGCAGCGACGGGGAGCAAGGCAAGGGGCATGACGGCATTCCCGAAAACATCTAGGGGCCGTCAGTAAACACCCTCCGCGTTGCAGGAATATGAAGGGTCGGAACGCTGCCGCTTACAGGGTGTGGCTGCGGTCGCCGCGCTGGAAGCCGAGCAGGGGCTCGGCCAGGCCCTTGCCCAGGGCGATGACCTTGAACAGCTCGCCCATTTCATGGGGCTGCACCAGTTTCTGCACCATGGCCGCGGCCTTGAAGTACTCGCTGCTGCCGGGGGCCAGACTGGCCAGGCAGTCCAGCAGGCCCGCATTCATGAGGAACTGGCCCTGGGCGGTATAGCCCAGCACTTCCAGGCCTGCGACGAAGCCGGCTTCGGCCGCTGCCGTGAAATCCACGTGAGCGGTGATGTCGGTCAGGCCCGGCAGATGGAAGGGGTCCGGGTGGGCATGGTGGCGGTAGTGGCACATCAGGGTGCCGCCGCCCCGCTGGGGATGGTAGAACTCCTGCCGGGGAAAGCCGTAGTCCAGCAGCAGCAGGGCTCCTTGCTCCAGGATCGGCCCCCAGGAGGCCACCCAGGCCGGTGCCGCGAGGCCGATCTCGCTCATGTAGCCGGCCGGCGGAATGGTGCATTCGGCCGCCAGGGCCTGGGCCCTGGCCAGCAGTTCGCCGGTGGCGGGGCGTTCGACCCAGGCAAAGCCTGCGGGGCCGATGCCGACGCCCCGCTCGAAAATGCCGCTCTCGCGCCAGGCCACCGCATGTACGGGCATGGCGTCGAGCACCTCGTTGCCCAGCACCAGGCCGGAGAAGCGCTGCGGCAGGCGATCCAGCCATTGCACCCGGTCCAGCAGATGGGGCGCCCGCTGCTCCAGGGTCGCCGCCTGGCGCTGGCGCAGGTCAGGCGACAGGTCCAGGATGGCATAGCTTTCCGGCAGGCTGCCCAGGGCCTCCAGGGCCAGCAGCAGGTCGGCCGCCAGGCGGCCGGTACCGGCCCCGGCCTCGATGATGCGGGGGCCGCTGGCCGCCATGATCTGGGCCGCCTGGGGTGCCAGGCTGCGGGCGAAGAGGGGCGACAGTTCGGGGGCGGTGACGAAGTCCCCGTCGGCGCCGAACTTGCGCGCCCCGGCCGTGTAATAGCCCAGCCCCGGCGCGTAGAGCGCCAGTTCCATGAACCGGGCGAAGTCGATCCAGCCGCCCCGGCCGGCGATTTCGGCGGCGAGGGCATCGGTCAGTCGCTGGCTGTGAGCCAGGGCATCGGCGTCGGGCAGGGGCAAGGCCATGAAAGAAGAAGAAAAAGGGGCGAAAAGAGGGCGGGATGATGGGCCAATCCGCTAAAATTCGCAAACTTCCAAATCCGTTCAGGGCAGTCCATGGACAGCAACGGCAACTTGCAGGGCAAGGCGATTCTGGTGACCGGCGGCGCCAAGCGGGTCGGTGCGGCCATCGCCCGGCGCCTGCATGCCGCCGGCGCCAGTCTGGTGCTGCATTACCGCTCGGCGGCGGCCGAGGCCCGCAGCCTGGCGGCCGAGCTGAACGCCCAGCGGGACGGTTCCGCCGTCTGCATCCAGGCCGACCTGCTGCAGACCTCGGCCCTGCCCGGGCTGGTGGAGCAGTCGGTGACGGCATTCGGCCGCCTGGACGGTCTGGTCAATAACGCTTCCAGCTTTTTCCGCACGCCCCTGGGCAGCATCGACGAGGCGGCCTGGGACGACCTGGTGGGCAGCAACTTCAAGGCCCCCCTGTTCCTCACCCAGGCGGCGGCGCCCCATCTCCGGGCCAGCGGCGGCGCCGTGGTGAACATCACCGACGTCCATGCCGAGCGCCCCCTGGTGGGCTATCCCCTGTATTGCGCCGCCAAGGGCGCCCTGCTCACCCTGACCCGGGCCCTGGCGGCGGAGCTGGCACCGGTGGTGCGGGTCAATGCGGTGGCGCCTGGCCCCATCCTGTGGCCGGAGGGCAGCGACTTCGACAGCGCCGCCCGCCAGGCCATCGTCGCCGACACCCTGCTGGGCCGGGAAGGCAGCCCGGCCGACATCGCCCGGGCCGTGCACTTCCTGCTGGTGGACAGCCCTTACATCACCGGCCAGGTGATCAACGTAGACGGGGGCCGCACGGCCCATCTGTAATCAAGTAACCAGGAATCTCCCGTGGAACGCTCCAACACCCTGCAACGCATTGAAAAATGGCTCCTGCGCGAAACCGGCAAGGCCATCGCCGACTACAACATGATTGAGGAAGGCGACACGGTGCTGGTCTGCGTTTCCGGCGGCAAGGATTCCCATACCCTGCTGCACCTGCTGCGCATCCTCCAGGCCAAGGCGCCGATCAACTTCCGCCTCATCGCCATGAACCTGGACCAGAAGCAGCCCGGCTTCCCGGCCGAGGTGCTGCCGGCCTACTTCGAGAAGACCGGCGTCGATTTCCGCATCATCGAGGCCGACACCTACTCGGTGGTGAAGGAGAAGATTCCCGAGGGCAAGACCACCTGCTCCCTCTGTTCCCGCCTGCGCCGCGGCATCATCTACCGCACCGCCAAGGAACTGGGCGCCAACAAGATCGCCCTCGGCCACCACCGGGACGACATGGTGCACACCCTGTTCCTCAATCTCATCTTCGGCGGCAAGCTGAAGGCCATGCCGCCCAAGCTGGTCACCGACGACGGCGCCCACGTGGTCATCCGTCCCCTGGCCTACTGCGCCGAGAGCGACATCGCCCGCTACTCCCGGGGCATGGAATTCCCCATCATCCCCTGCAACCTGTGCGGCTCCCAGGACAACCTGCAGCGGCAGAAAATCCGGGAAATGATGCAGGAGTGGGACCAGAAATTCCCCGGCCGCACCGAGGCCGTCTTCAGCGCCCTGCAGAACGTGGTGCCCTCCCACCTGGCGGACACCAAGCTGTTCGACTTCAAGGGTCTCAAGGCCGGCCTGACCCCGGCGGCCGAGGGCGACACCCTGTTCGATCCGCCGGAGCTGCCCCCCATGCTGGCGCCCCGGGGTCCCCTGGACGGGGACGATTTTCCGCTGCCCGTAGTGGCTGGGGCCTGAGCCCTTTGCTATGATGCCGGTTCAGGGAAAATCAACATAAATCAATAATATGACGAAGAGAATACGTGCAGTTCAGGTAGTTGGAGTCATGCTGTCGCAGTCATTCAGGGGGGTAATGGCATGAGTAGTACCGAATCCGAACTGGCGGTACTGTTTGCCGACATTTCCGGCAGCACCCGGCTCTATGAGAAGCTGGGGGACACGGAAGCCCTGCACGCCGTCGATCGCTGCATCAAGCGCATGGAGCGGGCCGTCGAGGGTTACCAGGGGCGTATCATCAAGACCATCGGCGACGAACTGATGGTGGCCTTCCCCACCGCCGACGCCGCCTTCCAGGCGGCCATGGACATGCAGCAGCGGGTCCTGGACCTGCCGCCGGTTTCCGGGGTCAAGCTCAACATCCGGGTGGGTTTCCATTTCGGCCCCACCATCGAGGAGAACAACGACCTCTTCGGCGACACGGTGAACACCGCCGCCCGCATGGCCGGTCTGGCCAAGGCCGGCCAGATCATCACCAACGCCCAGAGCCTGGCCACCGTCTCGCCCCTGCTGCGGGCTTCGACCCGGGATGTGGACCGGCTGCCGGTGAAGGGCAAGGCCGAGGAAATGCAGATCGTCGAGGTGCTGTGGCAGGAGACCGAGGAGCTGACCATGAAGGCTCCCAGCATCGACCCCACCCAGCCCCTGCGCACCGTGACCCGCCTCTGCGTGCGGCACCACGGCAAGGCCTATCTGCTGGATGACAAGACCTCCACCCTGACCTTCGGCCGCGGCGGCGAGAACGACGTGGTCATCGAGGACCGCAAGGCCTCCCGCAGCCACGCCAAGATCGAACGCCGGCGCGACAAGTACGTGCTGATCGACCAGAGCACCAACGGCACCTTCGTCGCCTTCGAAGGCGAGGCCGAAGTGTTCCTGCGGCGCGAGGAGATCGTCCTGCGCAACAAGGGCCTGGTGGCCTTCGGCCACACCGCCGCCAGCGGCAGCACCGAAATGGAAGTGGCCCAGTTCGAATACCTGTAAGCGGGCCCCAACCAAAACCAACGGCCGGAGGCGTCATGCCTGCCGGCCGTTTCTTTTGGGCCTGTCCCCAGGCCCGCCTTCAGATTTCCAGCTTCTTCAGCAGGGCCGGGTTTTTCACCACTTCGGCCCGGCGCCCGGGCGTGGCTTCGTAGAGGGCGGCCGGCGGCGCCTCGTTGAGGCGAGCCAGGCCGGCAGCGCTGCTGCAACGGCTGTCCAGGCCCACCGTCACCTCGCTGCCGGCGGTGGATACCACGCTGAAGCAGGGCTGGCCCAGCTTGCGGTTGAGGGGCGCAAGGACGGCGGCCTGGGCCAGCTCCGCCGTGGCCGGCAGGCTGCCGGACAGCTCCGCCTCCACCACCTCGCCGTCGAGACGGGTGCCCAGCACTGCCCGCAGGCCGTTCATTTCCTGCTGCAACCTGGGCAGCAGGGCCTTGTCGGGCAGGGCGCCGAAGCGGAAGCGGACCTTCTGGCCGGCGAAACGGAAGTGCTGCAGGAAGAAGCTCTTGGAGAACTCCTCGCCCACCAGCCGGCCCACATCCTTCAGGGCCGCCTCTTCCGTGGCCCAGCTGCCGTTCTGGGGCAGGGTGGTGTTGAAGTAAATTTCCTCGCCGCTGGCCTGGTCGATGCACTTCACCGTCCACGAGGTGATGACGTACTTCTCGATGGTCAGGCCGGAAGCCTGCAGGGTGGCGGAAAGCTTCTTGAAGCGGGCCTCGCCGACGATGGCGAAATCGGCCCCCGGCTGGCCCTTGGCGGCATCGCCCCAGGTGCGAAAGCCGAAGGACTGGACCCGCTCCTTGAGGATGTTCTCGGCGATGGGGGAACGCACGGCGTCGCCGGCTTCGCCCCGGGTGTTGATGGTGACGGAGATTTTCGGGTCGCCGTTGTTGCGGATGAAATCCACCCGCTCCTCGGCAGACATCTGGTTGAGGGATTTCTGCACTTCCCGCACCCGCACCACGGCCCGGGTGCCCAGGGTGGCCAGACCGCCGGCCTCCTGCTGTGGCGCCTCTTCCTGCAGCACCGATTCGATGAAGTCGCCGCTGCGGGAAAGCAGGCGGGCAGACAGCAGATCGTAGTAGCGGGAGAGGGAGGCCGGCTGCACGTTGAGGGCCACCGCCTTTTCCACCAGCTGGCGACGGGCATCCTCCCGCAGGGCGGCCTGCAGCAGGGCCGGATCGCCGGCCAGGCGGGAATCGCTGGGATCGGCCACGCCCACGGCGGAAATGACGATGGTGCCGTTGTCGGCCGCCGCTACCGAAGCCGTCGGCAACGCTGCCGGGGAACCCGATCCGTCGCCGCCGCGGCCCAGGTACAGGTAGCCGGCACCGGCCGCCACCAGGATCGCCGCCCCCGCCGCCAAGGCATAGGGCAGACGGGATTTGGCAACGGCCTGGGAGGCAGGCGGGACGGACGTCCCGGCCATGCCATGGCTGGAAGGCGCGTCCTTGCTGGCCGCTGGCGATGGCACCACCCGGGTGGCTTCGCCGGCTGCGGCGGGCCCTGCCGCCCCGGAGACCAGGGTCCGCTCCGCCTCGGCAGAGAGCAGGGTGACCTCATCGGCCACCAGGGTCGCCTCCTCCTCGGGGCCGCCGGCCATGGCCTGCTGCAGGGCGGCGGCAAATTCCCGGGCGCTCTGGAAACGCTGCTCCGGCCGCTTCGCCAGGGCCTTGCGCACCACCGCATCGAAACGCCGCGGCACCTGCACGTTGAGCTCGGAAGGGGCGATGGGGTCCTCCTTCAACACCTTGTGCATGATGGTGGTGAGCTGGCCGGTGAAGGGCTTTTCCCCGGTGAGAAACTGGTAGAGCAATACACCGGCGGAGAACAGGTCGGAACGGCCGTCCACCGTCTGCCCCATGAACTGCTCCGGCGACATGTAGGCCGGAGTGCCGAGGACGGAGCCGGCCTGGGTCAGGTTGGAGGATTCGATGCGGGCGATGCCGAAATCCCCCACCTTGGCCTGGCCGTTGTGCAGGATGAAAATGTTGGCCGGCTTGATGTCCCGGTGCACGATGCCGTTGCCGTGGGCGTGGTCCAGGGCGGAGAGCAGCTCGCCCATGAGGCGGGCGATCTCGCTGAGGGAAAAGCGTTCGGACTTGTCGAAATAGTCCTTCAGCTCCCGCCCTTCCACATACTCCATGGCGATGAAGGCGGTGCCCCCGTCCTCGCCATACTCGTAGATGGCGACGATGTTGGGATGGTTGAGCCGCCCGGCGGCCTGGGCCTCGCGCTGGAAACGGCTCAGCAGCTCCTGGGCCTCGTCCTTCTCCAGCTGGTCCCGGCGCACGGTCTTGAGGGCCACCCGCCGGGCAATGCCCGGGTCGAAGCCCTCATAGACCACCCCCATGGCCCCCCGCCCCAACTCTCGGCGGACCTCGTACTTGCCCAGTCTGGGCGGCATAGCCTCGGCCATAGCGGCTCTCCCGGCGGCAGGTTATTTGTACTTGCTGTCGATTTCCCAGACGTTCTTCTGCACCAGGCGCTGCACCATGCTGTCCAGGGTGAGGCCGCCGGAGGCGCCGGAGGAAACGCCCATCACCGACGAGCCCTTGGCTCCCAGTTCCATTTTCTCTTCGGTATAGCCGGTGGCCACCTGTTCGGTGGTGTTGGCGTCGATGATCTTGTAGCGCATGCCGATGATCCACACCCCGGTGTTTTCCTGGGTCTGCACCGAACCGACCACCGTCTCGCCGACGGCCCCGGCCTGGGCCCCGCCCATGGAGCCGGAGAAGGCGCCGAAGACGCCCAGCAGCTTGCCCACGGCACGGCCGTCGAAGCCCTGCTGGGCCTGGGCCACCTGCTCGGCCTTGAGGATGTCGAACTTGACCACGTACTTGGTGGTCTTGAACTTGCCCTTCTGCAGCAGCTTGCGGGCGGCACTGGGGTCGCCCATGGTGTAGGCCAGGGTGAACTCGTTGAGCAGGGGGCCCATGTCGGAACGTTCGAGGATCTTGAAGTTGGCCTTGCCCAGTTCCAGTTCGGCGTAGTCGGCGATGTTGTTGGGGCCGTACTTCTGGGTGAAGGAGGCGTTGTTGGACTTCACTTCGCCCGGGATGACCACCAGGGCCGGGCCCTTCTTCGCCGCATTGGCGTACTCCACCGGCTTGTACATGGCCTTGTCGGCCATTTCGTTGGCCTGCTTGGAGGTGTCGCTGCCGGCGGTGGGCGACGGGCTGTCGAAAACCGGCTGGGCATGGGCCGAACCGGCGCAGGCCAGGGCCAGGGCAATGGGGGCGATGTACTGACGCATGGAAGACTCCGTAGGTTTATTTTTTTGGTTTGCCGGCAGCCCGGCAGTAATCGTTGTAGAGCTTGGCCACGACCTCCTCGGCCTGCTCATGGACCAGCTCCAGGGCCATGCCGGCGGTGTCGCTGCCGGAATAGGACTCGGCCTTGGCCGTGGCGGTGGAAATGGTGCGGCCGTCCGCCGCCGCCAGGGTGAAATGCATGGTCACATAGACCTCGGGCAGGCGCACCACCGGGTTGTAGGCGGTGCGGGTGGAAACCCCGCCCTTGAGGACGAAGGCGGCGCCCAGCTTGCTGGAAGCGGCCAGGGCCGCGTCCGGGTCGTTGCGGAAATAGGCTTCCATCTCGGCCTGGGCGATGCGGGCCCGCTGCTCCTCGGCGGTGTAGGTCTTCAGGCCCAGGGCCTTCAGCTTCTGGTTGATCACGGCGGCATGGCGGCCGTATTTGCTGCCCTGCAGCTGGTAGCCGTCGGCCGTCTGGTCGGCCAGGGCCACCAGGATGCCCTGGTTGCGCAATGCAGCCTTGCAGGGAACGGCCAGATGCTGGGCGATGCGGCCGCGGCGGCCCTCCTCCTCGGCAGCACCCTGCTTCTCGTCCTCGGCAAAACTGAAGGCCCGGGCGCCGCCGGCTGCCGCCAGCAGCAGGCCACAGCAGAGCAGGCGGGAAGCGGCACGCAGGGGGGCAGGCTTCATCTCGGGACTCCAGGAAAAGTCCCCGGCATCAACGCCGGGGCAGGTGGAATGGGGCAGGCCATTCTGTCAAAAAAAATGCCAGCCTTCAATCGGCTGGCATTTTTGCGGGAAGTCCGCCCCTGGCTTACTTGGCAGCCTGGCTGTCGGCTTCGCACTTCTTGATGAAGGAGGCCTTGGCGGCACCGGCCAGCTTCTTCTCCGCGGCCTTGGACTGGCACTCCGCATTGGCGGCGGGAGCGTCGGCGGTCTTGCCGGAGAGGCAGGTCTTCATGAAGCCCTTGCGCTCGTCGCCCTTGAGGCCCTTCTCGCCGGCTTCCTTGTTGCAGTTCTTCATGCGCTCCTGCTGGGGCGTCGGCGCTTTGGCCGCGTCGGCGGCGCCGGCAACGGGAGCCAGGCCGATACAGGCCAGGGAACACAGGGCAAGCAGCATCTTTTTCATGGTGTCTCCGTCAGTGGTCAGGCAGGGCTTACCACTATGCGTTCGTCAAATATCGTCGTCAAGCAGCAGCTTCTGCTGCCGGGTGATGAATTCCTGCATGTTGTCGATGCCGCGCAGCTGCAGGATGCTGTTGCGCACCGCCGCCTCCAGCAGCACCGCCAGGTTGCGCCCGGCAGCCACCGGAATGACCACCTTGCGCACGGCCACGCCGAGGATCTCCTGGGTCTGGGCATCCAGGGGCAGGCGCGGCGCATCCACCCCGGCCACCGGCTTCTGCAGGTGCACGATCAGCTTGAGCTTCATTTTCCGCCGGGAGGCGGTCTCGCCGAAGATGGTGCGGATATTGAGCAGGCCCAGGCCCCGCACTTCGAGGAAGTCCCGCAGCATGCCAGGGCAACGGCCCTCGATGGTGGCGGGGGCGATGCGGGCCAGTTCCACCACGTCGTCGGCGACCAGGCCGTGGCCCCGGGAAATCAGTTCCAGGGCCAGTTCGGACTTGCCGACGCCGGAATCGCCGGTGATGAGGACGCCCATGCCCAGCACGTCCATGAAGACGCCATGCACCGACACCGTGTCCGCCAGGCGGCGGGAAAGGTAGATGCGCAGCAGGTCGATCACGGCCGAGCAGGGTTTGGCGGTGGTGAACAGGGGCGTGCCGGTGCTCTCGCAGCCCTCCAGCACGGCCGGCAGCACTTCCAGTCCCTCGGCGACGATGACGGCGGGGGGCTGGGCGGCGAAGATTTCGTTCATCTGCGCCTTGAGGCGCTCAGGATTGACCCGGCTCAGCCACTGGTACTCGGCGGCGCCGATGACCTGCAGGCGTTCCGGGTGGATCAGGTTGAGGTGGCCGACCACGTCGGCGCCGTAGTTGCCCCGCTCCCGGATCTCGATGGAGCGTTCGGCGCCCTGGGCCGCGACCCAGGTCAGGGACAGCTTGTCCTGGTGGTCCTCAAACAGCTGGCTGATGGAGATTTGCCGCATGGTTCCCCCAGTCGGTGAACAGGCGGTGGGCGTCGTCGGTGTTGTCGCAGGCGCCCAGGGCCTCGCGGAAGGCCCGGTCGGAGAAACGCTGGGCCAGCTCGGAAAGAATCTGCAGATGCTGCTCGGTGGCCTGTTCCGGCACCAGCAGCACGAACATCAGGCCGACAGGCTTGCCGTCGGGGGAATCGAAAGGCACCGGGGCGGACAGGCGCATGAAGGCGCCGGCGGCTTCCTTGAGCCCCTTGATGCGGCCGTGGGGAATGGCAACCCCCTGGCCCAGGCCGGTGGAACCGAGTTTTTCCCGGGCGAAGAGGCTGTCGAAAACCGTGGCCCGGGCGATGCCCAGGTTGTTCTCGAACAGCAGTCCGGCCTGCTCGAATGCCCGCTTCTTGCTGCTGGCTTCGAGGTCCAGCAGGATGTGGGCGGGAGGGAGGAGTTTGGCGATCAGATCCATGGGGCGGGAACCTTCCCCGAACAGCGGGATGGCGGCGGCAGGGCCGGTTGGAGACTGGGATTCAGGCAGGATACCTGGCGAAAAGTGGCGGGATCATAACGGAAAACGACCCCGCCGCCTATGCCTTTCGTCCCAGTCCCGGAGAGGGAATCAGATCACTCTTCGATGTGATTCTTGATGGTGTCGCGGTGGTGATCCTGGGCCTTCTGCTTGTACTTCTGCACCTGGCGGTCCAGCTTGTCGATCAGGGTGTCCACGGCGGCATACAGGTCGGCATCCTCGGCATCCACGTGGATGTCCTTGCCGGGCACGCGCACGGTGACTTCAGCCTTCTGCTTCAGCTTTTCCACGGTGAGGATGACGTTGACGTCGATGACGCTGTCGAAGTGACGCGTAACCCGCTCCAGCTTGGCAGTGACGTAGTCGCGGATCGCCGGGGTGACTTCCAGGTGATGTCCGGTGATGTGCAGGTTCATGGCTCGCTCCTTTTTTAGATGGACTTGCGTAGGTTGGCCGGCGAAATGTTGAGCGCTTCTCTGTATTTTGCAATGGTTCGACGCGCCACAACAATGCCTTGTTGGCCAAGAATTTCGGATATTTGACTGTCCGAAAGGGGTTTTCTGGGGTCTTCGGCCGCCACCAGCTGCTTGATCAGGGCCCGGATGGCGGTGGCCGAACAGGCGCCCCCCGTATCCGTGGCCACATGGCTGCCGAAGAAATACTTGAGTTCGAAAATGCCCCGGGGGGTGGCCATGTACTTCTGGGTCGTCACCCGGGAAACGGTGGATTCGTGCAGGCCCAGGGTTTCGGCGATTTCCCGCAGTACCAGGGGACGCATGGCCACCTCGCCGTGTTCGAAGAACTGGCGCTGGCGGTCCAGGATGGCCTGGGACACGCGCAGGATGGTGTCGAAACGCTGCTGCACGTTCTTGATCAGCCAGCGGGCCTCCTGCAGCTGGCCGGAGAGGCTGGAGCCGCGCTGCTTGGAGAGGATCTCGGCGTAGAGCCGGTTGATGCGCAGGCGCGGGTAGGCGTCCGGATTGATGCTGGCGGTCCACTGGTTGCGCACCTTCTTCACCACCACGTCCGGGGTGATGTAGCGGGCATCCAGGGGCGCGTACTGGGCGCCGGGCCGGGGGTTGAGGCTCTTCACCAGGTTGGTGACGGCGCGCAGGCGCTCGTCGTCGCAGCCCAGCAGCTTCTTCAGCTTGGTGAAGTCCCGGCCGGCCAGCAGTTCCAGGTGATGGCGCACCAGCTTCAGGGCCTGGTCCCGCACCTCGTCGGCCGGCAGGGCTTCCAGCTGCAGGGCCAGGCATTCGCCCGGAGTGCGGGCGCCGACACCGGTCGGGTCCAGGTGCTGCAGGTGGCGCAGGGCGATCTGCAGGTCGTCCAGGTCGATTTCCAGCTCTTCCGGCAGGGCTTCCTGCAGCTCCTCCAGGGGCTGGGTCAGGTAGCCGTCCTCGTCCAGAGCCTCGATCAGGAAGCTGACCAGCTGCCGGTCCCGCTCGGAGAGCTGCATCAGGCCCAGCTGCCAGTTGAGGTGGTCGCGCAGGGAGGTGTTGGCGGCCTGCACTTCCTGGAAGTCGGAATCCTCGTCCTCGTCGCGGGAGGCGGAAGGGTAGCTGCCTTCGGCAAACCAGTCCTCGCCTTCGCCCAGGCTGTCCCGGCTGTCGTCCCGGACTTCTTCGGGGCCGTGACTGTCGGCGCCTTCACCGGATTCGCCGCTATCGCCTTCCCGCGGGCCTTCGGCAGCAGCCTCGGCCGTACTGCCGGCGTATTCGCCTTCGCTCCCGCTGTAGGAGGGCTCGTAGTTCTCGTCCTCGCGCTCCAGCAGGGGGTTTTCCAGCAGATACTTCTCCAACTCCTGCTCCAGCTCGAGCGTCGACAGTTGCAGCAGCCGGATGGACTGCTGCAGCTGTGGCGTCAGGGCCAGGTGCTGCGAGAGTTTGAGTTGGAGGGTTGGTTTCATGGACCCGGGGCCGAAGGGGCCGGCGGCAATGAGCGGGTTGAGGGAAAGACTCGGAGACTGGGCTCGTCAGAGACGGAAGCTCTCGCCCAGATATACTTTTCGGACGTCTTCATTATAAACGATCTCATCCGGGCGGCCAGACGCCAGCACCCGGCCCTCATTGATGATGTAGGCCCGGTCGCAGATGCCCAGGGTCTCACGCACGTTGTGGTCGGTGATGAGCACGCCGATGCTGCGGTCCTTGAGGAAACGGATGATCTTCTGGATTTCCAGCACGGCGATGGGGTCCACGCCGGCGAAGGGCTCATCCAGCAGGATGAAACGGGGAGAGGTAGCCAGGGCCCGGGCGATTTCCACCCGGCGGCGCTCGCCACCGGACAGGGCGGCGGCATTGGAAGCGCGGATGTGGCCGATGTGCAGCTCTTCCAGCAGTTCCTCCAGGCGCAGGTCGATCTCGTGCTTGGGCAGCTTCTGCAGTTCCAGCACGGCGCGGATGTTCTCCTCCACGTTGAGCTTGCGGAAGACGGAAGCCTCCTGGGGCAGGTAGGAAATGCCCAGATGGGCCCGCTTGTGGATGGGGAAGTGGGTCACTTCCTGATTCTGCAGCTGGATGGAGCCGCCGTCGGAGGGCACCAGGCCGACGATCATGTAGAAACAGGTGGTCTTGCCGGCACCGTTGGGGCCCAGCAGGCCGACCACCTCACCGCTGCCCACCTCGAAGGACACGTCATGCACCACGGTGCGGGACTTGTAGCGCTTTTTCAGGTTGTTGGCGGAAAGCTTGGCGATGAGGTCGGGGTTCTGCTCGGACATGGGCTATCGGATTCTATGAATGCGGGGGCGTAAAGGCATTGTGCCAGAGGTGTCGCCCGGGGGTTCTACCAGTCGCTGCCGGACTCGTCGTCCCAGCCGCCCTGCAGCACCTGGCGGACGGTGGCGGCGGCAAAGCCGCGGCTGAGGAGGAAGCGGGTCTGTTTGGCCCGCTCGGCCAGATCGGCGGGCAGGGCGGCAAATTTCTTCTGCCACACTTGGCGCGCCCGTTCCAGCTCGCTGCCGCCCTGGGCCAGGGCCGCGGCGACGGTTTCCTCGGCCACGCCCTTCTGCCGTAGTTCCTGGGCCAGCCGGGCATCGCCGTAGCGGCGGGCGCGGATGGCGACCCTTTCACTGGCATAGCGGGCATCGGAAAGCTGGCGGCGGGCCGCCAGGTCGTCCAGCAGGGCCTCCAGCTCAGCCTCGGATTCTGCGTGGGGCGCCAGCTTGCGGGCCAGTTCGGCCCGGCTGTACTCCCGCCGCGCCAGCAGCCCCAGGGCCCGCTGGCGCAGGCTCGGGGTCATTCTCCGGCTGCGGCCGCCGGGGCGGGGTTGGCCACGCCCAGGGCTTCCCGGATCTTGCCTTCGATTTCCTGGGCAATGGCCGGGTTGGCCTTGAGGAATTCCCGGGAGTTGTCCTTGCCCTGGCCGATTTTCTCGCCCTTGTAGGAGTACCAGGCGCCGGACTTCTCGATCAGCTTGTTGGCCACCCCCAGTTCGATGATCTCGCCCTCGCGGGAGATGCCTTCGCCGTAGAGGATATCGAACAGGGCTTCGCGGAAGGGCGGGGAGACCTTGTTCTTCACCACCTTGACGCGGGTTTCGTTGCCGATCACCTCGTCACCCTTCTTGATGCCGCCGATACGGCGGATATCCAGGCGCACGGAGGCGTAGAACTTGAGCGCGTTGCCGCCGGTGGTGGTTTCCGGGGAACCGAACATCACCCCGATCTTCATGCGGATCTGGTTGATGAAGATGACCAGGGTGTTGGTCTTCTTGATGTTGGCGGTGAGCTTGCGCAGGGCCTGGCTCATCAGGCGGGCGTGCAGGCCCATCATGGAATCGCCCATCTCGCCTTCGATTTCGGCCTTGGGGGTGAGGGCGGCCACGGAGTCCACCACGATCACGTCCACACCGCCGGAACGCACCAGCATGTCGGCGATTTCCAGGGCCTGTTCGCCGTTGTCCGGCTGGGAGATGAGCAGCTCGCCGATGTTCACGCCCAGCTTCTGGGCGTACTGGGGATCGAGGGCGTGTTCCGCGTCGATGAAGGCGGCGGTGCCGCCCAGCTTCTGCATCTCGGCCACGACCTGCAGGGTCAGGGTGGTCTTGCCGGAGGATTCCGGACCGTAGATTTCCACCACCCGGCCCCGGGGCAGGCCGCCCACGCCGAGGGCCACGTCCAGGCCCAGGGAGCCGGTGGACACCACGTCCACGCCCTTGTCCACTTCGGTCTCGCCCATCTTCATGATGGCGCCCTTGCCGAACTGCTTTTCAATCTGCGCCAGTGCGGCGGTTAGTGCTTTGGCCTTGTTGTCGTCCATGACTGAATTCCCCAAAATCAAGCGGCTGATTATGGCACAAACCCTCCGGCCTACGCCAAGTTACCCGGACTACGTGTTATCCCCAGCATCAAAGGCCTTGGAACACCGCGGCAAAGCAGGGAAAATGGCGCAAATTATGCTAAAGCGATTATTGGCGCCCCCGGCCGCCGCTCCCCTCCCCGCTGCCCGCCTGCCCCTGCTCCCGGGGCTGCTGCTGGTGTTTGCCGCCTATCTGGCGGTGGCCCAGCTGACCATGGCCATCGGCACTGCCGGCCACGGCCTCTTCGTTCCCTTCTGGCCCCCCGCCGGCATTGCCCTGGCCGCCCTCGTCCTGGGTGGCGGCCGGCTGTGGCCGGCAGTGCTGCTGGCCACCCTGGGCAGCGCCCTCATCAGCGGCTTTGCTCCCCTCACCGGCTTGCTCATGGGCGCCGGCAACGCCCTCGGCGCCTGGGCCGGCTACCGTCTGCTGCGGGGCCCGCTGCAGTTCGATCCGCGCCTGGGCCGCCCCCAGGACGTGCTGCACCTGTGTTTCAGTGCCCCCGTGCTGGGCGGCGCCATCAGCGCCAGCCTGGGCGTCGGTGCTCTGAGCCTGGGCGGCAGCCTGGAGGCAGCCCAGCTGCTGCCCGCCTGGCGCGGCTGGTGGGTGGGCGACCTGGCCGGCACCCAGCTGCTGGCCCCCCTGCTGCTGGCCTGGCTGCAGCCCCGGGAAGGCCTGGACCAGGGCCGCTGGCGCCATCTGGCGGTGGCGGCGGTGGTCGCCGCCGCCCTCAGCAGCCTGTGGTTTTTCTCCGAGCGGGCCCCCGAATCCTTTGCCTACGCCGGCCTGCTGCTCCTGCTGACCCTGATCTGGATCGCCTTCAGCTGCGAATTGCGTCTGGTGACCCTGGCCCTGGCCACCACGGCCCTGACGGCCGCCGTCTTCGCTGCCCTGGGCACCGGCCCCTTCGCCAATATCGAGCCCCAGCTGGTGCAGGTGAAGCTGCAGGTGCTGATCGCCTCCCTCACCGCCGTGACCCTGGCCCTGGCCGCCGCCAACCGGCAGCGCCGCAGCGCCGAGGAGGACCGCAACCGGGCGGAGGAGCGCCTGGAACAGGTGCTGGACTCCCTCGACGACGTCATCTGGACCCTGGAGGCGGAGGAACGGCGTTTCTCCTTCGTCAGCGGCGCCACCCAGCGCCTCAGCGGTCATTCCGCCGCCGAGCTGTATGCAAACGCCATGCGCTGGGCCGACGACCTGCATCCGGCGGACCGGGAAGCCACCCTGGCCGCTTTCGAACGGCAGTTCGCGGGGGAAGCCGCCGACCAGGAATTCCGCATCATCCGCGACGGCGAGGTGCGCTGGCTGCGGGTCCGCAGCCATCCGGTGGTGGTGGCGGAGCGGGTGGTACGCATCCACGGCATCACCCAGGACGTCACCTCCCTGCACCGGGCCATGGACCGCCTCGCCGCCAGCGAGGAGCGCCTGCGCCGGGCCCTTGGCGCCTCGGAGGTGGGGGTGTGGGACTGGGCGGTGGAGACAGGCAATCTGCAGTTCGTCCTGGCCGTGGCCGACGGCAACGGCTACCGTCTGGCCGAGCGCAGCGTCGGCCTGGCCGAATGGGAAGCCAGCCTGCACCCGGAGGACCGGGCCCGGGCCATGCAGGCCCTGCTGGATTGCCGCGACGGGCGCAGTCTCCGCTTCCGCTGCGAATACCGCACCCACACCCGGCACGGCCACTGGCGCTGGTTCCGCGGCGAAGGCCAGGTGGTGGACAGCGCCGACGGCCAGGCCCGGCACCTGGCCGGCACCTTCCGCGACATCCACGAGCGCAAGCAGGTGGAGGCGGAACTGGAGAAGCTCTCCATGGCGGTGGAACAGAACCCCTCGGTGGTCTTCATCACCGACGCCCAGGGCCGCTTCGAATACTGCAACCAGGCCTTCTCGGAAGTCACCGGCTACGGCCTGGAGGACATCCTGGAACAGACGCCGCGGCTGCTCAAGTCCGGGCTCAACGAGGTCGGCACCTATGCCGACCTGTGGCGCACCATCAACGCCGGCAAGACCTGGCGCGGACGCCTGCTCAACAGGCGGCGGGACGGCAGCATCTACGTCTGCCTGCAGGCCATCGCCCCCATCCGCGACGCCAACGGGCGCATCACCCACTTCGTCAGCATCAGCCAGGACCTCTCCGAACTGCAGGAATCGCCGGACCTGTGGCCGCCCCGGCGGCGCAGCTGAAGGGCGCAGGTCAACGCAAAAGGCCGCCCACGGGCGGCCTTTTGACTGGCAGGGCGGCAGCGGCTCAGGCGGCGTCGCCCATCTGGGACTGCAGGTAGTTTTCCAGGCCCACCAGTTCGATCAGTTTCAGTTGCTGTTCCAGCCAGTGGGTGTGGTCCTCTTCCGTGTCGTCCAGCATCTTCAGCAGCATGTCCCGGGTCACGTAGTCCTTGTGGGCCTCGCAGCGGGCCATGGCGGCACGCAGCTCCTTGACCACGGAGATTTCCACAGCCAGGTCGCTCTTCAGCATCTCCGGCACGGTCTTGCCGATCTTCATGGACTTGGCCGGGGTCATGCCCGGAGTGCCTTCGAGGAACAGGATGCGCTTGATGAGCCAGTCGGCATGCTCGGTTTCGTCCTGCATCTCGTGCCAGATGCGCTCGTTGAGCTTCTTCAGGCCCCAGTTCTCGTACATGCGGGCGTGGATGAAGTACTGGTCCCGGGCCATCAGTTCGCCGGCCAGGAGTTCGTTCAGCAGCTTGATGACTTCAGTGTTGCCTTTCATGGCGCGCTCCGCGGAAAAAGGGGGAATGGGCCGATGGTAATCCAGGCCCGGGGCTTAGGCCAGCACCGGCGCCTGCAGCCGCTGCCGCAGCACGTCCAGGGCATGGGCCACGGTCTGGGCCCGCACCGCCTCCCGGTCGCCGGCGAAATGGCGGGTTTCCAGCGCCACCCAGTCCTCGGGGCCGGCCCAGGCGAAGCACACCGTGCCCACCGGCTTGGCCGGGGTGCCGCCGGTAGGACCGGCGATACCGCTGACCGCCAGCGCCCACTGGGCGCGGCTCCTGGCAATTGCACCCTGGACCATGGCGCCTGCCGTGGCTTCCGACACAGCCCCTTCGCTGCGCAAGGTCTGGCGCGGCACACCGAGCATGTCCTGCTTTGCCTCGTTGCTGTAGGTGATGAAGCCCCGGTCGAACCAGTTGGAGCTGCCGGCGATGGCGGTGCAGCACTGGCCAATCCAGCCGCCGGTGCAGGACTCGGCGGTGGCCAGGCGCTCGCCCCGCTGCAGCAGGGCTTCGCCGATGGCGGCGGCCAGGGCCTCCAGTTCGGCCTGGGCGGGTCCACCGCTCACAGCAGGCGCCCCAGGACGAAGTGCAGCACGGCCAGGGAGAGGATGGTGTAGAGGCCGGCAAAGACGTCGTCCATCATGACGCCGAAGCCGTTCTTCACCTGCTCGTCGAAATAGTTGGCCGGATAGGGCTTGAAGATGTCGTAGATGCGGAACAGCAGGAAGGCCGCGGTCTGCCACAGGGCCGTCTGCCACCAGAACTGGCCCACCGGGCAGAAGAACAGCACCAGCCAGAAGGGCACGATCTCGTCCCAGACGATGGAACCGTGGTCCACCACCCCCAGGTCCCGGCCGGTGCGGTGGCAGGCCAGCACGCCGCCGACGAAGCACACCAGGAGGAAGACGAGAAAGCCGATTTCGTCGAAATTGGGCCGGATCAGGGAATAGACGGCCCAGGAGAAAAGGGTGCCGGCCGTGCCCGGGGCGAAGCGGGAGAGGCCGCTGCCCAGGCCGCAGGCGACGAAATGGGCCGGATGGGAGAAGAGGAAGCGCAGGTCAGGTCGCACGGAAGTGGTCATATCCCTTGAATTGATCCATGAATTCGGGGGGCAACGGCGCCCCGTCGCCATCATACAGGCTCACCCCGGCACCTTCGGCCGCGTAGCCGATGCGCCACAGGGGCAGTTCCAGGTCGGCGGCCAGGGCCGCCAGGGCCATGCGTTTTTCCGCCGGCGCGGTGAAGGCCAGTTCGTAGTCGTCGCCGCCGGCCAGCTGGCAGCGCTGGGCCAGCAGCGGGTCCACGCCCTTGGGCAGTAGGGGCAGCTGGCCCACATTGAGGCGCAGCTCCACCCCGGAGCGCTCGGCGATGTGGCCCACGTCGGCCAGCAGACCGTCGGAAATGTCGATGGCCGCCGTGGCCAGCTGCCGCTGCACCAGGGCCAGGCCCAGGGCAATGCGCGGCCGGGGCCGCTGCAGGGCGGTGAGGCAGCGCTGCACCAGGGCCTCGGGCAGTTCAATCTTGCCCTGCAGCTGGGCCAGGCCCAGGGCCGCCAGGCCGGGCTGGCCGGAAACCCACAGGTCGTCGCCGGCCTTGGCGCCGTCCCGGCGCAGGGCCTGGCCCGGCGCCACTTCGCCCAGGGCGGTGACGCACAGGTTGAGCGGGCCCCGGGTGGTATCGCCGCCCACCACGTCCACCTGGCTGGCCCTGGCCAGGGTGAAGAAGCCCTTGGCGAAGGCGGCCAGCCAGGCCTCGTCGGCCTCGGGCAGGCTGCCGGCCAGCAGCACCCAGCGGGGCTTGGCACCCATGGCGGCGAGGTCGGAAAGATTGACGGCCAGGGTCTTCCAGCCCAGGCCTTCGGGATCGGTTTCGGGCAGGAAGTGCACGCCGGCCACCAGCATGTCGGTGGTCACCGCCAGCTCCATGCCGGGGGAGGGCTGCAGCAGGGCGCAGTCGTCGCCGGGACCGAGCACGGCCCCCGGGGTCGGGCCGGCGAAGTGGCGGGCGATCAGTTCAAACTCGGAAGGCATGGGCGGTTTTGCTCGGGGGCGGACAGTCGGGGAAAAACGGAGGCAAGAGAAAGGGCACAGGGATCACAGAGAAGTCTCCGTGGCCGCTGTGCCCCGCCGGGAATGCCGGATCAGCCGCGCTGCTGCCTGCGCTTGGCTTCGACCTCGGCCGCCCGCAGCTTGCCGGCCAGCTTGTCGAGGACGCCGTTCACGTACTTGTGGCCGTCGGTGCCGCCGTAACCCTTGGCCAGCTCGATGCACTCGTTGATGATGACCTTGTAGGGCGTTTCCGGATGATGGGTCAGCTCCAGGGCGCCCAGCAGCAGGATGCAGGCCTCGATGGGGGACATCTCGTCGAAACCCCGGTCGAGGAAGGGCGTCAGTTCGGCCACCAGGGCTTCCCGCTGGGCCAGGGCGCCGCGCACCAGGCCGACGAAGAATTCCCGGTCGGCCTTGTCGAAGCCGGAGACGTCGGCCATGTGGGCCTCGATCGCGGCCTCGTCCTGACCGCCGATGCGCCACTGGTACAGGCCCTGCAGGGCGAATTCCCGGGAACGGCGGCGGGGGGATTTGGCGGCGGCGGGCTTGCCGGCGGGTTTCTTGGCTTCGGTCATGGTGTTGCCTTCACTTCAGGTTGGCCGGGTGGCCCCGGTGGGGCGCTCCCGGCGGATAAATTACTTGCCGACGGCTTTGAGCAGATTGGCCATTTCCACGGCGGCCTGGGCGCAGTCGGCGCCCTTGACCTGCATGCGGACCAGGGCCTGATCGTCGTTTTCGGTGGTGAGGATGCCGTTGGCGATGGGCACCCCGGTCTTCAGCTGCACTTCCAGGACGCCGCGGCAGGAATCGTTGGAGACCACCTCGAAGTGGTAGGTCTCGCCGCGGATCACCGCCCCCAGGGCTACCAGGGCGTCGTACTTGCCGGTCTGGGCCATGGTCTGCAGCACCAGGGGAATCTCCAGGGCGCCGGGCACGGTGGCGATGGTGATGTCGCCGGCGGCCACGCCCAGGCGCTGCAGCTCGGCGGTGCAGGCGGAGAGCAGGCCTTCGCAGACGTCCAGGGTGAAGCGGGCCATGACGATGCCGACCTTGAGGCCGGCGCCGTTGAGGTTGATGTCGTGTTCGGGGATGTTGTCGTAGCGGGCCATGGTCTCAGGGCTTTTCAATGTCGGTGACGAAACCGGTGACTTCGAGGCCGAAGCCGGTCATGGAAGGCATGCGGCGCGGGCTGGAGAGCAGCTTCATCTTGCGCACGCCCAGCTGGCGCAGGATCTGGGCGCCGATGCCGTAGATGCGCGGATCCCACTTCTTCGGCGCCGGGGCGGCGGCCTTTTCCGGGCACAGGGCGGCGCGCAGGTCGCTGCCGCTCTGGGGCCGGTGCAGCAGCACGATGACGCCGCTGCCGTGCTTGGCCAGGGCCTGCTGGGCCTGGTCGATGGAGACGGTATGCACGCCGCCGGCAGGGTCGAGGAAGTCGAGCACGGAGACGGGCTCATGGACCCGCACCAGGGTTTCCTGATCGGCCTTGATCTCGCCCTTGACCAGGGCCAGGTGCACCTCGTCGGCCACCCGGTCGTGGAAAGCGTGCAGCTGGAACTCGCCGTGGGGGGTCTGCACGGTCTTGACGCGCAGGGGCTCCACCAGGGTTTCGTGTTCGCTGCGGTAGTGGATCAGGTCGGCGATGGTGCCGATCTTGAGGCCGTGCAGCTTGGCGAATTCGATCAGGTCCGGCAGGCGGGCCATGGTGCCGTCTTCCTTGAGGATCTCGCAGATGACGGAGGACGGCTCCAGGCCGGCCAGGGCGCCCAGGTCGCAGCCGGCCTCGGTGTGGCCGGCGCGCACCAGCACGCCGCCGGGCTTGGCGGTGATGGGGAAGATGTGGCCGGGCTGGACGATGTCGTCGGGACCGGCGTTCTTGGCCACGGCGGCCTGCACGGTGCGGGCCCGGTCGTGGGCCGAAATGCCGGTGGTGACGCCTTCGGCGGCTTCGATGGAAACGGTGAAGGCGGTGCCATAGGGGGTCTTGTTGTCCCGGGCCATCTGGGTCAGGCCCAGCTGGCGGGAGCGCTCCTCGGTGATGGTGAGGCAGACCAGGCCACGGCAGTGGGTGACCATGAAGTTGATGGCTTCGGGGGTGATGAAGTCGGAGGCGATGATGACGTCGCCTTCGTTTTCCCGGTCCTCCTCGTCCACCAGGATGACCATCTTGCCGGCGCGGATGTCGGCGATGATGTCCTGGATCGGGGAGATGGCACTGGCAGTAGCGGCATTCATGGCGTTCAGGCTTCCGGATTGAGCATGCGCTCGACGTAGCGGGCGATGAGGTCCACTTCCAGGTTCACCTTGGCGCCCACGTGCAGGCGGTTCAGGGTGGTGACTTCCAGGGTGTGGGCGATGAGGTTGATGCTGAAGGTGCTGCCGCTGACCGTGTTGGTGGTGAGGCTGACGCCGTCCACGGTCATGGAGCCCTTGCGCGCGATGTACTTGGCCAGTTCGGCCGGCGCCTCGATCTGCAGCAGGCGGTTGGCTTCCTTGCCTTCGCCGATGAGGTCGAAGCGGGTCACGGTGCCGACCCCGTCCACATGGCCGGAGACCAGGTGGCCGCCGAGGCGGTCCGCCAGGCAGAGGGCCTTCTCCAGGTTCACCGGGCCGGGCTCGGCCAGGCCCACGGTACAGGAGAGGGTCTCGGGGGAGACGTCCACGCAGTAGTGGCTGGGGGTCTTTTCCACCACGGTGAGGCAGACGCCGTTGTGGGCGATGGAATCGCCCAGGGCCACGTCCGTCATGTCCAGGCCGCCGGGCTCCACGGTCAGCCGGAAGCCGGCCTCACGGGCGGTCAGATGGGTGATGCGACCGACGGCCGCGACGATACCGGAAAACATGGATTTATCTCGGAATTTTGGGGTTGGGGAAGGGGATTTTATCACGCCACACCGGGGGACTCCGGATGGGGACCGCCCCGGGGCGGGACGGCGGCCACGGCCGCCGGCAAGTGGAACCTAGTCCTGTTCCAGCCAGGGCAGCAAGTGGCCCATGCGGGCCGCCTTGGTTTCCAGATAGTCCTGGTTGCGCGGGCCGCGGCCGGCCACATGGGGCACCCGCTCGGTCACATTGACACCCCGGGCGGTGAGGGCCGACACCTTGGCCGGATTGTTGGTCATCAGGCGCACCGCCGGCACCCCCAGGGTGTTGAGCATGGCGGCGGCGACGCCGTAGTCCCGGGCGTCGTCGGGCAGGCCCAGGGCCCGGTTGGCGTCCACCGTGTCCAGGCCCTGGTCCTGCAGGGCGTAGGCCCGCAGCTTGTCCAGCAGGCCGATGCCCCGGCCTTCCTGGCGCAGGTACAGCAGCACGCCCCGGCCTTCCTTGGCGATGGCCGCCAGGGCCGCCTCCAGCTGGGGACCGCAGTCGCAACGCAGGGAAAAGAGGCCGTCGCCGGTGAGGCATTCGGAATGGAGCCGGGTCAGGGCCGGCACGCCATCGCCCACCTGGCCCAGGGTCAGGGCCAGATGCTCCTTGCCGGAAGCGGTTTCCTGGAAACCGTGCAGGCGGAAGACAGCCCAGGGCGTGGGCAGTTCGCAGCTGGCCACCAGGGCCACGGCCGGCAGGGAAGGGGTGGAAGTCATGTTGTTATAAGTTGAATTTTATTGAGCTGTTCTCTGGGCAGGCCCACCGCGGCGGTAGGCAACTCCCCATGGGGTCATGCCATATTAGGCCAGACGGGGCCGGGCCAAAAGCGAAAAATATCGGGCGAAAAGATCAACCCGGTTCACCAATCAGGCGCCCGGGGCCACCCGCTGCAGGACCTGGAGGAACGGGGTGGCCTCCTGGAAACCCACCACCCGCAGGCCGGCGATTTCCTGGCCGGCGGCATCGAAGAAGATGATGCCGGGCGGGCCGAACAGCTTGAAGCGCTGCAGCAGGGCCTTGTCGTCCTCGCTGTTGGCGGTGACGTCGGCCTGCAGCAGGGTGAAGCCGGCCAGCTTGGCCCGGACCTTGGGGTCGGCGAAGGTGAAGCGCTCCATTTCCTTGCAGGAGACGCACCAGTCCGCATAGAAATCCAGCATCACCGGCTTGCCCGCCGCCTTGACCCGGGCTTCCAGGTCGGCCACGGATTTTACCCGGACGAAGGGCAGGGCGGGAGCCTCGGCCCCGCCGCCCGCCGCCGCATTGGCCGCCACCACGCCCTTGAGGGGCTGCAGGGGGTCCCGGGAGCCGGCCGCCAGGCCCACCACCAGGGCGGCGCCGGCCAGCAGCATGACGATGCCGATGCCCTTCCAGAAGCGCTGCCAGCCCTTGGCCGTGGCCGGCAGGGGGTCCAGAGCATGCATGAAGACGGCCGGCACGATCAGCAGCAGGGCCCAGCCGGCCATCACCAGGGCCGCCGGCAGCACCGGCGACACCAGCCACAGGGCAGTGCCGAGGAGGATGACGCCGAAGGCCTTCTTCACCGCTTCCATCCAGGGTCCGGACCGGGGCAGCAGGGTGGTGGCGGAGAGGCCCACCAGCAGCAGGGGCACGCCCATGCCCAGGGCCATGGCGAAAAGGGCGGCGCCGCCCAGCACCGCATCGCCGCTCTGGCCGATGTAGAGCAGGGCCCCGGCCAGGGGGGCGGCGACGCAGGGGCCGACGATCACCGCCGACAGGGCCCCCATGGCGAACACCGCCGCCAGGTGGCCGCCGTGCAGGTGGCTGGCCTCTTCCGACAGCTTGCTCTGCAGGAAGCTGGGCAGCTGCAGCTCGTAGAAGCCGAACATGGAGAAGGACAGCACCACGAAGACGGCGGCGAAGGCGCCCAGCACCCAGGGATTCTGCAGGGCGGCGGAGAGCAGGGTGCCGGTGAGGCCGGCGGCCACCCCCAGGGCGGCGTAGGTCACCGCCATGCCCAGCACGTAGGCCAGGGAGAGGAGGAAGCTCTTGCTGCGGGAAACGTGATGCCCCTGGCCGACGATGATGCCGGAGAGGATGGGGATCATGGGGAAGACGCAGGGCGTCAGGGCCAGCAGCAGGCCGAAGCCGAAGAAGGTGGAGACGGCCAGCCAGAAGCCGGCGTTCTGCAGCAGGCCGGCGATATGGCCGCTCTCGTCGCCGGCGGCGTCGGGCACTGCGGCCGGGGCGCTGCCCGGGGCCGGCAGGGTGACGCTGAGCTTTTGTTCCTGGGGCGGGTAGCAGACCCCGGCATCGGCGCAGCCCTGGGCCGTCACCTTGAGGGTGATGGGGCCGGACGGGTTGGCGCTCAGCGGCAGGCGGATGGCCACGCTCTTGTAATAGACCTCCACGTCGCCGAAGTTGTCATCATGCTTCTGCTTGCCGGCGGGGAACACGGGGGTGCCCAGGGTGGCGCCCTCGGCGGCGAACCTGAACTTGTCCCGGTACAGGTAATAGCCCTTGGCGATGCTGTAGCGCACCTCCACTGTCTTGTCGTCCAGGGCCCGGGCTTCGGGCTTGAAGGCCACCAGGGGATCGAGGAATTCCTGGGCGGCCACGGGCAGGGCCAGGCCCAGCAGGATCAGGCACGGCAGCAGCCGGCGCCACAACGGGGAAATCAGGGAAGCAATCACGGCGTCACTCGGGGCGGGTCTCGGTCACGACCCAGTTGAGGTAATCGGGCAGCCCTTCGGCCACGGGCCAGGCAACGATCTCCGGCACGTCGTAGGGATGCAGTTCCAGCAGGCGGGCCCGCAGTTCGGGGAAGCGGTCGGCGGCGGTCTTCAGCTGCAGGGGCGTCTCGGTGGCCATCTCCACCTTGCCCTGCCAGCGGTAGATGGAGGCGCAGGGCGCCAGCACGTTGGCGCAGGCCGCCAGACGGGCATCCACCAGGGCGGCGGCGAGGCGGGCGGCGGTTTCGCCGTCCGGGCAATTGGTCTGCACCAGCAGTACCGAGTTGGCTTTTTTGGAGGTGGTCATGGGGCCATCTTAGCCGAGAGCGGCGTTTCGCGTTTTGATCTGCCTGCGCCTGCCGCCATCTCAGCGCAACAGGCGGCGCCGGGTCAGCACCAGGGCGACGAGGAAGGCGACGGCAGTGATGGCCAGCAGCACCGCCACGTGCAGCAGGGCATTGGCCGGCACCTGGCCCTGCAGCAGGGGCCGCACCAGTTGCACGGCGTGGGTCAGGGGCAGTACCTCGGTCAGCCCCTGGACCAGGGCCGGCAGCTGTTCCCGGGGGAAGAAGACGCCGGAAAGCAGCATGGTGGGGGTGATGAAGAGGGTGAAGTAGTACATGAAGAAATCGTAGGAGGGCGCCAGGGCATTGACGATCAGGCCCAGGGCGGCGAAGGCCAGGCCGGTGAGCAGGATCACCGGCAGCACTCCCAGGGCCAGGGGCGAATGGGAGAGGCCAAGAACGAAGATCACCGTGAGGATGGCGCAGCCGGAAAGGAGGCTCTTGGTGGCGGCCCAGATCAGCTCGCCCAGCATCACGTCCTCCAGCTCCAGGGGGGCGTTGAGCATGGCCTCCCAGGTCTTCTGCACGTGCATGCGGGAGAAGGCCGAATAGAGGGCTTCGAAGGTGGCGGCGTTCATGGTGCTGGCGCACACCGTGCCGGCGGCCAGGAAGGCCACGTAGGAGGTGCCGGCCACCTCCGGCAGCATGCTGCCCAGGCCGTAGCCCAGGCCCAGCATGTAGATCAGGGGGTCGGCCAGGTTGCCCAGGATGGAAGGCAAGGCCAGCTTGCGCCAGACCAGGAAATTGCGTTGCCACACGGGAAACCAGCGGGCGGAAAGGCGGGGCGGCGCGTAGAGGGAAGGGGAGGAAGTGGCGGCATTCATGGCGCCATTATCCGACCTTGGCGCCCGGAAGGTAAGCACCCCGGTCGGGGCGGGGCCGCCGACCGGGGGCAAACGGGCCTCGAACGGGCCTCAGCAGGCGCTGAAAACCGTCTCCGTGCCTTGGTCCCAGCCGTCCCAGAGGAAGTCGTCGGACTTGCCGTCGGCGATCAGGCGCAGGGCGTAGCGCACCTGCTCCTCGTAGAACTGGCAGAAGGCGCCGGTCTTCTCCATGCCGCCGTTCATCTCGTTGGCCTCCGCCGGGCAGGGACTGCCGCAGAAGTGGCGGATGGGGCAGGAGGCGCAGGGCTCGAACTTGTCCACGTCCCGCCCGGTGACTTCCTTGAAGGCTGGCGATTCCAGGGCGGCGGCAACGCCGTCGGTGAACAGGTTGCCGCCCTCGAAGGCCGGCAGGCCGATGAACTCGCTGCAGGGAAAGAGGCCACCGTCTGCCGCCAGGGCGAAGAAGGCCCGGCCGCCGCCGCAGGGGGAGATGTCGCACATCAGGCGCCGCGCCGTGGGCGCCAGGATGGCCAGCAGGATGTTGGCGAAATTGGCCACCACCAGCTTGCGCCCGGTCTCCCGGTACAGCTCGTGGGTCCGCTCCAGGGCGGCAATGAAGGCCCGGGCGAAATCCCCGTCCGCCGGCTTGACCCCCCGGGCGCCGGAAAGGGTGCAGCGCACCGCGTTGAGCATGCAGGTGGGCACCTGGTGGCGGTGGAACAGCTCCACCATGTCCGTCAGGTGGGCCAGGTTTTCCGTGGTGCAGGTGGTGATGACGCTCCAGGAGCCGTAGCCCTGGAGCCGCTCCATGGCCCGCAGCACGTGCTGGTGCACCCCCTGGCCGGCCCAGGTGTGGCGGGTGGCGTTGGTGATGGGGGCGGTGGGACCGTCCAGGGAAAGGCCGATGCTGACGTTGCGCTGCATGAGGAAGTCGGCGGCGGCATCGGTGAGCAGGGTGCCGTTGGTCTGCACGCCGAAGGCGAAGTCGTCCTGGAACAGGTCGATGGCGGCGAACAGGGCCTCCCGGTTCATCAGGGGTTCGGCGCCGTGGAAGATGAGGCGGGGCTTGCGCGCCCCCTCGCCGCCGTCCATCACCGTGGCGAAGTATTCCTTCAGCCGCTGCAGGGCCCCCAGCAGCCGTTCCGCCGGCATATCGCTGCCGTGGCGGCGCAGGGTGTCGGGGATGTAGCAGTAGGTGCAGTCCAGGTTGCAGCGTTCCGTCGGGTTCACATAGACGCCGGAGGGCTTCAGCTCGAAGCGCAGGGCGTGGATTTCCTGGGCGAACCTTGCCGCCTGGGCCCGGAAGCGCTCGGCCAGCTCGCTGCCGCACAATTCCGTCTCCACCCGGTCCTTGTCCACCAGGGACCAGAAGGCAGTCTCCGGGTGCAGCAGGGCCACGTAGCGCTCATGGCCGATGTCGTAGGGCTGCAGCCGGCGCAGGTGGGGAGCCGGACCGTTCACTTGGCCGCCTTCCGGTCCATCAGGACGTAGTGGGAGAGGCCGATGCCGTCCGGGTTGCAGGACTTGCGGCTGGCGATGACCGGGGCCGGGGCGGCGGCCTGGGTGGGCTGGGTGGCAGCCTGCTGGGCAGTGGTGGCTTGGCTGGTAACTTGAGTGGTGGCTTTCATGGGGTCCTCCCGCGAAGGTATGAAAAAAAGCAAAAGGGCTCCGGCGGCCTGTCTCGAAAGAAACATGCCGCCGGAGCCCTTTGCCTGGAACTCCACGACTTCCGCCCGTCTTCTGGCTTACGGATCGACCGGTCCTGCTACTGGGTTCCCCCTTCCCGCCGCATTTTCTGCAGCAGTGGGTGGCGTGGAAAAACTGCACCACGCCGTGGAACGACCGTCCCCGATTACAGCGGCGGGCCCGCCACGGAGTTGCACCGTGTTCCGAAAGCGGAAGCCGAATGGGGGCGGATTCTGGCCGCCGGCCCGGGGAGGGTCAAGGCCGACGGCAGCCGGATTTGATCCAGGTAAAGCGCCTCTGTCCGGGGTCGGATTTTTGCCCGGCAGCCCTGCGCTTGCCTCCTTGCCCTGCCCCCTTGCCCTTCCCCCCTCAGCGCCCGCCTCCGGGCCCGCCGATGGCCCGCAGGGGCGCCGCCGGGCGCGGTGCCTCGCCGCCCGCGGCGGACTCCGGCTTTCTCTGGGCTGCGCCGCAGATGCGCTCCGGGTCCAGCACCTGGAGGATTTTTTCCCTGTCCGGCTGGCGCGGCTTGATGATGGCCTGCACGTAGCCGGCGTCCTGGCGGATCATCTCCGGGATCGGCTCCAGGCGCTCGGCGTCGAATTCGGGCACGGCATAGAGATCGTCCACCAGCAGCCCCATGAGGCCGTCCCGCACCCGCACCACGACGATCTGGCTGTGGTTGTCCACCTCCTTGGCCGGGTAGTTGAGAAGGAAGCGCATATCCACCACCGGCACCAGGGTGCCGCTGTCGCCGCCACCGCTCTGGAAGCTAATGACGCCGCAAAGATAGCGGCGGGAGCCGCTCATGGGGGAAAGCCGGGCCGGGTCCACCGCCTCCAGCACTTCGGCCGCCGGCAGGCCGTACACCTTGTCGCCGACGATGAAGGTGGCCAGCTCCACGCTCTGCCCGCCCCGGGCGTGCAGGTCGCCGTAGCTGCCTTCCAGCACCGCCGGGCGCCGCTCCCGGGGGGCCGCGGCGGCACTGCCGTCGCCCACGGGAACGAACACCAGAGCCACCACGTCGTTGCTGTAGTCGCCGCTATTCTTAAATTCCCGGTAGCCGAAGGAGGCGGTGCTGCCGACGATCCAGGTGCGCCCGGCCAGTTGCACCACCCGGGAGCGGCCCTCGCCGTTGGCGGCGGCGAAGAGGCTCTTGTCCACCTCCAGCAGGCTTTCCGCCGGGAAGCGTTCGTCGGAGGAGGCGATGATGCGGCCGCTGCGCTCGGTGAAGACGGCGAAGGCCCCGGCCTGGGGCGGCAGGGAATCGGCCAGCATGGCGGCGAACTGGGGCGCTGCGTCGAAGACGATGCCGATGCCCCCCACCACCTTGGCCGGATCGTCGGGATGGCGGATGGCGGCGTTGTAGACGTAGGTGGGGCGGCTGCCGTAGAGCCAGCTCTTCTCGAAGGGGGAGACGCAGTAATGCTGGGTGCTGGGCAGGTAGAAGACGGACTGGACCCAGCCCGCATCCACCTTCTTGCCCACCAGGTTGAGGCTGTCGCCGTGCAGGTTGGAAGCGGCGACGATGGTGCCGGAAAGGTCGTACACGAAAAGCCGGGAATAGACGGTGTACAGGCTGTTGATGTATTCCAGGATGCCGGCCATGGCCTGGGCCTCCGCCTCGCCGGGACGGCCGGCGGCCATGCTGCGGCGCAGGGCCGAGGTGAGGGCCCACCAGCGGCAGTCGTTGGCCCGCTCGTAGAGGTTGCGGTCCATGATGTCGATCATCAGGCGGGAGATGAACTGCACGTCCTGCAGGCTGGAGGAGATGGCGGTCTGGTAGAGGTCGGCGATGGAGCGGGCGAAGAGGTCGCTGGTGCGGTCGCCGGTCTCGGAAATCTGCTGCAGCACGGATTTGAGCTTGAGCAGGTCGCCCCGCTTGTCGGCAGCCATGATCTGGCCGTTCCACACCACCCGGCGCAGGGAGAGGTTGATGCCCTCGGCTCCCCGGGCGATGTCGGCCAGGGCCGGGCAGAAGGTGTCGGCGTGGGCCAGCACGCCCTCCAGCACCTCCGCCGGCAGGCTCTCGGCGGCCTGGCCCAGGCCGGCGCGGAAGGCGGAGCTGACCGGCACCATGACATGGCCCACCCAGCCGGGCCCGACGTAGCCCTGGTAGCCCCGGGTGGGGCAGGTCCTGGCCAGGTACTCGCGGCCGCCCCAATCGACGATGCGGTAATCCGCATCCCGCACCTGCTCCAGGCGGCGGCCCAGGGGCACGTGGTCGGCATCGCTGGAGGCGATCACCGTGCCCTGGGCGTCCAGCAGCAGCATCACCGAACGGTCCTCCCGGCGACGCAGGTTGCGGAAGATGCTCTCCGTCTCGTCGGCAAAGCGGAAGCACAGGCACAGCACCCCCAGGGGCTCGCCGCTGTCGCCGTCGTCGATGCGCTGGGAGTAGATGAGGGCCCGCTCCAGACCGGGGCGCAGGTCGCTGGCGCGGAAGGTCTCCACATAGCCGTCGGTGTGCAGGGTCTGTTGCAGCAGGGGGTCCTGGGAGAAGAGCACGGGGCTGGCGCTATCCAGGTGGGCGATGACCCGGCCGTTGAGGTCCAGCACCAGGATTTCGTCGTACACCGTGTATTTGTCCCGGTACTCCTGCAGGCGGCGCAGGATGCGGGCCTTCTCCCCTTCCAGGGTCTCCTGGTCCGGCGCCTCCTTGCGCTGGCGGATGAAGTCGCGGATGTCCTCGTCCGTGGCCAGGAAACCCACGTCGGCGGTGCGCTCGTAGAGGTTGCGGATCAGGATGTCCACCGCCACCTGGGCCTTGGAGCCGATTTCCAGCACCACCTTGCGGATGTTCTCCTGCACCAGGTTCTCGATCAGCTGCCGCTCCAGGCGGCCGAAGCCCTCCCGGGTGGCACCCATGGTCGGCAGGATGGTCTTGGCCTCGGCCGGGCAGTTCATCTTGGCCGTGGCCTCGATCATGCCCCAGGTGAAATTGAGGTTCTCCAGCTGCTTTTCGCACTGGGCGACGCTGCGCATGAAGGGGATGAAGGCCTCCACCAGGCCCTGGTTGTCGTCGTGCATGGCACTCCTCCTAGGATGGCGCCGGCGGTGGGCGTGAGGGCCCCTGCCAGTCGGAATACGGGAGGTCGTGCGGTGGTGGTCGGGCCTTATGGGGAACGACAGGCAGCGGGCTGGCCCTGGGCCGCTGCCGGCGCCCGGGTCGATGCCCGGGTCATGGGTGGGGAGATTGTAGCGTGAAGCCCGGCTTTGCATAGCCCCCGGGAATTCCCGGGGCAGGGGGCAACCCTCAGTCCCGCAGTTCGCGGCCGGTGAGCTTGATGAAGACGTCTTCCAGGTTGGCCGCCCGGTGCACGTAGTGCAGGCCCGGGGCGGCGGTCAGGGCCTCCAGCAGGGATGCCGGCTCGCGGCAATAGAAGAAGGCCGTCTCGCCGGAGATTTCGCAGCGGTCCGCCAGATGGCCGTGGCCTTCGGCCCAGGCCGGGGCGTTTTCGCCGTAAACCTCCACCACCTGGGGCTCGATGTGGCTGGCGATCAGCTCCCGGGGGCTGCCCTGGGTAATCAGGCGGCCGTGGTCGAGCACCGCCAGCTGGTGGCAGAGGCGCTCCGCCTCGTCCATGAAGTGGGTGGTGAGGATAAGGGTCTTGCCCCGGGCGGTGAGGGCCTTGAGGCGCTCCCAGATGAGGTGCCGGGCCTGGGGATCGAGGCCGGTGGTGGGCTCGTCGAGGAAGACGATGTCCGGGTCGTTGACCAACGCCCGGGCCAGGGTCAGGCGCCGCTTCATGCCGCCGGAGAGGCTTTTCAGGGGCGACTTTTCCTTGCCGCCGAGGCCGGCGAATTCCAGCAGCTCGGGAATGCGGGCCAGCACCGTGGCGTCGCTGAGGCCGAAGTAGCGGCCGTACACCAGCAGGTTCTCGGCCACCGTGAAATCCGGGTCCAGGTTGTCGAACTGGGGCACCACACCGGTCCGCAGACGGGCTTCCCTGGCCGCCTGCGGCACGGGCAGTCCGTTCAGCCGCACCGCGCCGGACTCCGGGGCCGTGAGGCCGAGGCAGCAGCGCAGGGTGGTGGTCTTGCCGGCGCCGTTGGGCCCGAGCAGGCCGAAGCAGGTGCCCGGCTCGACGGCAAAGGAGACGCCGTCCACGGCGGTGAAATCGCCGTAGCGCTTGACCAGGGATTCGACGATCAGAGGTTGCACAGGAGCCCTATCCATTTCTGTTTGAGCCCTGCCCGGGAAGGCAGGAGGGATGCCGTTCTCCGGCCAGGCAAGGCGGAGATGCCCGTCCTTGCTGGCTGCCACGGCATCGGTTGGTCAGTGTTTCCAGGCGCGGGTGATGATGTCTTTCAAGACGTGCAGGCGGCGGTGGAAGAAATGGTCCGCCCCCGCCACCACCACCACCGGCAGGTCCATGGGCTCGGCCCAGGCCAGCACGTTTTCCAAAGGCACCGTTTCGTCCTTGGAGCCGTGGATGACGATGGTGTCCGGCGCCACGGCGCTGGTGTTGTACTGGCGCGCCCCTTCCACATGGCCGGAGGCGGTGCCCACCAGCACCAGGCGCTGGGCCGGGTGACCGGCTTCGGCCAGGCGGGCGGCCACCTTGGCCTGGACGTAGGCACCAAAGGAGAAGCCGGCCAGCACCACGGGCAGGTGGCCGAAGCGCTCCTTCGCATAGTCCAGCACCGCCAGCATGTCATCGCTCTCGCCCTGGCCCTCGTCGTGGCTGCCTTCGCTCTGGCCGACACCGCGGAAGTTGGGGCGCAGGGCGACATAGCCCAGCTGCACCAGGGTGCGGGCCAGGGTCTGGGCCACCTTGTTGGTGTTGGCGCCGCCGAAGAGGGGATGGGGATGGCCGATGAGGGCGATGCCCTTGGGCGCCCCCGGATTCTCCAGGATCACCTCGATCTTGCCGGCAGGACCGTCCAGCAGCAGCAGTTCGGGTTCGACGCGCATGGTCAGATCTTCAGGCGCTCGACGATGCGGCCGTGGAGCAGGTGTTCCTCCACGATCTCGTCGATGTCGGACCTGTCGAGGAAGGTGTACCAGGTCTCTTCCGGGTAGATCACCATCACCGGGCCGTTGTCGCAGCGGCCCAGGCAGCCGGCCTTGTTGATGCGCACTTGGCCGGGACCGTTGCGCTTGGCAGCGGCCACCTTGTCCTTGGCGTAGGCCATCAGCTCGCTGGCCCCCAGGGCGTTGCAGCAGGTTTCGCCGTCGGGGCGCTGGTTGCAGCAGATGAAGGCGTGGTGTTGGTAGTAGCTCATGGGGCAGTCCGGTAGGGAAAAACGTCGGGATCGGATTATAGCCGCCGCCCCAGCAGCATCAGGTAGGGCAGGGCGACGAAGGGCCACAGGGCGGCCGTCAGACGGGTAAGACCGTTGAAATTGAAAAAGTGCCCCTGGCGCCAGGCGGCCAGGGCGGCGGCGGAATAGGGATTCTCCGGCGCCAGGTTCACCAGCACCGTGGCCGCCATCAGGGCCAGGCCGGCGAGAACGATGCGCCAGTTGGGCGGCAGCCAGGCCAGCACCGCCAGCACGATACCGCCCCACAGCAGGCCCAGGCGCGCCCCCTCGCTCCACCAGATGAAGGCGTCGCCGGGGCTGACCAGCACCGCCAGGGCCAGGGACTTCACCCCCAGGGCCGCCAGGATCAGCAGGGGCGGGCCGACCCAGGCCGGCCAGCGGGGCGCCAGCAGGGTGCGGGCGAAGAGGCCCAGGGCCACCACCGAGGCGCCGACGATGAGGGCCTCCACCAGTTGGAACACGGGCGGATCGAAAGGCACGGCCAGGGGCAGGCCCAGCAGGCTGCGCAGGTCGCCGCTGCCGAAGAGCAGGGTTTCCGGCGACAGCTGGGTCACCAGCCACAGGCCCAGCAGCACCGCCCCCAGTTCGGCATGGGGCAGGTCCGCCACCAGGCGGCCGTGCCAGTGGGTCAGGCGCAGGAACAGGCGCTCGCCGTGGAAGAAGGCGGCCAGGGCGCCGAGCAGGGCCCCCAGGGCATTGCAGGCCAGGTCCAGGTTGGAGGGCACCCGGCTGGGCAGCCAGGTCTGCACCGACTCCAGGCCGAAGGAAAGGCCGCTGCCCAGCAGCACCGCCAGCAGGCTGGGCAGCAGGCGCGGCAGGACCGGCATGGGCAGGGCCAGGGCGAGGAGGAAGCCGAGGGGCAGGTACACCCCCACGTTCACCACCAGGTCGAAGGCCGTCCAGTAGCGGGGCCAGCCGGCCTCGAGGAAGGCGAAGGGGGACAGGCCCAGGTCGCGCCAGCCGGCGAAGGGGTGCAGGCTGGCGTAGATCACCAGCAGGACGTAGGCCAGGGCCAGGTAGCGGGCGAGGACGGTACCGGGGCGGGAGAACATGGCGGGGGACGGGCGGAGGGAAATCCGGAGGGCGTCGACGGGTTTTCAGTATGGCACAGGCGGGGACGGGGCGCCCCTCCGGCGCCGCCACCCCGGCGACCTCAGCCGAGGAAGAGCTTGTAGGCCGGGTTGGCCGTCTCGTCCCAGTGGTGGTAGCCCAGCTCCTGGAGGAAGGTCTGGAACTCGCCCATCTCCGCCGGCGGCACCTGCATGCCCACCAGCACCCGGCCGTAGTCGGCGCCGTGGTTGCGGTAGTGGAAGAGGCTGATGTTCCAGCCGGAGCTCATGCGGTTGAGGAAGTTCATCAGGGCGCCGGGCCGTTCCGGGAATTCGAAGCGGTACAGCAGCTCGTTCTGCACCTGGGGCGCATGGCCGCCGACCATGTGGCGCACGTGCAGCTTGCCCATTTCGTCGTCGGTCAGGTCCAGGGTGGCGTAGCCGTGCTTTTTCAGGCTCTCCACCAGCTTGGTGGATTCGGCCCGGTTGGCCACCTGCACGCCGACGAAGACGTGGGCTTCCCGCGCCTCGTGGAAGCGGTAGTTGAATTCGGTGATGTTGCGGCTGCCGATGAGGGAGACGAAGCGCTTGTAGGCACCGGGCTTCTCCGGCAGGGTCACGGCCAGCACCGCCTCCCGCTGCTCGCCCACCTCGGCCCGCTCGGCGACGAAGCGCAGGCGGTCAAAATTGGTATTGGCGCCGGAGGCCACGGCCACCAGGGACTTATCCTTCAGTTTGTGCTGCTTGGCGTATTCCTTGGCGCCGGCGATGGCCAGGGCCCCGGAAGGCTCCAGGATGGAGCGGGTGTCCTCGAAGACGTCCTTGATGGCGGCGCAGATGGCGTCCGTATCCACCAGGATGATGTCGTCCAGGTATTCGCGGCAGACCCGGAAGGTCTCCTCGCCGACGAACTTCACCGCCGTGCCGTCGGCGAAGAGGCCCACGTTGTCCAGGCGCACCCGCTTGCCGGCGGCGATGGACTGCTTCATGGCGTCAGCGTCGAAGGTTTCCACGCCGATGACCTTGATCTCCGGCCGCACCGCCTTGATGTAGGCGGCCACGCCGGCCGCCAGGCCGCCGCCGCCGATGGCCACGAACACGGCGTGGATCGGCTTGCCGTGCTGGCGCAGGATTTCCATGCCGATGGTGCCCTGGCCGGCGATGACATAGGGGTCGTCGAAAGGGTGCACGAAAGTCAGCTTCTCGGCCTTCTCCAGCTCCACCGCATGGGCATAGGCCTCGTCGTAGGACTCGCCGGCCAGCACCACCTCGCCGCCCCGGGAAGCCACGGCCTGGACCTTGATCTGGGGCGTGGTGGTGGGCATGACGATGACCGCCCGGCAGCCGATCTTGGCGGCGGAAAGGGCCACGCCCTGGGCGTGGTTGCCGGCGGAGGCGCAGATGACGCCGCGCTGCAACTGGGCCGGGGTGAGGTGGGCAATCTTGTTGTAGGCGCCGCGCAGCTTGAAGGAGAACACCGGCTGCATGTCCTCGCGCTTGAAATAGAAGCGGTTGCCGAGCCGGTGGGAGAGATTGGGCGCCAGTTCCAGGGGAGTCTCAACGGCGGCCTCATAGACCCGGGCGTTGAGGATTTTGGTCAGATAGTCGTGCTGCATGGGGAAGGTCGGATGCCGAGGGCGTAAAGCACGGCAGTGTACCCCCCGGGTGGGGGCAAGTCCATGAAGGGACTACCTGAAATCCAGGATAATGGTGGTCCATTCAAGCCCAACGCCTACCTAGTTTTTAAACCAACTTTGTCTCTTCATGCCTGACTGGTTTGCCGATCCTGCCGCCGGCCTGGGCGGCCTTTTCATCGCCAGCTTTCTTGCCGCCACCCTGCTGCCCGGCGGCTCGGAGGCCGCCCTTGCCGCCTTTCTCCTGACCCACCCGGCAGAAGTGCCCGCCGCACTTTTCTGGGCCACCCTGGGGAACACTTTGGGCGGATTGACGTCTTATGGGGCCGGACGCCTGCTGCCGGAGCGAAGCCTGCAGCGCTTGCCGCACTTGGCCCAGGTACGCCGCTTTGGCAGCCCCAGCCTGTTGCTGGCCTGGGCGCCCCTTGTCGGTGACGCCCTCTGTGTGGCGGCCGGTTGGCTGCGGCTACCCTGGCTGCCCTGCACCCTGTTCATGGCCGCCGGCAAGCTGGCCCGCTACTGGGTCGTGGCCCAGGGACTGGCACTGCTGGCGTCATGAAGGGCGGTCCGGGCAGGACCCGGTTCTGCCTGATGCACCGCAATACGTTAAAATTCACCTTTTGAAAGACACGGCCCTGGCCGCCCCCGTCCGATGACTGCACGTCTGCGCGAAATCCCCTACAACTACACCTCCTTCTCCGACCGGGAGATCGTCATCCGCCTGCTGGGCGAGGACATGTGGCGGGTGCTGGACGAACTCCGCGCCGAGCGCGTCACCGGCCGCTCCGCCCGCATGCTGTACGAGGTGCTGGGAGACATCTGGGTGGTGCAGCGCAACCCCTACCTGGAAGACGACCTGCTGGCCACCCCCAGCCGCCGCGAGGCCCTGGTGCAGGCCCTGCGCCACCGCCTGGCGGAAGTGGAAAAACGCCGCAGCGATTCCGCCGGCGAGGACCCGGAACGCAGCCGCAAGGTGGCCCAGCTGGTGGAAGCCGCCCACAAGGCCGTGGACCGCTTCGAACAGCGTTTCATCGACACCCTCATGCTGCGCCGGAAGGTGCTGAAGACCCTGACCCGCCACACCCGCAAGGACAACGTGGCCTTCGACGGCCTGGCCCGGGTCTCCCATGTGACGGACGCCACCGACTGGCGCGTCGAATACCCCTTCGTCGTCCTCTACCCGGATACGGAAGAGGAAATCGGTCCCCTGGTGCGCGGCTGCATCGAGCTGGGCCTGACCATCATTCCCCGGGGGGGCGGCACCGGCTACACCGGCGGCGCCGTGCCCCTGTCGCCCCTGTCCGTGGTCATCAACACCGAGAAGCTGATCGACATCGGCCCGGTGGAAGAGATCGTGCTGCCCGGCCACGACAAGCCCTACGCCACCATCCGTACCAGCGTCGGCGTCGTCACCGACCGGGTTTCCGAAGCCGCCTCGGCCGCTGGCCGCGTCTTCGCCGTGGACCCCACCTCCGCCAGCGCCTCCTGCATCGGCGGCAACATCGCCATGAACGCCGGCGGCAAGAAGGCCGTGCTGTGGGGCACCGCTCTGGACAACCTGGCCTGGTGGAAGATGGTGACGCCGGACGGCAACTGGCTGGAGGTGGAACGCCTCAACCACAACTTCGGCAAGATCCACGAACAGGAGAAGGTGGAATTCCGCCTCAAGCGCTTCGACGCCAGGAGCTACAAGCTGCTCTCCGAAGAAGTGCTGGCCCTGCCCGGCGCAGCCTGCCGCAAGACCGGCCTGGGCAAGGACGTCACCGACAAGTTCCTCGGCGGCGTGCCCGGGGTGCAGAAGGAAGGCACCGACGGCATCATCGTCGCCGCCCGCTGGGTGCTGCACAAGATGCCCCCGGTCACCCGCACCGTCTGTCTGGAATTCTTCGGCCAGGTGCGGGAGGCCGTGCCCTCCATTGTCGAGATCACCGACTACTTCAAGCCGGGTGGCGAAGGCCACAAGGCCGGCGTGCAGCTGGCCGGCCTGGAGCATCTGGACGAACGCTATGTGAAGGCCGTCGGCTACGCCACCAAGGCCAAGCGCCACGGCCGGCCGAAGATGGTGCTGATCGGCGACATCGTCGGCCATGACGAGAATGCGGTGATGCAGGCCGCCTCCGACGTGGTCAAGATGACCAATGTGCGCGGCGCCGAAGGCTTCATCGCCATCACCCCGGAAACCCGCAAGAAATTCTGGCTGGACCGCTCCCGCACCGCCGCCATCTCCAAGCACACCAACGCCTTCAAGGTGAACGAGGACGTGGTGATCCCCCTGCCGCGCATGGGCGACTACTGCGACGGCATCGAGCGCATCAATATCGAACTGTCCCTGCAGAACAAGCTGGACCTGTGCGATGCCCTGACCGAATTCTTCAAGGGCGATCTGCCGGTCAACAGCGCCGACACCAAGCTGGACAAGGACGTGCTCATCGAGGACCGCCGCGAGCGGGCCCTGGAGCACATCAGCGACGTGCGCGCCCGCTGGCAGTGGCTGCTGGACAACCTGGACCTGCCCCTGGCCGAGGCCGAGCAGCGCTTCGCCGAATTCGGCGTGGTGGCTGGCGAGCTGACCAACCGGGCCGCCAACCCGACCCTCTTCCACCGCCTGCAGGACTACTCCGTGCGCGCCTCCTGGAAGAAGGAGCTGAAGGAGCCCCTGGACAACATCTTCAACGGCGCCACCTACCGGCCCCTCTCCGAGAAGATGGCCGCCGTGCAGAAGGAAGTGCTGCGCGGCCGGGTCTTCGTCGCCCTGCACATGCACGCCGGCGACGGCAACGTGCACACCAACATCCCGGTGAACTCGGACCACTACGAAATGCTGCAGACCGCCAACAAGGCGGTGGAGCGCATCATGCACCTGGCCCGCTCCCTGGACGGCGTCATCTCCGGCGAGCACGGCATCGGCATCACCAAGCTGGAATTCCTGACGGATGAGGAAATCGGCCCCTTCCGCGCCTACAAAGAGAAGGTGGACCCGGAAGGCCGCTTCAACAAGGGCAAGCTGATGCCCGGCGGCGACCTGCACAACGCCTATACGCCTTCCTTCTCCCTGCTCGGGGCCGAGTCCCTGATCATGGAGCAGTCCGAGATCGGCAAGATCGCCGACTCCATCAAGGACTGCCTGCGCTGCGGCAAGTGCAAGCCGGTGTGCTCCACCCACGTGCCCCGGGCCAACCTGCTCTATTCCCCGCGCAACAAGATTCTCGGCACCTCCCTGCTGATCGAGGCCTTCCTCTACGAGGAGCAGACCCGCCGCGGCATTTCCCTGCAGCACTTCGACGAGTTCAACGACGTGGCCGACCACTGCACAGTCTGCCACCGCTGCGTCAAACCCTGCCCGGTGGATATCGACTTCGGCGACGTCTCGGTGGCCATGCGCAACTTCCTGCGCAAGCAGGGCAAGAAGAAGCTGGACCCGGGCAAGGCCGCCACCATGTGGTTCCTCACCATGAAGGACCCGGCCACCATCAAGCTGGCCCGCACCATGATGATCGGCTGGGGCTACAAGCTGCAGCGCCTGGGCGTCAAGCTGGCCAAGACCTTCGGCCTGACCCAGGGCATCGTGCAGCACCCGCCCGCCACCCTGGGCCGGCCCTCGGTGAAGGCCCAGGTGATCCACTTCATCAACAAGCCCATGCCGGGCAACCTGCCCAAGCGCACTTCCCGGGCCCTGCTGGACATCGAGGACGACCACGTGGTGCCGGTGATCCGGGACCCCCAGAAGGCCACCGAGGATTCGGACGCGGTCTTCTACTTCCCCGGCTGCGGCTCCGAGCGCCTCTTCTCCCAGGTGGGCCTGGCCACCCAGGCCATGCTCTACGAGACCGGCGCCGTCACCGTGCTGCCCCCGGGTTACCTGTGCTGCGGCTACCCGCAGAATGCCGCCGGCGAGGAGGACAAGGGCCAGAAGATCATCACCGACAACCGGGTGCTGTTCCACCGGGTGGCCACCACCCTCAATTACCTGGACATCAAGACGGTGATCGTCTCCTGCGGCACCTGCATGGACCAGCTGCAGAAGTACGAATTCGAGAAAATCTTCCCCGGCTGCCGCCTGCTGGACATCCACGAGTACCTGCTGGAAAAGGGCGTCAAACTGGAAGGCGTCAAGGGCACCCAGTACATGTACCACGAGCCCTGCCACACGCCGATGAAGACCTACTCGGGCATCAAGGTGGTGAACGACCTGATGGGCCAGCGCGTGGACCTCAACGACCGCTGCTGCGGCGAGTCCGGCTCCTTCGCCCTGTCCCGTCCCGACATCTCCACCCAGGTGCGCTTCCGCAAGCAGGAGGAGATCGAGAAGGGCGCCACCAAGCTGCGCCAGGACTTTGGCGTCCAGGACCAGGTGAAGATCCTCACCTCCTGCCCTTCCTGCCTCCAGGGCCTGTCCCGCTACGAGCCGGATGCCGACATCCAGGCCGACTACATCGTGGTGGAAATGGCCAAGACCCTGCTGGGCGAGAACTGGATGGCCCAGTACGTGCAGAAGGCCAACAGCGGCGGCATCGAGCGGGTGCTGCTGTAAGCCCCACTGTCACAAACGCTCACTGATGTTGATGAAGCCCCCTGCTAGCATGGAGTCGTTGCATACAGGAGGTTTCATCATCATGAGCGCCAAGGAAATCAACACCGCTCTCGTCCTGGCGCCGGCCCTGCCTCTGACCCTGATGGGACTGGCTTTCGCCGTCTATCTCTGTCTCTGAGACAGGCCCGCGCCGTGCCCCAAGCCCTGGCAAGCATCCACATCGCAACCCGGGGCCGGGGGCTTCACGAATTCACCCGACAGGCCCACGACTTCGTCGCCGCCAGCGGCCTCCACCAGGGCCTGCTCACCGTCTTCTGCCGCCACACCTCCGCTTCCCTGATCATCCAGGAAAACGCCGATCCCTCCGTACAGCGGGATCTGGAGCGCTTCTTCGCCAAGCTGGTACAAGATGGGGACCCGGCCTTCGAGCATGACCTGGAAGGGCCGGACGACATGCCGGCCCACATCCGCGCCACCCTGACCCAGACCTCCCTCGGCATCCCCGTCAGCGACGGCCGCCTGCTGCTGGGTACCTGGCAGGGGCTCTATCTCTACGAACACCGCCACCGGGGCCATTCCCGGGAGGTGGTGCTGCATCTGCTCGGCGACTGAATCCGGCGGCGACCCTCAGTCGTCGGCGGCGCCGGCGCTGGCCGGGGCACCCAGGGCCTGCAGGGGCCGCCGCATCCACCACACCATGAAGACGCCGGGTACGGCGACGACGATGGAGAAAAGGAAGAAGGCGGGCCAGCCGATGGATTCGGACAGCACCCCGGAGAGGGGACTGACGTAGATGCGCCCCACCGCCGCGAAGGCCGAAAGCAGGGCATAGTGGGTGGCGGAGAAGCGGTGATTGCAGAGCCCCATGAGCAGGGCGACGAAGGCCACGGTGCCCATGCCGCCGCTGATGTTCTCCCCGGCGATCACCGTCAGCAGCAGCCAGTCCAGGCTGGCCGGGGTGTGCAGGGAAACGATGCCCCAGTCGAAGGCCGGCACCATCACCGCCCCCCAGGCGCCCTTGCCGAGCAGGGCCAGCAGGTAGAAGCCGAAATTGGAAACCAGCTGCAGCACGCCGAAAAACAGCAGGGAGCGGTAAAGGGCCAGGCGGGTCATGATGAGGCCGCCGATGAAGGCTCCCAGGATGGTCAGCCAGATGCCGATGACCTTGTTGGCGATGCCCACCTCCTCCTGCAGGAAGCCCATGCCCTTGATCAGGAAGGGCGTGGTCAGGCTGCCGGCGAAGGCGTCCCCCAGCTTGTACAGCACGATCAGCAGGAGGAAGGCTCCGGCACCGCTCTGGGCGAAGTAGCTGGCGAGGGACTGGTTGAGGGTCTCGAAGCCGGCCTTGCGGGAACACCACCAGGCCAGGGGCAGGGCGGCGGCAATCTCGGCCAGGACGAACAACAGCTGCACCCACTTGTTGGCATCGTCCGGATTGAGGCCCAGCACCACCAGGGCCTGGCGGGCCACGACATAGCCGGCGACCACGCCGGCCAGCATGGCGGCAAAGCCCAGCAGTTCCTTTTTCGGGTCCGAGGCCAGGGGCTTGTTGGCGCTGCTGACCCGGGGCACGGCCAGCAGGGAGAAGGCGGCGCAACCCACCATGATGGCCGCCATCACCGCGTACACCCGGGGCCAGGACTGCCACTGGCCGGCCCAGATGAGGCTGATGCCGCCGGAAAGGATCATGGCCAGACGGTAGGCGAAAACATGCACCGAGGCGCCGAGACCCCGCTCGGCCTCGGGCAGCAGGTCGGTACGGTAGGCGTCCACCACCACGTCCTGGGAAGCGGCCAGGAACGCCACCGCCAGGGCCGCCAGGGCGAACAGCTGGGGCGCCGTCGCCGGCGACAGGCCGGACATCAGCCACAACAGCCCGCCCAGGGCCAGTTGGGTGAGCACCAGCCAGCCCCGGCGCCGGCCCAGGAAGGGCGGCTCGAAGCGGTCCATGAGGGGCGCCCAGAGGAACTTGAAGGTGTAAGGAATGCCCACCAGGCCGAAGAAGCCGATGGTGGCCAGGTCGATGCCGTCCACCGTCAGCCAGGCCTGCATGGCCTGGCCGGTGAGGGCCAGGGGCAGGCCGGAGGCGAAGCCCAGCACCAGGATGGCGGCCAGGCGCCAGGCCCGGCCCAGACGGGTGCCGGCGGGAAGGACCGCGGCCTCGGCCACGCTCAGTCCCGGCCCAGGCGGCAGATGGCCAGGCTGGCCAGGAAGTTGGGATCTTCCGTCACTTCCTTGCCTTCGTCGAAAGCCTTCAGCTCCCGCATGGCGATGCACTTTTCCTCACACAGGGCCTGGAAGTCGGCGATGGTGAAGAAGCGCACGTTGGGGGAGTCGTACCACTGGTAGGGCAGGTCCTTGGAGACCGGCATGCGGCCATTGAGGATGGCCTGGCGGTGCAGCCAGTAGCCAAAGTTGGGGAAGGAGACCACCGCCTCCCGGCCCACCCGCAGCAGTTCTTCCAGTAGGGGCACGGTGCGGTGCACGGTCTGCAGGGAGAGGGACATGATGGCGTGGTCGAAGAAGCCGTCCTCGAAGCCGGCCAGGCCCTGCTCCAGGTTGCTCTGGATCACATTGACGCCGTTGCGCACGCAGGCCAGGACGTTGGCCGGATCGATATCCACCCCGTAGCCGTGGGTGTTGCGGGCCTGGGCCAAAAACTTGAGCAGGCTGCCGTCGCCGCAGCCCAGGTCCAGCACCCGTTCGCCGGGGGCGATCCACTTGGCGATGACGTCGAAGTCGAAACGGTCGAGAGAATTGTTGGTCATGGCGGCTCTCTCAGACGGCGATGTTGTGCAGGTAGGCGCCCATCACCGCGTGGTACTGGGCGTCGTCCAGGAGGAAGGAGTCGTGGCCGGCGTTGCAGTCGATCTCGGCGTAGGAGACTTCCCGGTTGTTGTGCAGCAGGGCATACACCATCTCCCGGCTGCGCTCCGGCGCGAAACGCCAGTCGGTGGTGAAGGAGACCAGCAGGAACTTGGCCGAGGCCCGGGCCAGGGCCGCCTTCAGGTCGCCACCGAAATCCCGGGCCGGATCGAAGTAGTCCAGGGCCTTGGTGGTGATGAGATAGGTGTTGGCGTCGAAGAAGCCGGCGAACTTGTCGCCCTGGTAGCGCAGGTAGGACTCGATCTCGAAATCCACGTCGTAGTTGTACTTGAGCACCCCTTCCCGCAGCTGGCGGCCGAATTTCTCCCCCATCTGGTCGTCGGAAAGATAGGTGATGTGGCCCACCATGCGCGCCAGGCGCAGGCCCCGGGCCGGCACCACGCCGTGCTCGTAGTAGTTGCCGCCGTGGAAGTCCGGGTCGGTGAGGATGGCCTGGCGGGCCACCTCGTTGAAGGCGATGTTCTGGGCGGTGAGCTTGGGGGCGGAGGCGATGACCAGGGCGTGGCGCACCCGCTCCGGGTATTCCAGGCTCCACTGCAGGGCCTGCATGCCGCCCAGGCTGCCGCCGATGATGGCGGCCCACTGGTTGATGCCGAGGCGGTCGGCAAGGCGGGCCTGAGATTCGACCCAGTCCTCCACCGTCACCACCGGGAAGTCGGCGCCATAGGGCTTGCCGGTGGCCGGGTTGATGGAGCCGGGGCCGGTGGAGCCGTAACAGCCGCCCAGGTTGTTCACCCCGACGACGAAGAATTTGTCGGTATCCAGGGGCTTGCCCGGGCCCACCAGGTTGTCCCACCAGCCCACGTTCTTCGGGTTGTCGGCGTAGTGGCCGGCCACGTGGTGGCTGCCGGAGAGGGCATGGCACACCAGCACAGCATTGGAACGGTCGGCGTTGAGGCGGCCGTAGGTCTCATAGACCAGGTCGTAGGCGGCCAAGGTGGCGCCGCTGGCCAGCTGGATGGGTTCGGCGAAATGGGCCCGCTGGGGACTCACCACACCGACGGAATGCTTGTCTGACATCGCAGGATTTCAATCACCAAAAAACAAGACGCCCAGTCGGAGAATCGAGATTGGCTCGGCTAGGACTGGGCATCGGTCCTCGCTTTAGCCGTATTTATTAAGCGCCCGCAAGCTGACGGATTTCAAATCGGCGCTGTGGAACATGATAACCAAGGGGGCGGAGGAGCGCAAACGCGGTCCGCCCCGGGGTCAGGCATTGAGCTTGTCGATCTGCTCGCGGATCTTCTCCGGCTCGCTGTAGCGCAGGATCTTGCGCACCTGGGGCGCGATCTCGGCCACTTCGCTCTTCAGCACGTGCTGCTTCACCTCCAGGATCTGGGAGGGATGCATGGAGAAGACGCGCAGGCCCATGCCCAGCAACAGCCGGGTCATGGCCGGATCGCCGGCCAGCTCGCCGCAGACGGACACCGGCAGGCCGGCCTTCTCGCCGCTGTAGATGGTGTGGGCCACCAGCATCAGCACCGCCGGATGCAGGGGATCGTAGAGCTGGGAGACGGTCTCGTCGGAACGGTCGATGGCCAGGGCGTACTGGATCAGGTCGTTGGTGCCGATGGACAGGAAATCCAGGCGCCGCAGGAACATGCCGATGGCCAGGGCGGCGGCGGGAATCTCGATCATGCCGCCCACCTCGATGCCCTCGTCGAAGCCGATCTTCTGTTCCCGCAGGCTCTGCTTGGCCGCCTGCACCGCCGCCAGGGTGGCGTCGATCTCGTGGGCGTGGGCCAGCATGGGGATGAGGATCTTCACCTTGCCGTACTTGGAGGCCCGCAGGATGGCCCGCAGCTGGGTGCGGAACATCTTCGGCTCGGCCAGCTGCAGGCGGATGGCGCGCAGGCCCAGGGCCGGGTTGGTCTTGACCCGGTCCATGGCATCCAGGGCCTTGTCGGCCCCCAGGTCGAAGGTGCGGATGGTCACCGGCTTGCCTTCCATGCCCTTGACCACCTTGCGGTAGGCCTCGAACTGCTCGTCCTCGGTGGGCATGTCGCCCCGGTTGAGGAAGAGGAATTCGGTGCGGAACAGGCCGATGCCGTCGGCGCCGGCGGTGCGGGCCGCCTCCACGTCCTCCGGCAGTTCGATGTTGGCGTACATCAGCACATCCACCCCGTCCAGGGTGGTGGCCTTCATGGTCTTGAGGCGCTTCAGCTTGGAGCGTTCCAGCTCCAGTTCGCTCTTGCGCAGCCGGTACTCTTCCAGCACCCGCTCGTCCGGATTGACGATGACCACGCCCCGGGTGCCGTCGATGATCAGCAGTTCCCCGTCCCGGATCAGGTCCCGGGCCCGGTGCAGGCCGACGATGGAGGGGATGGCCATGGAGCGGGCCAGGATGGCGGTGTGGGAGGTGGCGCCGCCCACGTCGGTGATGAAAGAGGCGAAACGCTGCTCCTTGAAACCGATGGTGTCGGCGGGGGAAAGGTCGTGGGCGACGATGATCTGGTCCGTCGTCTCCTTGCCGCCCTTGCGCGCCCGCAGGGCGGAGCGGCCGGGATGGCCCATCAGCACCTTGACCACCCGCTCCACCACCTGCACCACGTCGGCCTTGCGCTCCCGCAGGTAGGCGTCGTCGATGGCGTCGAACTGGGCCACTAGGCGCTCCATCTGTTGCACCACGGCCCACTCGGCGTTGCAGCGGCGCTCCCGGATGATCTGCTTGGGCACTTCCGACAGCTCCGGGTCGGCCAGGATCATGCCGTGCAGGTCCACGAAAGCCCGCAGCTCGGCCGGGGCGTTGCCCTTGCTGGCTTCCAGCTTGAGCTGTTCCAGTTCGGCCTGCACCGCCAGGATGGCGGCCTCGAAGCGCAGCACTTCCTTGTCGGCCATGCGCGGGCCGATGGTCAGGTGGGCCACCTCCAGGGTGGCGTGGGACATGAGCTGGGCCACCCCGATGGCAATGCCGCCGGAAACGCCAAGGCCGTGGATGGTGAAGCTCATGTCGGTCTCCCGAGGTGTTGTTCTGTTTATGCCGCCCGCGGGCGGACTGGCTTGGGGCCGCGACGCCGTGCCGGCGTCATGGCGAAAATCACTCCCCTTCGCCGAATTTGTCGGCAATCAGGGCCAGGAGTTCCTGCAGGGCCTGCTCCGCATCCGGACCGCTGGTCTCGACGCTGACCGTGGAGCCCTTGCCGGCGGCCAGCATCATCACCCCCATGATGCTCTTGGCGTTGATGCGGCGGCCGTTGCGCTCCATCCACACCTCGCTCTTGAAGCGGCCGGCGAGCTGGGTCAGCTTGGCCGAGGCCCGGGCGTGCAGGCCCAGCTTGTTGGTGATTTCCGCATCGGCACGGCAGGTCTGGCTCATGCATTACTCCTTTCAGGGCTCACCCGGGCTCAGGGCAGGGGAGCGGAACATTCGGTGGCGGCGGTGAGGGCCTTGTCCCGCAGTGCCTCCAGGGGCAGCTGACGGTAATTGACGGCCCGCAGCAGCATGGGCAGGCTGACCCCGGCGGCGCCGGCGACCCGGCCCGGCTGCAGCAGCTCCCGGGACAGGTTGGCCGGAGTGGCGCCGAACAGGTCGGTCAGCAGCAGTACCCCGTCGCCGCTGTCGAGATCGGCCACCCGGGCCTGGGCCAGGGCCAGGAAATCCTCCCGCGCCTCGTCATGGCCGGCGCGCAGGCTGGCTACCCTTTCCTCCGCCAGATTGCGACCGAGGACATGGGAAGCGGCGCCGATGAGGGCGGGGCCGATGTCGCCGTGGGCGATGATCAAGATGCCAACTGTCATTCTAGCTTAAGGTCCTGCCTGGAAATCAAAGCCTGGCGCCGAAGACGGGCAGGCCAACAAGGAGAGGCAGAGCTGGCGCGGCAATGGCGGCATGCCCGGCTGGAACGATTATCCGGTGCGGTCCAGCGGCCGGCAACCGCCAACGATCAGCTTCCCGCCCGGCGACCGCCGGGGCCGGAGCGGCCTCTCCCCTGCAAAATTAGGGAGATATTACCGTTGCCGGCTTCACTCCGTCTGCCCATTTCAGCCGCTCGGCCAGACCTTTGGTCACCTGGATGGCGCCGCTGCCGTCCACCCGCAGGGCCTGGCTGACGCCGGTGGCCTGGGCCAGGCGCTGCCAGTCGGCGGCGCCGGCGATGAAGAGGGGCTTGGACAGGGCGTCGGAAAGGGTGCCGGCCTGGGGCCCGGGAGGGATGAGCACGGTCACCGCCTGGGTGCCCTGGGCCGGCCAGCCCCGGCGCGGATCGATGAGGTGGCTGTAGCGCTGGCCGCCCACCTCGAAATAGCGCTGGTAGTCGCCGGAGGTACCGACCGCCTCGCCGTCCTTCAGTTCCAGGCTGGCCATGGGGCCCGGCTGGCGCGGATGCTGGATGCCCACCCGCCAGGGATCGCCGTTCTTCTCGCCCAGGGCCAGCACGTTGCCGCCGATGTTGATGAGGGCGTTGTGGATGCCCCGGGCCTTGAGGATGGCGGCGGCCCGGTCCAGGGCCACGCCCTTGAGATAGCCGCCCAGGTCGATGGCCACCGAGGGATTGCTGCAGGCCACCCGCTCGCCCTTGAAGCTCAGGTCCCGCAGGGAAGGGCGGGCGGCGGCGAGGAAGGAGGCCCGGTTGGGATCGGGCAGGGCCGGCTTGAACTCGTCGGCGTGGAAACCCCACAGCTCCACCAGGCGGCCGATGGCCGGGTCGAACAGCCACTGGCCCCGGGCGGCGATGGCCTGGGAATCCTGCAGCAGCTGGCGCAGTTCGGCCGAGACCTTGAGGCTCTTGCCGGCGGCGATGGCATCGTTGAGGGCGGTCAGCTCGGACGGCTGCCAGGCGTGGTAGGCCCGGTGCAGGCGGTCGAATTCCTGCAGCACTTCACCCACCGCCGTCCGCGCCTGGGGCTCCGGGGTGCCGGCCACCAGCACCTCGACCCGGGTGCCGAAGACGTAGGATTCCTGCTGGGTCAGGGGGGCCTTGCTGCAGGCGGAAAGAAGGGAAAGCAGGACGGCGACGAACAGGGGTGCTACGAACCGCATGCGTGCTCCAGGGCGGTGATGAAGGCGCCGGCCACATCGAAGCCGGTCTGCTGTTGGATCTCCACCATGCAGGTGGGGCTGGTGACGTTGATTTCCGTGAGCCAGTCGCCGATCACGTCCAGACCCACCAGGAACAGGCCCCGGGCCGCCAGGACGGGGCCCAGGCTCTCGGCGATCTGCCGGTCCCGGGGCGACAGCTCCTGGGCCACGCCGGTGCCGCCCACGGCCAGGTTGCCGCGGGTCTCGCCGGCCTTGGGAATGCGGGCCAGGGCGTAGGGCACGGGCTTGCCGTTGATCAGCAGGATGCGCTTGTCGCCATGGCTGATCTCGGGAATGAAGCGCTGGGCCATGACCGTGCGCTGACCCAGCTGGGTCAGCACCTCGATGATGACGTTGCGGTTGGGCTCGTTGCGATGGACGCGGAAGATGGAGCTGCCGCCCATGCCGTCCAGGGGCTTCATCACCACGTCCCGCTGGGTGTCGATGAAGGCCTGCAGGGCATGGCTGTCCCGGGTCACCAGGGCCGGCACGGTGAACTGGGGGAATTCGGCGGTGGCGAATTTCTCCGAATGGTCCCGCAGGGCCCGGGGCTTGTTGAAAATGCGCGCCCCTTCCGCCTCGGCCCGCTCCAACAGCCAGGTGGCGGTAACGTATTCGACATCGAAGGGCGGGTCCTTGCGCATCACCACCGCATCGAAATCCTTCAGGGCCAGACTCTCCCGACCCGTCTCCCGGTACCAGTCGTGGTCGTCGGGCCGGGTGTGCACGCGCAGGGCCTGGCCCCGCACGCCGCCCTCCTGGCTCCAGGCCAGGCTGTCCACCTGCAGGGCCCAGGCCTCGTGGCCGTGGCGCTCGGCGGCCCGCATCATGGCCACGGATGAATCCTTGTAGGCCTTGAGCTGGTCCAGGGGATCGACGATGAAGGCAATGCGCATGGAAAGTCCTGAAAGAGGTGGGCAACGGAGGCGAGCCCTGTCACAGAGGCGAAAACGCCGGGATGGTTCCCGGCGTCGCGCGCCGGGCCGTCGCCCCGGACAAGGACATCAGGCCGCCGGCGCGGTGTTTTCCAGTTCCACGGACGCTGCCAGCAGGGCCAGGCGGGCCACCACTCCGTAGGCGTAGAAACGGTTGGGCGGGGCATCCGGGGCCAGGGCGTGCTCGGGCTGGTTGCAACAGGTCTCGAAGGCCAGGGGCTCGAAGTGCATGCCCGGGGCGTTGAGGTTCTCGTCCTTGGCGCGACCGCTGTGCACCCGGTAGAAGCCGCCGACCACATAGCGGTCGATCATGTACACCACCGGCTCGGCGACGCCGTCGTTGATGCTCTCGAAGGTATGCACCCCTTCCTGGATGATCACCTCGGACACTTCCAGGCCTTCCTTGACCACGCTCATCTTGTTGCGCTGCTTGCGGTTGAGGCCGGTGACCTCGGAGGCGTCCTTCACCGTCATGACGCCCATGCCGTAGGTGCCGGCATCGGCCTTGACCACCACGTAGGGCGTCTCGGTGACGCCGTACTCCTTGTACTTCTCGCGGATGCGGGCCAGCAGCATGTCCACCTGGGCGGCCAGACAGTCCTCGCCCTGGCGCTCATGGAAGTTGATCTGGTTGCACACGGCGAAATAGGGATTGATGCGCCAGGGGTCCAGACCCAAATGGGCGGCGAAGTCGGTGGCCACCTGGTCGTAGGCGGCGAAGTGGTGGGACTTGCGGCGCACCGCCCAGCCGGCGTGCAGGGGCGGCAGCAGGAACTGCTCGTTGAGGTTCTGCAGGATGGCCGGGGCGCCGGCGGAAAGGTCGTTGTTGAGCAGGATGGCGCAGGGATCGAAGTCCTTCAGGCCGAGCCGGTACTGGGTCCGCACCAGGGGCTCCAGCACCAGGCTGTGGCCGTTGGGCAGTTCCAGGGTGGTGGGCTCGGTGATCTCCGGCAGCAGGGTGCCGATGCGCACGTTGAGGCCGGTCTGGCGCAGGATGGTGGCCAGCTGGGCCACGTTCATCAGGTAGAACTGGTTGCGCGTGTGGTTCTCGGGGATGAGCAGCAGGTTGCGGGCATCGGGACAGATTTTCTCGATGGCCGACATGGTGGCATGCACGCACAGGGGCAGGAAGGCCGGATTCAGGTTGTTGAAGCCGCCGGGGAAGAGATTGGTATCCACCGGGGCCAGCTTGAAGCCGTTGTTGCGCAGGTCCACCGAGCCGTAGAAGGGCGGGGTGTGCTCCTGCCACTGGCTGCGCAGCCATTGTTCGATGCGGGTACTGTCGTCGAGGAAGCGTTTTTCCAGGTCCAGCAGGGGGCCGGTGAGGGCGGTGGTGAGATGGGGAACCATGGGGAGCTGTCTCCGGGTCGGCGGAACGCCGTTGTGGTTGAGACGGCCTATGTTACCAAAACGGGGCGTCCCGCCGCCCCGACGGCTTTCCCTTAGTCCCCCGGCCGCCTCACCGTCCCGGGAACGCCTGGTATTTCATGAGATAATGAAATGGTAATTTTCCGGCCCCACCCATGTCCTCCGCCAGCGCCCATGCCAGCCTCTTGCCCCACCTCACCCGCCGCCGCCTGTTGCTGGCCGCCGGTGCGGCGCTGCTCGCCGGTTGCGGACGCCGGCAACAGCTGGCGCCCCTGCGCCTGGGCAGCAACGAATGGCCCGGCTACGAGCCCCTGCACCTGGCCCGGGAACGGGGCTACTGGGGCGATGCACCGCTCCGCCTGTACGAGCTGACCTCCTCCTCCGAAGTCCTGCGGGCCCTGCGCAACGGTGCCCTGGACGGCGCCGCCCTCACCGGCGACGAGGCCCTCAGCCTGCTGGCGGACAAGGTGGAGGTGCGCGTCGCCCTGGTGCTGGACATCTCCCACGGCGGCGACGCCCTGGTGGCCCGCCCCGACATCCGCCGCCTGGCGGACCTCAAGGGACGTCGCATCGGCGTGGAAAACCAGGCCCTGGGCGCCTACATGCTGACCCGGGCCCTGGCCCAGGGCGGCCTGGCCCCGGCCGACGTCTCGGTGGTGCCCCTGACGGTGGACACCCACATCAATGCCTACATCGCCGGCGCCGTGGATGCGGTGGTGACCTTCGAACCGGTGCTCTCCCGCCTGCAGGCCATGGGCGCGCACCAGCTCTTCTCCAGCCGTCAGACCCCGGGCGAGATCTTCGACCTGCTGGTGGTGCGGGAAGAGGCCTACCGGCAGCACCGGGCGACCCTGAAGACCCTCAGCCAGGCCTGGTTCCGCGTCCTCGACGAGTTCAAGGCGGCGCCGGCCGAGGTCGCCGCCGCCCTGGGGCGCCGCACCCAGAGCAGCGGCCCCGAACTGCTCAAGGCCCTGGACGGCCTGGTCCTGCCCGACCGCCAGGAAAACCTCAACCTGCTCACCGGCGCCACCCCGGCCATCGCCGCCCCCCTGCAACGGCTGGCCACCCTGATGCAGGAACGCCAGCTGCTCAGCCACGGGGTCGCCCCCCTGCGCCTGCTGCCGGCGGATCTGGCGGAGGTGCTGGCGCCATGAAGTCCGTACCCCCCATCCACCAGCTGCCGGCCCCTTTCCGCCTGAAGCGGCTGCTGCCGGTGGTGCTGCTGTTGTCCGCCATCCTGGCCTCCCTCTACGTCGCCCAGCACTGGTACCAGCACGCCAGCCAGCGCATCGAGCAGGAAAGCCGGGAAACCGTGGGCGTCCTCATGCGCCAGCTGCAGGACATCCTCTCCGAGCGCCTGGTGCTGGACAACCTGTCCCAGGCCAAGGCCCGCCTCTCGGCCACCGCCCTGCACCCCCGCATCAACACCCTGATCCTGGCCGACGAACAGCACCAGGTCATCTTCGCCAACCGCTACCTGTGGCAGGGCCAGGACGCGGCCCGGGTCAGCGGCTACCGGCCCCGGGAGGCGGACGAGGCCATGGGCCGGGACCAGCACCGCATCGAGCTGAACGAGGCGGGGACCGTGCTCAGCGGCTACTTCCCCCTGGTGCTCGACCTCACCCACGGCTCCCTGCGCGGCCTCAAGCGCGGCACCCTGTACGTCGAATTCGACATGACGGCGCCCCTGGCCGCCGCCCGCAGCGAAGCGGTGGAGGAATCCCTGAAGACCGGCGCCCTGGCCGTGCTCGGCGCCCTGCTGCTGTCCCTGCTGCTGGACCTGTGGGTGACCCGCCGCCTGCAGCGCATCTCCGCCGCCGCCCGGCGCCTGGGCGAGGGCCATCTGAACGAACGCATCGGCATGGCCGGTGACGACGAAATCGCCACCCTGGCGCGCCAGTTCGACGAAACCGCCGCCAGCCTGGCGCGCAAGCAGGACGCCCTGCAACAGGCAGACGCCCAGCTGCAGGAACACGTGCAGTTCATGCACACCCTGATCGAGGCCATTCCCAGCCCCCTTTTCTACAAGGATGCCCAGGGCCGCTACGTGGGTTGCAACGAAGCCTTCCTCACCTACCTCGGCAAGGAACGCCACGAGCTACTGGGCAAGAGCGTCTACGACCTGGCGCCGAAGGAGCTGGCCGACATCTACGCCGCCGCCGACCGCCAGCTGTTCGAAAACCCGGGCAAGCAGGTCTACGAAAGCCAGGCCTGTTACGCCGACGGCAGCAAGCACGACGTGATCTACAACAAGGCCACCTTCATGGACGCCGAAGGGCGGGTTGCCGGCCTGGTGGGGGTGATGGTGGACATCACCGAGCGCAAGCGCCAGGAAGAGGAGCTGCGCCTGGCGGCCAAGGTGTTCGACACCTCCAACGAAGCCTTCCTCGTCACCGACGCCGACAACAACATCCGCTCGGTGAACCGGGCCTTCTGCGAAACCACCGGCTACAGCGCCGAAGAGGTGCTGGGGCGCAATCCCCGCCTGCTCTCCTCGGGCCACCACGACAAGACCTTCTACCGCCAGATGTGGGAGGCCCTCAACAGCCAGGGCTACTGGCAGGGCGAAATCTACGACCGGCGCAAGAGCGGCGAGATCTACCCGAAGTGGACCCGCATCAACGTGGTCAAGGACGACCAGGGCCGGGTGGTGAACCATGTCGCCGTCTTCTCCGACATCTCGGACCGCAAGGCCCTGGAGGAACGCCTGCAGTTCCTCGCCCAGCACGACCACCTGACCGGCCTGCCCAACCGCAACCTGCTGCGCCTGCGCCTGGAACAGGCGGTGGAATCGGCCATGGAGCGGGGCGCCGGCGGCATCAACCCGGTGGCCCTGCTGCTGCTGGATCTGGACCACTTCAAGACCATCAACGACTCCCTCGGCCACCACGCCGGCGACCAGCTGCTGCGCACCGTGGTCAAGCGCCTGAAGAACATCCTGCGGGAAAGCAGCACCCTGTGCCGCCAGGGCGGTGACGAGTTCCTCATCGTCCTGCCCCAGGCCCAGGACCTGGCCCGGGTCTCCCGGGCCGCCGAGACGGTGCTGGCCGCCCTGGCCACCCCCTTCGAGGTGGACGGCCACCCCCTGAGCATCACCGGCAGCATCGGCATCAGCCTGGCCCCGGACGACGGCAGCGATTTCGACACCCTGCTGAAAAAGGCCGACACGGCCCTGGTGCACGCCAAGCAGAGCGGCCGCAACGCCTACCGCTTCTTCACCGAGGCCATGAACGTCAGCACCCTGGAACGCCTGACCCTGCAACAGCGCCTGCACCAGGCCCTGGAGCGGCAGGAGCTGGTGCTCTACTACCAGCCCCAGCTGGACCTGGCCAGCGGCCGGGTGGTGGGGGTGGAGGCCCTGCTGCGCTGGCGCACGCCGGAAGGTCTGGTGCCCCCGGGCAAGTTCATCCCCCTGGCGGAAGAGACGGGCCTGATCGTGCCCATGGGCGCCTGGGTGATCCAGGAAGCCTGTCGCCAGGCCCGGACCTGGCTCGATGCCGGCCTGCCGCCCATGACCATGGCGGTGAACCTGTCGGCCCTGCAGTTCCACCGGGACAACCTGCTGATCACCGTCGGCGACGCCCTCAGCGCCGCCAGCCTGCCCGCCGCCAGCCTGGAGCTGGAGCTGACCGAATCCATCCTGATCCAGGATGCGGAGGCCACCCTGGCCACCCTCAAGGCCATGAACGCCATGGGCGTGCTGCTTTCCATCGACGATTTCGGCACCGGCTATTCCAGCCTGGCCTACCTGAAGCGCTTCACGGTGGACAAGCTGAAGATCGACCAGAGCTTCGTGCGCGACATCACCAGCGACGGCGACAGCGCCGCCATCGTCCGCGCCGTGGTGCAGATGGCCTCCAGCCTGAAGCTGAAGACCATCGCCGAAGGGGTCGAAACCGAATCCCAGGCCGCCGCCCTGCGCGCCACCGGCTGCGACGAAGTCCAGGGCTACCTCTATGCCCGCCCCATGCCGGCGGCGGAATGCGAGGCCTACCTGCGCGGCAAGGCCTGACACCCTGGCCGCGGCCTAACGGCTCAGGCGGAGTGGTAGGCCAGCCAGAAGGATTCCCGGCAGGCGTTCTCGAAGACCTGGCGGGCGGGATGGATGGGGGTTTCAGGGGTGCTGGCCAGCACTTCGTAGGTGATCCAGCATTCGGCGCAGGCCAGGGCGGCGGGGAAATCGTCTTCCTCCACCGTGCGGCGGATCACGGCGCCGTCGGCGAACTGCCAGGTCGCCACCTCCCGGCGCACCTCGACACCCTGGTCCAGCCATTGCGTGCGTTCGACGCTGCACTGGCCGGCCGGCTCCCCGGCCTGGCCCAGCATGACCCGCACGTAGGGCGCCAGGGCCCGCCCCGGCAGCGCCATCTCAGGCGGCCCCGGGCCGCCGCGCGAAGGGGGCGAAGGCCTGGGGCAGCAGGGCCTGTTCCAGGGCCCGCTGGGCGAAGAGGAAGCGACCGTCGCAGACGAAACCCTGGGCTTCCCAGTCCACGGCGTTGAGCATGTCGCACAGCACCTGCACATCCACCGTCGGGTCGTGGGGGAAGAGGGCCAGCACGGCGCCGTCGTAATAGCGGCAGGGGTGGAGGAAGAAGGGCCGGTCCACCCGGGTCTTGCCGTTCACATAGATGCGCGGGCCGTCGCTGAGGTGGCAGCTGCGCCCCCATTTCCACCAGTTGCTCTCGTCGAAGCGGCGGATGCGGCGCTGGATCAGGCGTTCCCGGTGGGGTTCGAGCAGGGGATGGCGCACGTCGTAGATCATGCGGCGGGTCTGGCCGGTGCGGGCGGTGCGGGCGCAGACGAAATCCTGGTTGCCGTGCTCGGCCGAGGCGTACAGGTCGTCGGCCCCGGAAACGGCGCCCACCTTGACGTAGAACACGTCCCGCAGGCGCACCGGGCAAGGCTCCCGGGTGAAGGCCAGGTGGCCGCCGCTGCACTGGAAATGGCGCTCTTCCACCTGCCCCCCCGCCTCGTAGCGGGTGCGGCGGGAAAAGTCGCCTTTCTCGAAGCGCCAGATGACGCAGTTGGGCGTGGCCCCGGGGAAGACCCGGGCGTCGCCCAGGTCGATGAAGTCGGTGATGCTGCCGGCGGCGTGGAGCAGCCGGTTCATGCCGACGGCGGAGGTGGCCTTGAGGAAATCCCGGGGCGTGATGAAGATCAGCTCGCCGCCGGGCGCCAAGTGGCGCAGGCACTTTTCGATGAAGAACAGGTAGAGGTTGGAGCGGCCGTCGAAATGGTCCAGGCTGAGGCGGGCCCGGGTCGGGGCCGGAATGTCCTGGAAGCGGACGTAGGGCGGATTGCCGATGATGGTGTGGAACTGCTCGCTCACCGGGTAGGCGAAGAAATCCATGACCGTGGCCCCGGCCGGCGCATGGCGCCCATCCACCTCGATGCCGACGGCCCCCGGCAGGCGGGCCAGGAAGGCGCCGTCGCCGCAGGCCGGCTCCAGCACCCGTCCCGCATTGCGGCGCAGGGCCAGCATGCGGGTGACGATGTCGGGCGGGGTGAAGACCTGGCCCAGACGGATGATGTCGTGGGCAAGGGCAACGGGAGGGGCAACGGGTTCTGCGCATTCGGCCATGGGCGCCAGTTTACCCTATGGCAGGGGCCCCATTCGCTGCCTTCGCCGGGTAAAAGCTGCCCAAAACGGGAAAAAACCTTTAAAATTCACGCCCCTGATCTTGATCATTAGGTCGGACTGGATTTCAGACCCGTTTTTTCGAGGCTGGCCTGAGCCGGTTTAACCTTGTTTTTCCAACCATTTGAGTCAAGCCTGCTTGACCGGAGAAAACCATGGCCGCTACCGCCAACCGTACCCGCCGTTCCACCCTGGAACGCCGCTGCCTGTCCAAGGCCGCCAAGCGCCTGTTCCGCAACAGCCCCAAGGCTGTGCGCAAGGCCGTCTACGCCGCTGAAGGCCACGCCCGTAACAAGCCGATCCTCGGCGCCAAGTAAGTCCCCGCGACTTACCTGACGAGGGCGGCGACAAGCCGCCCTCTGTCTTTCCGTCGTCCGCTTTCGTCGCGCTTTACGCCGCTATCGCCGTTCCCGCTTTTCGTCGCAGTTCGTTTTTCCAGGATCGTCCATGCTCGTCGCCGCCAATATCACCATGCAGTTCGGGGCCAAACCCCTGTTCGAGAACGTCAACGTCAAGTTCGGCGAAGGCTTCCGCTACGGCCTCATCGGCGCCAACGGGGCGGGCAAGTCCACCTTCATGAAGATCCTCTGCGGCGCCCTGGAAGCTTCCGGCGGCAATGTCTCCAAGGACAAGCATGAGCGCATGGCCTACCTGAAGCAGGACCAGTTCGCCTACGAGGACATGCGGGTGCTGGACGTGGTGCTGATGGGCCACGAGGAAATGTGGGCCTGCATGAGCGAGAAGGACGCCATCTACGCCAATCCGGAGGCGACGGAAGAGGACTACATGAAGGCGGCCGAGCTGGAAGGCAAGTTCGCCGAGTACGACGGCTACACCGCCGAATCCCGGGCCGGCGAACTGCTCCTGGGCGTCGGCATCCCGGTGGACAAGCACAACGGCCCCATGCGCGAAGTCGCCCCGGGCTGGAAGCTGCGGGTGCTGCTGGCCCAGGCCCTGTTCGCCAACCCGGACATCCTGCTGCTGGACGAACCCACCAACAACCTGGACATCAACACCATCCGCTGGCTGGAAGACGTGCTCAACGAGCGCAACTCCACCATGATCATCATTTCCCACGACCGCCACTTCCTGAACCAGGTGTGTACCCACATGGCGGATCTGGACTACGGCAAGATCACCATCTACCCGGGCAACTACGACGACTTCATGGAGGCCTCTAGCCAGGCCCGGGAGCGCCAGCAGAACGCCAACGCCAAGGCCAAGGAGCGGGTCGCCGAGCTGCAGGACTTCGTGCGCCGCTTCTCCGCCAACAAGTCCAAGGCCAAGCAGGCCACCTCCCGCCTGAAGCTGATCGACAAGATCAAACCGGAAGACGTGAAGCCCTCTTCCCGCCAGTACCCGTGGATCCGCTTCGACTTCGACGAGAAGGACAAGCTGCACCGTCTGGCGGTGGAGATCGAGAACCTGAATTTCGGTTACGACCCCGCCAAGCCCCTGATCAAGAACTTCACCTGCAACATCGAAGCCGGCGACAAGATCGCTGTCATCGGTGAGAATGGTGTCGGCAAGACCACCTTCCTCAAGCTGCTGCTGGGCCAGCTGCAGCCCTCCTACGGCACCATCAAGTGGGCGGAGAAGGCCAAGCCGGGCTACTACGCCCAGGACCACGCCAGCGACTTCGCCGAAGACAAGAACCTCACCGACTGGATCACCGAGTTCGTGCGCCAGGGCGGCTACGAGGGCGGCGACGTGGAAACCCTGATCCGCGGCACCCTGGGCCGGCTGCTGTTCTCCGGCGACGAGGTGAAGAAGTCGGTGAAGGTGATCTCCGGCGGCGAACAGGGCCGCATGCTGTTCGGCAAGCTGATGCTGCTGCACTCCAACGTGCTGCTGCTGGACGAGCCCACCAACCACCTGGACATGGAATCCATCGAATCCCTCAACACCGCCCTGGACCTGTTCAAGGGCACCCTGGTGTTCGTCTCCCACGACCGGGAATTCGTCTCCTCCCTGGCCACCCGCATCATCGAAATCAAGGCGGACGGCATCGTGGACTACAAGGGCACCTACGAGGAATACCTCTCCAGCCAGGGCATCGAGTAAGCGGCAGCCCAGGCGTCAACGACAGCAGCCCCAAACCCCAAAAGGGACGGGAATCTCCGGCAGGCCATGCCGGGGATGCCCGTCCCTTCTGCTTTCCAGGGGATACGTCTACCGCTTCCGGCACTGCCGGCGACAAACCGGAGGCGACAAAAAAGGCGCGGTCCCGGCCGCGCCTTTTGCTGGGTAACTGGCTGCGTCAGCAGCCGTATCCCTACTTGCCCTGCAACTGCTTCTGCCGGGCCTCCCAGGCGGCGCGCTCGGCGGCCCGCTGCTTTTCCTTGGCTTCCCGCTCCGCCTTCTTCTCCGCCACCCGCTTGTCCCGCTCGGCGACGCGCTGGGCCACTTCCTCTTCCGGGGTCGCCGTGCTGCGGGGGGGACGGTCCTGCTGCTTGGCGTTGAGGCGCTCGGCCCGGGCCTTGGCCTCGGCGGCAGTCTGGGCGCGGCCGGCGGCCTCTTCCTGGACCTTGGCCTGCTGCCGCTTCTGCCGGTCGGCGGCGGCCTTGGCCTGCTCGGCCCGGTAGCGCTCGGCCTCGGCCTGCTGCTCCGCCGCCCGGGTCGGGGCTTCGGCGGCACGACGGGCTTCCCGGGTGGCCAGCACCCGGTTGTTCACCTCGCGCTGCAGGGTGTTGGCCTGGACTTCGATGGCGCGGGCCTTCTGGATCACCGTCACCCGGCGGGCCTTGGCCTCGTCGATGCAGGCGGTGACCAGCACCTTCTGCCAGCACACCTTCTCGTCGGCGATGAACTGCTGCTCGGCCCCGGCCCGAATGTCCTCGGCCTCGGCCTTCATGGTCTTGACCTGGGCTTCCAGGCGGGTCTTTTCGGCATCGTCGATGGGCGCCAGGGTCTGGGCCCAGAGGGGGGCGGCAACGGCGGCGGCGAGGAGGAAAAAGGCGGAACGGCGCATGGCAAAGGCTGGGGAAACGCGGGGGAGGGCAGTATAACCGGCTTCAGGCCGGCATCCAGGCACGCATGTCGATGCCCCACTGCTCCGGGTTTTCGTGGCCGAGGATGCGGTCCTGGCTGAGGCTCAGGTCCACCTCCTCGGGCGGCAGGTAGTAGCGCTTCTCGGCATGGTAGAAAACCTTGACCCGGGGCAGCAGCAGCTTTTCCGCGTTCTGCTCCAGCACCACCCCCAGGCGGCCGCTCTCCAGGCGCACCAGGGAACCGGTGGGGTAGATGCCGATGCTGCGGATGAAGGCCTGCACCAGCTCCGGGTTGAAGTGGAACTGGCTCCATTCCAGCAGGCGGCGCAGGGCCTCGGTGGCGGGCATGCCCTTGTGGTACACCCGGTTGGAGGTGATGGCGTCGTACACGTCCACCACCGCCCCCATCTGGCCGTAGAGGCTGATCTGGTCGCCCTTGTACTTGTTCGGGTAGCCGGTGCCGTCGAAGCGCTCGTGGTGTTCGGCGGCCACGTCCAGGGCGATCTGGCTGATGCCCGGGGTGTGCAGCAGGATGATCTTGCTCTGCACCACGTGGTTCTTCATCTTGTCGAACTCGGCGTCGGTCAGCTTGGCCGGCTTGTTGAGGATGGACTCGGGCACCTGGGCCTTGCCCACGTCGTGCAGCAGGCCGCCGATGGCGATTTCCTTGATGGTGTCCCTGGGCAGGTTGAGGGTGCGGGCGAAGGCCACCAGCAGGGCGCACACCGACACCGAATGGAGGAAGGTGTAGTCGTCGTGGGTCTTCAGGCGGGAAAGGGGAATCAGGGCGTCCTGGTGGCGGAAGATGGAATCCACCATGTTCTCCACCATGGGCTCCACCTTTTCCATCTCGATCTGCTTGCCCAGGCGGATGTCGCCCATCATGTCGCGGACGATGCGGTGGGCCTCGTTGTGCAGCTTGCGGGCCCGGTGCATCTCCTCGGCCAGGGCCACGCTGCGCAGCGGCGCCGGCTCCTCCTCGGCGATGGCCTCCAGGCGCTGGTGCAGTTCCCGGGTGGTTTCCTCGCTGGTGGGGGCATGGGCCACGTCCAGGCCCTTGGCAGTGTCGATATAGACCTCGTGCACCCCGGTCTCCCGCACCTTGCGCAGGTCGGCCTCGTCGTGCACGGCAAAACTGTTGCGCAGGAAGTTGTGGTCCAGCCAGCCCATATTGAGGTCGTGGATGAACATGCCTGGCTTCAGTTCGGCGATGGCGATTTTCTTGATCATCGAGGCAGGTCGGGCAGGGATTGATCGGACACCACAGGCCAATTATGCCTTCAAGCGGCAACGGCGGGCAGCGTACAATGCGGCCTTTCCTCCGTCCTGGGGCAATCCCTGCTGCCAGGCCGCTTTCACGCCAGTTTGCCCCATGATCAGTCTCCGCAACCTCACCTTCGCCCGCGCCGGCCAGCCCCTGGTCAGCGACGCCAGCCTGCAGCTCCATCCCGGATACAAGGTGGGCCTCACCGGCGGCAACGGCTGCGGCAAGTCCTCCTTCTTCGCCCTTTTCAGCGGCGCCCTGCACGCGGAAAGCGGCGACCTGGACCTCCCGGCCAGCTGGGTCATCGCCCACGTGGCCCAGGAGACGCCCTCCCTGCCGGACCCGGCCCTGGAATTCACCCTGGACGGGGACCGGGAGCTGCGCCAGGTGGAAGCCGACCTCAAGGCGGCGGAAGCGGCCCACGACGGCGAGCGCATCGCCGCCCTGCACGCCCGCTACGGCGAGATCGGCGGCTACGGGGCCAAGGCCCGGGCCGCCGAACTGCTGCACGGCCTGGGCTTCACCGATGCCGACTTCACCCGGCCGGTGAAGGAGTTTTCCGGCGGCTGGCGCGTGCGCCTCAACCTGGCCCGCGCCCTGATGTGCCGCTCCGACCTGCTGCTGCTGGACGAACCCACCAACCACCTGGACCTGGATGCGGTGCTGTGGCTGGAAGGCTGGCTGAAGAGCTACCGCGGCACCCTGCTGATGATCTCCCACGACCGGGACTTCCTCGACGCTGTGGTCAGCCACATCCTGCACATCGAGCAGGGCAGGATGAAGCTCTATAGCGGCCACTATTCCGCTTTCGAACGCCAGCGGGCCGAGCAGCTGGCCCTGCAGCAGGGCATGTTCGAGAAGCAGCAACGGGAGCGGGCCCACCTGCACCGCTTCATCGAGCGCTTCAAGGCCAAGGCCACCAAGGCCAAGCAGGCCCAGAGCCGGGTCAAGGCCCTGGCCCGCATGGAGGAGGTGGCGGCGGCCCACGTCGATACGCCCTTCACCTTCCGCTTCCGTGATCCCGTCGCCAGCCCCGATCCCCTGCTGACCCTGACCCACGCCCGGGCCGGCTATGGCGACAAGGTCATCCTCGACCAGGTGGAACTGACCCTGCGCCCCGGCGAGCGCATCGCCCTGCTGGGCCGCAACGGCGCCGGCAAGTCCACCCTGGTCAAGCTGCTGGCCGGCCGCCTGGCGCCCCTGGCCGGCGAGTACAAGGAAGGCAAGGGCCTGGCCATCGGCTACTTCGCCCAGCACCAGGTGGACGAACTGCGCCCCGAGGAATCGCCCCTGCAGCACATGGTGCGCCTGGCCCCCACCACCCGGGAGCAGGAGCTGCGCGACTACCTGGGCGGCTTCGACTTCCGCGGCGACATGGCCACCCGGCCCTGCGGCCCCTTCTCCGGCGGCGAAAAATCCCGCCTGGCCCTGGCCCTGCTGATCTGGCACCGGCCCAACCTGCTGCTGCTGGACGAGCCCACCAACCACCTGGACCTGGAAATGCGCGAGGCCCTCACTCTGGCCCTGCAGGAATACGAGGGCGGGGTGGTGCTGGTCTCCCACGACCGCCACCTGCTGCGCACCACCGCCGACAGCCTGTGGCTGGTGGCCGACGGCAAGGCCGCCCCCTTCGACGGCGACCTGGACGAATACGCCGCCTGGCTGGCCCAGCAGCAGAAGGAAGAGAAGGCGGACACGGTCAAGGAGGCCAGCAAGGAGGAACGGCGCCAGCAGCGGGAGGACGACAAGGCCGCCCGCCAGGCCCTGCTGGCCAGGCGCCGGCCCCTGGTGAAGGAAGTGGACACCCTGGAAAAGCGCCTGGCCGCCTGGCAGGGCGAACTGAAGCTGCTGGAGCAGCGCCTCTCCGACCCCAGCCTCTACGCCAACCCGGACCCGGCCCTGCTGGAACCCCTGGTCAAGCGCCAGGCCGAGCTGACCCGGGACATCGGCGCCGCCGAGGAGCGCTGGCTGGAAGCCCAGGACGAGCTGGAACAATTGCCCGTTCCCGAGTGATGCCCTAACATCGGCCGTGGGCGCCGCCCGGGACATAACAACCGATCAAGGGGAAGGAGGGGCATGGGACATCTGCTGCGACGCTGGTCGCTACTCCTGCTGCTCCTACCCGCCACCCTACTGCAGGCCCAGGAACCCCGCCCCCTGCTGTTCGGGGTCCTGCCCTATCTCAGCACCCGCATCCTCATCACCACCTATTCGCCCCTCGCCGCCTACCTGGAGCAACGCCTGGGGCGGCCGGTGAGCCTGCAGACCGCCCCCGATTTCGACACCTTCACCAGCCGCGCCTTCGCCGGCGAGTACGACCTGCTGCTGATCGCCCCCCACTACGCCCGGCTGGCGGAAGTGGATTACGGCTACATTCCCCTGCTGCGCCACCGCAACGACATCCGCTGCTACCTGATGGTGCCCCGGGAGCAGCCCCTGGCCTCCCTGGAGCAGCTGCGGGGCCAGACCGTGGCCATCCACGAGCGCAGCGCCATGGTGCCCATGCTCGGCCTCAACTGGCTGGCGGAAAAGGGCCTGGTGGCGGAACGGGATTTCCGCGTGGTGGAAAACGTCACCCAGAGCAGCGCCCTGCAAAGCGTGGTCAGCGGCAAGGCCCGGGCTGCCATCGTCTCCCATTCCACCGTGGCCCAGGCCCCGGCCGACCTGCGGGAAGCCACCCGCATCGCCGGCGAATGCCCGTCCGCCCCGGGCCTGGCCCTGATGGCCCACAACCGGCTGCCGCCGGCCGAGCGCCAGCGCGTCAAGGAAGTCCTCAACGCCCTCGAGCAGACGCCGGAGGGCAAGGTCTTTTTCGACATCAGCACCCACGGCGGCTACCGGGAGCCAACCCCGGCCGATGCCCGGCTGATGGACAAGGTGCTGCCGGAAACCCGCCGGCTGCTGAAGAAATAGGATGGGCATGGGCTGGCTGCATACGCTGCGGGGCAAGCTGATCGTGTCCACCATCCTGGTGGAGGCGGTCATCATCGGCGCCGTGCTGTGGAACGGCCTGCGCCTGACCGAGGCCCACCTGCTGGAGCAGTTCGACCTGCGGCGCAAGGAAACCACCCTGCTGCTCGACGCCGCCCTGGCACCGGCCATGGCCCAGCGGGACTACGCCGCCGTCAGCGACATCCTGCAGGCGACCCAGGCCATCAACAGCATCGACTACCTGGTGATGTTCGACAACGACGGCCAGATCATCGCCACCGCCAACTGGGACCGCCGCCGGCCCCTGCCGGCCACCGACAATCCGGCCCGCCTGCTGGACGGGAACGGGCTGCAGAATTTCGACCTGCGCATTCCCATGAGCATCGGCGGCCGCCAGTTCGGCGAGCTGCAATACGGCCTCGACCTCGGCTTCCTGCGCCAGGCCCGGGACGAACTGCAGCGCCAGACCATGCTCATCGCCATCAGCGGGCTCCTGCTATCGGCCCTGGTGCTGGCCTCCATCGGCCTCTGGCTGACCCGCCACCTGAACCGCCTGACCCAGGCCAGCCGCCGCCTGGCCCGGGGCGCCACCTTCCAGACCCTGCCCGACAGTGCCGACGACGACGTCGGCGCCCTGACCCGGGCCTTCAACCAGATGGGCGGCGCCCTGGCCGCCCGGGTGGGGGAGCTGCTGGCCTCGGAACGGGAACAGCGCCAGCTGGCCGCCACCCTTTCCGCCGAACAGGCCCGCCTGCACGCCCTGCTGTCCTCCATGCGCCTGGGCCTGCTGTTCGTCTCCCCCGAGGGGCGGGTGGTCTATGCCAACCCGGCCTTCCGCCAGCTGTGGCGCCTGGAGGAGGACGACACCCCGGCGGGCATGACCCTGGGCGACCTGGTGCAGCGCATCGCCAGCGACCCCCAGCGCCTGCCGGACCCCTACCAGCGGGAACACCTGTTCCTCGACGACGGCCTGCAATGGGAGCTGCGCCAGTCCGACGAACGCCTGCTGACCCAGACCAGCGTGGCGGTGCCGGCCGCCTCCGGACAGACCGAGGAAGGGGAGAGCCGGCTGTGGATTTTCGAGGACATCACCCATGAGCGGCAGACCGCCGACCGGCTGCTGTTCATGGCCGAGCGGGACCCCCTCACCGGCCTCTACAACCGCAGCCGCTTCGAGGGCGAGCTGCAGCGGCTGGCGGTGCAGCTCGAGCGGGATACCTCGGTGCGGGCGGCCCTGCTGTATTTCGACCTGGACGAATTCAAGACGGTGAACGACAGCTTCGGCCACCGGGCCGGGGACGCGGTGCTGCTGCGCATCGCCGGCGAGGTGGGGCAGCTGCTGCGGGGCAACGAGATGTTCGCCCGCCTCGGCGGCGACGAATTCGCCGTGGTGGCCCCGGGCGCCGACCTGGCGGCGGCCCAGACCCTGGCCCAGCGCATCATCAGCGCCGTCGCCGCCCTGGGCTTCGAGTTCGAGGGCACCAAGGTGCGCCTCACCTCCAGCCTGGGCATCGCCCTGCTGCCGGAGCACGCCCGGCGGCCCGAAGAGTGGGTGGCCCGGGCCGACATCGCCATGTACGCCGCCAAGCACGCCGGCAAGAACGGCTGGCGCGTCTTCCGCGAGGAACTGGGCCAGTCCGCCTACATGCTGGCCCAGCTGTCCTGGGCCGAGCGCATCCAGGCGGCCCTGGAGCAGGACCTGTTCGAGTTGCACTTCCAGGGCATCTACACCACCGGCACCCCGGTGCTCTCCCACCTGGAAGTGCTGCTGCGCATGAAGGACCCGGAACACCCGGGCCAGTACCTGATGCCGGGCGAATTCATCCCGGCGGCGGAACGCAACGGCCGCATCCTGGACATCGACCGCTGGGTGCTGGCCGCCGGCATCCGCACCCTGGCCCGGCGCACCGACCTGCCGGGCCTGGCCATCAACATCTCGGGCCGCTCCTTCGACGACCCGGGTCTGCCCGACTACATCACCGGCCTGCTGGAAACCCACCGGGTGGCGCCCCAGCGCCTGCTGGTGGAGCTGACGGAAACCGCCGCCCTCTCCAACATGGCCGACACCCAGCGCTTCATCAGCCACATCCGCAGCATGGGCGGCTCGGTCTGCCTGGATGACTTCGGCGTCGGCTTTTCCTCCTTCGCCTACCTCAAGCACCTGGACGCCGACGTCATCAAGATCGACGGCATGTTCATCCGCAACCTGGTGCAAAGCCGGGAGGACCAGGTGTTCGTGCGGGCCATCATCGAAGTGGCCCGGGGCCTGGGCAAGAAGACGGTGGCCGAGTTCGTCGAGGACCGGGCCACCTACCTGCTGCTGGGCGAACTGGGGGTGGACCTGGCCCAGGGCTACCACCTCTCCCGGCCCCGCCCCGAACTGCCGGACCCGGCGGCCCCGCCGGCCGCTGCCTGAGCGCTCCGGCCCGCCATCCACGGCCGGTCGGCGGGGCGTCGGAACGGTGCCCCTTCTGCTAAAATCCTGGCTTTTGCGTCCTCAGCCAAGGAGTTTTCCGTGCAGATCGTTTGTCTTGACCTCGAAGGTGTGCTCGTTCCCGAAATCTGGATCGAATTCGCCGAACGCACGGGTATCCCCGAGCTGCGCCGCACCACCCGGGAAGAGCCGAACTACGACGTGCTGATGCAGTACCGCCTGGGCATCCTCAAGCAGCACGGCCTGGGCCTGCCGGACATCCAGAAGGTCATCGCCGAAATGGGCCCCCTGCCCGGCGCCAAGGAATTCGTCGAGTGGCTGCGCCCCCGCTTCCAGGTGGTGATCCTCTCCGACACCTTCTACGAATTCGCCATGCCCCTGATGCAGCAGCTGGGCTTCCCCACCCTGTTCTGCCACAAGCTGGAAGCGGACGCCCAGGGCTTCCTGGTGAACTACCACCTGCGCATGCCCAACCAGAAGCAGGAAGCGGTGAAGCGCTTCAAGGAACTGAACTTCAAGGTGATCGCCTCCGGCGACTCCTACAACGACACCACCATGCTCGGCGAAGCCCATGCCGGCATCCTCTTCTGCCCGCCGGAAAACGTCATCCGCGAGTTCCCCCAGTTCCCGGTGGTGAAGGATTACGAAGCCCTCAAGGGCGAGATCCTCAAGGCCAGCGAACGCATCTAAGGCCATCATGCATCGCCAGCGCTACTACACCCTGACCGCCTCCTGCCCCGACCGGGTGGGCATCGTCGCCAAGGTTTCCGGTTTCTTCGCCGCCCACCAGGGCTGGATTCTCGAAACCGCCCTCCACGCCGACGACACGGCGGGCCGCTACTTCATGCGCATCGAGGTGCGGGCCGACTCCCTGCCCTTCCACCTGGCCGAGCTGCGGGAGCGCTTCCGCCCCGTCGCCGAGGAACTGGGCATGGAGTGGAAGATCAGCGACAGCGCCGTGAAGAAGCGCGTGGTGGTGCTGGTTTCCAAGCAGGAGCACTGCCTCTACGACCTGCTCTCCCGCTGGCAGTCCAAGGAACTGGACATCGAGATTCCCTGCATCATCTCCAACCACGACACCTTCCGCGGTTTCGTCGAGTGGCACGGCATCCCCTTCCACCACATCCCGGTGACGGCGGACAACAAGGCCGCCGCCTACGCCGAAATCCAGCGCCTGTACGAGGAAGTGAAGGGCGACACCATGGTGCTGGCCCGCTACATGCAGATTCTCTCGCCCGAGCTGTGCGCCGCCTATCCGGGGCAGATCCTCAACATCCACCACAGCTTCCTGCCCAGCTTCGTCGGCGCCAAGCCCTACCACCAGGCCTATGAACGGGGCGTCAAGCTGATCGGCGCCACCTGCCACTACGTCACCGCCGACCTGGACCAGGGCCCCATCATCGACCAGGACGTGATCCGCATCGATCACTCCGACTCGGTGGAGGACATGGTGCGCTACGGCAAGGACATCGAAAAAACCGTGCTGGCCCGGGGCCTGCGCTACCACCTGGAAGACCGGGTGCTGGTGCACGGCAACAAGACGGTGGTGTTCCGCTGAACCGGGGCACTTCCCGGACATGAAAAGGGCGCCGCGGCGCCCTTTTTCTTTGCCGCCGGGGCCGCTGCAGGCGGATGGCTGGAAAGGCGCATGCTTCTTGGACGACAGCCGTGGCATGACGCAAACACAGCATCCATGGTCTTTTCCAGGCATGCATGCAAACATCCCGGCACCAAAAACAACGGGCACCCGCAGGTGCCCGTTGCATGGAGGCGGAAGATTCCGCGTCTTACAGGTGGTAGGCGCTTTCGCCGTGGGAGGTGACGTCCAGACCTTCGCGCTCTTCCTCTTCGGGGACGCGCAGGCCGATGAACATGTCCACCAGCTTGTAGGCCACCAGGGAGACCACGGCGGACCAGATGATGGTGGTACCCACGCCGGTCAGCTGGATGATGACCTGGTCAGCGATGGAGTACTCGGGGGCAACGGCGTTGGTGACGTAGTCCCAGATGCCGGTGCCGCCCAGGGAGGGAGCAGCAAAGACACCGGTCAGGACCGCACCCAGGATGCCGCCGACGCCATGGACACCGAACACGTCCAGGGAGTCATCGGCGCCCAGCAGGCGCTTCAGGCCATTAACGCCCCACAGGCAGACCACACCGGCCAGCAGGCCCAGCACCAGGGCACCGACCACACCGACGAAGCCGGCGGCGGGAGTGATGGCCACCAGGCCGGCGACGGCACCGGAGGCAGCGCCCAGCATGGAGGGCTTGCCCTTGATCAGCCATTCGGCGAAGACCCAGGAAACGGTGGCGGCAGCGGTGGCGAGCCAGGTGTTGATGAAGGCCAGGGCGGAGGTGCCGTTGGCTTCCAGGGCGGAGCCGGCGTTGAAGCCGAACCAGCCGAACCACAGCAGGGAGGCGCCGATCATGGTCATGGTCAGGCTGTGGGGGGCCATGGATTCACGACCGTAGCCGATACGCTTGCCGATCAGGAAGGCACCCACCAGGCCAGCAACGGCGGCGTTGATGTGCACCACGGTACCGCCGGCGAAGTCCAGCGCACCCTTCTGGAAGAGGAAGCCGGCAGTGGCGCCCAGCTTCTCGGCGGCAGCGGCATCGACGTAACCGTCGGGACCGGCCCAGTACCAGACCATGTGAGCCATGGGCAGGTAGGAGAAGGAGAACCACAGGACCACGAACACCAGCAGGGCGGAGAACTTGATGCGCTCGGCGAAGGCACCGATGATCAGGCCGCAGGTGATGGCGGCGAAGGCGCCCTGGAAGACGATGTAGGCGAATTCGGGAACAGCCACGCCCTTGGAGAAGGTGGCAGCCAGGGACTCCGGCGTCACGCCCGACAGGAACAGCTTGTCCAGGCTACCGAAGAAGGCGCTGCCTTCGGTGAAGGCCACGCTGTAGCCGTAGATGCACCACAGCACGGTGATCAGGGAGAACACCATGAACACCTGCATGAGCACGGACAGCATGTTCTTGGAGCGGACCAGACCGCCGTAGAACAGGGCCAGGCCGGGGATGCTCATGAGGATCACCAGGGCGGCGCAGACCATCAGCCAGGTGGTGTCACCCTTGTCCACCTTGGGGGCGGGGATTTCGGCAGCAGCAGCTTCAGCGGCCGGAGCGGGTGCTGCGACCGGAGCAGCAGCGGGAGCCGGAGCAGCTTCGGCAGCGGCAGCCACGGGGGCAGCGGGCTTGTCATCGGCAAAGGCCGGCGCGGCAGACAGGCCGACGACGCCGAACAGGGCCAGAACAGCAAGAAAGCGTTTCATTGTGTTCTCCCTCTTACAGAGCATCTTCACCGGTCTCACCGGTGCGGATGCGGATGACTTGTTCGACGTCGAAGACGAAGATCTTGCCGTCACCGATCTTGCCGGTGCTGGCAGACTTCTCGATGGCTTCGATGACCTGATCGAGCAGCTCGTTCTTCACGGCAGCCTCGATCTTCACCTTGGGCAGGAAATCCACAACGTACTCGGCACCGCGATACAGCTCGGTGTGCCCCTTTTGCCGACCGAACCCCTTGACCTCGGTGACGGTGATGCCCTGTACGCCGATGGCGGAAAGGGCTTCACGCACTTCGTCAAGCTTGAACGGCTTGATGATGGCGGTTACCAGTTTCATAGCTTTCTCCTGAAATGGCCCCGGGGATCGGGTCCCCGGGATGCCTAGGGAAGATGGAAGTTAGAAAGTCTTGGTGAAGGACAGCAGGGCACGGCCTTCGCCCAGATCCTTGTTGAAGGCGTTGCAGTACACCGGGGTGCTGTCGCCGCAGGCCTTGGCGTTGGTGGTCCAGTAGGACAGGCCGACGGTGCCGAAGCCCACATCCTTGGTCACGCCGACCTTGTAGTCGGTGTAGGAGGCGTCGTCGTTGTTCTTGATCTTCTGGTGACCGACGTGGCCCAGCACGCCCCAGCCGTCGCCCAGGTCGTAGGCAGCGTTCAGTTCCAGGTAGCCGGAACCGCGGGTGTTGTCGGCGCCGTTGGAGCTGGTGAAGCCGAAGATGTGGCTGGAGACCACGTGGGAGTACTTCAGGGTCAGCCACTTCCAGCCGATGGCGCCGTACAGTTCGGTGGTGTCGGCCTTGGTGTAGCCGTCCGGGTAGGTGCCGGGGTAGTTGTAGCGCAGCACGCCCACGTCGTAGTTCCAGTCGCCGCCGGCGAAGGTGTTCTTGTAGCCGCCGTAGAGGTCGATCTCCAGGGAGGAGCTGACATCGCTGCGGCCGTCGCTCAGCCAGGACACGTTGGAACCCCAGACGCCGGCATACAGGCCGCTGGCGTGGGAGTAGTCAAAGCCGCCTTGCAGGGCGGGCTTGCGGTTGGTCTGGCCGATACCGCGGTAGATGTACTCGGAAGCCAGGGTCACGTTGGCGGTGAAGGTGTGTTCGGCGGGAGCGGCTTCTTCGGCCATGACGGTGGAAGAGGCGGCCAGGGCAGCCAGAACGGCGGTGGCGATGAGCGTCTTGCGCATAATTTGGACTCCTGTTTCGTTCGATGAAAATAAAAGCTTGCACAGACCGTTAGCACATGCCGTGCCAACTTTATTTTTAAGATAAATCAACAAAATAGGCAGCACCCCTAGCCCTCTTCCGCAGGAGGCGCACCGGGCTGGCGCACCATGACGGGGAGTTGCACCAAAGCAGTGCCACCCCATGGGAAAGCCGCCGCACGCCATCAAATGTCGCTATCGGCCCATGCTAAACTCGCCCCCGCAAGCGGATCGGAACATCCGCGCCCCCTTTGCCGCCGCCGTGCCGGCCCGACTGAACCTGTTGCGGAGTGCTCGCCATGCTCGACCCCAAAGTGTTTGAAGAATTTTCCGGCCGCCTGGCCGGCCGCCTGGCCGGCCTCCTGGCCGCCTCCCCGGCCGCCGACATCGAAAAGAACGTGAAGGCCATGCTCGGCGCCTTCTTCAGCAAACTGGACCTGGTCACCCGGGAAGAGTTCGACGTCCAGGCCCAGGTACTGGCCCGCACCCGGGACAAGCTGAAGGACCTGGAAGCCCGCATCGCCGCCCTGGAACAACAGGGCCGCTGAGCGCCGCCGCCTCTAGTCAAACGTCATCATCCCACCTACACTGCCCGGACACCACCCACCCCGCTCCTGACTCCGGCCCCCACCATGCCCCTCGCCCTCGTCCATAGCCGCGCCCTGGCAGGCATGGAAGCGCCGCCGGTGGCCGTGGAGGTGCACCTGGCCAACGGCCTGCCGGGCTTCACCCTGGTGGGCCTGCCGGAAGCGGAGGTGAAGGAGGCCCGGGACCGGGTGCGGGCCGCCCTCATCACCAGCGGTTTCGAGTTCCCGGCCAAGCGGGTCACGGTCAACCTGGCCCCGGCCGACCTGCCCAAGGAATCGGGCCGCTACGACCTGGCCATCGCCCTCGGCCTGCTGGCCGCCTCCGGCCAGATTCCCGCCGCCCGGCTGGACCAGTATGAATTCGTCGGCGAACTGTCCCTGTCCGGCGAACTGCGCCCCGTGCGCGGCGTCCTGCCCATGGCCCTGGCCGCCGCCCGGGCGGCACGGGCCTTCGTCCTGCCCCTGGCCGACGGCGCCGAGGCTGCCTGGGTCCGCCGCGCCCATCCCGAAACCTCCATCCTCCCCGCTGCCAGCCTGCTGGCGGTGTGCGCCCACCTGCACGGCCAGGAACTGCTGGCGGAACAGCCGGAACCGCCGCCCCCGGCGCCGGACGCCTACCCGGACCTGCGCGACGTCAAGGGCCAGGCCCAGGCCAAGCGGGCCCTGGAGATCGCCGCCGCCGGCGGCCATTCGCTCCTTTTCAGCGGCCCGCCCGGCACCGGCAAGTCCATGCTGGCGGCGCGCCTGCCCGGCCTGCTGCCGCCCATGAGCGAGGCGGAAGCCCTGGAATCGGCCGCCATCCTCTCTCTGGGGCGCCAGTTCCGCCCCGAGGCCTTCTCCCGCCGCGTCATGCGCAGCCCCCACCACACCTCCTCGGCCATCGCCCTGGTCGGCGGCGGGGCCCAGCCCCGGCCCGGGGAGATTTCCCTGGCCCACCACGGCGTGCTGTTCCTCGACGAACTGCCCGAGTTCGACCGCCGGGTCTTGGAGGCCCTGCGCGAACCCCTGGAAAGCGGCCACATCCATGTTTCCCGGGCCGCCTCCCGGGCCGATTTTCCTGCCCGCTTCCAGCTGGTGGCAGCCATGAATCCCTGTCCCTGCGGCTATCGGGGCCATCCCCGGCGGCTCTGCCGCTGCACCCCGGACCAGGTGGCCCGCTACCGGGGGCGCCTCTCCGGCCCCCTGCTGGACCGCATCGACCTGCTGCTGGAAGTGCCCGACCTGGGCGCCGAGGAACTGCAGGCCGCCCCGGACGGGGAAAGTTCGGCCCAGGTGCGGCAGCGGGTGGTCCTGGCCCGGGAGCGGCAGTTGCAGCGCCAGGGCGTCTGCAACGCCCGGCTCGAGGGCAGCGAACTGGAGTACCATTGCCGGCCGGACGCCGACGGGGCAGCCCTGCTGCAACAGGCGGTACGCCGCCTCGACCTGTCGCCCCGGGCCTACCACCGGGTCCTGCGGGTGGCCCGCAGCATCGCCGACCTGGCCGCAGCGCCGCAGATCGGCGCCGCCCAGGTGGCCGAAGCCCTGCATTACCGCCGCAACGAAACTCCCGGCTGATTGCCTTGCCTGAAGGGCATGCCCCGGCGCCGGCCGGACCCGCCCCCTTGATTCCATTGAGCCGCCCTTGATTTCCTACCGCCTCCTCGCCGTCCTCCTGGCCACCCTGTCGGCCCTCGGCCCCTTTTCCATCGACACCTATCTGCCGGCCTTCCCGGAAATGGGCCAGAGCCTGGGGGCCACCCCGCTGCAGGTGCAGCAGACCCTCACCGCCTACCTCCTGCCCTTTGCCATCATGACCCTGTGGCACGGCGCCCTCTCCGACGCCCTCGGGCGCCGCCGGGTGATCCTGTGGGCTCTGGTGCTGTTCGGCCTGGCCTCCGTCGGCTGCACCCTGGCCACCAGCATCGAGCAGCTGTGGTTCTTCCGTGCCCTGCAGGGCATGACCGCCGGCGCCGGCATCGTGGTGGGCCGCGCCGTGGTGCGGGACGTCTTCCAGGGGGCCGAGGCCCAGCGCCTGATGGCCCACGTGGCCATCATGTTCGCCCTGGCGCCGGCCATCGCCCCCATCATCGGCGGCTGGCTGCACGTGGCCTTCGGCTGGCGCTCCATCTTCCTGTTCCTGGTCCTGGCCACGGCCCTGCTGCTGGCCGCCTCCTGGCGCTGGCTGCCCGAGACCCTGGCCCCGGAGACCCGCCAGCCCCTGCATCCGGGCTACCTGATGGGCGCCTACCGGGCCGTGCTCACCTCCCCGGGCTTCCTCAGCGCCTCCCTGGCCATCTCCTTCAACTTCCTCGGCTTCTTCATCTACGTCATGTCGGCCCCGGTGTTCCTCATGCAGCATCTGGGCCGTTCGGAAACCGAGTTCTACTGGCTCTTCGGCCCGGCCATGGCCGGCCTCATGGGCGGTTCCTGGATCTCCGGCCACCTGGCCGGCCGCATCACGCCCCGGGTCACGGCCCTGGCCGGCTACGCCCTGATGGGCCTGGGCGCCGCCATCAACCTGGCGGTCAGCTTCGGCCTGCCGCCGGGCATTCCCTGGAGCGTGGTCCATCTGCTGGTGTACAACGTCGGCATGGCCATGGCCATGCCCTGCCTGACCCTGATGGCCCTGGACCTGTTCCCCCGGCAACGGGGCCTGGCCGCCTCCTGCCAGACCTTCCTGCAGGCCGGCATGAACACCGTGGCGGCGGCCCTGCTGGCGCCCCTGCTGTGGGACACCACCCGCCACCTGGCCCTGGGCTCGACCCTGCTGCTGGCCCTGGGCCTGGCCTGCACCCTGCTGCACCTGGGCCTGCCCCGCCGGACGCCAGCCACCTGACATTTTCCCGGGGGCCGCCGCTATACTGGAACTCCCTCACGGCCGGTTCCAATCATGGGTGCAGCCCCGTCCAGACAGAACGAATCCACCATCCGCCGCAGCCTGCTGATCCGGGTGGCTGCCCTGGTCTTCGTTTCCATCGCCCTTTTTTCCTTCGGCCTCTACGGCCTCATCATCCGGCCCACGGTGCACGACCTGGCCGCCCGGGAGATGCGGGGTGCCGTCGAAGCCATGCAGAGCCGCATCTCCCAGAAGGTGGGGCAGGTCGAGTACGTGGCCCGCATCGCCCGCACCTGGGGCGAAAACGGCGAGCTGGACCTGGACGACGTGCGCGCCTTCAACCAGCGCTTCATGCCCATGCTGCGCAATTCCCCGGTCATTTCCTCGGTCATCTTCGCCGACAACCAGGGCCGGGAAATCCTCCTGCTGCAACGTCCCGACGGCGCCTGGAACAACCGCATCACCGACGTGCAGCGGCACGGCAAGGAAGTGCGCTGGATGGCGTGGCAGGACGAGCGCACCCTGCTTTCCGACGAACGGGTCGTCAAGGACTACGATCCCCGCCAGCGCCCCTGGCACCGCGGTGCCCTGGCCCTGGAGCGGGACGACGACCTGCACTGGACCCAGCCCTACACCTTCTTCACCGCCCAGCAGCCCGGCATCACCCTGTCCACCCGCTGGCGCCGCGGCGGCGAGACCTATGTGATCGCCTTCGACGTGCTGCTGGCCGACCTTTCCCGCTTCACCGGCAGCCTCAGCGTCGGCGACCACGGCCACGCCGCCGTCCTCACCAACGACGGCCTGCTGCTGGCCCTGCCGCGCCACCCGGGCTACAGCAGCGACGACCAGGTGCGCCAGGCCCTGCTGCAGCCGGCGGCCAAGTCCCCGGTGGAATCCCTGCGCCTGGCGGTGGAGCACTGGGAGCAGAACGGCCGCGGCGCCTTCTTCGCCACCCTGGGCAGGGAACAATGGATCACCAGCGTCCAGCCTCACCGGCTGCAGGACCAGCAACTCTGGCTGGTGGCCCAGGCGCCCCTGTGGGACTTCATTCCCGGCGCCCTGCGGGACGTGCTGCTGCTGGCGGTATTGGCGGTGCTGGCCCTGGGCCTGGGGGTGGTGATGGCGGCCCGCCTGGCGCGCCGCGTCGCCGTGCCCCTGGACATCCTGGCCGGGGACAGCGAACGCATCGGCACCCTGGATTTCTCGCCGCGCCAGTACCGGCGCACCGGCTGGCGCGAGATCGACCGTCTCGCCGCGGCCCAGGAGCACATGCGGGAAACCCTGCAGGACGCCACCCTGCGCCTGGAGGAACGGGTCGAGCAGCGCACCCGGGAACTGGCCGACGCCCGGGAGGAATCGTCGCGGCAGCTGGTGCTGCTGCAGGCCATCATGGACAGCATGCCCAACCCGGTCTTCTTCAAGGATGCGGAAGGCCGCTTCCTCGGCTGCAACCGGGCCTACGAGGACACCTTCGGCGTCGGCCGCGGCCAGATCGTCGGCAAGACGGTGCGGGAACTGCCCTTCCTTGCCGAGGAGGAAAAGCAGGAGCTGCAGGCCGTCTCCGAGGCCATCATCCGGGACGGCATCATGATGCACCGGGAACTGCAGCTGCCCTTCGCCGACGGCCTGCGCCACGACACCCTCTACTGGGCCAACGGCTTCAGCCGGGAGAACGGCACGCCCGGCGGCATGGTGGGCGTGGTGGTGGACATCTCCGAGCGCAAGCTGATGGAGGAGGAGCTGCGCCGGGCCCGGGCCACGGCCGAGGAGGCGACGGAGGCCAAGTCCCTGTTCCTGGCCAACATGAGCCACGAAATCCGCACCCCCATGAACGCCATCATCGGCATGGCCCACCTGGCCATGAAGACCGAGCTGACGCCGAAACAGCGGGACTACGTGGGCAAGATCCACAACGCCGCCATCTCCCTGCTGGGCATCATCAACGACATCCTGGACTTCTCCAAGATCGAGGCCGGCAAGCTGTCCCTGGAAAACGTGCCCTTCAGCCTGGAGGACGTGCTCGACAACGTCTCCGGCCTGCTCGGGCTGAAGGCCAACGAAAAGGGCCTGGAGCTGCTGTTCAACGTCAATGCGGGCACCCCGGCCGGCCTGGTGGGGGCCCCCCTGCGCCTGAACCAGATCCTCACCAACCTGGTCTCCAACGCCATCAAATTCACCGAGCGGGGCCAGATCACCCTCACCGCCCGGCCGGTGGACCAGGCCGGAGACCGGGTCAAGCTGCAGTTCTGGATCGAGGACACGGGCATCGGCATGAGCCGGGAGCAGCTGCTGCACCTGTTCCAGGCCTTCACCCAGGCCGACGGCTCCACCACCCGCAAATACGGCGGCACCGGCCTCGGCCTTTCCATCTCCCGCCGCCTGGTGGAAATGATGGGCGGCACCATCTGGGCCGACTCGACCCTGGGGGAGGGCAGCACCTTCTGCTTCACCGCCTGGTTCGGCCGCGCCGAGGAACTGGCCCGGCCCCGCACCCTGCCCGCCTCCCTGGCCGGCCTGCGGGTGCTGGTGGCGGACGACAACGGCGCCGCCCGGGAAATCCTCGGCGAAGCCCTGCGCCACCTGGACCTGCGCCCCGACCTGGTGGCCTCCGGCGCCGAGGCCCTGGCCCAGCTGACCGAGATGCAGGACGGCGCCGACCCCTACCGGGTGCTGTTCCTCGACTGGCAGATGCCCGACCTGGACGGCGTCAGCACCCTGCACAAGCTGCAGCAGGCCCTGCCCCAGGCCCAATGGCCCCGGGTGGTGATGGTGACGGCCTACGACCAGGAGGAACTGCGGCGCCAGACGGAAAACCTGGGCATCTGCGGCATCCTGGTGAAGCCGGTGAGCGCCTCCACCCTGTTCGACGTCCTGGTCAGCCTGGTGGACACGGACAACGCCCCGGCCACGCCCCTGCACATCGCCGCCCCCCAGACCCGCATCGACGGCATGCGCATCCTGCTGGCCGAAGACAACGAGATCAACCAGCAGATCGCCGTGGAACTGCTGCAATCCATGGGCGCCCAGGTGACGGTGGCCGGCGACGGCCTGCAGGCGGTGGAACTGCTGGAACGCTCCCCGGACGACAGCTTCGACCTGGTCCTGATGGACCTGCAGATGCCCCACCTGGACGGCTACGACGCCACCGAGCGGCTGCGCTGCCAGCAGCGCTTCGCCCACCTGCCGATCCTGGCCATGACCGCCCACGCCATGCCGGAGGAGCGGGAACGCTGCCTGGCCATCGGCATGAACGACCATCTGGCCAAGCCCATCGACCCCACCGCCCTGGCCGCCACCCTGGCCCGCTGGCACGAGGAACGGCCGGGCGCCTCGGCGCCGGCGCCAGCCCCCGCCAAGGATGGGACGGATGCGCTGCCCCCCATCCCCGGCGTGAACACGACCCAGGGCCTGGCCCGCATGGCCGGCAACCAGGCCCTCTACCGGCGCCTGCTGCTGCACTTCGTGGACACCCAGACCGGCACGGGGGAGCACATCCGCCAGGCCCTGGCCGAGGGCGACATCACGGCGGCCGAACACCTGGCCCACACCCTCAAGGGCGTCGCCGGCAACATCGGCGCCGAAGTGCTGCAGCAGAAGGCCACGGCCCTGGACCAGGCCCTGCGCCGCAACGACGGCCAGGGGCAGAAACTGGAGTCCCTGCGGCAACGCCTGGCGGAAGAGCTGGCGGCCGTCACCGGAGCCATCGCCGCCGCCCTGGTGGAAGAGGGTGGCCCGGCGCCGACCCAGGCTGCCCCCCTGGATGCGGATCAGCGCCACCGGGCCCGCCAGCTGCTGGCCGAGCTGGCGGAACAGCTGGAAGCCAGCGAAATCCACGCCGGCCAGCTGTTCCGGGAAAGCCGCGCCCTCCTGGCCGGGCTGCTGCCGCCGGCGGACCTGACAGGTCTGGAAAAGGCCATTGCCGATTATGATTACGACCGGGCCCTCAACATCGCCCGGGCCCATCTCTAGGGAGGGATGCCATGAGCCTCAATCTGGACTTCACGACCCGGCCCGTGATCCTGGTGGTGGACGACACCCCGGACAACCTGACCCTGATGGCCGAGCTGCTGCAGGACCGCTACGCCATCAAGGTGGCCAACAACGGCGAGCGGGCCCTGCGGGTGGCCGCCGGCACGCCGCCGCCGGACCTGATCCTGCTCGACATCATGATGCCGGACATGGACGGCCTGGAAGTGGCCCGGCGCCTGCGGGCCGACCCGGCCACCCGGGACATACCCTTCATCTTCCTCACCGCCCGCAGCCAGATCGAGGACGAGCGCCAGGGCTTCGAACTGGGCGCGGTGGACTACATCACCAAGCCGGTGAGCCCGCCCATCCTCCTCGCCCGGGTGCACACCCACCTCACCCTGAAGGCCGCCAAGGATTTCCTCAAGGACCAGAACGCCTACCTGGAGAGCGAGGTGCAGCGCCGCACCCAGGAGGTCTCCATGATCCAGGACGTGACCATCATGGCCATGGCCTCCCTGGCGGAAACCCGGGACAACGAAACCGGCAACCACATCCGCCGCACCCAGAACTACGTGCGCATCCTGGCCCGGCAGCTGCAGGGCCACCCCCGCTTCGCCGCCTTCCTCAGCGACGCCAACATCGAGCTGCTGTACAAGTCCGCGCCCCTGCACGACATCGGCAAGGTGGGCATTCCCGACCGCATCCTGCTCAAGCCGGGCAAGCTGACCCCGGAAGAGTTCGAGATCATGAAGACCCACACCACCCTGGGCCGGGACGCCATCCTCCACGCCGAAGTGCGGCTCAACTCGCCCAACACCTTCCTCCGCTTCGCCCGGGACATCGCCTATGCGCACCAGGAGAAATGGGACGGCAGCGGCTACCCCCTGGGCCTGCGGGGCGACGAGATTCCGGTGGCGGCCAGGCTCATGGCGGTGGCCGACGTCTACGACGCCCTCATCAGCCGCCGGGTGTACAAGCCTCCCTTCCCCCATGAGCAGGCGGTGCAGATCATCAGCGAAGGGCGCGGCAAGCACTTCGATCCGGACATGGTGGACGCCTTCCTCCAGGTGGCCGAGGATTTCCGCAGCATCGCCGCCACCTTCGCCGACACCGAAGGCGACGCCCAGCTGGAGGCGGAGCGGGTGCGCCTGCAATTCACCGAGGCCGCCCCGTGAAGCGCCGTCCCCTGGCCGTCCTGGCCCTGCTTTTGGGCCTCTCCCTGGCGGGCTGCGACTACCTGGCCCTGCAGGACCTGAAACCCGGCATTTCCACCGACCTGGAAGTGCGGGACCGCTTCGGCACCCCCGCCATGGAATGGCACAACGAGGACGGCAGCCTGACCTGGGAATATCCCCGGGGCCCGGCCGGGGTGGACACCTACATGATCACCCTGGGCCCCGACCGCATCTTGCGCTCGGTGGAACAGGTGCTGACCGAGGCCAACTTCGCCCGCATCGAAAAGGGCATGAGCCAGGAGCAGGTGCGGCGCATCCTGGGCCGGCCGGGCAGCATCAACCACTTTCCCCTGAAGCCGGAAACCGTGTGGGACTGGCGCATCGCCGGCATCCCCACCAGCGACGAAACCCACTTCCACGTGCACTTCGGTGCGGACGGCCGGGTCAGCGGCACCTCCCGGCGGGTGGAAGCGAAGGCCTGAAGTCGCCGATCGGCACGGAGCCCCCTGTTTTTTATCAAGTTTTGCTTGGCAGCGGGGGCCGCAAAAAGTAAACTTGCGACCCTGCCGAGGAGCGCTGCGACCCGACCGGTTTTTTCCGGACGCCGGGCCAGGCTCGGCAACGATCAACGGCGCTCGCAAACCCCCGAAATGGTTTGTGGCGCCGTTTGCTTTTCCAGCATGCAAAGTGGCGGCGCCCGGCCGGTGAATACTGAAACGCCGAGGTAATCCATGCAGCCCGACCGCAGCTCCGAACTCTCCGCCCTTCTCCAGCAGCGCCTCCTGATCCTGGACGGCGCCATGGGCACCATGATCCAGCGCCACGGGCTGACCGAGAAGGACTACCGCGGGACCCGCTTCGCCGACCACGCCCACGACCTGAAGGGCAACAACGACCTGCTGCTGCTGACCCGCCCCGAGGTCATCCGCGGCATCCACGCCGAATACCTGGCGGCCGGCGCCGACATTCTGGAAACCAACACCTTCAACGCCACCAAGGTGTCCCAGGCCGACTACAAGCTGGAAGCCATCGTCTACGAACTGAACGTGGCCGGCGCCAAGCTGGCCCGGGAAGTGTGCGACGAATTCACGGCAAAGAACCCGGCCAAGCCCCGCTTCGTCGCCGGGGTACTCGGCCCCACCAGCCGCACCGCCTCCATCTCCCCGGACGTGAACGATCCCGGCTACCGCAACGTCACCTTCGACGAGCTGGTGGAAAACTACCTGGAAGCCATCCGCGGCCTCACCGACGGCGGTGCCGACATCCTGCTGGTGGAGACGGTGTTCGACACGCTGAATGCCAAGGCCGCCCTGTTCGCCATCGAGACCTTCTTCGACAAGGTGGGCCGCCGCTGGCCGGTGATGATCTCCGGCACCATCACCGACGCCTCCGGCCGCACCCTCTCGGGCCAGACCGCCGAAGCCTTCTGGAACTCGCTGAACCACATCAAGCCCCTCTCCTTCGGCCTCAACTGTGCCCTCGGCGCCAAGGAACTGCGCCAGTACGTGGAGGAGCTGTCACGGGTGTGCGACTGCTTCGTCTCCGCCCACCCCAACGCCGGCCTGCCCAACGCCTTCGGCGGCTACGACGAGACCCCGGAGCAGCTGGCCGAGGAAATCGCCGACTGGGCCAGGCACGGCTTCGTGAACATCGTCGGCGGCTGCTGCGGCACCTCGCCGGACCACATCGCCGCCATCGCCAAGATGGTGGCCGGCATCGCCCCCCGGGCCATTCCGGCGATCGAGCCCCAGCTGCGCCTCTCCGGCCTGGAACCCTTCAACGTCGGCCCCGACAGCCTCTATGTGAACGTGGGCGAGCGCACCAACGTCACCGGCTCCAAGGCCTTCGCCCGCATGATCCTGGAAGGGCGCTACGACGACGCCCTGGCCGTGGCCCGGCAGCAGGTGGAGAACGGCGCCCAGGTCATCGACATCAACATGGACGAGGCCATGCTGGATTCCGTGGCCGCCATGGAGAAGTTCCTCAAGCTGATCGCCTCGGAACCGGATATTTCCCGGGTGCCCATCATGCTCGACTCCTCCAAGTGGGAGGTGATCGAGACCGGCCTCAAGTGCATCCAGGGCAAGGGCATCGTGAACTCCATTTCCATGAAGGAAGGGGAGGCCAAGTTCCTGGAGCAGGCCAAGCTGGCCCGCCGCTACGGCGCCGCCGTCATCGTCATGGCCTTCGACGAGAAGGGCCAGGCCGACACCTACGCGCGCAAGACCGAGATCTGCAAGCGGGCCTACGACCTGCTGGTCGGTATCGGTTTCCCGGCCCAGGACATCATCTTCGACCCCAACATCTTCGCCATCGCCACGGGTATCGAGGAGCACGACAACTACGCGGTGGACTTCATCAACGCCACCCGCTGGATTCGTGAAAACCTGCCCCACGCCCAGATTTCCGGCGGCGTCTCCAACGTCTCCTTCTCCTTCCGCGGCAACGACCCGGTGCGGGAAGCCATCCACACCGTCTTCCTCTACCACGCCATCCAGGCCGGCATGACCATGGGCATCGTCAACGCCGGCATGCTCGGCGTGTACGACGACCTGGAACCGGAACTGCGGCAGAAGGTGGAAGACGTGGTGCTGAACCGCCACCCCGGCGCCGGCGAAGCATTGGTGGAATTCGCCCAGACGGTGAAGGAAGGCAAGGCCAAGGACACGGGACCGGACCTCACCTGGCGCACCCTGCCGGTGGAAAAGCGCCTGGAGCACGCCCTGGTCAAGGGCATCACCGAATTCGTGGTGGCCGACACCGAGGAAGTGCGGGCCGCCCTGGCTGCCGCCGGCAAGCCGCCCCTGGCCGTCATCGAAGGCCCCCTGATGAACGGCATGAACACCGTGGGCGACCTCTTCGGCGCCGGCAAGATGTTCCTGCCCCAGGTGGTGAAGTCCGCCCGGGTGATGAAGCAGGCCGTGGCCCACCTCATTCCCTACATCGAGGAAGAGAAGGCCCGCACCGGCGCCTCCTCCAAGGGCAAGATCGTCATCGCCACGGTCAAGGGCGACGTGCACGACATCGGCAAGAACATCGTCGGCGTGGTGCTGGGCTGCAACGGCTACGACGTGGTGGACCTGGGGGTCATGGTGCCCACCGAGAAGATCCTGCACGCCGCCAAGGAGCACGGCGCCCAGGCCATCGGCCTCTCCGGTCTCATCACCCCGTCTCTTGAAGAAATGAGCCACGTCGCTTCCGAAATGCAGCGCCAGGGCTTCAACGTGCCCCTGCTCATCGGCGGCGCCACCACCAGCCGGGCCCACACCGCCATCAAGATCGCCCCCAACTACCAGGCGCCGGTGGTCTATGTGCCGGATGCCTCCCGGGCCGTGGGTGTGGTCACCAGCCTGCTCTCGGAAGGCCAACGGGAGAGCTACGCCGCCGAGGTGGCCGCCGACTACGCCAACATCCGCCAGCAGCACGCCGGCAAGAAGGGCAGCGCCATGGTCACCCTGGCCGAAGCCCGGGCCAACCGCCTGGCCTGGGATGCCACCCTGGTGCCGACGGTGCCGCAGAAGCTGGGCCTGCAGGTGCTGCAGGACATCGACCTGGCCACCCTGGCCGAGTACATCGACTGGGGCCCCTTCTTCCAGACCTGGGACCTGGCCGGCCGCTTCCCCGCCATCCTCGACGATGCGGTGGTGGGCGAGACCGCCCGCGGCGTTTATGCCGACGCCAAGGCCATGCTAAAGCAGATCATCGACGAGAAATGGCTCCGGGCCGGCGCCGTCTTCGGCCTGTGGCCGGCCAACGCCGTCGGCGATGACATCGTCTTCTACGCCGACGAGCAGCGCAGTGCGCCGGTGCTGACCTGGCACGGCATCCGCCAGCAGCACAAGCGGCCAGAGGACAAGGCCAACCTGTGCCTCTCCGACTACGTGGCGCCCAAGGAAAGCGGCGTCGCCGACTATGCCGGCGCCTTCGCCGTCACCGCCGGTCTGGGCATCGAGCAGAAGCTGGCCGAGTTCGAGGCGGCCCACGACGACTACAAGTCCATCATGCTCAAGTCCCTGGCCGACCGCCTGGCCGAAGCCTGCGCCGAGTGGCTGCACCAGAAGGTGCGCCAGGAGGATTGGGGCTACGCCGCCGACGAGCAGCTCAACAACGAGCAGCTGATCAAGGAAGAGTACCGCGGCATCCGCCCGGCCCCCGGCTACCCGGCCTGTCCCGACCACACCGCCAAGGGCGGTCTGTTCCAGCTGCTGCAGCCGGAAGCCAACATCGGCATGGGCCTCACCGAGAGCTACGCCATGACGCCGGCCGCCGCCGTTTCCGGCTTCTTCCTGGCCCACCCCCAGGCCCAGTACTTCGCCATCCAGAAGATCGGCCAGGACCAGCTGGAAGACTGGGCCGGCCGGGCCGGCTTCACCCTGGAGCAGGCCAAGCGCTGGCTGGCGCCCAACCTGTAACAGCACCTGCCCCCAGGGGCAGGAGGGACGCCACTCTCCGGCATGGCATGGCCGGGAAGCCCGTCTTTCCTGCCTTCCAGGCCACCTCTTCTCAGAACGGCCCGCCCTTCCCGGCGGGCCGTTCTGCTTTTGCTGCACCGCCAGACCACGGGCATTTTCTTGGTGCCATAATGAAATCGCCATGGCGTCTCCCCATGGGGTGCCGCCGGGCCAGATTGCCGGGGGCAGCGCACATTCCTTTAACAAGCCTCCCGGACTCCAACCAAAAATAACGAGGAGGTTCCAATGAATCAAAAACTGGCATACGTCACCGGGGGAATGGGCGGCATCGGCACCGCCATCTGCCAGCGCCTGCACAAGGACGGCTTCAAGGTCGTCGCCGGCTGCGGTCCCACCCGGGACTACAAGCAGTGGCTGGAGGAACAGAAAGCCCTGGGCTACACCTTCTACGCCAGCGCCGGCAACGTGGGCAACTGGGATTCCACGGTGGAGGCCTTCGCCAAGGTCAAGGCCGAGCACGGCCCGGTGGCGGTGCTGGTGAACAACGCCGGCATCACCAAGGACGGCCAGTTCCGCAAAATGAGCAAGGCGGACTGGGATGCGGTGCTGTCCACCAACCTGGACAGCCTGTTCAACGTCACCAAGCAGGTCATCGAGGACATGATCGAGGCCAATTTCGGCCGCATCATCAACATCTCCTCGGTGAACGGCCAGAAGGGCCAGTTCGGCCAGGTGAACTACTCCACCGCCAAGGCCGGCATCCACGGTTTCACCATGGCCCTGGCCCAGGAGGTGGCGGGCAAGGGCGTCACGGTTAACACCGTCAGCCCCGGCTACATCGGCACCGACATGGTCCGCGCCATCCGCCCCGAGGTGCTGGAGAAGATCGTCGCCACGGTGCCGGTGAAGCGCCTGGGCGAGCCGTCCGAGATCGCCTCCATGGTGGCCTGGCTGGCTTCCGACGAGGGCGGCTACGCCACCGGCGCCGACTTTTCGGTGAACGGCGGCCTGCACATGGGCTAAGCCGCGCTTCGCGGCGGCCCGCGGCCGACCCGTCCCTTCGGGGGCGGGCCGGCTTTTTTTCGCCCGGCAATAAGTTGTTACCTGAATTTACCGGATACGGCATGGACGCCCCCGGCTCATGGTGGTTTCATATAAAGAAACAAAGCCGCTCGAGATCGTCATGAAAAACATCAAGCTCACCCTGTGGGGCCTGTTCCTGGGCCTATCCGCCCTCTGGCTGCTGGCCGACAGCCTGCTGCCTGCCCCCTTCACCTACTTTTCCTTCCGCGGCGTCTTCGTCCAGTACACCGGCCTCCTGCTCATGGGCGCCATGAGCCTGGCCATGATCCTGGCGGCCCGGCCCAAATGGCTGGAGCCCCGCCTCAACGGCCTGGACAAGATGTACCGCCTGCACAAATGGCTGGGCATCAGCACCCTGGTGCTGGGCGTCATCCACTGGTGGTGGGCCCAGGGCACCAAGTGGATGGTGGGCTGGGGCTGGCTGGTCAAGCCGGCGCGCAAGGGCGCCGGCCCGGGTGGTCCCGGCGGCCCTGGCATGGGCGCGGACACCCTGGCCGAATGGCTGCGCAGCCAGCGGGGCCTGGCGGAGAACATCGGCGAATGGGCCTTCTACGCCACCGTGGTGCTGCTGGTGCTGGCCCTGGTCAAGCGCTTCCCCTACCACCGCTTCGTGCAGACCCACAAATGGCTGGCAGCCCTCTACCTGCTGCTGGTGTACCACGCCCTGATCCTGTTCAAGGCCGAATACTGGAGCCAGCCGGTGGGCTGGGCCCTGGCCCTGCTGCTGCTCGGCGGCACGGTGGCGGCCTGGCTGGTGCTGTCCCGCCGGGTCGGCGCCGGGCGCAAGGTTGCGGGACGCATCGAAAGCCTCACCTACTACCCGGAACTGCAGGTGCTGGAGACGGCGATCCAGCTGGAGCCCGGCTGGGCCGGCCACACCGCCGGCCAGTTCGCCTTCGCCACCTCGGACCAGGGGGAGGGCGCCCATCCCTACACCATCGCCTCGGCCTGGGAGCCGGAAAACCGGCGCATCGTCTTCATCACCAAGGCCCTGGGCGACCACACCAGCCGCCTCCGGGAAAAGCTCAAGGTGGGCGCCGGCGTGGTCGTCGAAGGCCCCTACGGCTGCTTCGACTTCAACGACCGGCAGCCCCTGCAGATCTGGATCGGCGCCGGCATCGGCATCACCCCCTTCATCGCCCGCATGAAGCAGCTGGCCGCCCGGCCCGGGCAGCAGAGCATCCACCTGTTCCACCCCACGGCGGAATACTCGGAGGCCGCCATCGCCAAGCTGCGGGCCGATGCCGCCGCCGCGGGGGTGCATCTGCACCTGCTGGTGAGCCCCCGGGACGGCCTGCTGGATGGGGAACGCATCCGCCAGGCCGTGCCCGACTGGCGCCAGGCCAGCCTGTGGTTCTGCGGCCCGCCCGCCTTCGGCCAGGCCCTGCGGCAGGATTTCCAGGCCCAGGGCATGGCGGCGGAACGCTTCCACCAGGAACTGTTCCAAATGCGCTGAGGCCCCGAGGGACGGGCGGAAGGGAATTGGTCATCAAAAAGCCTTCCAGCCCGCCTACAATAGCGGTTTGATCCTCAGCACACTGCGCACGCACACGGAATTCGCCATGACTTTCAAGGTATTCATCGACGGCCGCCACGGCACCACCGGTCTCAAGATCGACGAGCGGCTCTCCATCCGCCCGGAAATCGAAATCCTCACCATCCCCGAGGACAAGCGCAAGGACCCGGCGGTCAAGGCCGAGTACATCAACAGCGCCGACGTGGTCTTCCTCTGCCTGCCCGATGCCGCCTCCCGGGAATCCGTGGCCCTGCTGGCCCCGGGCAACACCAGGACCCGCTTCCTCGACGCCTCCACCGCACACCGCACCAACCCGGACTGGGTGTACGGCCTGCCCGAACTCAACGGCGGCCAGCGCGAGCGCGTCGCCAAGGCCCAGAAGGTGGCCGTGCCCGGCTGCCACGCCAGCGGCTTCATCATGCTGATGGCCCCCCTGGTGGCCGGCGGCATCGTGCCCAAGGACTACCCGGTCAGCACCTACTCCATCACCGGCTACAGCGGCGGCGGCAAGGAAATGATCGCCAGCTACGAAGAGCCCGCCAGCCTGCCGGACGCCATGAAGAGCCCACGCTTCTACGCTTTGGGCCTCGCCCACAAGCACCTGCCGGAAATGCAGATGCAGACCGGCCTGGCGCACCAGCCCCTGTTCACCCCCATCGTCGGCAACTTCGCCCAGGGCATGGTGGTGGCGGTGCCCCTGCTGCCCCGGATACTCGGCAAGAAGGTCACCCCGGCCGACCTGCAGGCCTTCTACAGCGAGTACTACGCCGGCGAAGTGTTCGTGAAGGTGATGCCCCTGGATGCCGCCCCGGTGCTGGACAACGGCTTCCTGCCGGCCACCGCCTGCAACGACACCAACCGAGCCGAGATTTTCGTCTTCGGCCACGGCGAGCAGATCCTGGTGGCCTCCCGCTTCGACAACCTGGGCAAGGGCGCCTCCGGTGCTGCCATCCAGTGCATGAACCTGATGCTGGGCGTGGACGAGGCAACCGGCCTGGCCGTTTAAGCACCGCCCATCGCACCAACGAAAAGGCCGGCCCGGGCAATCCGGGCCGGCCTTTTCTTTTATGCCCAGCTCAATCAAGTGATCCAATTTGATTGACGAAAGCGCTCCGGAATCGGGCAGCCTCGGTGCTAGTCTTGGCTCATCACTTCGACCGAGCGCCAGCATGGACCAAGACCGCCTCCCAGTACGCCAACGCCTTATCAGCGCCGCCCTGGAGCGCTTCCTCGCCGATGACTACCACCGCGTCACTACCCGTCAGATCGCCGAACAGGCAGGCGCCAACGTTTCCATGATCCGCTACTACTTCGGCAGCAAGGAAGGGCTTTACGAAGAGATGATCCGGGAAAGCCTGGCCCCCTTGCTGGAGGTGCTGGATGGCCCCCTGTTCGACGCAGTGGACGGCTTCGGCAGTCTGCTCCGGCTGTACTACGACACCATGGCCGGCCAGCCCCAGTTTCCCAAGCTGATCCTCAAGGTCCTGGCGCTCAACCAGGGCCCCGGCCGTCGCTTCATCCAGCAGCTGCTGGAACGGGGCCGCAACCGGGGCTCCCGGCGGGTGGAGGGGCTCAAGGCCAGTGGCCAGGTGGATGCCGGCACGGACCCGGACATCCTGCGCCTGGCCTTCGTCAGCCTGGCCATGACGCCCATGCTGCTCAAGGACATTTTCGAGGAGCAGATGGAACGGCCCATGGATGGCGAATTTCTCGCCCGCCTGGCCGATTTCAACGGCCATCTTTTTACCGCCGGACTCAAGCCCGCCGCCGACTGAGGAGCCCGCCATGACCTACCAGCGCCACGCCGGAGCCGTACGCCGTTTCGGCCGCCTCATGCGCTTCGCCAGCCGGGTGCAGCAATGGCCGACATGCCTCACCCCGGCCCCGTTCCGCCTGCTGCATATCGGCTCGGCCTTCTGGCAGTCCCGCGCCCTCTACGCCGCCGCCCGCCTGGATATTGCCACCCGGCTCGGGGAGGAAACCCTGACGGCGGAGGAGATCGCCTCGCGCATCGCTGCCGATGGGAATGCCATCGCCCGCTTGCTGCGGCTGCTGGCAGCCCTGGGAGTGTTCCGCGAAACGGCGCCCCGCCGCTTCGCCAACAACGAACTGTCCGGCTGGTTGCGCCGGGATCACCCGCGGAACCTCAGGGCCATGATCCTCCTGCACAACGATCCGGCCATGTGCCGCCCCTGGTATGAATCCCTGGAAGAAGGTCTACGCGAGGGTAGGGCGCCCTTCACCCTCAGCCACGGTCAGGAGCTCTTTCCCTATCTGACGGACCATCCCGAACTGGAGCGCTTGTTCGCCGACGCCATGGATAGCGTGGAAGCCCTGAGCGGCGACAGCTTCGCCACTGACTTTGACTGGAGCCGCTTCCATCACCTGATCGACCTGGGGGGGGCCCGCGGCAGCAAGGCCCGCACCATCCTGCGCCACCACCCCCGGCTGCGGGCCACGGTGGTGGAGCGGCCCAGCGTGGTGGCCGAGGCCCGGCAGCATCGGGAAGGCGATGCAGAAGCGGAGCGCCTGACCTTCCTGGTCGCCGACCTGCAAAGTTACCAGCCGCCGCCGGCCAGCCCCGGCGATGTCTTCCTCCTCGCCGCCGTGCTGCATTGTCTGGACGATGCCGAGGCCGCTGCCGTGCTCGGGCGCGTGGCCGCCGCCGGCGCCCCCGTGGTCGTTCTGGAACAGGTGTTGCCGGAACAGGGGGCCGACCTGGCCGCCGCCTCCTTCGACATGCAAATGTTCATGGGCACCCGGGGGCGGGAGCGCACCCAGGCAGAATGGCAAGCCCTGGCCGTGAAAGCCGGGGTGGTGCTGGAAGAAATCGTGGCCCTGCGCAGCTTTGCCCGGATTCTGGTGTTCCGCCGGGGCCACTGAGGCCGCTCAGTAGAGCAGGAAGGGCACCCGCTCCATCTCCCACGCCGCCTCGTCCGGCCGCACCAGGGCGTCGAAATCGGCCGGGGTGGCGGCGGCATCATCCACCCATTCCCGCAGCAGGGGGCTGCCGTTGATGAGGTCGATGGCCAGGCGGTCCCGTTCGTATTCGTAGGGGAAGTCGCGCCAGATCGGGTAGTCGGGCTGCAGGCGGCGCAGGGCCTTGAAGGCCAGGGTCTGCAGGCGCCAGGGCTGGAAGGCGGCGTGGTCGTAGTGGGCCGGGTCTTCCACGTGAATCTGCACGCCGTGGCAGAGCTTGCCGGCGTGCTTGTGGAAGGTGGGCTCGAACCAGCATTCCCGCAGCACGCAGCCCTTGAGCCATTGGGGGGCCAGGGCGCGCATCTCGGCGATGATCGCCCGGGCGTCGATGTCCGGGGCACCGAAGAGTTCCAGGGGGCGGGTAGTGCCCCGGCCTTCGGAAAGGGTGGTGCCTTCGAGCATCACCGTGCCGGCGTAGGCCCGGGCCATGGAGAGATTGGGGGCGTTGGGGCTGGGGTTCACCCAGCTGCGCTTGCCCAGGGGCCAGCCGTAGCCGGGGCCGGCTTCGGGCTGCCAACCGGCCATGGTGATGACCTGGCAATCCACGTCCAGCTTGAGGCTGGCGACGAACCAGCGGGCCAGCTCACCCATCGTCAGGCCGTGGCGCATGGGCAGGGGCCCGGCACCGACGAAGCTCTCCCAGCCCTGGCGCAGCAAGAGGCCTTCCACCGGACGGCCGGCGGGGTTGGGACGGTCCAGTACCCACACCGACTTGCCGTGCTTGGCCGCCGCTTCGAGCACGTAGCGCAGGGTGGTGATGAAGGTGTAGATGCGGCAGCCCAGGTCCTGCAGGTCCACCAGCAGCACGTCGAAGCTGTCCATCATGGCGTCCGTGGGCCGGCGCACTTCACCGTAGAGGCTGAAGACGGGAATGCCGTGCAGGGGGTCCACGTAGTCCGGGGATTCCACCATGTTGTCCTGCTTGTCGCCGCGCAGGCCGTGCTGGGGGCCGAAGGCGGCGGAAAGCTCGAGGTCGGGCAGGGCGGCCAGGGCGTCCAGGGAATGGGTCAGGTCCCGGGTGACGGAGGCGGGATGGGCGAGGAGGGCGACCCGCTTGCCCGCCAGGGGGCGGCGCAGGGCGGGGTCGGCGAGCAGGCGGTCGAGGCCAAACTGGATCATGGGATGTCCTACAGGTCGGGCAGGGCGAGGGGAACGGCAAGCGCGAATCCGTCCCGGTGGTGAAAGTCGGCTTTGCCGGCGGGGTGGGCCAGGGCCCAATAGGAAAGCTGGCCGGGGGCGCCGTCGGCCTGCTCCACCACGGTGGTCAGGGCCAGATGCAGCTCGCCATCGCCGGCAGGCAGGGCTTCGGCGGGCAAGGCAACGCGGAGGCTCAGGCTGCCCTCAGCCACCTGCCACTCCAGATGGGGCGCCGGCAGGGTGACATTTTCCAGGCGCTGGCGGTAGGCAGCGAAGGCGTAACCGGCCCACTGGCCAGAGGGGGAGAAGTTGTACTCCCGATACGCCTCGCCGCCCCGGCGGAGGAAGACCTCGAAACAGGTGTGGGCCCACAGCCGGTCGGGCGCCACCGGTGCGGCGGGGGAGGGCAGGCGCAGGGCGGCCAGATCGCCGGCGAGGTGGTAGTCCAGTTGCAGGCCGCCGCTGCCATGGGCGGCCACGGCCACCGCAATACCGGCCACGGCTGGAGCCGGATGCTCGGGATGGGGCGTCAGGGCGCGGTTGGCGGGCAAGGAGGTCATGGGCAAAAGGGGGAAGGCGCCGGGCATGGGGAAAATGGGCAAGCAGGGGCGAAGTTTAGCCCAGCCCGGGCCGCCCCGGATGCCGCGGGGCCGGCGAAGGGCCTTACAATTTGGCCCATGCTCCCGATCCGCTACGTCGAACCCGTGTTCCGCCCGCCCAGCGAGGCCGAATCCCTGATCCTGCCCGTCACCGACGGCTGCTCCTGGAACCAGTGCACCTTCTGCGAGATGTACACCGCTCCCCAGAAGCGCTTCCGCGCCCGGGAGGAGGAAGAGGTGCTGGAGAGCATCCGCCGCGTCGGCGCCCAGTACGGCAGCCAGGTGCGGCGGGTCTTCCTAGCCGACGGCGACGCCCTGGTGCTGCCCACCCGGCGCCTCCTGGCCTATCTGGAAGCCATCCGCAGCCATCTGCCGGCGGTACGGCGAGTGTCCAGCTACTGCCTGCCGCGCAACCTGCGCAAGAAATCCGTGGACGAGATCAAGGCCCTCAAGGAGGCCGGCCTCTCCATGGCCTATGTCGGCGCCGAATCCGGTGACGATCTGGTGCTGGAGAAGGTGAAAAAGGGCGAGACCTTCGCCAGCACCCGGGAGGCCCTGGCGAAGCTGGGGGAAGCCGGCATTACCCGTTCGGTGATGATCCTCAACGGCCTGGGGGGCCACGCCCACTGGCAGCAGCACGCGGAAAACTCCGCCCGCCTGGCCAACGCCACCCAGCCCGAATTCCTTTCCACCCTGGTGGTCAGCTTTCCCATGGGGGAAGAGCGCTTCCGCGCCGACTACCCGGAGTGGGAACCTCTCGACCAGTTGGGCCTGTTTCGCGAGATGGAGCGCTTCCTCTCCCTGCTGCAACTGAAGCGCACCGTCTTCCGCAGCGACCACGCCTCCAACTGGCTGGTGCTGAAGGGCAACCTGCCCACGGACCAGGACAAGCTGCTGGCCCAGGTGCGCGCCGCCCTGGCCGACCCGGCCCACGCCCCCCTGCGGCCCGCCTGGGCCCGGGGCCTGTGAGGCAGACGCCATGAGCCACGGCGTGCCCCTGCGCAGCTTCAAGGACCGGGTCCGCCAGGTGGCCCTCTTCGAACTGCTCGGCCTGCTGCTGATCACCCCGGGCTTTGCCTGGGTCTCGGGCCAGTCCATGGAAAGCGCCCTGGGCCTGCTGGCCGTGCTGTCCCTCATGGCCGCCCTGTGGAACGGCGGCTACAACACCGCGGTGGACTGGCTGCAGGCCCACCACTTCGGCACCCGGGCCGACCAGCGCGGCTGGCGCGGCCGCATCCTGCACGCCCTGTGCTTCGAGGGCGGCCTGCTGCTCCTGACCCTGCCGGTGATCGTGCTGTGGACCGGCCTCTCCTGGTGGGCCGCCCTGGTGGCGGACCTGGGCCTGGCCCTGGTGTATACCGCCTACGCCTTCGTCTTCAACCTGGCCTACGACCGGCTCTTTCCCATCGTCCCGCCGCCAGCGTAGACCGCCACCAGCCGCAGCCCCAGGGGCGAGGGTAGGGCCTGCAGGGCGAAGTCGAAGCGGTCGGCCTCGGCGCACAGGTCCAGGTCGGCGGGGGGCAGGTGGGGCTGGTCGCCGGCGGCGAAGCGGCGGCCGAAGTCCGACTGCCGCACCCGCTCGGAGAAGGGCTCCGGGGAAGGATCGCCGCCCTGCAGCAGGGCTTCCAGGTAATCGGCGCAGGCCACGTCCTCGTCGCCGTCCCGGTCCGTCCATTCGCCGGTGATGACCAGGGTCACCCGGGGCACGCCGGCAGCCAGGATCACCGCCGCCGTGGCCCGGGCATTGAGCAGGGCCGCGCCGAAGAGCAGGGGGGCCGTCCGGTAGCGGCTGAGGCCCCGCACCCCGGCGGCCGTGCAGTGGATCAGGGTGCGCCCCTGCAGCTCCGCCCCCTGCACCGCGCTGGGGGAATTGCCGTAGTGGTAGCCGGGGATGGGAGCGCCGCCGCCCACCGCCCCCACCAGCAGGGCCTGGGGCAGATGCTGCAACAGCAGCAGGCCGTCGCCGGGAGCGGCCACCGGGTACAGCTCCCGGGCGCCCCGATGGATGGCCCAGGCGGCGGTGGAGAAGGAGCGCAGCACGTCGATCACCACCACCGCCCCGGTGGGTTCGGGGGCGGCACTGAGTCGGTTCAGGTAACGGCGTTCGACAAGGGGCGGGGGCATGGTGCCCCCATGCTAGCAAAGCCGGGCAGGGCGCGGAATCCGGGGCCTTTCCGGACGTCGCCGGGCTTCAGATGCGGCGCCGCATTGCTGCCCCGGGGAACGGCGGCCACGACACGGAGGAGGACTATCCGCTGGCCCGCCCATAGCCAAACTGTGGAGCGGAGTTGGCCTGGGCCGGCAGAAGCGGTGCGGCGCGGGAGGTCAGCCGATGCCGACCCTGCCGTTGCTCTACCGGGGAACACCAGCTAGCGCCCCACTCAGACGGCCGCCAGTTGCAGGCGGTTGCGCCCGGCTCTTTTTGCCCCGTAGAGGGCCTCGTCGGCCTGGTGCACCAGGGTTTCGGCATTCGCCTCCCGGCTCGGCACCACGCTGGCAATGCCGAGGCTGACGGTGACGATGCGGGGAGCGGTTGCCTCATGGGGCAGGGCCAGGGCCCAGATCGCCTGCTGGATGTTGCGGGCGATCTCCTGGGCCTCGGGGGCGGAGGTATTCGGCAGCAGCACGACAAACTCCTCCCCGCCATAACGCGCCACCAGATCGCTGGCCCGCCGCCCCGCCCGGGTGAGCACCCCGGCCAGGGCCTGCAGGCAGGCGTCCCCCTCCAGGTGGCCGTAGTGGTCGTTGAAATGCTTGAAGAGGTCCACATCCAGCATGATCAGCGCCAGGGGAGCGGCGCTGCGCTGGGCCCGGCTCCACTCCTGCACCAGGGTCCGGTCGAAAGCCCGGCGGTTGGCGATGCCCGTCAGCCCGTCCGTATAGCTCAGGGCCTCCAGCTTGGCATTGGCCTCTTCCAGAGCCCGGGTGCGCTCCTCCACCAGGGCTTCGAGCTCCCGGTTGCGCTCGTGCAGGCCCTGGAGGGGATAGACCTCCCCGTCCCGGACCAGGTGATAGGGAATGGAAATGCCGCTGTGGGCGATCATCCAGGCGCCGTTTTCCTGCTTGAACAGCAGCACCAACCGGGCCGTCTCCCGGGACAGGATGTGGTCGGGCAGCGGCAGGTGGATATGGAAGAAGGCCGTGACCAGGACCACGTCGGCACTGATGTCCTGCAGCGACAGATCCAGCATTTCGATGCGCAGGGGTTCGGCAACCTGGGCAAAGTCCTGGCGGGTGATCCGGACCCATTCGGCCTTGTCCTTCACCAGGAAATCACCGCCACCGGTATAGCCGCTGAAGTTTTCGCTGAAGCGGGAGGTCAGCCGGTCATCCCGGGTAGCGTACATCTCGATGTATTCATCAAACAGGGAGCGAATCAGGCGCTGTCGTTCTGGGTCCATGGGCAGTGTCATTGAGGAGATCGTCAGAGCCAATGATGCCTGAAAACGAAGGCGTAGAATGGCGCCTTGCGCCCTTCTCCCGGCACCCAACCCTCCGCCCGACCTGACGCCACGCCATGCTGCCCACCTTCCTGCAAGCCGACGCCGACCTGCATGCCCTCAACACCCTGGCCCTGCCGGGACGCGCCGCCTTCCTCGGCACCATCACCGCAACGGCACAACTGGCGGCCCTCTCCGCCGTGCCTGCCCTGCAAGGCAAGCCCCGCTTCATTCTCGGCGGTGGCAGCAATCTGGTGCTCAACGGCGACTTCCCCGGGCTGGTGCTGCGCCTGGCCATCCCCGGCCGGGAGCTGGCGGCGGAAGACGACGAGGCCTGGTACATCCGCGCCGGTGCCGGCGAAAACTGGCACGACTTCGTGCGCTGGACCCTAACAGCCGGCTACCCAGGCCTGGAGAATCTCTCCCTCATCCCCGGCACCGTCGGCGCCGCGCCGATCCAGAACATCGGCGCCTACGGCCTGGAAGTGGGAGAACGCTTCCACCACCTGGAAGCGGTGGACCTGACCACCGGCGTAACGGTGGGCTTCGACCGCCACCAGCTTCGCTTCGGCTACCGGGACAGCCTCTTCAAGCAGGAAGGCTGGCATCTCGACGGCCGCTACGCCATCACCCATGTCACCTTCCGCCTGGAGAAGCACTGGCAGGCGGTGACCCGCTATGCGGACGTGGAAAAGGAACTGGCTGCCGCCGGCATCGCCGCCCCCACGGCCCTGCAGGTGTCGGACGCCATCATCGCCATCCGCCAGCGCAAGCTGCCGGACCCGGCCCAGGTGCCCAACGCCGGCAGCTTCTTCCACAACCCGGTGGTGGACGCCGCCACCGCCGCCCGGCTGGCGGCCGAGAACCCGACCCTGCCCCAGTACCCCCAGCACGACGGGCGGGTGAAGCTGGCCGCCGGCTGGCTGATCGAGCAGGCGGGGTGGAAGGGGAGGAATCTGGGGCCGGCGGGGATGTATGAGAAGCAGGCGCTGGTGCTGGTGAATCGTGGCGGCGCCACGGGGGCGGATGTGGGGGCGGTGATGGGGGCCGTGCAGGCCAGTGTGCGGGAGAAGTTTGGCGTCGGGCTGACGCCGGAGCCGATATTTCTCTGAGGTTGGTTTTGGGGTCTTCGCCTCGGAAGGCGTCGCTTCGTCTCAGACGTGATGGGGTGTTTTACGGCTGGGTTCCGCGCCTGACGCGCGGGTTACTTTTCTTTTCTTGCCAAGAAAAGTAACCAAAAGAAGGGGTGCCCGGTTTGGCGCCCCGCTACGCGGGGTCCCCTGCGCTACTCGCTTCCGGCGGGGGCTGCGCAACTCGGGCCTAAAGGCCCTCAAACAGTGCTCGCCCTTGCCCCGCCAGAAGCTCCGTTGCTCGGCGCCGCACAGGGCACATGCCCATCAGCTATACCGCAGGTGATTGGCCAGGGCTTTGCTGGGATAGGGCGTTTGAAAGAGCACTCATTAGCTTTGGTGAGAAATTATGGCCAGCATGTGCCCGTAATACATCGAACAACTTTACTGTATTCACTTGCAACCAAGCTGCAGCATCTGGCAGCTTAATTTCTCGCTTACTAAGCGGCTCGGATTTTTCATTTGTAACAATGACGAAATTTCCATTAGTCGCTGCATGAGCGATCAACCATGCATCAGCCTTTTCCAAATCAAGAAATTTGCTTTTTGCAGAATGCCTGAACTGCTTCTGAGGATCGTTCGCGATCGTAGAAAGTCGTCCCCAGGCTGGAAGCGAAGCTGTACTACTTTGGAAAAAATCAGGATTACTTTCTGCCCAACTATTTAGAAGATCACCATCCCCATCTAAGAGCTCGCCCTTAACTTTGTCAATACTAAAAAACATCCCGGCCGAATTCCCAGCAGAAAGCCAATCCCAAAACACCTGACAATACTCGGGCGCATAGTGAAGTCTTGCAGAAGAAATCAAGACATCAGAATCAAACAGATAGCGGGTTCTGCTTGGCATAGAATTTCACAACGTTATTAGGGTTTGTATTAAGTAATCTACCCGCTTGGCCTAGTGTAATCCCTCCAGCAATAGCCAAGCTTGCGACTTCTGTAGAAAACCTCTTGCTATTCCTAACTGCTAATGTTCTGTAAAAATCTCCGCCGCCACTTCCCGGAGTTTTCTTCTTCTGACGAGCCAACTCGTAAACAGCTCGATATATTTCTTTATCAATCAACCCTAAATCGAGAGCTCTCCGAGCAACAACAAACTTGCTGACTTTAAAGGTTTTTCGAGTATGTTCTAGGCAAGCATCTATAGAACTAGTCCCACAAGATTCCCAGACAGAGTAAAAATTTTCTGCGGGTACCAGAACCTCAGCTGCGACTGCGTTACAGAATTTCTCAACAGAGCTATCTGCATTTGGATCTGCGTCAGAAACTCCAGAATCCCCTAGCCATATGTGTGCAAGTTCATGGGCAAGAGTGAAAACCCACGCAGCAGGAGCATCAGCTCCATTTACAAATACAACAGGGGCTATTTCGTCAGCTAACGCAAAGCCTCTAAATTCACTTACAGAAAGAGGGCGATGCCCATTATTTCCTACAACTCCGTTCTTAAATACAAGAATCCCGATAGCTTCACATTTCTGAGCTAGCAAAGAAAATAAATCATCCGGGTTGCGCAATAAATTTAAATCTACGTCTGTAAAATTCAATGTTGCCCGAATATTTTGGGCAACACTTTTCACGGGCACACGCTGATTTCTATACTTTCCAACGAACTCAAGTGGCTCACAGTCTTGCGCAATTTGTAATTCTCGATACCAAGCTTGCTTAAATTCAATATCGTCAAATGTGTCAAAAAAATCTTTACTAAGCGGGCTCGCGTACTGAAGTGTTCTAAAGTCTGCAACCGGAAGAGTTCGTGCGGGTGGGGGATTTTGCAAGAATAAGTCACCAAGAGAAACCCCGGAAACTTTGGCAAATTTGATAGCCTGAGCGTTTGTTAATTCACCTTTGGCTATATTCTCAGCATTGCGCTTAGAGATTTTTTTTGCGAACTCATACAAGGAGTCTCCCGCTTGGGAGGCTGCCCAATCTAGAACGCTGGGGGATAGCTGTATGGTATCCATGTTGTTCGGCATTCTAGCACCCACTCAGATTACGAGTATGCATTTGGATTAAGTCTGATCGGTCTGACTTTATTACTTTCGCTATAGAACACAGTTGTCCTCTCTGCTAGTTCTTTAAGCCCCCCTTCCACCCCCGCCGAGCAGCGCAAGGCGGGCGGGGGGGGTTCGGCGAGGACTGTCTGAGCCCCCGCAGGGGGCGAGTTCCGCAGCCGCCCCGCTCGACTGAGCAGCGCAGGGAAGCCCGCAGGGCCGGGGGTGAGGGTTCCCCTTCTTTTGGTTCCTTTTCTTGGGGAAGCAAGAAAAGGAACACGCGCGGCGGCGCGGAACCCGGCGGTCAAAAACCATCCCTCGCCCGAGGAGTCAGAGAAGCTCCGCTCTGAACGATTCCCCACGACACCCATCACCTTCGTCATATGTACATGACATCCAACAATCCCTACTATCCCGCCCGGCTCAACCGGCCTTGATGCGCCATCCCGGCGCGTCATCACATCATCACAGGGCGAGAAAATGAAAAACAAGCAAGTTGCATTGCTGGTCGCTGTCGCTGCAGTCAGCCTGACCACCGGCTGTTCCACCATTACCCAATCCGAAAACCAGCGCGTTTCCGTGACCGCTTCCTATGAAGGCAAGCCGGTCCCCGACGCTGACTGCTCCCTCAGCAACGACAAGGGCACCTGGACCGCCAAGGCCCCGGGCCAGGTGGACGTGCGCAAGAGCGGCGAAAACCTGAACGTGGTGTGCAAGAAGGAAGGCCTGGTGGACGGCCTGCTTACCGCCGTTTCCCGCGCCGCCGGCTCCATGTGGGGCAACATCGTCTTCGGCGGCGGCATCGGCGCCATCATCGACCACAACAAGGGCACCGGCTACGACTATCCCACCACCCTGCCGGTGGAAATGGGCAAGTCCGTCTCCGTGGACCGGGCCCAGGAAAAGCAGCAACAGCAGTTGCAGCAGCAGGCTGCCGCCGACTGCCGCAACAACGGCAGCACCTGCTAAAGCGGGCGGGCCTTCCCGCCGCTTAGTTCCGGGGGCTAGGCAACTGGCCCTCTGCTTTCAGGGGTTCCCCCAGGCACACCGCCAGCCCCTCCGCCAGGCCTTGCGCCATGGCCTGCTGGCGGCTCCGGTCCCGCAGGGCCAGTTCCTCATCCCGATGCTTCAACACCCCCGCCTCGAACAGCACCGACGGCATCGTTCCGTGTGAAATGACAAACAGCGTGTCGTAGAAGCGCACCCCGTTCTCCTCATCCGCCCAGGGCCGGGGCGTGCCGGCGGCGGTGGTGCCGTGGTGGGTGGCGGGGACGAAGCCCCGGGCCCGCAGCGCCCGCCCCATGGCGGAAGCGCAGGCGAGGCTTTCTTCCACCCGCGGATTGCGGTGGGAGATGAAGAGGGCGAAGCCCCGGTCCTCGTCGGCGAAGTCCAGGTCTTCGCCCATCCAGTTCCAGGCGGTGAGCTTGAAGGAGGCCACCGAGTCGTGATGGAGGGAAAGCAGGAAGTCGCTGCCGGCGGCGGCATCCACCCGGGCCTGCAGGCTTTCGATTTCGCCGTCGAAGTTCACCGGCTGCACCGTGAGACCCCGGGCTTCCAGCACCGGCCGCAGCACCCGGGCCAGGTTGAGGTTGAAGTCGAATTCGGTGGCGCCTCGGGCGCTGATGGCGCCGGAGTCCCACAGGCTGTGGCCCACGTCCACCGCCACGGTGCCGGCGGCCCGGGCCGGGAGGGGGGCGAGGGCGGTCAGCAGCAGGCAGGCTAGAATGGCGGCCATGCTCCAGGGCCGGCGCCGCCGCCCTTCACTCTGACTCCGCGTGATTCCCATGGCCAAGAAAACTCCTTCCGTCGCACTGCCGTCTGTCGATTACCGTCTGGTGCCCATCCGGCCCGAGGCCCATCTGTTCCAGGTGACGTGCACCGTAACCGACCCGGACCCGGCGGGGCAACGCTTTGCCCTGCCCACCTGGATTCCCGGCAGCTACATGATCCGGGAATTCGCCAAGAATATCGTGCGCATCGAGGCCTGTGCCGGCGGCAAGGCGGTGGGCCTGACCCAGATCGACAAGGCCACCTGGCAGGCGGAGAAGGTGCCCGCCGGCACCGCCTTGAGCGTGACCATGGAGGTCTACGCCTGGGACCTCTCGGTGCGTGGCGCCCATCTGGATGGGAGCCACGGCTTCTTTAACGGCACCAGCGTCTTTCTCTGCGCCCTGGGCCAGGAAGACCGGCCTTGCCGGGTGGAACTGGTGAAGCCCCAGGGCAAGGCCTACGCCGCCTGGCGGGTGGCCACCAGCCTGCCCGTGGCAAAAGGAGAGAAGGGCGCCGCCGCCCTCTACGGCTTCGGCCGCTACCGGGCCGCCGATTACGACGAACTGATCGACCATCCGGTGGAAATGGGCACTTTCGCCCTCATCGAATTCAAGGCCCGGGGCGTCCCCCATGCCATCGCCGTCACCGGCCGCACGGACGTGGACCTGAAGCGCCTGGCCGCCGACCTCAAGCCCATCTGCGAATGGCAGATCGATCTCTTTGGCGGCAAGGCCCCCATGGAGCGCTACGTCTTCCTGGTGATGGCCGTGGGCGACGGCTATGGCGGCCTGGAGCATCGCGCCTCCACGGCCCTGCTCTGTTCCCGGGACGACCTGCCCAACAGCAATACACCCGCCAGCGGCCCCCTGCCCGAGGCCTACGTCACCTTCCTCGGCCTGTGCAGCCACGAGTATTTCCACACCTGGAACGTGAAGCGCATCAAGCCCGCCGCCTTCGTCCCCTACGACCTAACCCAGGAGGCCTACACCCGCCTGCTGTGGGCCTTCGAGGGTTTCACTTCCTACTACGACGACCTCTGCCTGGTGAAGAGCGGCGCCATCGACAGCATCACCTATCTCAACCTGCTGGCCAAGACTGCCAGCGCCGTGAAGAAGGGCCCGGGGCGCCACCTGCAGAGCGTGGCCGAATCCTCCTTCACAGCCTGGACCAAGTATTACCGGCAGGACGAAAACGCCCCCAACGCCGTGGTCAGCTACTACGCCAAGGGCTCCCTCATCGCCCTGGCCCTGGACTTGAAGCTGCGGGCCGAGAGCGGCGGCAAGGCAAACCTGGATCAGGTGATGCAGCTGCTGTGGCAGCGCCACGGCCGCACTGGCGTCGGCGTGGCGGAGGAGGGGCCTAACAGCGTCTTCGCCGCCGTGGCCGAGGTGGGCGGTGCGGCCGCCGCCCGCTGGCTGAAGCAGGCGGTGACGGGCACTGGCGATCTGCCCCTGGAGCGGCTGTTGAAGCCCTTCGGCGTCACCCTGGCCTGGGAAGCGGCTTCCAGCCTGCCTGTCCTCGGGGCCAAGACCGGCGGCGAGGGTAGCGAAGTGAAGCTGACCAGCGTGTACAACGGCGGCCCGGCGGAAGCGGCGGGCCTCTCGGCCGGCGACGTGCTGATCGCCTGGGACGGTATCAGGCTCACCCCCGCCGCCCTGGACAAGCGCCTCAAGCGCCACCGGGCGGGGGATCAGGTGAAGCTGCACGCCTTCCGCCGCGACGAATTGATCGAGGCCAGCCTGACCCTGGCCGCCCCGGCCGCCGATACGGCGAAGCTGAGCATCAACGCCAAGGCCGACCGGGCCGCCCAGGCCCTGCGCCAGGGCTGGATCGGCGCCTGAGCATCGTGGAGAAGCCCGTCATGACTGCCCCTCGCGCCATCCACTTCGCCGACCCGCTGCCGGTGCCAACCCTGGATCAGCCCGCCCCGGAACGCTGTATCGGCGCGCCGCCCCGGCGCACCACCTGGGAGCTGTATGAGCAGCAGGGCATTTCCATGGGTGTGTGGGCCTGCGAGCCAGGGGCCTGGAAGATCGCCTTCCACGCCCATCGCCACGAGTTCTTCCAGGTGCTGGAAGGGCGGCTGCAGCTCATTGCCGACAGCGGCGAGGTGCGGGAATACGGGCCCGGCGAGGCAGCCATCATTCCCGCCGGCTTCAGCGGCGTGTTCAAGGTGATCGAGGCGGTGAAAAAACGCTACGTGATGGTGGACCAGCCCGCCGGCTGAGGCGGGGTAAATACCCATGGCGGCAGCGGCCGCCCCCTCTTATGATGGAGCCAATGGCAAACGGGGAGGGCGGAATTTGTCCGTACTCAAGGCACTGTGGGGCGACCTGATCCTGGGCGTGCGCTGGCTCTTCAGCAAGCACGCCTGGAAACTGCTGCTGGCCGTGCTGGTGCCCGCCGGCCTGGTCATGTTCATCGGCTACCTGTCCCTGGCCAAGCCCCAGTTCTACCCCAGCTACCTGTGCCGCCTCTCGGAAAACGGCGCCATCGTCACCCTTTTCTACCTCTCCGCCGGCCTGGCCCTGAGCGGCATGGTGCTCATCGGCGAGGTGGTGAACCTGGTGGAAGCACAACGCCAGCAGCGCTCCCCGGACAATCAGCGGCGCATCGCCGTGGCCGGCATCCTGGCCCTGGCCTTCGCCGCAGCCATCGTCTTCGTCATGCGCAGCTGCTGAAGGCGCCTTCAGTCTTCGTAGAAATCCTTGGCCGCCGTCCAGGTCACCGGCTTGCCCGCCAGATGGGCCCGGTCGAACATGCGGATGAAGGGCTGCACCCGCTGGGAGAGGGCCACCAGTTCGTGGGCCTCGACGCCGACGCCGCTGTCCGGCGCCGCCTCGGCGCTTTCCCCTTCCTTGTGACAGAGGGCCGCCAGGCGGGCCAGGGCCTCGGTCATGTCTTCGGGCACGATGACGCCCCGGGCGGTGGGCTCCTTGCCGAGGATTTTCAGCAGGACCCGGGCCACGTCGGCGAAAGTGATGATGTCGGCGGTGGCGACGGACTGGAACTTGACGATCATGGTGTGCTCTCCTGTGGCGGCAGGGCCCGCCGGGCCTGGGCTTGGCGCCCTGGTGCAGACCTCGATTCTACCCCTCTCCCGGCCCTTCGCCCCCGACCTTCGACCTACCCGGCGCCATGGGGTAAAATGCCGTTATTCATAATTATGTAATGGAAGGCCATGCATGGCATCCAGTCTTGACCACCTTTTCGAACAGAACCGGATATGGTCGGAACGCATTCGTTCCGAAGATCCGGAATTCTTCGACCGCCTCGCCACATTACAGAATCCCGAATACCTGTGGATCGGCTGTTCCGATTCCCGGGTCCCGGCCAACCAGATCACCGGCCTGCAACCGGGGGAAGTGTTCGTCCATCGCAACATCGGCAACGTGGTGGTGCATAGCGACCTGAACTGCCTCTCGGTACTGCAGTACGCCGTCGATGTGCTGCACGTGAAGCACATCCTGGTGGTGGGCCACTACGGCTGCGGCGGGGTCAAGGCGGTGCTCGACAACCTGCGCGTCGGCCTGGTGGACAACTGGCTGCGCCACATCCAGGACGTGCGCCAGAAGCACCTGGCCATGCTCAATGCCATCGCCGACCCGGCCGTGCGCCTGGACCGCCTGTGCGAGCTCAACGTCATCGAGCAGGTGCTCAACGTCTGCCATGCCACCGTGGTCCGCGATGCCTGGGACCGGGGTCAGGACCTGACGGTGCACGGCTGGGTCTACGGCCTGGCCGACGGCCTGGCCAACGACATGAACATTTCGGTGAATTCTCACCAGGACACCCACGCGGCCTACGAGGCTGCGATCGCCCAGATCGGCTCGCCGGCCTGATCTGACTTGCGGAGAGGCCGCCCGCAACACGGGCGGTTTTTTCACGTTAACGGACGCCCATCCGCGTCCCGCCGGCGTGCATCACCTTTGAGACCAGCCAGCCGCTGGACCCGGGCCACCCAAGAAAGTCCGGGCCGTTGCTGACCCCCACAATCAACAGCAGGAGTTTCACCCATGTCCGGAACCCGGATTCTCAACGCTGCCATGCGCAGCAAGATCATGTCGGCCGAACAGGCCGCCGCCCTCATTCAGTCCGGCATGAACGTCGGCATGAGCGGCTTCACCGGCGCAGGCTACCCCAAGGTCGTGCCCGCCGCCCTCGCCAAGCACATCATGGACTCCAATCTGAACGGCAAGAAGTTCAAGATCGGCGTCTGGACCGGCGCTTCCACCGCCCCCGAACTGGACGGCGCCCTGGCCATGGTGGACGGCGTGGAAATGCGTCTGCCCTACCAGTCCGACCCCACCTGCCGCAAGCGCATCAACGCCGGCGAGATGGAATACATCGACATCCATCTGTCCCACGTTTCCCAGTTCGTCTGGGGCGGCTTCCTCGGCAAGCTGGACGTGGCCGTGGTGGAAGTGGCCGGCATCACCGAAGACGGCAAGCTGATCCCCTCTTCCTCCGTCGGCAACAACAAGACCTGGCTGGACCAGGCCGACAAGATCATCCTGGAAGTGAACTCCTGGCAGAGCCTGGACCTGGAAGGGATGCACGACATCTATTACGGCACCGCCCTGCCGCCCCATCGCAAGCCCATCCCCATCATCCGCACCGAAGACCGCATCGGCCAGCCTTACTTCAACGTCGATCCCAGCAAGATCATCGCCATCGTTGAAACCAACAAGCCGGACCGCAACTCCGCCTTCACCCCGCCGGACGCCAACTCCAAGCTGATCGCCGGCCACATCCTGGACTTCCTCCAGCATGAGGTGAAGATGGGCCGCCTGCCGACCAATCTGCTGCCCCTGCAGTCCGGCGTCGGCAACGTGGCCAATGCCGTGATGGCCGGCCTCAAGGACGGCCCCTTCGAGAACCTCACCGCCTACACCGAAGTGCTGCAGGACGGCATGCTGGAACTGCTGAAGTGCGGCAAGATGACCTGTGCCTCCGCCACCTCCTTCTCCCTCTCCCCCGAGGCCCTGGCCGATCTCACCGCCAACCTGAAGGACTTCAAGAACAAGATCATCCTGCGGCCCCAGGAGATCTCCAACCATCCGGAAGTGATCCGCCGCCTCGGCGTCATCGCCATGAACGGGCTCATCGAAGCCGACATCTACGGCAACGTGAACTCCACCCACATCATGGGCACTTCCATCATGAACGGCATCGGCGGCTCCGGCGACTTCGCCCGCAACGCCTTCATCTCCATGTTCATGACCCCCTCCAGCGCCAAGGGCGGCACCATCTCCTGCATCGTGCCCATGGTCTCCCACGTGGACCACACCGAGCACGACGTGCAGGTGATCGTCACCGAACAGGGCCTGGCCGACCTGCGCGGCCTTTCCCCCAAGGCCCGGGCCAAGGTGGTCATCGAGAAGTGTGCCCACCCCAATTTCAAGCCGGCCCTGCAGGAGTACTACGAGCGCTCCCTGCGCTACTCCCCCGGCCGCCACACCCCGCACCTGCTGGACGAAGCCTTCACCTTCATGCCCAACTGGATGGCCAACAAGGCCGCCCGGGAAGCCTGGCGCGACGACTCCCTGGTGCAGGCCGACGCCTGGAAGAAGTAAGCCGGGCGGTTCTTTCCGCCCAAACGAAAACCGGCCCCGAGGGGCCGGTTTTTTTTCGGGGTGGGGCCCGTCAGGGCTTGCTGCTGGCGGCCTGCATCTCGGCCACGAAATCCCGCTGGATTGCCTTCAGCTGGGCGCCCATTTCCGCCATGGAGCGCTGGGACTCCTGGGATATCTGACGCAGCACCAGGGGCATCTTCTCGATGGTGGCGCGGCCCGCCGGCGTTTCGTAGAAGGCGAGCATGCCGGCCACTTCGTCCTCGGTGAAGGTCTGGGTATAAAGGCGCATGTACATCGGCTCCTGGCGCTCCCAGGACAACTGCTCCTGGATCAGGGCCACCATGCGTGCCGTCATCCGGGTGATGGCCGCCTCCTGGGCCGGGGTCGGCGACTTGCCCCGCAGACTCTGCTGCGCCAGGCCCTGCATCATGCCCTGGGCCTGCTGCTGCACTTGCTGCAACAGGGCACGGGCCTGGGTCACCTCCAGCAGGCGCCGGACCGAGGCTTCGCTGGCCGGCTCGGCCAGGGCTGCAGAGCCCCCGAGCAGAAGGACAAGGAGCAGCAGGTTGCGGATTGATGAGTGCATGGGGATTCCAAAAAAGGGATGGAGTAAAAGACAAGGCTACGAGCCCGGGGATTATGCCGTCCGACTTGGCAAACGCCAATGCGGGCTGCCCCGCGTCCCGGCCGGCTTTTCCCGCTCCCGCCCCTGTGCCAGAATGGCCCGCCTGCCATTTGCCGACGCTGCAATGCCCATCCCCGCCACCATCCGCACCATAGCAACCACCCCGCCTCTGCGGCTGCCGAGGGCGTGACCGTGCGTCTCGGCATCGACCTGGGCGGCACCAAGATCGAGATCATCGCCCTGGGCGACGACGGCCGGGAGCTGCTGCGCCGCCGGGTGCCGACGCCCCGGGGCGACTACGGCGCCACCCTGCAGGCGGTGGCAGGCCTGGTGCGGGAGGCTGAAGCGGCGCTGCAGATGACGGGCAGCGTCGGCGTCGGCATGCCCGGCAGCGAATCGATCCTCACCGGCCACATCCGCAACGCCAATTCCACCTGCCTCATCGGCCAGCCCCTGGGGCGGGACCTGGAGGCCCTGCTGCAGCGGCCGGTGCGCCTGGCCAACGACGCCAACTGCTTCGCCCTGTCCGAAGCCATGGACGGAGCCGGGCGGGGCGCCCGCTGCGTCTTCGGCGTCATCCTCGGCACCGGGGTCGGCGGCGGCCTGGTCATCGACGGCCAGGTGCTGCGGGGCGCCAACGGCATCGCCGGCGAGTGGGGCCACATCCCCCTGCCCGGCGCCGGAGCCGACGACCGGCCCCTGCCGCCCTGCTACTGCGGCCGCCACGGCTGCGTCGAAACCTATCTCTCGGGCCCGGCCCTGGCGGCGGACCATCAACGCCACGGCGGCGAAGCCATGGAGGCGGCCGCCATCGCCGCCGCCGCGGCCGCCGGCGACGCCCGCAGCGAGGCCACCCTGCAGCGCTACGAAGCCCGTCTGGCGCGGGCCCTGGCCACGGTGATGAATATCGTGGACCCGGACGTGATCGTCCTCGGCGGAGGCCTGTCCAACCTGCAACGGCTCTATGCCAACGTGCCCCGCCTGTGGGCACCCCACGTCTTTTCCGACCACATCGCCACCCGCCTGCTGCCGCCCGTGCACGGCGACTCCTCCGGAGTGCGGGGCGCCGCCTGGCTGTGGTGATTGCCTGAAAGTGAAAGCATGGCCCTGATCGTCTCCCGCCTCGCCGTCGGTCCCGTTTCCGCCCTGCCGGAAGGCCGCCCCACGGCTATCTACAAGAATGCCGTGGACGGCCCGCTGGCCATCGGCCCCCTTGGCCTGGAAGGCGACGCCCAGGGCGACCGGCGCGTCCATGGCGGGCCGGAGAAGGCCGTCCATCTTTACCCCAGCGACCACTACGGCAAGCTGGCGGCAGCCTTTCCCGAGGCGGCAAGCACCCTGGTACCCGGCAGCCTGGGGGAAAACCTGGCGGTGGCCGGCACCGACGAGACTCAGGTCTGCGTCGGCGACATCTACGTCTTCGGCAGCGCCCGCCTGCAGGTTTCCCAGCCCCGCTCCCCCTGCTGGAAAATCGACTCCCGCCACGGCGCCGACGGCATCGCCGCCCACATCGCCGAGCACGGCCTCACCGGCTGGTATTTCCGCGTCCTCACCCCGGGCTCGGCCCGGGTGGGCGATGCCCTGCAACTGGAAGCGCGCAACCCGGACCCGGTGTCCCTGGCCGAACTGTGGCAGGGCTGGCAGATCCACCGGCCGCCCCTGGAACTGCTGGAGCGCCTGGCCGCCACCCCGGGCCTGACCCCGGACTGGAGCCGGCGCCTGCGGCAGCGGGCCGACTGGCTGCGGGCCAATCCCCAGGCGGCTGCCGCGGCTGCCACCACCTGGCACCCGGCACCTTCTTGATTCTTTCTGCGAAAAATCAAATTGGATGCAGGGCACGGCGGAGAATTAGTCGGAAAGTAATATATGCTGGAGGCTTAGTCGGTCGTCGACCTAGTCTTCCATAAATGAGAAACAAAGAGCCCATCCGCCCCTACGTATCCCTACGCCCCATTCGGCGGGGTATCGAGGTGTTGCCGCTGCTGTTCATGATTATCCTGACGGCCCTGCTCTGGGGAGCGGTCACCACCATCCTGCATCATGAAAAGGATCGGGAAATCGAGCGTGCATTCCAGCGACTCGACTATTTGCGCCGCACCTTCCAGGAACACAGCCTCAACACCCTGACCACGGCGGACCAAATTCTCCGCCTGCTCAAGGCCGAGTTTGAGGAACGGCCCAGTACCCGGGAATTCAGCGAGTTCCGTCAAGCCCTGGAACGCAGCGCCATCATCGTGCAGCTAGGGGTGATCGGCGCCAACGGCAATCTGCAGTGGAGCAACCAGCCCTTCAAGCCAATCAACCTGGCCGACCGGGAGCACTTCCAGGTCCATGTGGAACGGGACAGTGGCCAAGTCTTTATCAGCAAGCCGGTGCTGGGCCGGGCCTCGGGCAAGTGGTCGATCCAGCTCTCCCGCCGTCTCAATCATCGGGACGGCAGTTTTGCCGGTGTCGTCGTTGCTTCCGTGGATGCCCATTATCTGGGACGCTTCTATCAGGAGGTGGGCTTGCAGCCAGGGGCCGTTCTGGGCCTCGTGGGCCACGACAAGGTGGTTCGCGTCCGGGTCACCGACCAGGAGGTGATCGTCGGTCGCTCCCTGGGCGAAGACTCACCCCTGCTCAAGGCCCTGGGCGCCAATCCGGAAGGACATTTCCTGGCGCCCAGTTCCATGGACGGAATCCGGCGCCTCTACAGCTACGGCCAGATGCCCGGGCAGCCCCTGGTCGTCTTCGCTGGATTTGACGAGGCGCGCGTCCTTGCTGCCTATGGGGAGCGCGCCTACTCCTACTACCAGGTGGCCTCCATATGTTCCGCCATCCTGCTTCTGACCGGCATGTTCCTATGGTGGCTCCTGCTGCGCCTGCGCCAGGCGCGCCAAGAAGTGGAGGCAGCCCACGCGGTGTTCTCCGCCGCCCCCGATCCCATGGTGATGCTGCAGCGGGACTCCGGCGGCCACTTCCACTATCGCTATTTCAATCCCGCCGCCCTGACCCTGGCCGGCCGCCGCGCCGAGGAAATGCAGCACCATCCCCTAGACCAGGTGCTGACGCCGGAAGATGCCCTACGCCGCCAGCTGATGCTGGAGCAGACGGTGCGCAGCGGCCAGGTGCAGGAGGCCGAACAGACCACCACCTACCCCAGCGGCGAGCGCACCGTGCGCTGGACCGCGGTGCCGGTACACGATGGCAGCGACCACATCAGCCACGTCGCCCTGATCGGCCACGACCTCACCCAGCTGCGGGAAGAGCAGCGCCAGCTGTGGCTCTCCGACGCCATCGTGGCCCAGACCCACGAGGCGGTCATGGTCACCGATGCCAGCGAGCGCATCTTCCGCGTCAATCCGGCCTTCTGCCTGATGACCGGCTACGCGCCGGAAGAGGTGGAAGACCATTCCCCCGGCCTGCTGGCCTCCGGTGTGCACGACGCCGAGTTCTACCACCACATGCACCAGGCCCTGCAGAGCCGTGGTTTCTGGCAGGGGGAGGTGTGGCAGCGGCACAAGGACGGCCATCTCTTCGCCTGCCTGCTGGATATCTCGACCCTGCGCGACGGCGAAGGCCGCCTCACCCACTACGTGCACGTCTTTTCCGACATCACCGAACAGAAGCATCTGGCCGAGCAGATGGAGCACCTGGCCCATTTCGACGGCCTGACCCAGCTGCCCAACCGCAACCTGTTCCAGGACCGGGTCTGCCAGGCCCTGGCCCGGGCCGAACGCAACGGCACCGGCCTGGCCCTGATGTTCATGGACCTGGACGGTTTCAAGGCGGTGAACGACAGCGCCGGCCACAACACCGGCGACCGCCTGCTGGTGGAGGTGGCGCGGCGCATCACCAGCGTGCTGCGCAAGGTGGACAGCGTCTCCCGCCAGGGCGGCGACGAATTCACCGTGCTCCTGGAGAACCTCAACAACGGCCAGGGCATTGCAGAAACGGAAGAGGCGGCGCGACGCATCATCGCCGCCATCAACGAGCCGGTGCTGCTGGACGGCCGCAGCTTCCGCGTCGGCGCCAGCATCGGCATCGCCTTCTACCCGGCGGACGGCGACAACGTGGAACTGCTCATGGCCCGGGCCGATGCGGCCATGTACCAGGCCAAGGCCCGGGGCAAGAACCGGCATCTGTGCTGGACGCCGGAACTGGCCCCGGGAGAGGCCTGAGGCCAGCCCTTCAGGTAGTGGCCAGATCCACCTGCTGCAGGGAACCGGCCTCGCCGTTCTCGGCCAGCCAGACGCCGGTCTGGCGCACCTGGCCCTGCTGCTGGTTGTCCCCGTCCTTGAGGCTGAACTCGCTCTGCACCGAGCCCAGCCAGAGGGCGCCCACACCCGCCTCCTGCAAGGTCTGCAGGCCGGCGCCCTGGCCTTCCTGACCCGCCTTTCCGGCTGCCGCCGCGTCGGCGCCGGGCTGCCACAGCCGCAGTTGGGAATAGATGGCGTCGGCCTCGTCGATCCAGTTGTTGCCGTCCGTGTCGTAGGCCTTGAGATCGGCGAAGCCGTTGCCGGAAAGGGCGCCGAACAGCTCCCGGCCGTCGTTGATGGCGCCGTCGCCGTTGCGGTCCAGGGCCAGGAAGGCGGAGCCCCGGCCGAGGCCGGCCACCGACTCCTTGTCGCCGTCCGCATCCAGGTCGAAGTCGAAGCGGGTGTCGGCCAACTCGGCCGCCTTGCCCGGGAAGTTGAGCACCAGGGGATCTTTCAGTTCCCAGGTACCGCTTTCCTTCCGTTGGTAGTCGGCCTCGTACTGGCGTTGCATGGCCACCTCCAGATCGAAGTCGATGCAGCGGCCGTCGGCGGTGCGCACGCTGCCGCTGGCGCAGACTGTGGTGGATTCGCTTTCCCGCACCTTGAGGTTGGTCTCCGACTCCCAGGCCACCACCCGCACCCGGGGCATATGGGGCTGGGCTTCAAAATCCCCCGCCGCCGGCGTTCTGGCTGACGCCCCTTTGCCCTGGCCCAGGTCAGGCAGGCCGGTGCCGTCCTCGTCCTTGTCGCAGCAGCAGTCCTTGTCGCCGGCGGTGAGCATGGCGAACAGCCGGGTGATCATCTCCTGCAGCAGCTGGTCCACCCTGCGCCGGCGGCTTTCGTCGCCGCTGGCGATGGCGCCGCTGCTCCAGCTTTCCGGCACCAGGGCGACGGCCGAGGCCCTCGGCTCCACCTCCTGAGCGACGATCTTGCCGTCCTTGGCATAGCTTTTCATCATGTTCTTGAACTCCTCGTCACGCTCGACCCGGAAGACAAAGCTGCTCTCCCGGGTTTCGCTGGCCGTGCGCTGACAGCTGATATCCATCTGGCAATCCTGGATTCTCATGATTTCTCTCCACAAAAGCCCGGCCCGGAATGGGCTCGGGCCAGAGCCTTTGCAAGAGTCTTGCCAAATGTAAAAAACCTTGAGTTTCAGCGGGTTGACGCGGAATGGAGGTATTTCACCGGGCTTGCCGGCGGCAATGATGGACGGCCCCGGCGGCAGGATGTGGCTGGGTGTGGCCGGCAACGGCCGCCGCCCCGGCTTCAGAATTCCAGGGGGTCCACTTCCAGATGCCAGCGCAGGCGGGAGGGCGCCTTGATGCCTTCGAGCAGGGGCCGCCATTCGGCCAGGAAGGCCTGCAGGGCGGGGCGTGAGGTGGATTCGGCGAGCAGCTGGGCCCGCTCCAGGTTGGCCCGGCGGGCCATGCGCATGGGCACCGGGTCGTACAGCAGCACCGGGCCGTTGCCGTTGAGGTCGGCCCCCAGGGCCCGGGCCTGGGCCAGGTACTCCAGGGCCGGCCCCATCTCCGGCGCCTCGGCCCGCAGCATGACCTGGTAGGAGTAGGGCGGAAAGCCGGCACTGCGCCGTTCTTCCAGCTGGCTGGCGGCAAAGGCGGCGAAGTCGTGCTGCTGCAGGGCGCCGTAGAGGGGATGTTCCGGGTGTTCGGTCTGGATCAGCACCTCGCCGGGCAGTTCGGCGCGACCGGCGCGGCCGCCCACCTGCATCAGCTGGGCGAAGAGGCGCTCCGGGGCACGCCAGTCGGCGGCGAAGAGGGCCGCATCGGCGCCGGTGACGCCCACCAGGGTGAGGCGGGGAAAGTCGTGGCCCTTGGCCAGCATCTGGGTGCCCACCAGGATGTCGGCCTCGCCGGCGTGGATTTTTTCCGCCAGGGCTTCCCACTGCTTGCGACTCTTCGCCGAATCCCGGTCCACCCGCAGGATGCGGGCCTCGGGAAAGCGTTCCTGCAGGGTCGTCTCCAGGCGCTGGGTGCCGCGGCCGAAGGGATGGATGTCCTGGTTGCCGCAGCTGGGGCAGGCCCGGGGAATGCCGTTCTCGAAGCCGCAGTGGTGGCAGCGCAGGCGCCGGTCGGCCAGGTGCAGCACCAGGTTGGCAGCGCAGCGGCGGCAGCGGGAAATCCAGCCGCAGGAAGGGCAGGCCAGCACCGGGGCGTAGCCGCGCCGGTTGAGGAACACCAGGCTCTGCTCGCCCCGTTCCAGGCGCACCTGCAGGGCCGCCAGGAGGGCCGCGGAGAGGCCGTCCTGGAGCTTCTCCCGGCGGGTGTCCAGCAGCCGCACCGGCGGCAGGGAGGCGGCGGCGTTGGCCCGGTCCGCCAGGGTGAGCAGGGTGTAGCGCCGGGGAATACCCTCGCCGGTGGCGTTGGCCCAGGTTTCCAGGGACGGCGTCGCCGAGCCCAGGACGATGGGCACGCCCCGCTGCCAGGCGCGGAACACGGCCACGTCCCGGGCCGAGTAGCGCATGCCGTCCTGCTGCTTGAAGGAGGGATCGTGCTCCTCGTCCACCACGATCAGGCCCAGGTCGGGCAGGGGCGTGAAAATGGAAAGGCGGGTGCCGAGGACAATGCGGGCCTCGCCCTTGAAGGCCGCCTTCCAGTGCCGGGTGCGGGCGGCCTCGGTGAGTTCGCTGTGCAGGCTGACCAGGCCGACGCCGGGGAAGCGGCGCCGCACCCGCTCTTCCAGCTGGGGCGTCAGATTGATTTCCGGCACCAGCAGCAGGGCCTGATGGCCGCCGGCCAGAGCCGCCTCCACCAGGCGCAGGTACACCTCGGTCTTGCCCGAGCCGGTGATGCCGTAGAGCAGGAAGGGGGCAAAGCGGGGTACAGTGCCCACCCCCGCCGCCAGTACGGCGGCGACGGCCTCGGCCTGGCCCGGGGTCAGCTCCGGCGCCGCCTGGGGCGCCTCCGCCTTGACCTTGGCCTTCACCGCCCGGGCCTTGGGCGGATCGGTACGCCGCAGGCCCACCGGCAAGGCTGCCAGCATGACCTCGCCGATGGGGGCCTGGTAATAGCTGCTGCAGAACTCGGTGAGACGGAACCAGTCCGGCGGCAGGGGCGGCACGTCATCCCGCAGGATTTCCGCCGCCTTCAGCTTGTCCAGGGGCAGGTCCCCTTCCTCGTCGGCGCCGAGCACGGCGGTGATGACGCCGATGCGCGTGCCCCGGCCGAAGGGCGCCCGCACCCTCCGGCCCACGTCGTCGGGCTGGGCGTCGGGGGCCAGGTAGTCGAACTGGCGGTGCAGAGGAACGTCGAGGGCGACGCGGATGACGGGCATGGGGATGGGCAAAGGGGCCGGCGACACATCACCGGCAAGGCCGGAAGCTTAAGGGATCGGGGGCCTTTGGGAAAGGCCGGCGGACCGGCGGGGACCTTCCGGGCCGGGCCCCGCTTCCACGGGCAGGATCTCGGCCCAATGCACAGCCCAACTCTCAGCCCAAGTTAGGGGCACAAGTTCGCCGTCTTTCTCCTGAATAGGGGCCAAGCCCTTTGCCCGAAAGGACTTTTTCACTTACTCACAATTCCTGTGGATAACTTTGTGGATTGTGCCGGAATAATTTTGCTAAGCAGGCCCCCCGCAAGGGTTTTTGTCACTTTGCTGCAAAATAAGGCACTCCTATCACCCTTATAAATCAACGACTTACAAATATGCCCAAAGTAATAGCCGGCCTTTTGTAACAAATCGTCACCGCGCCCTCTTTCTGTGCATAAGTCAAGGGGAAGGAGCGAAAAAACTTTGGGGAACGGTCCCGTCCCCGCGTTATCCCCGGAATGGGGCGGGGGAACTGGAGGATGGCGAGGGCTAGGAGGAAAGGCAGGCGGGAAGCCGCTGACGGCAGGGGCCCCGTGGGGAAGGCCGCCCCCCGCCATGCGGCGGGGAGGGGGATTGCAGACCGGCGCCCCGGGCGGAGCGCCGGGCAGGGCTGGATCAGCCCTGCTGCCGCAGCTTGCGGCTGTGGCCGTGCACCGCTTCCACCAGCGCCGTGACGTGGTCCGGCGGGGTGAACTGGGAAATGCCGTGGCCCAGGTTGAAGACGTGGCCGGTCTTGCTGCCGCCGGCGGCGTGGTAGGAATCCAGCACCTTCTTGGCTTCGGCCTGCACCACTTCGGGGGAGGCGAACAGCACATTGGGGTCCAGGTTGCCCTGCAGCGCCACCTTGCCGTTGGTGCGGCGGCGGGCTTCGCCGATGTCGATGGTCCAGTCCAGGCCCACGGCGTCGCAGCCGATGGCAGCGATTTTCTCGATCCACAGGCCGCCGCCCTTGGTGAAGACGATGCAGGGAATCTTTTCCCCGTCCTTCTCCTTGGTCAGGCCGGCAACGATGCGGCGCATGTACTGCAGGGAGAATTCCTCGTAGGCCGCAGCGGACAGGCCGCCGCCCCAGGAGTCGAAAATCATCACGGCCTGGGCGCCAGCCTCGATCTGGGCGTTGAGGTAGGAGGTCACGGCATCGGCGGTCACCGAGAGGATGCGGTGCATCAGGTCGGGACGGTTGTAGAGCATGGTCTTCACATGCCGGTAATCGTCGCTGGAGCCGCCTTCCACCATGTAGCAGGAGAGGGTGTAGGGGCTGCCGGAGAAGCCGATGAGGGGCACGGAGTTGTCCAGGGCGCGGCGGATCTCGCTCACCGCGTCGGTGACGTAGCGCAGGTGCTCGTAGGGGTCCGGTGCCTGCAGGTCGCGGATGGCCCATTCTTCGCGCAGGGGACGCTCGAACTTGGGGCCTTCGCCTTCGGCGAAGTACAGGCCCAGGCCCATGGCGTCGGGCACGGTGAGGATGTCGGAGAAGAGAATGGCCGCATCCAGGTCGTAGCGGGCCAAGGGCTGCAGGGTCACTTCGCAGGCCAGGGCCGGGTTCTTGCACAGGTCGAGGAAGCTGCCGGCGCGGGCCCGGGTCTCCCGGTATTCGGGCAGATAGCGGCCGGCCTGGCGCATCAGCCACAGGGGGGTGTAATCGGTGGGTTCCTGCAGCAGGGCGCGCAGGAAGGTGTCGTTGCGGGGTCGGGTCACAGGGGGCTCCGCCGGGTTAGCTAGAAAGACCCGGATTATCCTTCGGAACCCCCACCCCTGTCATTGGGATAGATCAAGCCGCCCCCAGATCGGCCGGCCTCACTTGCGCCAGAAGGCCGGCGTCAGCACCACCAGCAGGGTGAAGATTTCCAGGCGGCCGAGGAGCATGGCGAAGGAACAGACCCAGGTCTGGAAGTCGCTCAGCACCGAGTAATTGGCCGCCGGGCCCACCGCATCCAACCCCGGGCCCGCATTGTTGAGACAGGCCACCACAGCGGAGAAAGCGGTGACGATGGGCAGGTCGCTGGCCGAGAGCAGCAGGGTCAGGCTGACGATGGTCACCATGTAGATGAAGCTGAAGGCCAGCACCGCGTGCAACACCGGATCGGGCACGATGACGCCCTGGATACGCACCGGATGCACCGCCGTCGGATGCATGGCCCGCACCAGTTCCCGGAACACCTGCTTGTAAAGGATGACGGCCCGCATCATCTTGATGCCGCCGCCGGTGGAGCCGCCGCAGGCGACGAAGCTGCAAAGGAACAGCACCCACAACTGGGCGAACATGGGCCACATGGTGTAGTCCGTGGTGGCAAAACCCAGGGAGGTGGCCAGGGAAATGACGTGGAAGGCGGTGTAGCGCAGGGCCGTACCGAAGCTGTCGTAGAGGCCGTAGGGCATCAGGTAGAGGGCCAGACCGACGGCGCTGACGGCCAGTACGCCGAGATAGAACGGCAGTTCGAAATCCCGCTGGTAGGGCTTCAGGCTCCAACCCCGCAGGGCGAGGAAATGGGTAGCGTAGTTGATGCCGGAGAGCAGGGCAAAGCCCATGGCCACCAGTTCGATGGTCAGACTGTTGTAGTAACCCAGGCTGGCGTCCCGGGTGGAAAAGCCGCCCAGGCCAAGGATGCTGAAAGCGTGCATAAGGGCGTCCCACCCTTCCATGCCGGCCCACCACAGGGCCAGGGCGCAGAGCACGGTGAACAGCAGATAGACGCCCCACAGCCCCTTGGCGGTTTCGGCGATGCGCGGCGTCAGGCTGGAATCCTTCATCGGCCCCGGCAGTTCGGCCTTGAACAGGGCCCGGCCACCGATGCCCAGCAGGGGCAAAATGGCCACCGCCAGCACGATCACCCCCATGCCCCCCAGCCAGTGCAGGAAGGTGCGCCAGAAGTTGATGGAAAGGGGCAGGGAGTCCAGCCCCGACATCACCGTCGCCCCAGTGGCCGAAAGGCCGGAGGCGGCCTCAAAATAGGCGTCGGTAAATGAGATGTCGGGCAGGAAAAGCAGCAGAGGCAGGCTGGCGAAGAGGGGCAGGATGGTCCAGGTCAGGGCCACCAGGAGAAAGCCGTCCCGCACCCGCAGGTCCTGGCGGTAACGGCGGGTACAAACCCACAGCAGCAGGCCCACGCCCATGGTCACCACGATGGCCTCGTCGTAGGCCGCCGTGGCGCCATCCTGGGCGTAGGCGGATACCGCCAGGGGCGCCAGCATGGTCAGGCCGAAAATGAGGACGATCAGGCCCAGGATATGGAAGACGGGATAGAAGCGGCGCATGGTGCCCCCGTCAGAGAAAACCGAAGCCGACCTGGAACAGTTTTTCCACCTTGTGCACCAGCTTCTTGTTCACGCAGAAGACGATGACGTGGTCGCCGGACTGGATCACCGTGTCGCGGTGGGCGATGACCACGTGGCCGTAGGCCTGGATGCCAACCGGTCCCTGGTAGCCGATGATTTCCGGCGTCTCCAGGTCGCGCACGATGGCGGCGATGGTGACGCCCTTGGGCAGGGGAATCTCGCCCAGGCTGCGGCCCACCACCCGGGAGGAATTGCGGTCGCCGTGGGCCACCAGTTCCAGGGCCTCGGCGGCGCCCCGGCGCAGGGAATGGACCTGGGAGACGTCGGCCCGGCGCACGTGGGCCAGCAGGGTGCCGATGGAGACCTGGGCCGGGGAAATGCCGATGTCGATGGGGCCGCCCTGCACCATGTCGGCGTAGGCGCGCCGGTTGATCAGGGCCAGCACCCGCTGGCAGCCCAGGCGCTTGGCCAGGGAGGCGGCCATGATGTTGTCTTCGTCGTCGTTGGTGAGGGCGAGGAAGAGGTCCATCTCGGCGATGTTCTCCTGCTCCAGCAGGTCCTCGTCCGTGGCGTCGCCGCACAGCACCAGGGTGTCGCCCAGCCGCGGCGCGATCCATTCGGCCCGGCTGCGGTTGTGCTCCACCAGCTTCACCTCCAGGCGCTGCTGCAGGGCGGTGGCCACCCGGTAGCCGATGTTGCCGCCGCCGGCGATCATCACCCGCTTCACCGGCCGCATCATGCGCCGCAGCTCCCGCAGCACCGGGCGGATGTGCTCGCTGGCGGCGATGATGAAGACTTCGTCGCCGGCATGGATCACCGTCTCGCCCTCGGGAATGATGGGCTGGTCCTGGCGGAAGAGGGCGGCGATGCGGGCATCCACCTGGGACGGCAGGTGCTCCCGCAGCTTGCGCACCGGCTTGCCCACCAGGGCGCCGCCCTCGTAGGCCCGCACCGCCACCATGACCAGGCGGCCCTCGGCGAACTCCAGCACCTGCAGGGCCTCGGGGAAATCCACCAGACGCACGATGTAGTCGGTGATGTTCTCCTCGGGGCAGATGGCGAAATCCACGGCGAAGTTCTCGTCGGAGAGAAGCTGCTCGTCCTCGAGGAAATCGGCGGCCCGCAGGCGGGCAATGCGGGTCGGCACGTTGAAGCGGCTCTTGGCGATCTTGCAGGCCACCAGGTTGGTCTGGTCGCTCTGGGTCACGGCGATGAGCAGGTCCGCATCGTCCAGGCCGGCGTCGCCGAGGATGGATGGCAGGGCCGCATTGCCGCACACGGTGCGCAGGTCGAGCCGGTCCTGCAGGGCGGCCAGGCGCTCCCGGTCGTTGTCCACGATGGTGATGTCGTTGGCCTCGTGCACCAGGGCCTCGGCCACGCTGGCGCCGACCTGGCCGGCACCGAGAATGACGATCTTCATGCTTCCCCCAATGTCCTGGGCCGGCCATGGGGCGGCCGGCGGGAACCTGTTCTATTGCGTCGAGTGTAGCGCCGGTGGGGAAGGGCGGGGCGTGGACTGCATCACGCCCAGGCGGATCAGCCCTCGCCGCCGCGCTTGCCGGTGCTGACGCCCAGTTGCTTGAGCTTGCGGTAGAGGTGGGTGCGCTCCACCCCGGAACGTTCCGAGACCCGGGTCATGTTGCCCCCTTCCTGGCGCAGGACGTGTTCGAAATAGAGCTTCTCGAAGGCGTCCCGGGCTTCCCGCAGGGGCTGGGAGAAAAGGGGCTCCAGGGGCGTGCTGGCGGCCTCGCCGTCGGTGGTGTGGAGCAGGCCGGCCACGTCCTCGGCGCTGATTTCCTCCTCCAGGGCGGTGAGGGCCAGGTTCTTCACCGCGCCCTGCAGCTCGCCCCAGCCGTCGGCGCTCCAACGGTGCATGCGCAAGGCGTTGAGGGCGGCGCTGGAGAAATGGCGAGCCGGGGCTTCGCCCCGCTCCATCAGGTGGGAAAGCAGCAGGCCGGCGATTTCCGGCACCTCGTCGGCATGGGCGGAAAGCTGGGGCAGGGCCACCCAGACCTCGCCGAGACGAGCTACCAGAGCGGCGTCCCAGCCGGCTTCGAGCAAGGACTGGAGCGGCTTGTGGCAGGCCACCACCAGTTGCAGCTTGTACTTCTCCAGGCGCTCCAGGGCGAAGGCCAGGTTCATCTGCTGCAGCTTGCCCAGGACCGCCAGGTCCGGCACGAAGAGGATGCCGCCGGAGGCTTGTTGCAGACGTTCCTGGGTCAGGGGCCCGGATTCGGCGGCCAGGTCGAGCCAGGGCGCATGGGGCGCCTGCAGGGTGCGGGCGCAGATGTCGGCGATGGCGCCGGCGCCGCCCTTGAGCAGCAGCACCGGGGCGCTCTTGGCCGCCTGCTCCAGGCGCTTCTTCAGGTCCTTGAGCAGGGGCAGCTTGGCCAGGGCATCCAGGGTCAGGGGCGGCTTGACGGTCTGGGCGTCGTGCTTCAAGGCCTTCTTCACCGTGGCCAGGAGCTTCTGCAGGGCGATGGGCTTTTCCAGGAATTCCACGGCGCCGTGGCGGGTGGCCTCCACCGCGGTGTCGATGGTGCCGTGGCCGGACATCATCACCACCGGCATGGTCAGCAGGCCCGAGGCGCCCCATTCCTTGAGCAGGGAAATACCGTCGGTGTCGGGCATCCAGATATCCAGCAGCACCAGGTCCGGGCGCTTCTCGGCCCGCAGGCGGCGGGCGGCCGTGGCGTTCTCCGCCAGCCAGATGTGATGTCCCTCGTCCTCCAGGATTTCCGACAGCAGTTCCCGGATGCCGATTTCGTCGTCCACAACCAGTATTTGAGCCATGTTGCTTGAGATCCTCGGTTTTCTTATGGGTTGGCCAGGGGCAGGCGGATGCTGATCTGGGCGCCGCCTCCGGTGCCGTTTTCATGCTTGTTGGTGATGTCGATGCGGCCGCCGTGCTCGTCCACGATCTTGCGCACGATGGCCAGGCCCAGGCCGGTGCCCTTGGGCTTGGTGGTGACGTAGGGTTCGAAGGCCCGGGCCAGGATTTCCGCCGGGAAGCCGGGGCCGTTGTCCTCCACTACCAGGCGGGCAAAGCGCCCGGCCGGCTCGGTGGCGAGGCGGATGGCCGGCGCCGGCTGCTCCGCCAGGGCGTCCTCGGCGTTGCGCAGCAGGTTGTGGATGATCTGCCGCAGCTGGGTGGCGTCCCCCAGCACCGGCGGCAAGTCGCCGGCCAGATGCACGTCGATGCTGGCGTGGGAGGTCTCGTAGAGCCCCAGCACCTCGCCCACCAGGGCGTTGAGGTCGAGCATCGCCAGCACCGGCGAGGGCATGCGGGCGTAGTCGCGGAAGTCGTCCACCATGCGCTTCATGGCCTGGACCTGGTTGATGATGGTCTGGGTGCCCTTGTTCAGGGTCTCGGCCGCGGCCGCATCCAGCTTGTCTTCCAGCTTCATCTGCAGGCGCTCGGCGGAAAGCTGGATGGGAGTGAGGGGATTCTTGATCTCGTGGGCCAGACGCCGGGCCACTTCGCCCCAGGCAGCGCTGCGCTGGGCGGCGATGAGCTGGGTCACCTCGTCGAACACCACCACGTAGCCGCCGCCGCTGCCGGCCGGCAGCTTGGAGCCCCGCAGCAGCAGGACCTGGGGCGCCAGGCCGGGGCGGTCCAGCTCGACCTGGGTCTGCCAGTCCTCCTCTGGATGGGCGGCAAAGCCGTCGCGGATGGCCCGGCCCAGCAGGTTCTGCCGGGGCCAGGCTTCCACCGGCTCGCCGGAAAGGCCGACGAAGTCGTCACCAAGGATGGTGCTGGCCCCCGCATTGATGGCCCGCAGGACGAAGCGGGCATCGAAGGCGAGAACGCCGGCGGAGAGGTTGGCCAGGATTTCCTCCAGATAGGCCCGGGCCGATTCCAGTTCGCTGCGGTGCCGCTCCGTCTCCTTGCGGGCATCGTCCAGCTGGCGGGTCATCTGGTTGAAGGACTGGGTCAGCACTCCCAGCTCGTCCCGGCTGTAGATGGCCTGGCGCGGCGTGAAGTCGCCGGCGGCCACGGCCTGGGTACCCTCGGCCAGGATCGAAAGGGGCGCCGAAAGGCGCCGGGCCAGCACGTAGGCCACGGCGATGGCGGTAAACAGGGACAGCAGCAGGGCCAGGGTCAGGGTCAGGGCGTAGATGTGGGTGAGGCCGCTGCGGGCCAGGGACAGCTCCTGGTAGTCCCGGTACACGTCCTGCACCGCATCGGCATTCTCGGCGATGGCCGGCGGCACCCCCTGGGTCAGCTGCAGGATGCGCGGCTCCTCGGTCAGGCCGTAGCCGGGAATGCCCACCAGCACCCTGAGGGTCATGTCCTTGCCTTCACCCTCGATGGAACCGATGCCCCGGGAAAGACGGGCCTGCTTCAGCTGGGCGGAAGAGGGCAGGGAGGGCAGCAGGGAAGAATAGTCGCCATTGGCGCTGGCGATGACCTGACCGTTGGCGGCGAAGAGGGCCGCGCTTTCCACCCCGGCCTGGTCGCGCAGGCGGTTGAGCAGCAGGCGGCGGGTGCCGTCGGGCCGGTCGGCCAGTTCCTGGGCCATCTGCCGGCCCTTTTCGGTGAGGTCGGAAAGCATGGCATCGAGGGCGCTGCGCCCCAGGTTGAGGCCCGACTCCAGGGCGGTCTCCACCCGCACGTCGAACCAGCTCTCGATGCTCTTGGTGACGAACTGCACCGACACGGCATAGATGGTGACACCGGGCACCACCCCCATGAGGGCAAAGAAGACCAGCAGGCGCAGCTTCAGGCGGGAGCCGAAAACCTTGGCCCGGTGCTCCTTCCACAGGGCCCGCAGCTGCCAGGCCACCAGGCCGGCCAGGGCCAGGGCCACCAGACCGTTGAGGGCCAGCAGCCAGGGATAGTTGCGGGCGAAGAGGGCCGTATTGGCCGAGGCCGAGGCCAGCAGGAAGAGCAGGATGCCGCCCAGGGCGGCGACGATGACCAGGAGGACTCTCACTTGGCGCCCTCCCGCGGCGGCTCTTCCCGGGGCACGGAGAAGGGCCAGTTGAGCCAGTCGGAAGCCAGGTTCCATTCCCGGTTGGCCAGGGCCGTCAGCTGGAAGGGCTTGGGCAGCTGGGAGGGATCGAGGCGCAGGCGCAGGGAAGCCTGGTAGGTTTCCCCGGGCCGGAGGGCCACGGACTTGTCCAGCACCGTCCAGTGGCGCAGGCGGGAGAGGATGCGCAGGGCCTCCTCCAGGGAGGAGAAGTTCTGGTGCAGGGCACCGGAGGAAAGGCGGTACTGGCGGGTGAGGGCGTTGTAGGAAAGACGCAGGGTCTGGCTGCGGCTGGCCACCTTGTCGTCCAGCCAGTACCAGCGGACGCGGGTCAGCTCGAATTCCACCAGGAAGTTGAGCACCACCCCCCGGGTCACCGCCTCCTCCAGGCGGGAATTGAATTCGAAGGCGAAGTCGGCGGAGAGGGTATAGCCGTCGTCCCCCGGGGTGAGCTGGGGATTGCGTACCTCCACCTCGCTCGCCGCCCCCAGGGCAGCCCAGAGACAGAGCCAGCAGATGGCGAGGAGCTTAAGCGGTCTTTTCCAGCAGCGCATAGTAGAAGCCGTCATGTTCACTTCCTGGCAACAACTGCAACTCGTCGGCACCGTCGATGCCGATGCGGCGGGCATCCCCGTGGCGCGCCAGGAAGGCGCTCACCTGCTGGCTGTTCTCCTCGGGGAAAACGGAGCAGGTGGCATAGAGCAGGCGCCCGCCCACCGCCAGGGTCGGCCACAGCACCTCCAGGATCTGCCGCTGCACCCGGGCGAACTGGGCGATGTCGGTCTCCCGCCGCAGCCATTTGCTGTCTGGATGGCGGCGCACCACGCCGCTGGCGGAGCAGGGCACATCGGCCAGGATGCGGTCGAAGGGGCGGCCGTCCCACCAGTCGTCGGGGCAGCGGGCATCGGCAGCACGCACGGCGGCCCGAAGGCCCAGGCGGCTCAGGTTTTCCTCCACCCGGCGGCAGCGCAGCCCGTCCACGTCCAGGGCCAGCAGGTCCGCCCCGGCCCGCTCAAGAATATGGGCCGTCTTGCCGCCGGGGGCGGCGCAGGCATCCAGCACCCGCTGGCCGGCCCGGGCGTCCAGCAGCTCGGCGGCACGCTGGGCGCCCCAGTCCTGAACCGAGACAAAACCGTCGAAAAAGCCGGGCAGGGCATCCACCGTCACCGGCTTCTGCAGCAGCAGGGCGGCGCTGCCCAGGGGCACGGCGGCAATCCCGGCGGCTTCCAGGCGAGCCTGGTATTCCTCCCGGGAGCCCCGGGCCAGATTGACCCGCAGGGTCATGGGCGGCTGGCCGTTGCCGGCCGTGGCGATGGCTTCCCAATCCCGGGGATAGGCCCGGCGCAGGCGGGACAGCCACCAGTCGGGATGCCACCAGGCCCCCGACGGCTTGCCGGCGGCCCGGGCCAGCAGCTCGGGCCGCTGCCGCAGATAGCTGCGCAGCACGCCGTTGATCACCCCGCGGAAATTGCCCTTGGCCAGGGTGGCGGCAGCGGCCACGGCCTGGTCCACCACCGTGTGGCTCTGCTCCGGCCGGCTCTCCAGGCGGTACAGGGCGCACAGCAGCAGGCTCTGCAGCTGGGGTTCGGGCAGGGGCTTCTGCAGCAGGGCCGCCAGCACCGCCTCGCCCCAGCCATAACGGCGCAGGGCGCCGTAGGCCAGATCCTGGGCCTGGGCCCGGGTCGGCCCCAGTTCGCCCTTGGCCTGCTGCGCCAGCACTTCGGTCAGGCTGCGTCCGGCCTGGACGGCGGCAACGGCTGCACTGGCCAGCAGCAGGGCGCGGGCCAGGGAATCGGGGGCCGGCTCCGGAGCGGAGCGGACAGGAGAAGGGCGGCGGGAGGCGGGCGGGGAGTTGCGGGAAGACAAGGATTGCGGGCTCAAAAATATCGGTAAAAAAGGCTGCCGGAAGTACATCGGCGTAGTCGAAGCAGTTTAGCATGGCCTTTCTGTCGCTCCGGCAGCACCGGAGCGGTTTTCGCCACTTTTCCCGCCGTCGCGGGTCCCTCGGGCCCGGGGCACTTTTGGGCGATAATCCGGCCATGCACACCAACACCTCCCTGACCCGCTACGCCTGGCTGTCCATTGCCGCCGCCATCGCCACCATCCTGCTCAAGGGGACGGCCTGGTGGTGGACCGGCTCCGTCGGCCTGCTTTCCGATGCGCTGGAATCCTTCGTCAATCTGGCCGGCGCCCTCATGGCCCTGTGGATGCTGACCCTGGCGGCCCAGCCGCCCGACGAAAAGCACGCCTACGGCCACAGCAAGGCCGAGTATTTCGCCAGCGGCTTCGAGGGCCTGCTCATCCTGGTGGCGGCCCTGGCCATCGCCCACACCGCCGTCAACCGCCTGCTGAACCCCCAGGCGCTGGAGCAGGTAGGCGTGGGCCTGGCCATTTCGGTAGTGGCTTCCCTGGTCAATCTGGGCGTCGCCCGGGTCCTCCTGGCCGCCGGCAAGCAGTACGGCTCGGTCGCCCTCAAGGCGGACAGCGCCCACCTGATGACCGACGTGTGGACCTCCGTCGGCGTCATTGCCGGCGTGGCCGCCGTGGCCCTGACCGGCTGGCTGTGGCTGGACCCGATCCTGGCCCTGATCGTTGCCACCCACATTCTCTACACTGCCTGGCACCTGATCCGGGATGCGGCTGCCGGCCTCATGGACACCGCCCTGCCGGAAGAATTCCTCGGCAACCTGGAAAGCACCTTGTTGCCCCACCGGCAGCAGGGCATCGGCTTCCACGCCATCCGCACCCGCCAGGCCGGCACCCGGGCCTTCATTTCCCTGCACGTGCTGGTGCCGGGAGAATGGACGGTGCAACGGGCCCACGAACTGGCCGAGCAGGTGGAGGAGGACATTCGCCGGGCCATTCCCGGCGCCCACGTCACCACTCATCTGGAGCCCCTGGAAGATCCCCTGTCCCACCAGGACATCGACCTGGACCGCTGATGCGAGCCAAGGCGCTGCTCCTGATCCTGGGCATCGGCCTCGGCGCGCCTCCCGCCCTGGCCTGGAACGGGGCGGGGCACCGCATCAGCGCCAGCATTGCCTGGAACAGGCTGTCCGCCCCGGCGCGCCAACAGGTGAGCCGCCTGCTGCAGGCACACCCGGACCTCGCCCGCTGGCAACGGCAACAGAAGCACTACGGCAGCCTGGAGCAAAGCCGGGTTCTGTTCATCGAAGCCTCCACCTGGGCCGACGACATCCGTCACGACAGCCGCTACCACGACAACGACGCAGAGACGCTTTCCGACACGCCGGACATGATGGCCCGGCATCGGGACTGGCACTACGAGAACCTGCCCCTGACGCCTGGGCGGGGCGGGCCGGAGGAGCGGGCACCGCAGCGGGGACAGCTCACCACCCGCATCAAGCAGTTGTCGGCCCAACTGGCCGACCGGCGCCTGGGCGACCCGGAGCGGGCCTACGCCCTGGTCTGGCTGATCCATCTGGTGGGCGACATCCACCAACCCCTGCACGTGGTCAGCCGCTACGACGAGGAAGGCAATCCGGATGCCGGGGGCAACGACCAGTCGGTGATCGACCCGGCCAACAACCGCAGACCCGAAACCAGCCTGCACACCTATTGGGATGATCTGCCGGGACCCTCCCGGCTGCGGGGAAACCAGCTGCTGGATGCCGCCCAGTTAATGGACTCCGACATTCAGCACACACCACAGAAGACGGTTGCCGCCTGGCGGCAGGAGTCATTGCAACTGGCACGCACCCGGGTTTATCCCGGCATCGACAGCAATCTGGTGCCGGTACTGGATGAACGTTACAGCAGGCAAGCCAAGGCAGTCGCAGATAGACGGCTGGTTGAAGCAGGGCGCCGGCTGGCCGGACTGCTCAACAGGATATGGGGTAAGTGACGTTTCACGTGGAACAAAGCCGGCGAACGCCGCCGGGTGTTTCACGTGAAACAGGGCGGTGAGGACCGCCCTGTTTCTTTTGGGAAATTGTCAGCGGGCCAGCTGACGCAGCCGCGCAATGCGTTCTTCGGTCGCCGGATGGGTGGAAAACAGTCCGGCCAGACCACCCCCCGACAGGGGATTCATGATCATCATCTGGGCCGTTTCCGGATGGGCCTCCGCCGCCGGCATGGGAATGCCCCGGGCGTAGGCATCGATCTTGGCCAGGGCATCGGCCAGGGCCAGGGGGTCGCCGCTGATCTGGGCGCCGCCCCGGTCGGCCTCGAATTCCCGGGCCCGGGAAATGGCCATCTGGATCAGGCTGGCCGCCAGGGGCGCCAACAGGGCCACCAGGATGCTGGCCAGGGGATTTGCCGGTCGACCTTCTTCGTCCCGGCCACCGAAGAACATGGCGATATTGGCAAGGGCCGAAATGGCGCCGGCCATGGTGGCGGAAATGGTGGAAATGAGGATGTCCCGATGCTGCACGTGGGCCAGTTCGTGGGCCATGACGCCCCGCAACTCCCGCTGGGAGAGCATCTGCAGGATGCCGGTGGTCGCCGCCACCGCGGCGTTCTCGGGATTGCGGCCGGTAGCGAAGGCGTTGGGCTGAGCCTCGTCGATGATGTACACCCGGGGCATGGGCAACCCGGCACGGCCGGCCAGCTCCTTCACCATATTGTAGAGATAGGGGGAGGAAGCCTCGTCCACCTGCTGCGCGTTGTACATGCGCAGCACCATCTTGTCCGAATTCCAGTAGGCGAACACATTCATGGCGCCGCCCAGAAGCAGGGCGATCACCATGCCCTGGGCACCGCCCACGGCGCCGCCGATGACACCGAAAAGGGCGACGATGGCCGCCATCAGCAGGGTGGTCTTGAACCAGTTCGCACTCATCTCAAACCTCCGGACAATCTTGTATGGGTGGTTAACTCGGGGCGCCTGTCGCCAAATTCAAGCCGCCGGGAGTTCGAACCGCGCCCCTGCGGACACGCCGTGGCCGGCGAGGAACTGGGCTACCGGCAGGCGTTTGCCGCCGGCCTTCTGCAATTCGGTCAGCAGCAGGGAGCCACTACCGCAAGCCACCAGGATGCCGTGCTTGTCCGCCGCCAGCACGGTACCGGGGACACCGCTTTCGCTGCGGGGCAGGGCGGCCCAGACTTTCAGGGGCGCACCGTCCAGCACCGCGGTGGTTCCGGGGAATGGAGTGAAGGCCCGGATCTGCCGATCCAGCTCGGCTGCCGGACGGCGCCAGTCCAGGGGCGCCTCGGACTTGTCCAGCTTGGCGGCGTAGGTGACACCGGCTTCGGGCTGGGCGACCGCCGGCAGCGGCAGGTGCTGCAAGGCGCTGACAATAAGCTGGGCCCCCTGCACCGCCAGCTTGTCGTGCAGGGTCTGGGACGTATCCTGGGCCGTGATGGGCGTACTGGCGGAAAGGAGCACGGGGCCGGTATCCAGGCCGGCTTCCATCTGCATGATGCAGACACCGCTTTCCGCATCGCCGGCCAGAATGGCCCGGTGGATGGGAGCCGCGCCGCGCCAGCGGGGCAGGAGGGAGGCATGGATGTTGAGGCAGCCATGGCGCGGAATATCCAGCACGGCCTGGGGCAGGATCAGGCCATAGGCGGCCACCACCATCACGTCCGGTGCCAGCTGGCGCAGCTTCTCCTGGGCCGCCTCATCCTTCAGGGTCAGGGGCTGGAACACTTCGCTACCCCGGGACAGGGCCAGTTGCTTCACCGGCGAGGCCTGCAGGGTCATGCCCCGGCCCGCCGGCCGGTCGGGCTGGGTCAGGACCAGGGGAATGTCGTGGCCTGCCTCGTAAAGGGCGGCCAGGGCCCGGGCGGCAAATTCGGGAGTGCCGGCAAAGACGATTTTCATGGGGGGAGAACCAGAAGGAAGGAGGGCAGGGGAGCAGAGCTGCTCCCCCGGAAAATCAGGCGGTGATGCGGGCCTGCTTGGCCAGCTTGGCCTTGATACGGCCCTGTTTGAGCTGGGACAGGTGATCGACGAAAACCTTGCCCTGCAGGTGATCCATCTCATGCTGGATGCAGACGGCAAGCAGGCCGTCCGTTTCCAGGGAACAGGTCTTGCCGTCCAGGTCCAGGTAACGCACGGCGATATGCTCGGCCCGCTCGACCTTGTCGTAAATGCCCGGCACCGAGAGACAGCCTTCTTCGCCCACCTGCAGCCCGTCGCGGTGGGTGATTTCCGGATTGATCAGCACCAAGAGTTCGTCCTTGGTTTCTGACACGTCGATGACAATCACCTGCTTGTGTACATCGACCTGGGTGGCGGCCAGACCGATACCCGGCGCCTCGTACATGGTTTCCGCCATGTCCCGGGCCAGGGCACGAATGCCGTCGTCAATTTTTTCGACCGGAACCGCCACTTTTTTCAAGCGGGGATCCGGGAAGCGCAAAATAGGGAGTAAAGCCATAAAAAGCTTGCCCGAATAATCTATTACATGCAGAATTTAAACCAAATCCCTAGATTCGGGACATGGGTGTGGACAACAAAAGGGCCGCCCTTGTTCCGGCAGCGCGAGGACGCCACGATGATTCGACACCTGTTCGGCCGCCCTGGCCTGAACCCCGCCCGCATTATAGCCACCCTTCTGTTGGCTGTCGCCGCCTCCAGCGCCAGTGCCCAGGAATCTCCCCGCCTCGCCGACAACGCGCCGGACCGCCATATCGTGGTGCCGGGCGACACCCTGTGGGGCATCGCCGGCAAGTTCATCCAGGAACCATGGCGCTGGCCCGAAATCTGGCGCCTGAACAAGGACCAGATCAAGAATCCCCACCGCATCTACCCGGGCGACGTCATCGTCATGGTCACCGGCGAGGACGGCAAGCCACAGCTCAAACTGGCCAAGTCGCTCAAGCTGCAGCCGCGCGAGTACAGCGAAGCGGTCAAGAACGAAATTCCCACCATTCCGCAAAGCATCATCGAGCCCTTCCTGTCCCAGCCCCTGGTGGTGGACCCCAGCGCCATGGACAAGGAAGCCCGCATCATCGCCACCCAGGAAGGACGGGTCTATCTTGGCGGCGGCGACCAGGCCTACGTGGTTGGGATACGGGAGCCTTCCGAATTGTGGCAGGTCTATCGTCCCGGCAAGGCCATGCTCGATCCCGACACCAAGGAAGTGCTGGGCCATGAGGCGTTCTACCTGGGCACGGCCAGGCTGATCCAACCGGGAGAGCCCTCCGTCATGGAAATGGTGGAGGTAAAGCAGGAGGTCGGCAAGTTCGACCGGCTGATGCCCGCATCCCGCCCCGAACTGATCACCTATGCGCCCCGTCGTCCGGAAGCCAAGGTTGAGGCCCGCATCATCGCGGTGTACGGCGGTGTCGGCACCGGTGGGCGCTACTCGGTGGTATCCCTGTCCAGGGGCAGTCGCGACGGGCTCGAGGTCGGCCACGTCCTGGCCTTGCTGCGCAGTGAAAAGGTCTATGAACAGCGCAACGAACAGGGCGAGCGGGAGCTGGTCAAAGTGCCGCCCCAGCGCTATGGCCTGGTCTTTGTCTTCCGGACGTTCGAGCGGGTTTCCTACGCCCTGGTCATGGATGCTGCCTTGCCCCTGTCTCTGGCCGATCTGGTACGCAATCCCTGAGCCCCCGCCGTGGCTGATCCGGCCCTCACCGCCTGGCTCCGGCTGACGCTGGTTCCGGGCGTCGGGCCGGAGACCCAGCGCCATCTACTGGCCGCCTTCGGCCTGCCGGAACAGGTTTTCTCCGCCCCCCGCAGTGCCCTCAAGCAGGTCGTCGGCAAGAAGGCCGATCTGCTGCTCGATACGGACAATCAGGAAGCGGTGGATCGGGCCCTGGACTGGGCCGGCAAGCCGGGCAACCGCATCCTGACCCTGGCCGATCCGGACTATCCCCAGCTGCTGCTCGAATCCGCCGATCCTCCCAGCCTGCTCTATGTGAAGGGCCGGGTGGAATTGCTCAACCGGCCCGCCCTGGCCATTGTCGGCAGCCGTAATGCCACGCCCCAGGGCCTCAAGGATGCCGAGGCCCTCGCTGCCGATCTGGCGGCCCAGGGGCTGACCATCGTCAGCGGCCTGGCCCTGGGCATTGACGGCGCCGCCCATCGCGGCGGGCTGAAAGGGGAGGGTGGCAGTATCGCCATCATCGGCACCGGGGCCGATCGCATCTATCCCTCGCGGCACAAGGAACTGGCGCTGCAACTGGCGACCGAAGGCGCCATCGTTTCCGAATTTCCCCTGGGTACGCCGGCGGTGGCCCACAATTTTCCCCGCCGCAACCGCATCATCGCCGGCATGGCCAAGGGCTGCCTGGTAGTGGAAGCCGCCCTGGAAAGCGGCTCCCTCATCACCGCCCGCCTGGCGGCCGAACTGGGCCGGGAAGTGTTTGCCCTTCCCGGCTCCATCCATTCGCCGGTGGCCAAGGGCTGTCACCGGCTGATCCAGCAGGGGGCCAAGCTGGTGCAGGAAGCCCGGGACATCGTGGAAGAAATCGGTCCCTTCGACCCCCCGGGCTGCAAGCCAGCAAGGACGCCACTTTCCACCGGCAATACGCCAAAAACCACGCCAATCCTTGATCCTGGCCAGGCTGCCGTACTCGATGCCCTCGGCCACGACCCGGCCAATCTGGACCAATTGCTGCAGCGCACAGGCTTGACGACGGAAGCCCTATGCGCCATCCTCGTGACGCTGGAACTGGCGGACCGCGTTGCCAGTCTTCCCGGAGGCCGCTACCAGCGGCTTTCCCCCACCTGATACGTTGCCAATGTTCGACATCCTCGTCTATCTCTTCGAAAACTACGTCGATTTCGCCGACTTCAGCAAGTCCGGCAATCAACCCGATTCACCCGATTCCCAGGCCGACACGGCCCTCAGCCGCAAACTCACTGCGGCCGGCTTCTCCGAAGAAGAAATCAGCGAAGCCCTGGAATGGCTCCAGGGCCTCAAGGCCACCCTGCCGACCCGCCAGCTGCAGGCCGATTCCCGTTCCCTGCGGGCCTACACGCCGGACGAAAGCGCCCACCTGGGTGCCGACGCCCTGGGCTTCCTGCATTTCCTGGAACAGGCCAAGGTCCTCTCCGCCGACCTGCGGGAACTGGTCATCGAGCGGGCCATGGCCCTGCCGGACGACCGGTTGTCCCTGGGCCGCTTCAAGGTCATCGTGCTGATGGTCCTGTGGAGCCAGGAGCAGAACCTGGATACCCTCATCGTCGAAGAACTGCTCTCCGACGCGGAACCCGAACACCTGCATTAAGTCCATCCGTCGGGCCTGCCAGCCGGGGCGACTGAGGGGTCGCACCAGATGGCGCAGGCAGCATGATGGGCGAAGCACGCAATATGCAGGCTTCGCGCGTCAAATTAGTGGCTGCTTGCTTGCCAAGGCCCGTAAGTCCCTCTTATCATCCCCCGCACCTCCCGACCGGGACTGCCAGAGGCCCCTGCCATGGGCAAACAGCTCATCATTGCCGAAAAACCTTCCGTCGCTGCCGACATCGCCAAAGCCCTTGGCGGTTTCACCAAGCATGACGACTATTTCGAGAGCGACAACTTCGTTCTCTCCTCTGCTATCGGCCATCTGCTGGAACTGGTGATCCCCGAGGAATACGAGGTCAAGCGCGGCAAGTGGTCCTTTGCCCACCTGCCCGTGATCCCGCCCCACTTCGAACTGAAGCCGGTGGAGAAAACCGAGTCCCGCCTGAAGCTGCTGACCAAGCTGATCAAGCGCAAGGATGTGGACGGCCTGGTGAACGCCTGTGACGCGGGCCGCGAGGGCGAGCTGATCTTCAATTACATCGCCCGCCACGCCAAGTCCGGCAAGGCCGTGCAGCGGCTGTGGCTGCAGTCCATGACGCCCCAGGCCATCCGCGACGGCTTCGCCCATCTGCGCCGCGGCGAGGAAATGCAGGGGCTGGGCGATGCCGCCGTGTGCCGTTCCGAATCCGACTGGCTGGTCGGCATCAACGGCACCCGGGCCATGACCGCCTTCAACTCCAAGACCGGCGGCTTCCACCTCACCACCGTGGGCCGGGTGCAGACCCCGACCCTCTCCCTGGTGGTGGAGCGGGAACGCAAGATCCGCGAATTCAAGGCCCGTCCCTACTGGGAAGTGGAAGCCACCTTCGCCGCCGCTGCCGGCGAATACAAGGGCAAGTGGTTCGACGAAGCCTTCAAGGGCAAGGACGAGGACGAACACGCCCGGGCCGACCGCCTGTGGGACGAAGCCCGGGCCAAGGCCCTGCAGGCCAAGTGCGAAGGCCAGCCCGGCGAAGTGAGCGAGGAGGCCAAGCCCTCCACCCAGCTCTCGCCCCTGCTCTTCGACCTCACCAGCCTGCAGCGGGAAGCCAACAGCCGCTTCGGCTTCTCCGCCAAGAACACCCTGGGCCTGGCCCAGGCCCTGTATGAAAAGCACAAGGTCCTGACCTATCCCCGGACCGACTCCCGGGCCCTGCCCGAGGATTACCTGGGCACGGTGCAGGCCACCCTGCAGATGTTCAACGGCGAAAACCTGACCAAGGGTTCCGACACCTCCGTGGTGGACCGCTACGGCATCTTCGCCAACAAGATTCTCAAGTCCAAGTGGGTGGTGCCGAACAAGCGCATTTTCAACAATGCCAAGATTTCCGACCACTTCGCCATCATCCCCACCACCCAGGCGCCGAAGAATCTCTCCGAGCCGGAACAGAAGCTCTATGACCTGGTGGTCAAGCGCTTCCTGTCCGTCTTCTTCCCGGCTGCCGAATACCTGATCACCACCCGCATCACCCGGGTCGCCGGCGAACCCTTCAAAACCGAAGGCAAGGTCCTGGTGAATCCGGGCTGGCTGGCCATCTACGGCCGCGAAGGCCAGGAGGGCGACGAGGGCAACCTGGTGGCCGTCTCCCAGGGCGAGAAGGTGCAGACCGAGGAAGTGGCGGTCAATCAGAACGACACCCGGCCGCCGGCCCGCTACTCGGAAGCCACCCTGCTCTCCGCCATGGAAGGCGCCGGCAAGATGGTGGACGACGAGGAACTGCGTGCCGCCATGGCCGGCCGCGGCCTCGGCACTCCGGCCACCCGGGCCCAGATCATCGAAGGCCTGATCACCGAACAGTATCTGCACCGCGAAGGCCGGGAACTGATCCCCACCGCCAAGGCCTTCTCCCTCATGACCCTGCTCAACGGCCTGGGCATTTCCGAACTGACCTCGCCGGAACTGACCGGCGAATGGGAATGGAAGCTGGCCCAGATCGAGCGCGGCGACCTTTCCCGCAGCGCCTTCATGCAGGAAATCGAGGAAATGACCCGGCACATCGTGGACCGGGCCAAGAGCTACGACAGCGACACGGTGCCCGGCGACTTCGGCCTGCTCAAGTCGCCCTGTCCCAAGTGCGGCGGTCTCATGCGCGAGACCTACAAGAAATTCCAGTGCGGCGATTGCGACTACGGCCTGTGGAAGATCGTCGCCGGCCGCCAGTTCGAGCCGGAGGAAATCGAGACCCTGCTCACCGAACGCCAGGTCGGCCCCCTGATGGGCTTCCGCAACAAGATGGGGCGGCCTTTCAATGCCCTGATCAAGCTCAACGACAAGAACGAACCGGAATTCGACTTCGGCCAGGACCGCTCCGGCGAGGACGGCGGCGAACCGGTGGACTTCTCCGGCCAGGAAAGCCTGGGACCCTGTCCCAAGTGCGGCAGCCCTGTCTATGAGCACGGGCTGGCCTACGTCTGCGAAAAGTCCGTGGGTCCGACCAAGAGCTGCGACTTCCGTTCCGGCAAGATCATCCTGCAACAGGCGGTGGAACGGGAACAGATGCAGAAGCTGCTGTCCACCGGCCGCACCGATCTGCTCAAGGACTTCATTTCTGCCCGCACCCGGCGCAAGTTCTCCGCCTTCCTGGTGAAGGGCAAGGACGGCAAGGTCAGCTTCGAGTTCGAGAAACGGGAGCCCAAGGCCCCTGCGGCGAAAAAAACCGCCGCCAAGGCCGAGCCCAAGGCAGCGGCGGAAAAGCCCGCCAAAGCCCCGGCAAAGCGCAAGGCGAAGGAAACCTGAGGTTAAGCAAGGCAAAAGAAAAGGGCTCGGTGTGAACCGAGCCCTTTTTGCATCCGGGCCGCCGGCTGGCGGCGAAGCGGAGAATTTACTTATTCTTCGAGCAGGACGCGCAGCATCCAGGCGTTCTTTTCATGCACTTCCATGCGCTGGGTCAGCAGGTCGGCCGTCGGCTGGTCGTTGGCCTTGTCCACCACCGCGAAGACCTGGCGGGCAGTGCGGGCCACGGCTTCCTGGCCGGCCACCAGCTGGCGGATCATATCCTTGGCCTTGGGTACGCCGTCTTCCTCGGTGATGGAAGCCAGTTCCACGAAGCGCTTGTAGGAGCCGGGAGCCGGGTAGCCGAGGGCGCGGATGCGCTCAGCGATCAGGTCCAGGGAGTTCCACAGTTCGGTGTACTGGGTCATGAACATGGTGTGCAGGGTCTGGAACATGGGGCCGGTGACGTTCCAGTGGAAATTGTGGGTCTTCAGATAGAGGATGTAGCTGTCTGCCAGCAGGTGCGAAAGGCCGTCGGCGATTTTCTTGCGGTCTTTCTCGGTGATGCCGATATCGATCTTGGTTGCCATGTGGATTCTCCTTTCAAGCTTCTCAATAACCATGCGCCCATTGTGGCCGATGGCGGCCGCCCGGGCCAATGACTTATCCCTATGGATTGAATAGGGACGGGCAATACAGGCGGACTACAGTACCTTAACCCCGGGTGGCGGACATTGCAAAATAGCGGCCCGCACCGCATCGATGGCCTGGGGCCGGGGGAAGGTGACGCGCCAGGCCAGCACGATGCGGCGGGAAGGCTCCGGCGCCTTGAAGGGAATGACCCGGGCCAGGGACGGATCCGGCGGCGCCACCTCGACGGCGGAAGCGGGCAGCACGGCGACGCCGGTGCCGCTGGCCACCATCAGGCGGATGGTCTCCAGGGAGCCGCCCTCATAGGAACGTTCCAACCCACCCGGCTCGGTCAGGCGCGGACAGGCGGCCACCACCTGGTCGCGGAAACAGTTGCCCTGGCCCAGCACCAGCAGTTCCTCCCCCTTCAGTTCCCCCGCATCCACCGACTTCCGCTCGGCCCAGGGATGGGCCGCCGGCACCAGCATGCGGAAGGGTTCGTCGTACACCGGCTGGGTGACGATGCCCGGCTCGTCGAACGGCTGGGCCACCACGATCACGTCCAGCTCGCCCCGCTTCAGGGATTCGGCCAGCACGTGGGTGAAATTCTCCTGCAGGTAAAGGTGCATGTGGGGCACGGCCTGGTGCAGGGCCGGCACCAGCCGGGGCAGCAGATAGGGGCCGATGGTGTAGATCACTCCCAGGCGCAGGGGCCCGCTGAAGGGATCCTTGCCCCGCTGGGCGATTTCCTCGACCCGCTGGGCCTCGTTCAAGACCTTCTCGGACTGCCGCGCCACCTCTTCGCCGATGGGCGTCAACCGCACTTCGGCGGCGCTGCGTTCGAACAGCAGCACCCCCAGGCGCTCTTCCACCTTTTTCAGGGCCACCGACAGGGTGGGCTGGCTCACGTGGCATTTCTCGGCGGCGCGGCCGAAGTGGCGCTCCCGGGCCAAGGACACGATGTAGCGCATTTCCGTCAGGGTCATGCTGTGTATAACTCAGGTAAAAGTGGTGGAACCAATTGTGCACAACCTGGGCAGGCAAGGGTAGGGGAAAAATCCCTGCACAATCTTCCCACACCACTGCACAGAGGTTTCTCACAGGGATTTTTCGGACCTAAGCCAATGAATGGGATTGGCTTTTCAAAGTTATCCACAGACTTGAGGCTGAGTTAACTGGTTTACGTCTTTGTATACATAAAAAACAGTGAACAACCCCTAGGGAAAAGCCGTGAAAACCGGAACGGCTGAAAAAAGCCAAAGCGGGCGGGGAAAAAACGACCCAGGCCGGAAGGCAGAAAGGGCGGGTCAAAGGAAAGATGATGGCTGGAGAAGCGCTATTTTTCTTGCTCACAGGCATGGCACCCTGAAAATTGCCGTCATTCCTTGATTCCCCGGCACCAAAGAAAAAGCCCCGCGTTGGCGAGGCTTTTGTACTCAGGCCGGCTTCAGCTTTTCCAGATCCTCGGCTTCCAGCCAGCGCCACTCGCCCGGTGCCAGATCCGCGGGCAGGTCCAAAGCGCCGATCCTCACCCGCTTCAAACCCTCCACCCGGTTGCCTACAGCGCCCAGCATGCGCTTTACCTGGTGGTACTTACCCTGGGTGATGGTCAACCGCAGTACGGTGTCGCTGACGAGCTCGCAGCTATCCGCAACCACCGGCTCGTACTCGCCATGAAGGAGAACCCCGGCCAGCAGCTGATCGATCTGGGCCTGGTCGATGGAATGCTTGGCCGTAATCTCATAAACCTTGGGCACCTTGCGCTTGGGCGAACTCATCTGGTGGATGAACTGGCCGTCGTCGGTCATCAGCAGCAGGCCCGTGGTGTCCTCATCAAGGCGGCCGACGCATTGCACGTCCCGGTTCACCAGCTCCTCCGGCAGCAGGGTGAAGATGCTGCGGTGGTGCTTGGGCTTGTGGGAGCACTCGTAGTCCCCCGGCTTGTGGATCATCAGGTAAGCCTTTTCCCGGTAACGCCAGGGCTGGTCGTCCACGGTGAATTCAAAACCCTCGGGATCCACTTCCAGGAAGGGGTCTTCCACCACCACCCCGCCGATTTCCAGCCAGCCGTTACGCACCAGGGCCCGGCATTCCTTGCGGGTGCCGAATCCCTGGCTGTGCAGCAGTTTTTCCAGTTGCATGGTGACGCTCTCTCCTAATCCGGCCGCCGCGGCGACCGCTTACACACTTTTACAACCCCTTGCCGGGGTGAAACACCTGGGACGCCCTGGCCTTCCTATACTGGGCCCGTCGATTCAATGAACCCCGAACCCAGGAGAAACATCATGTCAGGACGCCATGTTCTCGCCTTCCTCGCCCTTGCCGGCTTCGCTTTTGCGGTACAGGCCCAGGAAGCCCCCCAGCCGGCCCCCAAGGGCCCCGCCATGCAGGAACGCTGCGCCGCCAACCCCAAGGCTTGCGAACGGCTCAAGGAGCGCCACGACGCCTCCTGCAAGGATAACCCCCAACGCTGCGAAGAGTTCAAGGCAAAACGGGAGGAAATGCGGCAGAAGTGTAAACAAGACCCGGCCGCCTGTGACAAGGCGCGGGAAGAAATGCGTGCCAAAGCCCGGGAACAGTTCGAACAGCGCTGCAAGGAAGATCCCAAGCGCTGCGACGACATGAAGAAGCGCTTTGTCGAGAGCCGGGGCAAACGCCACGGCGACCGGCCCGCTCCCGCACCGGCTGCACCGGCATCCGCTCCTCCCCAGAACTGAAGCCTCTTTTCTTCTCTTTTACCGCCCCCTTCACCGGGGGCTTTTTTTATTCAGCTCCAGCTAAGGGTTGTTCACTGTTTTTTATGTATACAAAGACGTAAACCAGTTAACCTGGCCCCAAATCTGTGGATAACTAATTTTTCTCCCGATACAACAATTGCTTAAGCCAGAAAAATCCCTGTGCAAAACGTCTGTGTAGCGCTGTGAGGCAATTGTGCAGGGTTTTTGCCAAACCAGCGAAACAGGGAGTTGTGCACAACTGGTACCCGATCCATACCCAAGTTATGCACAGGCTGTTAACAGGTGTTGGGGAACCGCCGCCATCGTTGCTACTCTGACAACCTCAACCCCATCCATCAGCGAGGAAATTCCATGAGCCAGACCGTTACCCTGGGCGGCAACCCCATTCGAGTGGCCGGCCAACTGCCTGCCGCCGGCAGTACCGGCCCCGCCTTCACCCTGACCGGCAAAGACCTGGGCGAAGTGACCCTGGCCGGCCTGGGCCCGGTGCGCAAAGTGCTGAACATTTTCCCCAGCATCGATACGCCCACCTGCGCCACCTCCGTGCGCCGCTTCAACCAGGCGGCCGGTTCCCTGGCCAACACCGTGGTCCTGTGCATTTCCGCCGACCTGCCTTTTGCCCAGGCCCGCTTTTGCGGCGCCGAAGGTCTGGAAGCGGTGCGCACCGTGTCCACCTTCCGCAATCCCGAATTCCTGCAGAACTACGGCGTGGCGGTGGAAAACGGCCCCCTCAAGGGTCTCTGCGCTCGTGCCGTGGTGGTGCTGGATGCCGACAACAAGGTCCTGCACAGCGAACTGGTCGGCGAGATCAAGAACGAGCCGAATTACGACGCAGCCCTGGCGGTACTCAAGTAAGGCTGCCTGAAAAAAATAAAACGCCCGGCTATGCAGGGCGTTTTTCATTACGGCGTTGCTGGCGGATCGGCAAGCAACCCGCCCAAGTCTGAAGCACCTCCGATCAGGCCCCCTTCCACGCAGGCACATAGCCGGCCGGAGAAGTGGAGCCCTGGGTCAGGCGGCGCCCCAGGGCCGCCGCCGGCTGTTCGACCCAGCGGTGGAACAGCTGAGCCAGCAGCACACTGCAGACAAAGGACAGCAACAGGCCCAGGGCCGCCTGCTCCGGCGAATAGAGTTCCAGCCGGGTCCACAGGGCGCCGACAAACACCAGCACCGGGAAATGCACCAGGAACAGGCTGTAGGAAATCCGTCCCAGCTCCAGTACCGCCTTGTGTTGCGGCCAGCGGGCGCCCCAGCCGCGCCATTCCGCGTGCCATAGCAGCAGGCCCACCAGCAGGGCGCTGAGCAGACGCCAGCGCCATTCAAAACCCATGGCTGCCAGCAGCAGCAGGGCGTAGAGCCAGAACTGCAGGGGCGAACGGGCCTGGCGTACGGCATGGTGAATGACGATGCCCATGAAGAAGTAGGGGAAGAAATACAGCCACCAGCCGTCCAGGGCCCCATCCAGATTGAAGTGGAAGAGGGCAAAGGCCGCCGCCGGCCAGCCCAGCAGCAGGGGCATGTTGATACGGCCCCGGCCCAGACTGTCGCGCAGCCACAGGCTGCCGGCGTACACCAGGGCCAGCTGGAAGTTGATGCAGACGAACCAGAAGCCCGCCGACAGCTGCTCATAGCCCAGCAAGCCCTGGAGGAAGAAGAGGTGGGCCAGCACCTGGGGCAGGCTCACGGGGGACCCGGTGATCTCCTCCGGCAGCCATTCCCGCCCATAGGCGTAGGCCAGGCACACCAGGATCATGGCCGCCAGGTAAGGCAGCCCCAGGCGGCAATAACGCTGCACCACGTAGCGCCCCAAGGCCGGCAGGCGCCAGTCGCGCCCGCTCATGCTAAGGGCCATCACATAGCCCCCCACGACGAAGAACACCTGGGTGGCCCGGGCGTGGTCCGCCAGCCAGTCCAGCAAGTGGCCCAGCAGGGGGGCGGCCCATTCCTTCAGCGGTGGATACAGGGCGAAGTGGTGCCAGGCGATGATTACCGCCGCCACGGCCCGCAGGCCGGTAATGAAATAACGCTTGTCGGAAGCCGGGCTCGCCGTGCTTCCGCCCTTGATGACTGATTGCATGGGCATGATGGCCGGCCGTGCAGCGCCGCAGCGGCATTGTCGGCAGAAGTATTGAAAAAGCGGGGCGGGTTGAGCCGAAGCAGCGCTGACGCGCTAAAACGCCGGAAAAGACCACCAGGGCGGCAGCCTTTCGGGGTGGGAATATCGGTTCCCTTTTGTGACTTTCAAGCCCTCGACCTGGAAGAAGAGGAGAGGCCTAAAGATGGACAGAGTCTAGGGAAAGTAACAGCCTGGGGAAAGCCGGGATTGGCGTACGGGGATTGACGGGCAGGGCGGTCATTCACAGGCAGCTGGTATTGGGTGCTTTTGTGTGAGTTGCTTCGATTCAAATACTGGCACGTTGGTGCAGCTTGAAAGATTGCTTCTCAGCCAATGCTGCCCTTACAGATAAGGCCAGTCTCTGCCATCAGGCGGATGAACTGCTCGGCGAGTAGGCGACGATAGCCGGCCCTCTTCGGTTAAAGTCTACATTTTTCGCAGTATGACGAATGCGAAATGATGGCCGTCAAAAGCCAATAACTGGGAGGAATAGTCTCGTATGAGTGCTATAACGCCGCATTACCGAACCGTGCAGCAATTGCTGCAAAGTCAGTCGTTTTCCATTGATGAGTACCAGCGCGAGTACAAATGGGAAAAGGAGAATATCGACGAACTGCTATCGGATTTGCAGGCAAAGTTTTTTAGCCACTATAAGCACGGGGATGAGACGCCCGCGGTCAGTGCTTATGGCGAGTATTTTCTTGGTTCGATCATTGTCAGCAAGCGCAACGGCAAGAACTACCTAATTGATGGCCAGCAGCGAGTGACTTCGCTGACCTTATTGCTGATCTGTCTTTATCGTGCAGCACAAGAAAATGGTTTGCCGGTGGTTCAAACCGTCGCGCCCTTGATCTTTAGCGACAACCTCGGGCAGCCGAGATTTAACCTTGACATTCCTGAACGTCTGCCGGTCATCAAGGCGTTGTTTGAGGGGCATTCGTTTAATCCTGATGGCAAGGATGAATCCATTCAAACAATGTATGCGCGCTATCAAGACATCGAGGACAACGATCTTTTCGATGAGTTAAAGGAAGCGCTGCCGCATTTTGTCTATTGGCTACTAACGCGGGTTGGTTTGATCGAAATCGCTACTGATAACGATAGCTATGCCTACGCGATTTTCGAGACGATGAATGACCGGGGTAAGCCATTGAGCCCTGTAGATATGCTTAAAGCCTATCTGTTAGCGCCCATCGAGGAGGCGCAGCCTCGATCAAAGGCTAATCAAATCTGGAAGCAAAACGTGCTGGAGTTGATCTCCTGGGGAGGTGAGCACGAGCCAGAGCGCGACGCAAATTGCATCAAGGCATGGCTGCGTGCGCAATACGCCGAAAGTATTCGCGAACGGAAAGCAGGCTCTACCGATAAAGATTGGGAGCTGATTGGTACGGTTTTTCACCGCTGGGTACGGGATCACAGCGAGCAGTTGGGGTTAGGTAATGCAGCCGCCAATCTGACGATGATTGTTGAAAGCTTCCCGTTTTTTGCAAAGGCTTACCGCCGAATTTTGGATGCCAGTAAGCACTTCACTCCGGGGCTGGAGGCGATCTACTACAACGCGCACAACGATTTTACATGGCAGAGCACCGTGCTCTTGGCGTCGCTGTGTGAATCGGATGATGACGATACAGTAAGGCGAAAACTTGCAGTGACAGCCACTTATCTGGATATCTGGTTGATGCGCCGAGTAGTTAATTACATCCGTGTTGGATACTCCAGTGTCTCCTACGCTATGTGGCTACTTTGCCGCGATATTCGTCGTAAGCCTTTCCTCGAGTTACAGACTATCCTCGCAAAAAAACTGGCTGATGATGATGTGACCTTTTCGGGTAGCCCGAGCAAGAACCGAAGCGGGATCGACGGCCTGGGATTAAATCAGTTCAGCCGCCGCTACATCTATCACTTGCTGGCGCGCATCACTGCGGCGACAGAAGCGGGTTCCGGACGTACTCAATCATTCGATAAATTAGTGGTTCGTGACGTCAAGAATCCATTTGATATCGAGCATATTTGGGCCGACAACTACGACGATGTGAAATCGCTATTCGCGAGCGAAACTGAATTCCGAGAGTGGAGAGATCATGTGGCGTCGTTGTTGCTCCTGCCTGCCGATGTGAATCGCAGTCTGCAGGATAAGCCTTACGAACAGAAGCGGTGTCACTACGCCAAACAGAACTTTTATGCGGCAAGCCTGGACGTAGGTGCATACCAGCATCAACCTCAGTTCCTTCAGTTTGCGGATGCTAATCAGCTACCCTTCGAATCTTTTGGCAATTTCACCAAGAGTGAGCAGCTACAACGACGAAAGCTCGTTGCGGCGCTAGTTGAATTGGTATGGTCGCCATCACGTTTGAGTGAGATTTGATGTGCCTGAAATTCAAAAGTTAGGACGGTGAGCGTAGACCGAGAAATCTGTTGTGGGTGTGTCATGAACTTTGTGTAAAGCAGCCATTGCGATTGGCTTTGTGGAAAAACTGCTTCGGCCGATGAGCAGACAAAAAAATGCCACTCACTGGGAGTGGCATTTTCATTTTATGAAGTCCAAGAAAATTTAGACTTCAGCCGAATCCTGCACCATCACACGTCGATGTTCTGCGCCCGCAGGGCGTTGCTTTCGATGAAGTTGCGGCGGGGTTCCACCAGTTCGCCCATGAGGGTGGTGAAGACTTCGTCGGCGCCGATGGCGTCGTCGATGCCGACCCGCAGCAGGCGGCGGACGTTGGGGTCCATGGTGGTTTCCCACAGCTGCTCGGGGTTCATTTCGCCCAGACCTTTGTAGCGCTGCTTGCTGATGCCCTTTTCCACTTCGTTGAGCAGCCAGGTCATGGTGCTGGCGAAGTCGGCGACGGCCATCTTCTTTTCGCCGCGCTGGATCAGGCCGCCGGGGCCGAAGAGGCCGTTGAGCAGTTCGGCGGTCTTGCGCAGCTGCAGGTAGTCGCCGGAGCGCAGGAAGTCTTCGTCGATGCTGCTGACCTTGCGGTTGCCGTGGTGCATCTTTTCCATGCGCACCTGCCAGCTTTCCTGGGCTTCGTTGTAGTGGGCGAAGACGTCGATGCCGTCGCTGGACACCTTGGCCAGCAGGGCGGCGCTGGCCTTGGCGGCGGCTTCGTCGTCCAGCTTCAGCTCCAGGTTGTGGTGCACCAGGGCGTGCAGCACTTCCGGGTTGATGTGGTTGGAGAGGCGGTTGATGACGGCCTCGGCCAGAAGGTATTCCCGGGCCAGGGATTCGAGGGCTGCGCCGCTGATGGGCTCGGCGCCGGCCCGGGGCAGCAGCTCGGTGCCTTCCATGGCCATCTGCAGCAGGAACTGCTGGTACTCGTGGTCGTCCTTCAGGTAACGCTCGGTCTTGCCGTGCTTGACCTTGTAGAGGGGCGGCTGGGCGATGTAGATGTGGCCGCGCTCCACCAGCTCGGGCATCTGCCGGTAGAAGAAGGTGAGCAGCAGGGTGCGGATGTGGGCGCCGTCCACGTCGGCATCGGTCATGATGATGATGCGGTGGTAGCGCAGCTTCTCGGGCTTGTATTCGTCCTTGCCGATGCCGGTGCCGAGGGCGGTGATGAGGGTGGCGATTTCCTGGCTGGAGATGAGCTTGTCGAAGCGGGCCTTTTCCACGTTGAGGATCTTGCCCTTGAGGGGCAGGATCGCCTGGAACTTGCGGTCCCGGCCCTGCTTGGCGGAGCCGCCGGCGGAGTCACCCTCCACCAGGTACAGTTCGCACTGGGTGGGGTCCTTCTCCTGGCAGTCGGCCAGTTTGCCGGGCAGGCCGACGCCGTCCAGGATGCCCTTGCGGCGGGTCATTTCGCGGGCCTTGCGGGCCGCGTCCCGGGCGCGGGCGGCTTCGACGATCTTGCCGCAGATGGTCTTGGCATCCACCGGGCGTTCCAGCAGGAATTCGGTGAGCTTGGCCGCCACCACTTCTTCCACCGCCGGACGGGCTTCGGAAGAGACCAGCTTCATCTTGGTCTGGGAGGCGAACTTGGGATCGGGCATCTTCACCGAGAGAACGCAGGCCAGGCCTTCGCGCATGTCGTCGCCGGTGATTTCCACCTTGGCCTTCTTGGCGATCTCGTTCTCTTCGATGTACTTGTTGATGATGCGGGTCATGGCCGCCCGCAGGCCGGTGAGGTGGGTGCCGCCGTCAGACTGGGGAATGTTGTTGGTGAAGCACAGCACCTGCTCCTGGTAGGAGTCGTTCCACTGCATGGCCACTTCGACGCCGATGGTGACGCCGGTGTCGCCGACCTTGGCTTCGCCGGCGGAGTAGAAGATGCTGGGATGCAGGACGGACTTGGTGCGGTTGATGTATTCGACGAAGCTTTGCACGCCGCCGGCAAAGGCGAACAGCTCTTCCTTGCCGTTGCGCTGGTCCACCAGGCGGATGCTGACGCCGTTGTTGAGGAAGGACAGTTCGCGCAGGCGCTTGGCCAGGATTTCGTAGTGGAACTCCACGGTGCCGAAGATTTCGTCGTCGGCCAGGAAGTGCACTTCGGTGCCGCGCTTGTCGGTATCGCCCAGCACCTTGAGGGGGGAGACTTCGAAGCCGTCGCGCACTTCGATGACGCGTTCCACCGGGACGCCCCGGTTAAACTCGATGAAGTGGCGCTTGCCGTCGCGGCGGATGGTCAGGCGCAGCCACTTGGAGAGGGCGTTCACGCAGGAGACGCCAACGCCGTGCAGACCGCCGGAAACCTTGTAGGAGTTCTGGTTGAACTTGCCGCCGGCGTGCAGTTCGGTGAGGGCGATTTCGGCGGCGGAGCGCTTGGGCTCGTGCTTGTCGTCCATCTTCACGCCGGTGGGAATGCCGCGGCCGTTGTCGGTGACGGAGATGGAGTTGTCGGCGTGGATGGTGACGGTGATGTCGTCGCAATGGCCGGCCAGGGCTTCGTCGATGGAGTTGTCCACCACTTCGAAGACCAGATGGTGCAGGCCGGTGCCGTCGGAAGTGTCGCCAATGTACATCCCCGGGCGCTTGCGCACGGCCTCCAGGCCTTCAAGGATCTGGATGCTGGATTCGCCGTAGGCGGGGGCCCCTTCCTGCGGGGTGTTCATTTGCGGGTTTTCTTCGCTCATTGTTCCTGTTCCACTTAAAACTGCAAAAGGTCCGCCGGGCGGCGGACCTTAGATCACGGCGTTCGGCGGCGATCAGATGCGCATGGGCATGACGACGTACTTGAAGCGGTCGTTGCCCGGCACGGTGATGAGGGCGCTGGAATTGGCGTCGTTGAAATTGAGGGTGACGGTGTCGCTGCTGACGTTGTTCAGCACGTCGAGCACGTAGCCGACGTTGAAGCCCACATCCAGGGAGTCGCCGGCGTATTCCACTTCCAGCTCTTCCTGGGCTTCTTCCTGCTCGGCGTTGGCGGCCATGACCTTGAGGCTGTTGCCCTGGAGTACCAGGCGCACGCCGCGGAACTTTTCGTTGGTCAGGATGGCGGCGCGGACCATGGACTGCAGCAGGGCGGTGCGGCCCAGCTCCAGGCTGTTCTTCAGGGTGGCGGGGATGACCCGCTCGTAGTCGGGGAACTTGCCGTCGATCAGCTTGGACACCAGCACCACGTTGCCGAAGGCGAAACGCACCTGGTTGGCGGAGAGGGTGATTTCCAGGGCGTCGTCGGAATCGGCCAGCAGGCGGTTCAGCTCGAGCACGGTCTTGCGCGGCAGGATCAGTTCCTGGCGGGGCAGCTCGGCTTCGATCTCCATGCTGGCGAAGGCCAGGCGGTGGCCGTCGGTGGCCACGGCGCGCAGTTCCTTGCCTTCGGTCAGCAGCAGCAGGCCGTTCAGGTAGTAGCGCACGTCCTGGGCGGCCATGGCGTACTGGGTCTGGGCCAGGAGCTGGCGGAACTGCTTCTGGGTGACGGAGAAGCGCTTGGCGTCGTCGTTGCCGATGGCCATGCGGGGGAAGTCGTCGGCGGGCAGGGTCTGCAGGGTGAAGCGGCTCTTGCCGCCGCGCACCAGCAGGCGCTTTTCTTCCAGCACCAGGCTGACTTCCGTGCCTTCGGGCAGGGAGCGCAGGATGTCCTGCAGCTTGCGGGCGCCGACGGTGACGGCGCCGTCGCCTTCACCGCCTTCGGCGGCGGCGCTGGTGGTGATCTGGATTTCGATGTCGGTGGCCAGGAAGGTCAGGGCGTCGCCCTTCTTTTCCAGCAGCACGTTCGACAGGATGGGCAGGGTGTGCCGCTTCTCCACAATGCCGGAGACCGATTGCAGCGGCGAAAGCAGCGTGTCGCGTTGGGTCTTGATTAGAAGCATAGAGATCAATCCTTAAAAGATAGTAGCGGCGCCAACTCTGTGGATAACTCGCGTTGATCCGATTATTGCAGAAGCCTGTGTTGCGAAAACCTGTTGCCTCCGGCTGCCCGCGCAAAAGGGCGGGTCACCGGGTGAAGCCTGGGAAAATCGGGGCTGCCCACGGCGAAACCTCGATTATCCACATTTCATCCCGGGAAAAAACCCGGGGCACGACATAAGTGCAGGCTTTTCAGCCTTTCAGGACCTGCAGCAGCACGTGCAGGTCGTGGTTCAGTTCGTTGTCCTTGGCCCGCAGGGTGTCGATGGTGCGGACCGCATGCAATACCGTGGTGTGGTCCCGGCCGCCGAAGGCATCCCCGATCATGGGGTAGCTGTGGGGCGTCAGGTCCTTGGCCAGCCACATGGCCACCTGGCGCGGCCGGGCGATGGCCCGGGTGCGTTTCTTGGAATAGAGGTCGGCCACCTTGATCTTGTAGTACTCGGCCACGGTCTTCTGGATGTTCTCCACCGTGATCTGCCGGTTGAAGGCACCGATGACGTCCTTGAGGGCGTCCTTGGCCAGGTCCAGGGCGATCTCGCGGCCGTGGAAGAGGGAATAGGCCAGCACCTTCTTCAGGGCGCCTTCCAGCTCCCGCACATTGGAACGCAGGTGCTTGGCGATGAAGAAGGCTACCTCGTCGTCCAGGGCCACGCCCTCGGCTTCGGCCTTCTTCTTCAGGATGGCCACCCGCATTTCCGTCTCGGGCGGCTCGATCTGCACCGTCAGGCCCCAGTCGAAGCGTGTCACCAGGCGGTCGTCGAGGCCGTTGATGTCTTTCGGGTAGGTGTCGCAGGTGATGATGATCTGCTTCTTGGCTTCGGTGAGGGCGTTGAAGACGAAGAAGAACTCTTCCTGGGTGCGGTTCTTGCCGTTGAAGAACTGCACGTCGTCCACCAGCAGCACGTCCAGGGACTTGTAATAGCGCTTGAAGACGTCGAAGGATTTCTGCTGGTAGGCCCGCACCACATCCGAGTAATAGTCCTCGGCGTGCACGTAGCGCACCACCTTGTCCGGATCGGCCTGCAGGATGGCGTTGCCGATGGCGTGGATGACGTGGGTCTTGCCCAGGCCGACGCCGCCGTAGATGAACAGGGGGTTGTAGGAGACGCCCGGATTCTGGGCTACCTGCATGGCGGCAGCCCGGGCCAGGTCGTTGGCCTTGCCCACCACCAGGTTGTCGAAAGTGAAGCCGGGAATCAGGCGGGTCTTCTCGTAGCTGCTCTGGGGGCCGTTATTGCGGCGGGCGGCGGGAGCCGGTGCCGGGGCGGCGGCAGGTGCCGGGGCCATGGTTCGGGGGGCGGCGGCGGGAATCTCGGCGGGTGCGGCTGCCGGCGCCGTGGGCCGGGCCACAGCCACGGCGGTGCGGCCGCCGCCGATGCCCAGGCTGATGGCGACAGGGGCGGAGAAGTGGCTGTGGGCCAGCTCCTCGATGCGGGACAGGTAGCGCTCCTTCACCCACTTCAGGATGAAGCCGTTGGGCGCGAGCAGGCGCAGGCCTTCGGCGAGGTTGTCCTCGCCTTCCAGCCGCAGGGGCTTGATCCAGGTGTTGAATTGCTGGGGCGGCAGTTCTTGTTCGAACTGGCTCAGACAGATTGACCAGAAACCGCTCATTACCTCAACCACTCGGAAACCGGACGCCGGGGGCGCCCCGTCAGCCGGGGACAAGTCCGGTTCGGAGGCCGCAGCCCCCGGGCCGGCAGGATGGGGCCCCGCAGGGCCCGACCCGGAAAATAAAAAAGCCTACGCTTCAATAGGCTGGGAACGGGGCACAGGCCAGGGCCGCGCCGCCGGGAATCGCGTGCTCCGGAAAAGGCGGCAGCGGGCTTGTTGCATTTTTACAATGGCGCTGCCGGCCAGAGCGAAGGCGCATTTTAGCCTGTCTGGGAAAAGTTATCCACAGGCCGGGGCGAATTTTCCCGGGGCGGCCAATCGTTTTGTTCTTGACAGCCCGGGGGTTAACCCATTCTAATTGCGCGTTTATCTTTCCCCAAGCATCAAGGACTTAAGACATGAAGCGCACTTACCAACCCTCCGTCGTCCGTCGCAAGCGTACCCACGGCTTCCTGGTCCGCATGAAGACCAAGGGTGGCCGCGCCGTCATCCGCGCCCGCCGCGCCAAGGGCCGCAAGCGTCTGGCCGTTTGATCGGACCTGACCTGCCCGGTAGCTCCGGGGAGGTGACGCCGGTGTCTGACGAGTCTCGACTCCAGGCCCCCCAGCGCTTTCCCTTCCCCAAGCGCTACCGCTTGACCAAAACGGATGAGTTTTCATCCGTTTTTGGTTTTCGGAGGGCCATAAAAGGCCCTTACTTCCTCCTGCACTGGCGTCTTTGCAGTCCGGAGGAGGCCCGACAGGGCGCCCGCCTGGGCCTGGTGGTCGGCAAGAAGCTGTGCCGTGCCTCCGTCGGCCGCAACCGGGTGAAGCGCCTGGCCCGGGAAGCCTTCCGCCTGCAGCGGCAGGATTTCCCGGCGGTGGATTTGATCCTGCGTCTGGGGGTTTCCCTGGATAAGGCCAAGCCGCGGCCGAGCAAGGCGGAAATGGCGGCCGAGATCGCCGGCCTGTTGCGGCGCCTCAGCCGTCGCCTGGCGGAGCCCCGGGATGCCGGAAACCCGCCGCCCGCCGCAAACCCGGCAGCACCGGAGCCTCGGTAATGAAACGACTCAGAGCCCTCAGCATCATGCCGTTCCTGCTGCTGTTGCGCGTCTACAAATACGCCATCAGCCCCATGCTGGGTCGTAATTGTCGTTTCGAACCGAGCTGTTCCGACTATACTGCCGAGGCTCTGAAGAAGCACGGCGTGATCAAGGGGCTGTGGTTGGGCTCGCGGCGGCTGCTGCGCTGCCATCCCTTCCATCCCGGCGGTTACGATCCGGTGCCCTAAGTGGCTGCGCCACGCCGCGCCATGAATTCCAAAACCTGCAATCGATAGGCTGTGCATGGATAACCGTCGCCTGTTCCTGTTCCTGATCTTCGCCGTCTCCATCATCATGTTGTGGGACGCCTGGGTGAAACATAACCAGCCCAAGGATGTGCCGGCCACCGCCGCTGCCACCCAGGCCGGGGCCGCACCCGCTCCCTCCGCCACGCTGCAGTCCGGCGCTGCCGCCGTTGCCGCAGCCGTCGCCGCGCCGGCGCCGGTCAAGGCCGAGACCGTCACCATCACCACCGACCTGATGGTGGCCGACATCTCCACCCAGGGCGGCGATCTGGTGCGTCTCGAACTGCCCGGCTACAAGTCGGCCACCGACGAGAGCAAGCCCTTCCAGCTGTTCGGCGAGGACCACCGCTACAGCGCCCAGAGCGGCCTGATCGGTGACGGCCTGCCGACCCACAAGACCATGTTCAAGGTGCTGCCCGGCCCCCGCGAGATGGGCGACAGCAAGGAACTGCAGGTGCGCCTGGAAGCCGTGACCGACGGCGTTAAGGTGACCAAGGTCTATACCTTCCGCAAGGGCTCCTTCCTGGTGGACGTGGGTTATGAAATCCACAATGGCAGCGCCAAGGCCATCGCCCCCCATGCCTACTTCCAGCTGGCCCGGGACGACAAGGCGCCGGCCGGCGAGTCCTCCATGGTCAGCGTTTATACCGGCCCGGCCCTGTATACCGAGCAGGACAAGTTCCACAAGCTGGCCTTCTCCGACATCGAGAAGGGCAAGGCCAAGGTGCCCCAGAACGCCGACAACGGCTGGGTGGCCATGGTGCAGCACTACTTCGTTTCCGCCTTCGTGCCCCAGGGCAAGTCGCCCCGCGAATTCTTCGTGCGCAAGGTGGAAGCTCCGGCCGACGGCAAGCCCGGCGTCTATTCCGCCGGCGTCATCGTGCCCGTGGCCCAGGTGGAAGCCGGTGCCCAGGGCAGCGTCAGCGTGCCCCTCTTCGCCGGTCCCCAGATCCAGTCCCAGCTCAAGCAGGTCGCCGAAGGCCTGGACCTGGTGGTGGACTACGGCTGGCTGACCGTCATCGCCGCGCCCATCTTCTGGGCCCTGGAGTGGATTCACAAGCTGGTGGGCAACTGGGGCTGGGCCATCGTGGTCCTGACCATCGCCCTGAAGCTGATCTTCTTCCCCCTCTCCGCCGCCTCCTACAAGTCCATGGCCAAGATGCGCCAGGTGACGCCGCGCCTGCAGCACATCAAGGAGCACTTCGCCGACGACCGCCAGCGCATGAACCAGGAGATGATGGATCTGTACCGCAAGGAAAAGATCAATCCCCTCGGCGGCTGTCTGCCCATCCTGATCCAGATTCCCGTGTTCATCGCCCTCTACTGGGTGCTGCTGGGCGCCGTGGAAATGCGCAACGCGCCGTGGGTCGGCTGGATTCACGACCTCTCCGCCCAGGACCCGTTCTACATCCTGCCGGTGATCATGATCGCCACCATGGTGATCCAGACCCGTCTCAACCCGACCCCGCCGGACCCCATCCAGGCCAAGGTCATGATGATGATGCCCTTCGTCTTCGGCTTCATGTTCTTCTTCTTCCCGGCCGGCCTGGTGCTGTACTGGGTGGTGAACAACGTGCTGTCCATCGCCCAGCAGTGGCAGATCACCCGCATGATCGAGGCTGGCGGCAAGGCGGCCAACGACGCCAAGGCCTGATGTCCGCGAAAAGGCCGCCTGAGGGCGGCCTTTTTTTCGTTAACGCTCCGGAATCCTCCCCGCCATGATGCCCCGCACCGACACCATCGCCGCCATTGCCACCGCTCCCGGCCGGGGCGGCGTCGGGGTCGTGCGCATCTCCGGCAGCGGCCTGCTGCCCCTGGCCGAACAGCTCACGGGCAGGCTGCCCCGGCCGCGCCACGCCACCCTGGCCGATTTCCGCGCCGCCGACGGCAGCGTCATCGACAGCGGCCTGCTGCTCTTCTTCCCCAACCCGTCCTCCTTCACCGGCGAGGACGTCCTGGAACTGCAGGGCCACGGCGGCCCGGTGGTGCTGCAGATGCTGCTGGCCCGCTGCCTGGACCTGGGCGCCCGTCTCGCCGAGCCTGGCGAGTTCACCCGCCGCGCCTTCCTCAACGGCAAGCTGGACCTGGCCCAGGCCGAAGCCGTGGCCGACCTCATCGACGCCACCACCCAGGCCGCCGCCCGCAGCGCCGTGCGCTCCCTGCAGGGAGAGTTCTCCCGGGAGATCCGCGTCCTCACCGACGAGCTGATCGAACTGCGGGCCCTGACCGAGGCCACCCTGGACTTTCCCGAGGAGGAGATCGACTTCCTCAAGGCGGCCAACGCCTTCGGCCGCCTGGACAGCCTGGCGGCCAGGCTGGAGGCGGTGTTCGACCGGGCCCGCCAGGGCCGCCTGCTGCAGAACGGCCTGCACGTGGTGCTGGCCGGCCAGCCCAACGTGGGCAAGTCCAGCCTGCTCAACGGCCTGGCCGGCGACGAGCTGGCCATCGTCACCCCCATCGCCGGCACCACCCGGGACGTGGTGCGGGGCAACCTGCAGATCGAGGGCATCCCGCTCCACGTCATCGACACCGCCGGCCTGCGGGAGACGGAGGACGAGGTGGAGCGCCTGGGCATCGAGCGCACCTGGCGCGAGATCGAGAAGGCCGATGTGCTGGTGCTGCTGGCCGATGCCCGGGAAGGCATCGCCCATGGGGAGGAGGCCATCCTCAGGCGTCTGCCGCCGGACCTGCCGCGCATCACCGTCTACAACAAGATCGACCTCACCGACCGGGCGCCGGAGCGCCATGAGGAGCCGGAAGGAGGGGAGGGCTGCGTGGCCATTTCCCTTTCCGCCAAGAGCGGCGCCGGCCTCGACCTGCTGCGTCGGGAGCTGCTGCGCATCGCCGGCTGGCACGAGGCGGAAGACGTCTTCATCGCCCGGGAGCGCCACCTGCGGGCCCTGGCTGCCGCCCAGGAGCACCTGCAGCTGTCGCGCCAGCGCCTGCCGGCCCTGGAGCTTTTCGCCGAGGAACTGCGCCTGGCCCAGAACGCCCTCTGCCACATCACCGGCGAGTTCACCGCCGACGACCTGCTCGGCGAAATCTTCGGCCGCTTCTGCATCGGCAAGTAGGCCCCGCCGGGCTAACCCCGGTGGCATTTTTCCTGGTCTAGAATGGGTTTTTCCCATTCCCAGCCGGAGGTGCTGCCGTGGCCACGCGTCTTTCTTCCCTCTCCCCCGCCGTCCTGGTCCTTTCCCTGGGGGCGGCGCACCTGTCGGCGGTCGCGGCCCCGGTCAGCTACGAAATGAACCTGCGCACCCTGTCCGGCCTCGGGGCCGGCGGCATGGGCGGGGTCATGGGCATGATGTTCGGCAGCAAGCCCGGCACCAGTCGCAGCATGGACCTGCGCCTGACCAACCCGGCCGACCTGCCGCCCGACTACAGCGCCAGCCACCAGGTGCCCGAAACCATGGGCATCGGCCCCCTGCTGCCCCTCAAGGGCGAGCGGCGCAGCGGCGGCCAGGGCGGCGGCAGCGATGGCGAGGCCGATGGCCGGGTGCTCATCTACTGGGGCTGTGGTCCGGCCGTGGCCAAGGGCCAGCCCGAGATCCTGGATTTCCGCACCATGGCGGGCAAGGTCTCGCCCGAGGTCATGGCCATGGCCCGCCAGGGCCGCAGCATGGGCAAGGGCGGCCCGGGCGCCGGGGTGGACGGCCTGCCGCCCCGCTCCCTGCACTGGCCCGCCGGTGACCGGGACTTCAAGGGCCTGCCCGACGGCGCCTCGGCAGTGGGCGAGCACGTGGTCAAGGCCAGCTTCCTGACGCCGGACATCCGCTTCACCCTGGGGGCGGCCATGGATTTCCTTGAGCCCATCAACCTCAAGGCCGGCAATACCAACCTGCGTAGCGCCGTTTCCCTGAGCTGGGACGCTTCCACCCGGGTGCGGGGCTACGATCTCAACGCCGTGGCCGCCAACGGCGACAAGGAGGTGGTGCTGTGGCTGGCGGCCCGCAACAAGAGCCCCATGCTGCCGGGCAGCCAGCGCGAATGCACGGTGCCCGAAGGCATCTTCGCCAAGGCCGAGATGGCCATGGTCTCCGCCGTGGCCCACGGGCCGAGCCAGGGCTTTGCCTATCCGCCGCAGAAGCCGGCGGAGAAGAAGCCCCTGGTGTGGAGCGCGGTGGTGCGGGTGACCGGCTACGACAGCCTGGCCCTGGGCCTGGAGCAGGCCGCCGGTGACGCGGCGGTGGAGTCGGCGGCTCCGGCCGGTGTCGGGGGGCTGCTGAAGGGCATCTTCGGCCGCTGATCCCGGGCGGGGCCGCCGCGGGACGCCCTTTCCGGGCCCCCACCGGCGCCCCGGGCCGGCACCATCCTCCTCCGGCGCCCGCTCTTCCCCTGGGGGGAGGGGGCCGGGTATGATCCTCCGCTGGGTGTGAGCCCCCGCCGTCCCGGCGGCACTAATATAAAAAACGCAGTGGAGGAGTCATGAAACTGAACGCCCTGGTGGCGGCATTGCTGCCGCTCGCCTGTATTTCCCTATCCCGTCCCGCCCTGGCCGACCTCAATGTCGGCATTACCCTCTCCGCCACCGGTCCGGCGGCATCCCTGGGCATTCCCGAGAAAAATACCGTGGCCCTGCTGCCGGCCAGCATCGGCGGGCAGAAGGTCAATTACATCGTCCTCGACGACGCCTCGGACACCACGGCGGCGGTGAAAAACGCCAAGAAGCTGATCGGTGAGCACAAGGTGGATCTCATCATCGGCTCCACCACCACGCCCAACTCCCTGGCCATGATCGACACCGTGGCCGAAGCGGAGACGCCCATGATCGCCATGGCCGCCTCGGCCCGCATCGTCGAGCCCATGGACGAGAAGCGCAAGTGGGTGTTCAAGACGCCCCAGAACGACGCCCAGATGTCCACCGCCATCGTCGAGCACATGACCAGCAACAACGTGAAGACGGTGGCCTACATCGGCTTTGCCGACGCCTACGGCGAAGGCTGGTACGGCGAGTTCGCCAAGGTGGCGGAGGTGCGCAAGCTGGCCCTGGTGGGCAATGAGCGCTTCAACCGGGCCGACACCTCGGTCACCGGCCAGGTGCTGAAGCTGCTCGCCGCCAAGCCCGACGCCATCCTCATCGGCGCCGCCGGCACCCCGGCGGCCCTGCCCCAGAAGGCCCTGCGGGAGCGGGGCTACAAGGGGCCGATCTACCAGACCCACGGCGTCGCCAACAATGACTTCCTGCGGGTCGGCGGCAAGGAGGTGGAGGGCACCCTGCTGCCCAGCGGCCCGGTGCTGGTGGCGGCCCAGCTGCCCAACGACAACCCGGTGAAGAAGTCGGCGGTGGAGTACGTGGGCAAGTACGAGGTGGTGCACGGCAAGGGCAGCGTCACCGCCTTCGGCGGCTATGCCTGGGATGCGGGCCTGCTGCTGGCCCAGGCCGTGCCGGCGGCCCTGAAGAAGGCCCAGCCGGGCAGCCGGGAATTCCGCAAGGCCCTGCGCGACGCCCTGGAGGCGAGCCGCAACGTGGCCGGCGCCCACGGGGTGTACAACATGAGCGCCCAGGACCACCTGGGGCTGGACCAGCGGGCCCGGGTCATGGTCACCATTCAGGACGGAGCCTGGAAGCTGGTCAAGTAGTCGCAGGACAACATCACAGGGAGAACGCACCATGCAAGGAAGCTGGAGTATTCCCGGGGCCAGGTTGGGCGCATCGCTGCTCGGCCTGTCCCTGTTGTTCGCAGCACCCGCCCGGGCCGACCTCAACGTCGGCATCAGCGTCTCGGCCACCGGCCCGGCGGCGTCCCTGGGCATTCCCGAGAAGAACAGCGTGGCCCTGCTGCCGGCCAGCATCGGCGGGCACAAGGTCAATTACATCGTCCTCGACGATGCCTCGGACACCACGGCGGCGGTGAAGAATGCGCGCAAGCTGATCGCCGAGCACCGGGTGGACGTCATCGTCGGTTCCACCACCAGCCCCAATTCCCTGGCCATGATCGACGCGGTGGCGGAGGGCGAGACGCCCATGCTGGCCCTGGCCGCCTCCAGCCGCATCGTCGAGCCCATGGACGAGAAGCGGCGCTGGGTCTTCAAGCTGGCCCAGAACGATGCCCACATGGCCACCGCCCTGGTGGAAAGCATGACCAGCCAGCAGGTGCGCAGCGTCGCCTACATCGGCTTTGCCGACGCCTACGGCGAGGGCTGGTTCAACGAGTTCGCCAAGATCGCCGAGGCGCGCAAGCTGCGGCTGGTGGCCAACGAGCGTTTCAGCCGCAGCGACACCTCGGTCACCGGCCAGGTGCTGAAGGTGCTGGCGGCCAGGCCGGACGCGGTGCTCATCGGCGGCGCCGGCACGCCCGCGGCCCTGCCCCAGAAGACCCTGCGGGAGCGGGGTTACAAGGGCCTGATCTACCAGACCCACGGCGTCGCCAACAGCGACTTCCTGCGGGTCGGCGGCAAGGAGGTGGAAGGGACTTTGCTGCCGGCGGGGCCGGTGCTGGTGGCGGCCCAGTTGCCGGCGGACAACCCGATCCGCAAGGTGGCCCTGGACTATGTGGGGCGCTACGAGGCGGTGCACGGCAAGGGCAGCGTCTCCACTTTCGGCGCCCACGTCTGGGATGCGGGCCTGCTGCTGCAGCACGCCGTGCCCCTGGCCCTGAAGAAGGCCCAGCCGGGCAGTCCGGAATTCCGCAAGGCCCTGCGCGAGGCCCTGGAAAACACCCGGGACGTGGTGGGCTGCCATGGGGTGTACAACATGGGGCCGACGGACCATCTGGGCTTCGACCAGCGGGCCCGGGTCATGGTCAGGATCGACAACGGCGCCTGGAAGCTGCAGCCCTAGGTCCGCCCCCGGCAAGAGAAAAGGCCCGGGCCGCCGAGGGGCGGCACCGGGCCTTTTTCATGTACCCTCGCCAGGAGGCAGGCGGGATGCGGCTGGCGGGGTAGGGATGGCGGAAACGGCCGTCCCTATTGCCTTCCAGACCGATGCCTCAGGCGGTCTTGTTCCCGCCCAGGCCCAGGTAGGTTTCGATCACCCGGGGATCGTCGGCCAGTTCGTGGCTGGGGCCTTCCAGGGAGACCTCGCCGGTTTCCAGCACGTAACCGTAGTCGGCCACCTGCAGGGCGGCCCGGGCGTTCTGTTCCACCAGCAGGATGGAGACGCCGGTCTGCTTCAGCTCGGCGACGATGCGGAAGATTTCCTTGATGATGAGGGGGGCGAGGCCCAGGGAAGGCTCGTCCAGCATCAGCAGTTTCGGCTTGGCCATCAGGGCCCGGCCCATGGCCAGCATCTGGCGCTCGCCGCCGGACAGGGTGCCGGCGGCCTGGGTGCGCCGCTCCTTGAGGCGGGGGAAGAGGGCGAATACCTCCTCCATGGTCTGGGCGTGGTCCCGCAGGCCGCTGCGGTAGCGGTGGAAGGCGCCCAGCAGCAGGTTGTCCTCCACGCTCATCTCGGCGAACAGTTCCCGCTTTTCCGGCACCAGGGTCAGGCCCTGGCCGACCCGCTCTTCCACTTCCACATGGGCATCGAGATTGTGGCTGACGTAGGCCACCTCGCCCCGGTAGGGCAAGAGGCCCATCAGGGCGGAGAGCAGGGTGGTCTTGCCGGCGCCGTTGGGGCCGATGACGGTGACGATCTCGCCCTCGCGGATGCGCAGGCTGACCTTGTGCAGGGCTTCCACCTTGCCGTAGGCGACGCACAGGTCGCTCACTTCCAGCACGGGCTTGGGTTCGTGCGCGGCGTTCATCATTCCACTCCCCCAAGGTAGGCTTCCAGCACCGCCGGGTTTTTCTGGATTTCCTCCGGCAGGCCCTCGGCCAGCTTTTCGCCGAATTCCATGACCACCACCCGGTCGGCCAGGCCCATGACGAAGTCCATGTCGTGCTCCACCAGCAGGATGCCCATGCCTTCGCCGCGCAGCTTGCGCAGCAGCTCGGCCAGGGCCTGCTTTTCCAGGTAGCGCAGGCCGGCGGCGGGCTCGTCCAGCAGCAGCAGGCAGGGGTCGGCGGCCAGGGCCCGGGCGATTTCGATGATGCGCTGCTTGCCCAGGGCCAGGCTGCCGGCGGCGTCGAACATGTGTTCGGCCAGGCCCACGCGCTCGATCTGGCGGGCCGCCTCGGCCAGCAGGCGGGCCTCTTCGGCCCGCTCCAGGCGCAGGCCGGCGGCCAGGTAGTTGTGGCGGCCCCGCAGGTGGGCGCCGATGGCCACATTCTCCAGCACCGTCATGCCCGAGAGCAGGCGCACGTGCTGGAAGGTGCGGGAGAGGCCGAGGCGGGCGATGTCCCGGGCCTCCAGGCCGGCCACCGGCTGGCCGAGGAAGCTGATGCGGCCTTCGCTGGGCGGATTGACGCCGGAAATACAGTTGAACATGGTGCTCTTGCCGGCGCCGTTGGGTCCGATCAGGGCCATCACCTCGCCGGCCTGCACCGTCAGGGCCATGTCCTTGTTCGCCACCAGGCCGCCGAAGCGCTTGGTGACGCCTTCGGCCTGCAGCAGCACGGTGCCGGCGGCGGGCATCTGGCGCCGCGGCAGGGGCTCGGCCGCGGCCACGGCGTGGCGCTCCTGCTTCGGCGCCGGCACCAGGCGGGCGATGGCCGGCCACAGGCCGTTGCGGGCCCGGTGCAGGACGAAGATCATCATCAAGCCGAAGACGATCACCTCGAAGTTGCCGCTCTGGCCCAGCAGTTCCGGCAGCAGGTCCTGCAGCCACTGCTTGAGCACGGTGATGAGGCCGGCGCCGACCACGGCGCCCCAGACGTGGGCGACACCGCCGATCACCGCCATGAAGAGGAATTCCACCCCCTGGTTGATGGAGAACGGGGTGGGATTCACGAAGCGCTGCAGGTGGGCGTAGAGCCAGCCGGAGACGCAGGCATAGAGCGCCGCCACGGTGAAGATGACGATCTTGGAGCGGGCCGTGTTCACGCCCATGGCCTCGGCCATGACGGTGCCGCCCTTGAGGGCACGGATGGCCCGGCCTTCCCGGGAATCCAGCAGGTTGCGGGTGGCCAGCATGGCCCCCAGCAGCACCACCCAGATCAGGTAGAAGAAGCTGCGGCTGTCCTTCAGTTCCAGGCCGAACAGGGACACCGCCGGGATGCCAGTCATGCCGGTGTGGCCCCCCAGCCATTCCAGGTTGCCGAAGAGGAAGTAGAGGCTGATGCCCCAGGCGATGGTGCCCAGGGGCAGGAAGTGGCCCGACAGGCGCAGGGTGATGAAACCCAGGCAGAGGGCGAAGGCCAGGGTCAGGCCCAGGCCGGCCAGCAGGGTCAGCCAGGGAGAGACGCCGTAGGCCGTGGTCAGGTAGGCCGTGGTGTAGGCGCCGAGGCCGACGAAGGCGGCCTGGCCGAAGGAGGTGAGGCCGCCGACGCCGGTGAGCAGCACCAGGCCCAGGGCCACCAGGCCGTAGAGGCCGATGTAGTTGAGCAGGGTGACGTGGAACTCCGGCAGCCACAGGGGGCCGGTGGCGAGGAAGAGCAGGAAGGCGGCCAGGATGGCCCGGGCCGGGGAGAGCTTGGCGGACATCATTCCTCCTCCTCCTCGACATGGTGGGAGGTGAGGGAGCGCCACACCAGCACCGGGATGATGAGGGTGAACACGATCACTTCCTTGAAGGCGCTGGCGTAGAAGGAGGAGTAGGACTCCAGCAGGCCCACCAGCACGGCGCCGAGGGCGGCCACGGGGTAGGAGGCGAGGCCGCCGATGATGGCGCCGACAAAGCCCTTCAGGCCAATGAGGAAGCCCGAGTCGTAGTAGAGGGTGGTCATGGGCGAGACCAGCACGCCGGAGAGGGCGCCGATGAAGGCGGCCAGGCCCAGGGACAGCTTGCCGGCCATGGTGGTGGAGATGCCCATGAGGCGGGCGCCGGTGCGGTTGAGGGCGGTGGCGCGCAGGGCCTTGCCGTACACCGTGCGCTCGAACAGCACGTAGAGCACGGCGATGAGGGCGGCGGAGGCGAACAGGATCCACAGGGTCTGGTGCTGCAGCAGCAGGGGGCCGATTTCCAGGGCGCCGTCGGAGAAGGGCTGGGTGCGGAAGCCTTCGGCACCGAAGAAGACCAGGCCCAGGCCGATCAGGGTCATGTGCAGGGCCACGGCGACGATCAGCAGTACCAGGGAGGAGGCCTCGGCGATGGGCTGGAACACCAGGCGGTAGAGCAGGGGGCCCAGGGGCACGACGATGCCCAGGGTGAGCAGGATCTGCAGGGGCAGGGCGAGGGCCGCCAGGGCCTCCGCCTCCAGGCCGGAGATCAGGCCCAGCAGCACCAGGGGCAGGCCCAGGTTGCCGAGGACGATGCGGGGCAGGCGCTTCAGGTTGCCGCTCTTGAGGGCCAGGCCGCCGTCGATCAGGACCACGGCGATGCCGAGGATGACGGCCAGCCATACCGTGCCCGGCAGCTTGCCGGCCTGGATGGCGGCCAGGGTGAGGGCGCCGTAGGCGACGAATTCGCCCTGGGGCAGAAAGATCACCCGGGTGACGGCGAACACCAGTACCAGGGCCAGGGCCAGCAGGGCGTAGATGGCGCCGTTGGTGAGGCCGTCCTGGCCCAGGAGCAGAAGAATTTGCAGATCCATGAGTGCTTTCAACGCCGCGGCCCCGGGGGAAGCCCGGGGCCGGCGTTTGGCTGGGTAATACGGTTAGGCGTTCAGCGGTTTACTTGATCAGCTTCCAGGTGCCGTTCTCGACCTTCACCATGACCCGGGCGCGCTGGTCGAAGCCCTGGTGATCCTGGGGCGTCATGTTGAAGATGCCGTGGGCGGCGGGCAGGTTCTTGCTGCCTTCGATGGCGTCGCGCAGGGCCTTGCGGAACTCCTTGGTGCCGGGCTGGGCCTTCTTCAGGGCGGCGGGAATGGCGTTGCTCAGCAGCACGCCCGCATCCCAGGCATGGCCGCCGAAGGAGCTGATGCTGCCCTTGCCGTGCACGCCCTCGTACTTCTTCACGTATTCCAGGGCGGACTTCTTCACCGGGTTGTCGTTGGGCAGCTGCTCGGCCACCATCATGGGGCCCACGGGCAGCAGGGCGCCTTCCACGTCCTTGCCGCCGACCCGCAGGAAGTCCGCATTGGCGACGCCGTGGGTCTGGTAGATGGCGCCCTTGTAGCCCTTCTCCTTCAGGGTCTTCTGCGGCAGCACGGCCGGGGTGCCGGCGGCGCCCACCAGCACGGCATCGGGCTTGGCGGCGAGAATCTTCAGGGTCTGGCCGGTGACCGAGGTGTCGTTGCGCTGGTAGCTTTCGTTGGCCACGATCTTGATCTTGCGGGCCTCGGCGATCTTGGCGAATTCCTTGAACCAGCCCTGGCCGTAGGCGTCGGCGAAGCCGATGAAGGCGACGCTGTGCACATTGTTGTTGGTCATGTGCTCGACGATGGCGGTGGCCATGTGGGCGTCGTTCTGGGCGGACTTGAAGACCCAGTGGCGCTTGGCGTCCATGGGCTCGACGACGATGGCGGAGCCGGCCATGGAGATCATGGGGGTCTCGTTTTCCACGGCCACGTCCATCATGGCCAGGGAGCTGGGCGTGGTGGAGGAGCCGATGACCAGGTCCACCTTGTTTTCGCTGATCAGCTTCTTGATGTTCTTCACCGCGGTGGTGGAGTCGGTGGCGTCGTCGAGGACGATGTAGTTCACCTTCTGGCCGGCCACGGTGGTGGGCAGCAGGGCGATGGAGTTCTTTTCCGGAATGCCGAGGGAGGCGGCGGGGCCGGTGGCGGCCAGGGAGACGCCCACATTGATGTCGGCCCAGGCAGGAACGGCGGCCAAACCGGTGGCCAGGGGAAGCAGGGCGGCGATCAGGGTTTTGCGGGACATCGTGGGTCCTTCCGGGGTTGAGAAAAGCCGCAAATGATACCAAAAAGCCCCTGGGATCAGGGGCCTGAGCGGGTTTTCCCCAAGTCGTCCCGTACGGCGCCGGGCCGGGCCGGCGACGCCGGATCAGCTGTCCGTATCGACCTGAACCCCGTATTTGCGGGCCACCCGCTGGTACATGTCGCGCCCGGATATGACGCGGGGGTCGTCCGGGGAGCGGCTGCGGGCCTTTTCCAGATAGCGGTGGGCCCGCTCCGCCAGTTCCGGCTGCCAGCCCTTCTGGTCCATCAGGGTGTAGATGGACTTGGCCGCATTGACCAGGAACTGCAGGTTGGGCACCCGTTCCGCCGCCTCGATCAGCAGCTGCACCGAGCCGTCGAAATCGCCGCTGCGGGCGGCCAGCACGCCCTGGTTGTTGATCTGGATGATCTCCCGGGAGACGTCCTCGAGCAGGGCCTTGCCCGCCTCGGCGTTGCCGGTCTTCTCGAAGACGCCCTGGATGTGGGCCAGCACGCCCCGGTCCTCGTTGTTCTCCGCCGCCACCTGGCGCAGCAGGCTCTGGGCGTCCGCCTCCTTGCCGTTGGCCATGCAGGCGTGGGCCAGGTCCACCGCCACCTTCTGCGACAGGGGGCGCTTCTCCTCCATCTTGCCCTCGGCCACCAGGACCTTGTGCAGCTCCATGGCGGCGGCAATGCTGCGGGCCGCCTTGTCCGGCGCCCCTTCCTTGGTCTGCACCAGGCTGTCGATGACCAGGGAGGCCAGCTCCCCCTGCTTGTCGCCGCGCCAGTCCCGGCGCAGGTCCTGGGCCACCAGCTTGGCGCCGGCCACATTGCCCTTCTCCAGCATGACCCGGGACAGGTTGGCGTAGTCGTCGATGCTGCGCAGGGAAGAGCCCCGGGCCCGGCTGAGCACCGTGTTGTAGGCCCGCTCGGCCGCTTCCAGGTCGTTGTTGCGCACCGCCATGTCGCCCACCGCCCGCTGGCGCATGGTGTTGTTGGGGGAAATGGCGGCGGCGGCCTGCAGGGCCTGCTGGGCACCGGTGGAGTCGCCCTTTTCCTCCCGCAGCCTGGCCAGGAAGTCGAAGGCGGCCAGGTATTCGGGGAAATCCTGCACCAGGGCCTCGAGCTGGGTCACGGCCTCGTCCACCCGCCCCTGGCCGTGCACCGCCACGGCCACGCCCATGCGGGCCCAGGCCAGGTCCTTCTGTTCCAGCATCTGGCGGTAGGCGGCCTCCGCCTCGACAAAACGGCCCAGGCTGTTGAGCAGGTCGGCCTGCAGGTGGCGGGCGTCGTGCTGGTACTGGGGGTATTGCTGGATGATGTCGTCGCAGGCGGTGACGGCGTCCTCGTAGCGGCTGCGCTCGACGTTGCGGTAGGCCTGGTGGAAGACGAACTTCTTGTACAGGGCCCGGGCCAGGCGCTGCTGAAGCTGCTCGCCGGTGAAGGGCTTGATCAGGTAGTCGTCCGGCGCCAGCTCGGCCACCGACACCACGTTCTTGTAGGCCCGCTCCCCGGTCACCACCATGAACAGGGTGGACAGGGAAATGAGGCGCTTGTAGCGCAGCTCCTCCAGCAGCTGCTGGCCGTCGCGGCCGTCCTCCAGCTGGTAGTCGGAGAGGATGATGTCGTAGCTGCTGCTCTTCACCAGGCGCAGCACCTCGGTGGCCGAGCCGACCCCCTGGACGCTGGTGATGCCGATGGTGGACAGCATCATGCGCATGGCGTTGCGGGCGTCCGGGTGGCGGTCCACCACCAGCACCTTCTTGTTCTTCAGTTCGCCCTGGAGTTTGTAGAGTTGTTGGGCGGCGAGTTCGTTGGCGTCCATGGTTGCGCTTGGCATTGATTTTGGCGGAAGTTACGTCAATTCCCGACTCCGCGGCAAGGGAATTCCTGACAAGGCCCCGGGCCAGTCTGCCGGTGGCGCTCCGGGAGCCGTGCCGGCAGGCTGCCGAAGCAATGCCGGAAACGTGCCGGCGGGCTCCGCCGGTTCGGGCGAAAACTGTTAAGTTTCATGGAACTGGCGTATCATTCGAGCCCCTTTGCCCTACCCGAGTGCCCGTGGGATTTGCCTGCGGGCCTTTTGCGTAAACGAGTCCCCATGCTGTTTCCCACCCGGTTCGATGTCATTGTCGTCGGCGGCGGTCACGCCGGCACCGAGGCTGCCCTGGCGGCGGCCCGGGCCGGAGCGCGCACCCTGCTCCTGACCCACAACCTGGAAACCCTGGGGGCCATGAGCTGCAATCCCTCCATCGGCGGCATCGGCAAGGGCCACCTGGTGAAGGAGGTGGATGCCCTGGGCGGCGCCATGGCGGCGGCCACCGACGAGGGCGGCATCCAGTTCCGCATCCTCAACGCCTCCAAGGGCCCGGCGGTGCGCGCCACCCGCGCCCAGGCCGACCGGGTGCTGTACAAGCAGGCCATCCGCACCCGCCTGGAGAACCAGCCCAACCTGACCCTCTTCGCCCAGGCCTGCGACGACCTGATCGTCGAAGGCGACCGGGTGGTGGGGGCCGTGACCCAGCTGGGGGTGCGCTTCGAAGCCCGGGCGGTGGTGCTGACCGCCGGCACCTTCTTGAACGGCCTGATCCACGTCGGCCTGCAGAACTACACCGGGGGCCGCATGGGCGACCCTCCCAGCGTCTCCCTGGCGGCCCGCCTGAAGGAACTGGCCCTGCCCCAGGGGCGCCTGAAGACCGGCACGCCGCCGCGCCTGGACGGCAAGAGCATCGACTTCTCGGTGATGGAGCCCCAGTACTCGGATGATCCCCTGCCGGTGTTCTCCTTCCTCGGCAACGCGGCCCAGCACCCGAAGCAGCTGCCCTGCTGGATCACCGACACCAACAGCCGCACCCACGACATCATCCGCGCCAACCTGGACCGCTCCCCCATGTACACCGGGGTGATCGAGGGCGTCGGTCCCCGCTACTGTCCTTCCATCGAGGACAAGATCCACCGCTTCGCCGACAAGGACAGCCACCACGTCTTCCTTGAGCCGGAGGGCCTGGATACCCACGAGATCTACCCCAACGGCATTTCCACCAGCCTGCCCTTCGACGTGCAGCTGCAGATCGTGCGTTCCATCCGCGGCATGGAGAACTGCCACATCCTGCGCCCCGGCTACGCCATCGAGTACGACTACTACGATCCCCGGGGGCTGAAGTCCTCCCTGGAGAGCAAGGCCATCAACGGTCTCTTCTTCGCCGGCCAGATCAACGGCACCACCGGCTACGAGGAAGCGGCGGCCCAGGGCCTGCTGGCGGGCGTCAACGCCGCCCTGCAGGTACAGGAGAAGGAAGCCTGGTGCCCGCGCCGGGACGAGGCTTATCTGGGCGTGCTGGTGGACGATCTCATCACCCGGGGCGTCTCCGAGCCCTACCGCATGTTCACCAGCCGGGCCGAATACCGCCTGCAGCTGCGGGAAGACAATGCCGACCTGCGCCTCACCGAGAAGGGCCGGGAACTGGGCCTGGTGGACGACGCCCGCTGGGATGCCTTCTGCCGCAAGCGGGATGCCATCGCCGCCGAAGCCGAGCGCCTGAAGAGCACCTGGGTGCGCCCCCAGACCCTGCCGGAAGCCGATGCGATGCGGGTCCTGGGCAAGGCCATCGACCACGAATACAACCTCTTCGAGCTGCTGCGCCGTCCCGACGTGAGCTACGCCAACCTGCTTACCCTGCCCGGGGCCGGCGAGGTGCTGGCCGATGCCCAGGCGGTGGAGCAGCTGGAAATCCAGGCCAAGTACCAGGGCTACATCGACCGCCAGCGGGAAGAGGTGGCCAAGGCCGCCGATTACGAGAACCTGGCGATCCCCGCCGACCTGGACTACGCCCAGGTGCACGGCCTCTCCAACGAGGTGCGCCAGCGCCTGTCGCGGCAGCGGCCCGAGACCATCGGCCAGGCCTCCCGGCTGCAGGGCATCACCCCGGCGGCCATTTCCCTGCTGCTGATCCACTTGAAGCGGAGCGCCCGATGAGCGGCTCCAGTCAGGCCCAGCAACTGGCCCAGGGCCTGGATGCCCTCGGAATACCCCTGGACGGTGCCGCACAGGGTAAACTGCTCGCCTACCTGGCCCTGCTCGCCAAGTGGAACAAGGTCTATGCCCTGACCGCCCTGCGCGACCAGGACAAGGCGGTGAGCCACCACCTGCTGGATTCCCTGGCCATCCTGCCCTTTGTGGACGCCCTGGCGCCCGCCAATGTGCTGGACGTGGGCAGCGGCGGCGGCCAGCCCGGCATTCCCCTGGCCATTGCCCGGCCAAGCCTGGCGGTGACCCTGCTGGACAGCAATTCCAAGAAGGTGGCCTTCTTGAAGCAGGCCGCCATGGAACTGCCCCTGCCGGGGCTCTCCGCCCAGTGCCTGCGGGTGGAGGCCTGGCAACCGGAACAGAAGTTTGCGGCCATCACCTCCCGGGCTTTTGCCGAGGTGGCCGATTTCGTCAGTCTCACCCGTCACCTGCTGGCGCCCGGTGGGCGCTGGCTGGCGATGAAGGGGATCTATCCCCAGGAAGAGCTCTCCCGCCTGCCGGCGGGGATTGTCGTCGAGGCGGTACACCCGCTGGCCGTGCCCGGAGTCGAGGGGGCGCGCCATCTGGTGGTTCTGAGAGAGGAATGAAGGCGTGAAGATCCTGGCCATTACCAACCAGAAGGGGGGGGTCGGCAAGACCACCACCAGCGTCAACCTGGCCGCCTGCCTGGCGACCCTGGGACAGCGCGTCCTGCTCATCGACCTGGACCCCCAGGGCAATGCCACCACCGGCTGCGGCATCTTCAAGAAGGAAGCCCTGCCTTCCGTCTATCAGATCCTGCTGGGGGCGGCGACCCTGGAGCAGGCCACCATCAAGACCGAATTCGGCTTCGACGTCATTCCCGCCAACCGGGAACTGGCCGGGGCCGAAGTGGAACTGATCGACGTGGGCCAGCGGGAGCGCCGCCTCAAGGAGGCCCTGGACGGCCAGGCCTACGACTTCGTCCTGATCGACTGCCCGCCCGCCCTCAACCTGCTGACGGTGAATGCCCTGGCGGCGGCCCAGGCGGTGATGATCCCCATGCAGTGCGAGTACTACGCCCTGGAAGGCCTCACCGATCTGGTCACCACCCTGCGCAAGGTGCGGGCCAATCTCAATCCCGCCCTGGAAATCGAAGGCCTGCTGCGCACCATGTACAACTCCCAGTCCACCCTCAATCAACAGGTTTCCGCCGAACTGGAGAGCCACTTCTCCGGCAAGGTGTACCGCACCGTCATCCCGCGCAACGTGCGTCTGGCCGAGGCCCCGTCCTACGGCAAGCCGGTGATCGCCTTCGACAAGACCTCCAAGGGCGCCCTGTCCTACCTGGCCCTGGCCGAGGAGATGCTGGAGCGCATCGGTGGCGCTCCGCGGCAGCAAGAGGTGGCGGCATGAAGATGAAGGGACTGGGCCGGGGCCTGGACGCCCTGCTGGCCGGCGACGCCGCCGACGCCAAGAAGGACCAGCAGCGGACGCTGCCCATCGATGCCCTGAAGCCGGGCAAGTACCAGCCGCGGACCCGCATGGACGAAGGTTCCCTCAAGGAGCTGGCGGCCTCCATCCAGGCCCAGGGCATCATGCAGCCCATCCTGGTGCGGCCGATCAACGGCGGCTACGAAATCATCGCCGGCGAACGCCGCTGGCGTGCCTGCCGCATGGCGGGCATGACCGAAGTGCCGACCCTGGTGCGGGAAATCCCCGATGAAGCCGCGGCCGCCATGTCCCTCATCGAGAACATCCAGCGGGAAAACCTCAATCCCCTGGAAGAAGCCATGGGCCTGCAGCGCCTGGTGGACGAGTTCGAGATGACCCACCAGCAGGCCGCCGATGCGGTTGGCCGCTCCCGTCCCGCCGCTTCCAACCTGCTGCGTCTGCTGCAGCTGGCGGCGCCGGTCCAGGAACTGCTGCTGGAAGGCAAGCTGGACATGGGCCACGCCCGGGCCCTGCTCTCCCTGGAAGGGGCGGAGCAGATACAGGTGGGCAACCGGGTGGCCCACAAGGGCCTTTCCGTGCGGGAAACGGAGCGCCTGGTGCAGGCCCTGCTGAATCCGCCGAAAAAGGTCGAGAAGGCCAAGGACCGGGATCTGCTGCGGCTGGAGGAAGAACTGTCGGACCTGCTGGGAGCCAAGGTGACGGTGGCGGCCAACAGGAAGGGCGCCGGCAAGATGGCCATCGAATTCTCCAGCCTGGACCAGCTCGACGAACTGCTGGCCCGTTTCCGCTGAGTCCGGCTGCAAACGGCGACTGTGGCGGACGAGGACTGCGGTAAACCCGTAGGAGGCAGGGCTGACAAGGCCTGAAACCATTTGTCCTGCCATGGCCATGTCATCCCAAAGGCGCGAATGGCGCCCTGCGACTGGCAAACCCCTTATTTTGTTCCGGCGTTTCCATTGACTAAATAAGGGATAACTCTTATATTATTTATCTTTGTGTGCGGCGGCTGGCGACGTTGGTTCGGGTTTTGAACCGCTCCCTCCAGTTTGGAAAAACCGCGGAAAATCAATCATGTTCCGGGCAATCATTTTCCAAATCTGGGCGGTAGTAATCACGGCTGGTCTGCTTGGCTTGTTCGTCGGAGGGCACGGTGCGGCCTCTGCGGCGGTGGGTGGTGGCGCTTGCCTGCTCCCCAACGCCCTGTTCGCCCTGCGCCTGGCTGTAGCGGCGCGGCGCCCGGGTGGTCCCGGCGTAGCGGGCTTCTTCCTCGGCGAATTCGTCAAGGTTGCCGCCACCATCGGAATTCTGGCTGTTGCTGCCAAGGTTTATCCCGAGATGCATTGGCCCTCCATGCTGCTCGGCCTGGTAGTGACGCTGCAGGCGAGTTTTTTGGCTTTTTGGAAGAAATCCTGAAATGGAAAACGCTCACGAGGCAGTCGCGGAACACGCCGCCAACGCCCCCACCGCTGGCGAGTACATCGTCCACCACCTGACCCACTTCAATTCCACCGGTCACGCCCAGTCCGCCGTTATTGACTTCTCCGTCATCAACGTCGACACCGTGGTTTTCTCCATTCTTATGGGGATCCTCGGTCTGTTCGTCATGTGGCGTGTCGCCAAGAGCGTTACCTCCGGCGTTCCCGGTCGCATGCAGGCCGCTGTGGAAATCGTCCTGGAAATGGTGAACAACCAGGCCAAGGGCATCGTGCATAGCGAAGAGTCCCGCAAATTCGTGGCTCCCCTGGCTCTGACCGTGTTCATCTGGATCTTCCTGATGAACTCCATGGACTTCCTGCCCGTCGATCTGCTGCCCAGTCTCTGGCAAGCCGCTTCCGGCGACCATCACGCCTTCCTGCGCGTGGTTCCCACCGCCGACCTGAATGGCACCCTGGGCATGTCCATCGGCGTGCTGCTGGTCTGCATCTGGTACAACATCAAGATCAAGGGTCTGGGTGGCTGGGTGCACGAGCTCTTCACCGCTCCCTTCGGCAGCCATCCCCTGCTCTACCCGATCAACTTCGCCATGCAGATGATCGAGTTCCTGGCCAAGACCGTGTCCCACGGCATGCGGTTGTTCGGCAACATGTACGCCGGCGAACTGGTGTTCATGCTGATCGCCCTGATGGGTGCTGCCTGGGCCGGTACCGCCACCGGTGCGTTCCTCTGGATCGGCGGCGTCATCGCCGGTTCCGTGTGGGCCATCTTCCATATCCTGATCGTTGCCCTGCAGGCCTTCATCTTCATGATGCTGACCCTGGTGTACATCGGTCAGGCCCACGAGAGCCACTAATCTCGTAACGGTTTCCCGTTTTACCTTTTCAACTTACTACCTCTACTTTTGCAAGGAGCAAACATGGAACACATCCTCGGTTTCGTCGCACTGGCCGCCGGTCTGATCATCGGTCTGGGTGCTATTGGCGCCTGTATCGGTATCGGCATCATGGGCTCCAAGTACCTGGAAGCCTCCGCTCGCCAGCCCGAACTGATGAACGAACTGCAAACCAAGATGTTCCTGCTGGCCGGTCTGATCGACGCCGCCTTCCTGATTGGCGTTGGTATCGCCATGATGTTCGCCTTCGCCAACCCGTTCGTTCTCAAGTAATTCGCGCCTCGAACAACTTTTTTTAAAGGGTTAGAGCCGTGAATCTGAACGCAACTCTGGTCGCCCAGCTCGTTGTGTTCTTCATTTTGGCGTGGTTCACGATGAAATTCGTGTGGCCGCCCATCGTGAAGGCGCTCGACGAGCGAGCGAAAAAAATCTCTGACGGTCTTGCTGCCGCCGATCGTGGCAAGCACGACCTCGAGCTCGCGACCAAGCGCTCGGCGGAAGCCCTGCGCGAAGGCAAGGAAAAGGCCTCCGAACTGATCGCCGGCGCTGACAAGCGCGCCGCCCAGATCATCGACGAAGCCAAGTCCCAGGCGAAGGTTGAAGCTGACCGTATCGTCGCCGCTGCCAAGGCCGAGATCGAACAGGAAGTGGTGCGTGCCAAGGAAGGTTTGCGTGAGCGCGTGGCTGAGCTGGCCGTTGTCGGTGCAGAGAAGATCCTGCGCCGCGAAATCGACGCCAAGGCCCACGCTGACATCCTGAGCACGATCAAACAGGATCTGTAACGCTTATGGCTGAATCCGTCACCATCGCTCGTCCCTACGCGGAAGCAGTTTTCCGCCTGGCGCGCGACGGAAAGGCCCTGGCTCAGTGGTCGGACACCCTGAAGCTGCTGGCTGTCATTGCACAGGACCCCGAAATGGTCCAGTGCATTGGCAACCCGAAGCTTTCGGCCGATCAGCTGACCCAGCTTTTCGTCTCGCTCAGCGGCGAGGCTGCCAAGAATGCCGACGTGACCGGTTTTATCCGGGTTCTCGCGGCAAACGAGCGCCTCTCCCTGCTGCCGCAAGTCCAGGAAATCTACGAGCAGCTCAAGAGTGCCGAAGAGGGCATCAAGGAAGCCGTTGTTTACAGCGCCTTCCCCCTCGATGACGCGCAAGTGAAAAATCTGTTGGGCCAACTTGAAACCCATTTCAGCTCCAAGCTCCAGCCCCGCGTGGTGGTGGATGCAGCGCTGATCGGTGGTATCAAAGTGGCGGTGGGTGACCAGGTCCTCGACGCTTCCGTACGCGGCAAGCTCGAAGCGATGGCTACGGCGCTCAAGAACTAGGAGAAATTCATGCAGTTGAATCCGTCCGAGATCAGCGAACTGATCAAGAGCAAGATTCAAAACCTGCAGGTGGGCGCCGAGACCCGCACGCAGGGTACCGTTGTCTCGGTGACCGACGGCATCTGCCGCGTTCACGGCCTGCAGGATGTAATGCAAGGCGAAATGCTGGAATTCCCCGGCAACACCTTCGGTATGGCCCTGAACCTGGAGCGTGACTCCGTGGGCGCCGTGGTGCTGGGTGAATACGAGCACATTTCCGAAGGTGACACCGTCAAGTGCACCGGTCGCATTCTGGAAGTGCCCGTTGGTCCCGAACTGATCGGCCGCGTGGTTAACGCCCTGGGCCAGCCTATCGACGGCAAGGGCCCCCTGGGCAACAAGCTGACCGACAAGATCGAGAAGGTCGCCCCCGGCGTGATCTGGCGGAAGTCCGTGTCCCAGCCCGTGCAGTCCGGTATCAAGGCTATCGATTCCATGGTTCCCGTCGGCCGCGGCCAGCGCGAACTGATCATCGGTGACCGTCAGACCGGTAAGACCGCTGTGGCCGTTGATGCGATCATCGCCCAGAAGGGTCAGAACATGAAGTGTATCTACGTGGCGGTGGGCCAGAAGGCTTCCACCATCGCCAACGTGGTACGCAAGCTGGAAGAACACGGTGCCATGGAATACACCATCGTGGTGGCCGCTTCCGCTTCTGACTCCGCTGCGCTGCAGTTCATCGCTCCCTACGCCGGCTGCACCATGGGCGAATACTTCCGCGACCGCGGTGAAGACGCCCTGATCATTTATGACGATCTGACCAAGCAAGCCTGGGCCTATCGCCAGATCTCCCTGCTGCTGCGTCGTCCTCCCGGCCGTGAAGCTTACCCCGGTGACGTGTTCTACCTGCACTCCCGTCTGCTGGAACGCGCAGCCCGTGTTTCCGAAGAATGGGTGGAAAAGCTGACCAACGGCGAAGTCAAGGGCAAGACCGGTTCTCTGACCGCTCTCCCCGTGATCGAAACCCAGGCTGGTGACGTGTCCGCCTTCGTGCCGACCAACGTGATCTCCATTACCGACGGTCAGATCTTCCTGGAAACCGACCTGTTCAACGCCGGTGTCCGTCCCGCTATCAACGCCGGTATCTCCGTGTCCCGCGTCGGTGGTGCTGCCCAGACCAAGCTGATCAAGAAGCTGTCCGGCGGTATCCGTACCGACCTGGCCCAGTATCGCGAACTGGCCGCTTTCGCCCAGTTTGCTTCCGATCTGGACGAAGCTACCCGCAAGCAGCTGGAGCGTGGCCGCCGTACCGTGGAAGTGCTGAAGCAGGGCCAATACACCCCGCTGAGCATTGCCGACCAGGCCGTGACTCTGTACGCCATCACCAAGGGCTACGCTGATGACATCGACGTGAAGCGCGTTCTCGAATTCGAGAAGGGCCTGCACGGCTACGTTCGTCAAAAGTACGCCGATCTGGTGACCAAGATGGAAACGTCCAAGGACCTGGATGCTGACGGCGAAAAGCAACTCGTCGAAGCGATCAAGGAATTCAAGGCCGCTTGGGTTTAATCCGTCCAGGAGAGCGTAATGGCTAGCGGCAAGGAAATCCGCAACAAGATCAAGAGCGTGGAAAACACGCGCAAGATCACCAAGGCCATGGAGATGGTGGCCGCGTCGAAGATGCGCAAGGCGCAGGAACGTATGCGTCAGGCGCGTCCTTATGGCGAGAAGATCCGCCGCGTGGCCGCCCACCTCTCTCATGCGCTGACCGAGTACAAGCATCCGTTCCTGGTGAAGCGTGATCCGATCAAGAAGGCCGGCATCATCGTCGTGACCTCCGACAAGGGCCTGTGCGGCGCGTTGAACTCCAACGTGCTGCGCAACGTCCTGAACCAGATGAAGGACCTGGAAAGCCAGGGCATCGCCATCCAGGCGACCGCCATCGGCAACAAGGGTCTGGGCTTCCTGCAGCGTTCCGGCGCCAGCGTCGTTTCCCAGGTCACCGGCCTGGGCGATACGCCCCACCTGGAACGCCTGATCGGGCCCGTCAAGGTTCAGCTCGATGCCTACATCAACGGTGAGATCGACCAGTTGTTCATCGCCTACACCCGCTTCGTGAACACCATGAAGCAGGAGCCGGTTATCGAGCAGCTGCTGCCCCTGTCCGGTGAGGTCGTGGGCTCCGAGTCCGCCCGTTGGGACTACGTCTACGAGCCCGACGCCAAGTCCGTGATCGACGACCTGCTGGTCCGCTATGTCGAAGCGCTGATCTATCAGTCAGTGGCTGAAAGCATGGCTTCCGAGCAGAGCGCCCGGATGGTGGCCATGAAGTCGGCTTCCGACAACGCCAAGAATGTGATCGGCGAACTGAAACTGGTCTACAACAAGACCCGTCAGGCAGCGATTACCAAGGAATTGTCCGAAATCGTCAGCGGCGCAGCGGCGGTCTAACTGGTTTCTATAGTTTGAGGGATTCAAAATGAGTCAAGGTATGATCGTTCAGTGCATCGGCGCTGTGGTGGACATCCAGTTCCCCCGCGAAGCCATGCCCAAGGTCTATGACGCCCTGATGCTCGATGTGGCCGAAGAGCACGCCAACATCGAAAAGGGTCTGACCTTCGAAGTTCAGCAACAGCTGGGTGACGGCATTGTCCGTACCATCGCCCTGGGTTCTTCCGACGGCCTGCGCCGCGGTATGAAAGTGAACAACACCGGCAAGCCCATTTCCGTGCCCGTGGGCCACGGTACCCTGGGTCGCATCATGGACGTGCTGGGTCGCCCCATCGACGAAGCCGGCCCCATCGCTTCCGACGAAACGCGCGCCATTCACCAGAAGGCTCCCGCTTTCGACGAGCTGTCCCCCTCCGTGGAACTGCTCGAAACCGGCATCAAGGTGATCGACCTGATCTGCCCGTTCGCCAAGGGCGGCAAGGTGGGTCTGTTCGGTGGCGCCGGCGTGGGCAAGACCGTGAACATGATGGAGCTGATCAACAACATCGCCAAACAGCACTCCGGTCTGTCCGTGTTTGCTGGCGTGGGTGAGCGTACCCGTGAAGGTAACGACTTCTACCACGAGATGAAGGACTCCAACGTGCTGGACAAGGTGGCCATGGTGTTCGGTCAGATGAACGAGCCCCCCGGCAACCGTCTGCGCGTGGCGCTGACCGGCCTGACCATGGCCGAGCGTTTCCGTGACGAAGGCCGTGACATCCTGTTCTTCGTGGACAACATCTACCGCTACACCCTGGCCGGTACCGAAGTGTCCGCTCTGCTGGGCCGTATGCCGTCCGCCGTGGGCTACCAGCCCACCCTGGCCGACGAAATGGGCCGCCTGCAGGAACGGATCACCTCCACCAAGGTGGGTTCCATCACCTCCATCCAGGCCGTGTATGTGCCTGCCGATGACTTGACCGACCCGTCCCCCGCCACCACCTTCCTCCACCTGGACTCCACCGTCGTGCTGTCCCGGGACATCGCTGCGCTGGGTATCTACCCCGCCGTGGATCCCCTGGACTCCACCTCCCGCCAGCTGGATCCCCAGATCGTGGGCGAAGAGCACTACAACGTGGCCCGCGGCGTGCAGATGACCCTGCAGCGCTACAAGGAACTGCGCGACATCATCGCCATTCTGGGTATGGACGAACTGGCTCCCGAAGACAAGCTGGCCGTGGCCCGCGCTCGTAAGATCCAGCGCTTCCTGTCCCAGCCCTTCCACGTGGCCGAAGTGTTCACCGGCTCTCCCGGCAAGTACGTGCCGCTGAAGGAAACGATCAAGGGCTTCAAGATGATCGTGGCCGGCGAGTGCGACAACCTGCCGGAACAGGCCTTCTACATGGTCGGCTCCATCGAAGAGGCCTTCGAAAAGGCGAAGACCCTCCAGTAATCAACCGGTAAGCCGCATCCCGTCCGGGGTGCGGCCATCCTGAGGGGAACCCCTATCATGGCATTGAGAGTACATGTAGACGTGGTCAGCGCCGAAGAGTCCATCTTCTCCGGCGAAGCTGAATACGTGGTGCTCCCGGGCGAAGCCGGCGAACTCGGCATCTACCCGCGGCACACCCCGCTGCTGACCCGTATCAAGCCCGGTACCGTGCGTATCAAGGTGCCGGATGCCGAGTTCGAGATGATCTACGTCTCCGGCGGCATGCTGGAAGTTCAGCCCACCATCGTGACCGTGCTGGCCGATACCGCTATCCGCGGTGGCGACCTGGACGAGGCGAAGGCGCTGGAAGCCAAGAAGGCAGCGGAAGAAGCCCTGCAGAACCGCTCTGCCGAAATGGACTACGCCAAGGCCGAAGCCGAACTGGCTGAAGCCGTGGCCCAGCTGGCAACCATCGAGCAGCTGAAGAAGCGCAAGCACTAAGCAGCTGATCGTCGCAGCACAAAAAAGGCAGCCTCCGGGCTGCCTTTTCTTTTGTGTGTTTGGGAAGTTCTGGCTGGATTGAGTCAGCCCTGCAGACGCTCCAGGCGGGCGGCCAGGGCATCGGCCTCCGTCGCAGCGGCGGAAACGGCCTGCTGATGGCCCTGCCATTCGCGGCGCTGGATGGGGCCGCCGGCGCCCTGCTCGTGTCTGAAATATTCGCCAAAGTTGGCGTTGAGGCGGCTCCAGGCCTCCTTTTGCCAATTGAAGAGGCTGGCACCCAGTCCCGCCAGGCGCCGGGCCGGAATGTCGCCCAGCAGGCGCGCCAGGTCTTCTTCCGCATCCCAGCGCAGGTTGCGGAAGACAAAGCCCAGGGCTTCGGCGAAATCGGCCGTGCCTTCCAGACGGGCGGCTGCCAAGGCTTCCTGGGGATGGCCGAAGAAGCGCAAAGGGGCATGTTCCGGCAGGCTGATGAGGACGTCGGGAGCGGCCAGGGGGCCGCCGTGCAGGGTACCGTCCTCGGCCACGGTCAGGTCCAGGCTGAACCAGGGCGGCAGGGAAATCCTGGCACCGCGGCCGGCGAAGGGCCGCAGGCGCTGGCGCGCCCACGGCTCCCGGCCCAGCAGGTGATTGAGCCCGGCGAGGAAGGGACGGTCCAACATGGGGTTCAGGACAGTTGCTGAATGCCGGCGACCATCCAGCCCCGGCTGCCGTCGGTGGGCTTGACCAGGTGCCAGACTTCGTCGAAGGGCGCCGGTGCTGCGTCCTTCTCTTCCCGCAGCAGGCCGTTGAAACGGACACTGGCGATGTGGCGGCCGGTCTCGCTGACCACCTCCAGCAGGCTGGCGTTGAGCTGTACCACATCGGTCTGCTGGGCCTTGCCGCCCCGCTCGCTCAGTTGCAGCTGCACTTCGGCGAACATCTCGGGGGCCAGGAACTCCCGCATGTCGTCCAGGTTGCCCTGGTCGTTGGCGGCCTGGAGGCGGACGAAGTTGAGCTTGGCCACCCGCAGGAAACCTTCGCTGTCGAAATCGGCAGGAATGTTGGCTGCGGCGGCCGGCGCAGCCTCAGCGGCCGGGACGGCTGCGTTGCCGCCACCCACGGGCGTCACTTCCGGCATGGGAGCCATGGAGGGGCCGCCGACCCCGGCATACTGCAGGGGTTCGGAGCGCGGCGCCGCTGCAGCCGGGCGGCGGAAAATGAGGCGGAAAACGAACACGGCAGCCATGGCCAGCAGGGCGATCATGAGGAAGTTAGCCATGCCTTCGCCGAAGCCGAAGTGGGAAGCCAGGGCGGCCAGGCCGATACCGGCGGCCAGGCCAGCGATGGGACCGAGCCAGCTGCGCTTGGGCGCAGCCTGGGGTGCCGGCGCACCGGCGGTGGCAGGCTGGGCCTGCTGGGCCGGAGCGGCGTTCTGCTTGGGGGCCGTGGTGCCGCTGGGGGCGGTGTTGTGCTGGGGCGTGACGCTGCGCTGCATGCCGCTGCTGCGGCCGCCGCCGAGGCGGGCGGCATCGGCATCGGGGGCGACCAGGGCCAGGCCCAGAACCAGGGTGCACAGGGCGATCAAGGGCTTCTTCACTGATGTCTCTCCTCGTTGTTGGTATGGGTACGCTTAGTACTTGTAACCGCGGTGCAGGGCGACCACGCCCATGGTCAGGTTGAAGTATTCGACCTTTTCCAGGCCCACCTGTTCCATGATGCCCTTGAGGGTTTCCTGATCCGGATGCACGCGGATGGATTCGGACAGGTAGCGATAGCTGTCCGGGTCCTTGACGATCAGCTGGCCCAGGCGGGGGATGACCTGGAAGGAGTAGAAGTCGTAGAAGGGCGCCAGGGGCTTCCACACCTGGGAGAACTCCAGCACCAGCAGGCGGCCGCCCGGCTTCAGGACCCGGCGCATCTCGGCCAGGGCCTTGTCCTTGTGGGTCATGTTGCGCAGGCCGAAGGCCACCGTGACCACGTCGAAATAGTCGTCGGGGAAGGGCAGCTTCTCCGCATCGCACTGGGCCACGGGGACGACGAAGCCCTTGTCGCAGAGGCGGTCCCGGCCCCGGGTCAGCATGGCGTTGTTGATGTCGGTGAGCCACACCTGGCCGCTCTTGCCGGCCTTCTTGGCAAAGGCCAGGGACAGGTCGCCGGTGCCTCCGGCCACGTCCAGCACCCGGCTGCCTTCGCGCACGCCGCTCTGGGCGATGGTGAAGGCCTTCCACAGGCGGTGCAGGCCGCCGGACATGAGGTCGTTCATCAGGTCGTAGCGCTGGGCCACGGAAGAGAAGACGTCGGCCACCTTCTGGGCCTTTTCGGCCTCGTCGACCTGTTGATAGCCGAAATGAGTTTTGTCGCCCATGATGGGAATCCGTTTAGCTAAGCGTTGAAATGGGGAAAGGTCAGTGCTTGCCGCAACCGCCCTGGGGGCGGGGCGGCGGCGGGGGCAGGTCGGCCGGGTCCCGGGAGAGGCCGGCGGCGGCGAGCTTTGCCAGGTACTCCTGCCACAGGGCGTCCCGGTTGAGGCCCAGTTCGTAGAGGTAGTCCCAGGAGTAGAGGCCGCTGTCGTGGCCGTCGGAAAAGACCAGCTTGATGGCGTAGTTGCCGACCGGCTCCACGCGCTCGATCTCCACCGCCTGCTTGCCGGCCTGCAGCCGTTCCTGGCCGGGGCCGTGGCCCCGCACCTCGGCGGAGGGGGAGAGCACTCGCAGGAACTCGTAGGCGAGTTCAAAGCGCTGTCCGTCGGCGAAGCTGATTTCCAGCAGTTGGGATTTCTGGTGCAGCTTGATTTCGGTGGGAATGGGAGTTTCCCGATTGAGCCCGGCCATGGCCGCAAATCCTGCAAAAAAGACGCGCTATCATAGCGCAGATGGGGCCTGGCCGGGACGTCGGGCCCGTGCCGGACGATCCGTTCCGGCTGTCATCAATTTGTCACCTGGCTGCAATAGACTTTTCTGCAAAGCTTAACGGACAACCAACCCAATGCCAGCCAACATCCTTGTCGTCGAAGACGAACCCTCGATCCAGGAACTGATCGCCGCCAATCTGCAGCATGCCGGGCACCAGGTGCTGCGGGCCTACGATGCCGAAGAGGCGGAGCGCAAGGTGCGCGAGGTGCTGCCCGACGTGGTCCTGCTGGATTGGATGCTGCCCGGCATGTCCGGTGTGCAGTTCGCCCGCAAGCTGCGGGCCGACGAGCGGACCAAGGACGTGCCCATCATCATGCTCACCGCCCGGGGCGAGGAGCACGACAAGATCGCCGGCCTCGAAGCCGGGGCCGACGACTACGTCACCAAACCCTTCTCCCCCCGGGAGCTGCAGGCCCGCATCAAGGCAGTGCTGCGCCGGCGGGCGCCCCAGATGACCGAGGACCCGGTGGATATCGAAGGCCTGCGCCTGGATCCCATCACCCACCGGGTGCTGGGCAACGGCAGCCCGGTGGACCTGGGGCCGACGGAGTTCCGCCTGCTGCACTTCTTCATGACCCACCCGGAGCGGGTCCACAGCCGGGCCCAGCTGCTGGACCAGGTGTGGGGCGATCATGTGTTCGTCGAGGAGCGCACCGTGGATGTGCACATCCGCCGCCTGCGCTCCGCCCTGGAGCCCACCGGCCACGAACGCCTGATCCAGACCGTGCGCGGCAGCGGATACCGTTTCTCCACCCAGGCCGGTTAAACTGCCGCCCTGACCACTTCTTCCTGATCGGTCTGTCCTCATGGTCAAAGCCGTCTGGCTGCGCGCCTTCTTCTTCCTCTTCCTGCTTTGTGCCGTCACCGGTCCCGTCTGGATCTTCGTCGGCCGCCAGCAGGCCTGGGAAACCTTCTGCGGCGGCCTGCTGCTCTACCTGCTGTACCACCTGTGGTTCCTTTCCAAGCTCATGCGCTGGCTGCGCGGGCCCCTGGACGCCCGGGTGCCCGCCGGCTGGGGCATCTGGGAAGTGGCCTTCGCCGGCCTGCACCGCCGGGTGCGCATCCGCCTGGAGCAGCAGCACTCCCTGGCCCGGGCCCTGGAGCGCTTCCGCCTGGCCGGCGAGGCCCTGCCCGACGGGGTGGTGGTCTTCAACCGGCACCGCCAGATCGACGGCCTCAATGCCCAGGCCGCCGCCCACTTCAATCTCAACCCGGCCACCGACCGGGGCCAGCCGGTCACCAACCTGATCCGCCAGCCGGAGATGGTGAGCTACCTCAGCGCCGGCCAGTTCGACGAGCCCCTGCTGCTGCAGAACGACCTGCACAAGGGCCAGACCTTGCAGATCCAGGTGATCCCCTATGGCGACGACCAGAACCTGCTCATCAGCCGGGACATCAGCCAGCTGGAGCGCCTGGAAAACATGCGCCGGGATTTCGTCGCCAACGTCTCCCACGAACTGAAGACGCCCCTGACCGTGGTCAGCGGCTTCGTCGAGATGCTGGTGGATGATTTCGACGCCTATCCCCGGGAAGACGCCCTGCACTACCTGCGCCTGGTGCAGGAGCAGTCGGGACGCATGCAGCACCTGATCGACGACCTGCTGACCCTCTCCGCCCTGGAGACCGGCAGCCTGACCCCCCTGGACGAACGGGTGGAAGTGCCGGCCCTGCTGGCCTCTATTCAGCAGGAAGCCCAGGCTCTCTCCGCCGGGCGGCACCAGATCAGCCTGGTGTGCGACGGCCCTCCGGTGCTGCTGGGCTGTGCCAACGAACTGCGCAGCGCCTTCGGCAACCTGGCGTCCAACGCCGTGCGCTACACGCCGGATGGCGGCCGGGTGGAACTGATCTGGCAGCGCACCGCCGACGGCGCCGCCTTCACCGTGGCCGACAGCGGCATCGGCATCGCGCCCCAGCACATTCCCCGGCTCACCGAGCGCTTCTACCGGGTGGACCGCAGCCGCTCCCGGGAGACCGGCGGCACCGGCCTCGGTCTGGCCATCGTCAAGCACGTGCTGACACGGCACCAGGGCCGTCTCGAAGTGGAGAGCGAGGCCGGCAAGGGCAGCCGCTTCTCCGCCTGCTTCCCGGCCCTGCGCATTCCCGACTGAGGCGCCGGCAATCGCCCTAGCCGCAGACGCTGAAGCTGACCCGCTCGAAATCGGCGCCGCCTTGCAGCAGCTCTTCCAGCTGCACCAGCCAGGTGCCGTCACTGTGGATTTCCACCTGGCGCCGGGCTCCGTACCAGCCCAGGGGCAGGATCAGGGAAGCCCCTTGTTCCAGGCTTGGGACCGGCGGCAGCAGAAAGGCCCGCACATAGGGCTCCGAGGGCGAATGGTCGGCGCCATGGTGGCGCACCGCCACTGCCTGGGGCCGGCCCGCCACCAGGCTGATGCCGGCCACCAGTCCGCCGGCCTCGGCGCCGTCCCGCTCCTGCATGACCCAATTGGCCTGGCCGAGCATGAACTGCTCCGCCGCCTCACCGGCCACCCCCACCAACTGCCCCTGCTGTAGCCGCTGGCCGGCGCCGTCCCGGCGCAGGCGGTAGCCGGCGGCCGACTCGTTGGCCACGCTCCAGGTATCGGCAGCGAAAGCCAGGCGGGCCGAGGCGACCGCCAGGGGCTGGCTCGGGTCCACCTGGTGGCGGAAGATGAAGAGGCTGTCGAACTCCTGGCGGGAATAGACCCGCACATTGTCGGGCTGCACGAACTCCCGGCCGGCGACAAAGTAGTGCAGGGCTTCCCAGCCGACGCAAAGACGCAGCCGGCCCTTGCCCGGGTGGCGCCGGAAGCGGCGCAGGGCGGGGGTCTGGGACCATGGGCGAAAAAGCAGGGCGAGCAGGTGGACGCACTGGCTGGCGCTGCAGCCTTCGCCCAGGCCGGCGTCCACCGGTGAGAGCCGGGCCTTGAGGCCCTGGTGGGCCTGGCGCAGGCGCAGGGTCAGGCGCGAAGTGTCGAGGCGGCGCAGGGTCGGTGCGTCCGCCGTCGCGTCATGGGGCTGGAGGCCGCCGTCCCGAAGCAGATCAACGACGAAGCGGGGCGCGCCATCGCCCGCTGCCAGGGCGTCGATCCCCACCAGGGGCGCCCATAGCCGGGCCCAGCGCCAGGCCAGTTCCAGCTGGCGCTGGGAAAGGCTGTAGGGGCCGGCCAGTTCCAGCAGCAGGGCGGCGTTGTAGATGGCGGCGCAATGGCCCTGGCCGTGTTCCGGCATCTCGGGATCGGCTACTGGCAGGGTGGCCACGCCCCATTCCTCGGCGCTGCCGAAATAGCCATGGAGCTCGAGCCACAGGCCTGCGTCCAGTTCGCGCCGGGCCCGGTAGTGCTCGACCATGACCAGGGCGGTGTAGTGCAGGCAGCGGTGCAGGATCAGGGCCAGCCGCTCCGGCGTGTCCTGGCCTGGCTCCAGCCCCTGGGCGACCCGGGCGTAGGCCTGGGCCATGCGTCGCCAGGCGGCCGTGACCGCGACGAAGGTCGTTTCTTCCTGGTCCGCCAGGGGCAGGGGGCGGTTGAGGTAGCGTCTGGCCAGCTCCTCCTGGGCGAAGGCGAGGGGCGTGCGGGCCTGCTCCAGGAGCTGCAGGGCGGCCAGGGGCGCCGGCGGGGCAGTCAGCAGGCTGTGCTGGAAGCGGACCAGGCCGTCATGCAGGAGGGGCGGGTCTGCCAGGGGCAGCCGCGCCAGGAAGGCCGCCCCGCTTGGCAGATCGGGGAAGGCCAGGGCGACGCCGGCAGCGTTCGGGTTGCCCATGGCCTAGCCCTCCCGCCCGGACCGGCCGACGGTGCCGGCCGGGGGGCTCGTGAGACCCGGGGAGCGGGCGCTGCCGGCGGCGTTGTGGCAGGAGGGGACGGAACCCGGAGGTCGCAGCGTGGACCGGCGGGGACATGCGGGGGCGGTGCGTGGTGCACTGGTGGGGGCTGGCATGGCGGCGCTCTTCCTGGCGATGGTCCCGGGTCCGGCAACGGCCCGGGAATGGCTTGATTCTTGGGCCCCGGCGGGGCGCCGCCCAAGGAACTAAGTCACGCCGCCTCGTTGCTGCCGCAGCTCACCAGGTCGAAGTCGTGGCCGCTGAAGACCACCTTGTCCAGACGGTAGCGGCGGGACTGGCCCTGTTCCAGCTCCACCGGGCGGTTCTTCAGGTACCAGCCCCGGGGCAGCACCAGGTCGGGCAGGGCGCCCGGATCGGCACCGACGGGCTGGATGATGAAGCCGCCGACGCTGGCCTGGAGCGGCAGGTTGGCCCCCAGGGCCGTCACCGCCACCCCCAGGGCCAGGCCCGGCAGGCGCTTGGCCTTGGCCACGACGCCGCCGCTGCCGGTCTGCATCAGGCTGCTGAGGCGGGTCAGCACCAGCTGCCCGTCCTCCCCGGCAATGGCCGCCAGCTGGCCCACTGCGACCCGGGCGCCGCCTTCGGGGCGGTACAGGCGGAAGGCGTGGGCGCTCTGCTCCAGCAGGGTCCAGGTTTCGCCGCTGTAGCGCTGGCTGGCTTCTTCCCTGACGCTGCTGGCGTCGTCCCGGGCGGTGCCGAACACGGCCAGCCGCTCCGCGTCCTGGCGGGAATACTGGTAGGCGGCGGCCGCCGCCTTGGGCCGGTGCATCTCGCGGCCGGTGAGGCGGTAGTGGATGGCCTCGTAGCCGAGCACCACCTCCGCCGTGCCGATGGGCTGGCGCAGGTCGAAGGCCCGGGCGATGGCTTCCTGGGACCAGGGGTACTTGAGGTGGGCCAGCAGGCGCTGGGCGTCGCCGGGGCTGACCTCGTCGCCCAGCTGCAGGTCCGCCGGCGACACCGCCTCGGCCAGGCGCCGCCGCAGCTTGCGCATGTGGCTGGCCAGGTCGGCGGTGACGAGTCGGCGCACCTGGGGGCCGAGGATGGCGGAGGGCAGGGGCTTGGCCACCGGCCGGTCGCTTTCCAGGTCGATGACGAAGGGGGCCGGCTCGCCGGCGTCGATGCTGGCGATCTGCACCAGCTGGGCCAGGGCCCGGGACCAGCGCCACACCACCGGAATGTCGCGGGAACGCAGGGAATAGGGCTTGGAAAGGTCGAACAACAGCACCGCCGCATAGCTGCGGGCGCAACTGAGACTGCGCCCCTTGGGGTCCTGGAACACCAGGTCGGCCACCTGGCGCCGTTCGCTCTCGGCGTAGATGGCGTGGAAGGACTGCCACAGGCCGTCGGGAATCTGGAAGCGGGCCTCCAGGTGTTCGGCCAGGGCCATGCCGCGGCAGAACAGGGCCCGTTCCAGGACCGCCGCCGTGTCGGCGTCGCTGCCGGCCGGGGGCTCGGCGGCCAGCCAGGCGTCGGCGGCGTCCTGCCACAGCTGCACGGTGCGCTGGAACAGGGCCAGTTCCTGGCCCGCGTAGGGCAGGGGGCGGGACAGGTAGCGGCGGGTGGCTTCGTCCTGGACGAAGGCCAGGGCCTTTTCCGCCTGGGCCAGGACGGGAGCCTGCTCCAGGGGCGGCAGGGGATGCCGGGCCAGGGTGGTGAAGAAGCGGGTCAGGGCTTCATGGGTGCGCACCGGATCGGCCATGGGCAGGCGGCCGAGGAAGGCGGCGGCATCGGCACCGCTGCGCAATTCCAGGGGCTGGGCGGCGGTGAGGGTAGCGGGTTTCATCATGACGCACCTCCGGAGGTGACGTAGCTTTTTTGTTCTTTAAGCTTAGATGAGAATTCAGCCGGAAACGGGGGCGAGGCCGGTCTTATGGGCAGCCATTGTGCCTGCCGGGCCCCGAAACGCCAAGGCGCCACCGTATAATCGGAATCCCTGCTCCCCATCCCCGGCTCACCCATTCCATGAATGACCGTCAACTGGCCAGCCTCTGGCAGCAACGTCTTTCCACCCGCCGCTTCAAGGTCAAGGCCGGCGAGATCATCGAGGCCCGGGCATCCACGGCGGCGGAAGGGGCGGCGGGGCTGCGCACCGAATATCACATCGACCACGACCGGGTGGTCTTCTCCACCGCCTTCCGGCGCCTGGGGCGCAAGACCCAGGTCCATCCCCTGGCCACCCACGACCACACCCACAACCGCCTCACCCACAGCGTCGAAGTGGCCTGCGTCGGCCGCAGCCTGGGCAACCGGGTGGGGGCCATGATGGCCGAGCAGGGCTATCTGCCGGAGGGCATCACCCCCTTCGACCTGGGCATGGTGGTGCAGGTGGCCTGCCTGGCCCACGACATCGGCAATCCCCCCTTCGGCCACACCGGCGAGGATGCCCTGCGGGCCTGGTTCCGCGATGCCCGCAACGCTTCCTTCCTGACCGGCCTGTCCGAGGCCGAGCGCCTCGATGTGCAGACCTTCGAGGGCAACGCCCACGGCTTTCGCATGGTCTCCCGCCTGGAGATGTACGCCAACGAAGGCGGCATGCGCCTCACCGCCGCCGCCCTGGGGGCCATGATCAAGTATCCGTGGACCGTGGCCGCCAGCCCCAAGCCGGGCAAGTTCAATTTCTACCAGTCCGAACTGGCCTATTTCGAGGCCGTGGCCGAGGCCCTGGGACTGCCCCGGAGCGGAGACCGCTGGGGGCGCCATCCCCTGTCCTACCTGATGGAGGCGGCAGACGACGTCTGCTACGCCATCCTGGACCTGGAGGATGCGGTGGAAATGGGCATCCTGGAGGTGGAGGAGTTCGAGCGCCTGATCAACCCCCTGGCCGCCGCCGAGAGCGGCCGGGTGTGGGAGAGCCCCGGCGCCCGCCAGCGCTGCGCCATGCTGCGCGGCGTCGCCGTGGGGCGTTGCGTCAATGCCATCAGCGAAGCCTTCATCAAGAACCTGCGCTCCCTCACCGACGGCACCTTCAGCGAAAGCACCGGCGCCAAGGACCTGCTGGCGGCCTGTCCGGAGGATGTGGACCGGGTCCTCTCCGAGGCCAAGGACCTGGCCCGGCGCCGGGTCTACCGCCATAAGAGCAAGGTCATGACCGAGCTGGCGGCCTATCCCTGCCTGGCTTCCATCCTGGATGTGCTGGTGCCGGCGGTGCATGCCCAGGTGACGGGCAGCGGCGAGGTGGACAACCGGCAGAAGACGGCCCTCTCCCTGCTGGAGGTGCCGGTGCGGCGCGAGGCGGGGCTTTACGCCGCCTACATGGAAGTGCTGGATTACGTCGGCGCCATGACCGACAACGCGGCGGCAACCCTGGCCCGGGAAATTTCCGGCGTGGGGATTATCTGAGGGCGTTGCGGCGCAGCCGGCGGCGGTCCAGCCACCAGGCGTAGAAGGGCAGGATCAGGGCCGAGCCCGGCAGCAGCAGGAACAGCAGGTAGGGCGAGAGGCGGGAGAGGCGCCGCAGGTGGCGCAGCAGTTCGGCCTTTTCCTCGGTGGTCCAGTGGCCGCCATTGCGGGTCTTCATCAGCAGGGGCATCAGTCCCCGCATCTGCAGCACTTCCGTGATGACCTGGCGCGACTGCCGCTTCTGGGCGGCGAGAATCTGCCGCAGCAGCGTTTCTTCAGGGACAGGGGCAGGGTCGGCGGCGGCGGTGGCCGCCGTGTTCTCGGGCGGGGCCATGGCTCAGCCCCGGCTGCGTTGGCTGAGGTCGTTCAGGCGCTGCCGCAGGGCAACGTAGGTCTTCCAGCCGAAATAGCCGCGCCGCAGCCAGCGGAAGACCCGCTTCGGCCGCAGAATGAAGCTGAAGGCCAGGCCGGCGCCCACGGTTCCCGGATGTTCCCTGAGCCAGCGCAGTCCCTGGGCCCCCGTGTCGGCGGCTCCCAGGGTGGTGGCCAGGGGCCAGCTGTCCCGGGCCAGGGCTTCGCGCTGGGCCTGGATCTTGGCGGAGAGGCGGCCCCGCTTGTGGGCCAGCTCGAGCAGGCGCTCGTTCATGGCCGGGGCTGCTCCCCGTCGGCCTCGGCCTGGGCGGCGCGCAGGGCTTCCAGATCGGCCTGCAGCTCGCTGATGCTGCTGGCGAAGAGGCCGGAGCGGCGGCGGGAGAGGCGCAGGGCCGTGGCGGTGAGGGCCAGGCCGCCACCGATGAAAATCAGGGAGAAAACGGCAAAGATGACGATGCGGCTTTCCCAGAAGGCGGCAGCCACCAGGGCCACCAGCAGCACCATGCCGATGCACAGGAAGACCAGGGCGGCGACGCTGAACACCAGCAGCTGGGTGAGACGGATCTTTTCCTCTTCCAGTTCGGCACCGAGCAGTTCCAGGCGCGTCTTGCCCGTCGCCACCAGGGTGGCGAGCAGACGTTTCAGGGAAGCAAAGAAGCCCGCGCTTTGATCGGCCATGGGTTTACCGGAGTGGATGTGGAACGGGATGGAACGGAAAAACAAGCCCGGAAGGCGCGCCACGCGTGCCGGAGCACGCGCCGTCCTTCCGGGAGGCGTTACGGCTGCAGCTTAGCGGCGGCCGATGATGACGCCGAGCAGCAGGCCCACGCCGGCGGCGATGCCGACGGCCTTCCAGGGGTTTTCATGGACGAAGTCGTCGGTGGCGCGGGCGGCGGCCTTGGTCTTGTCCACCAGGGCGGCTTCGGCGTCGGCCAGGCGGATCTTGGCGTCCCGCAGGCGGTCCTGGATTTTCTCGCGCAGTTCGGAAACCTTTTCGCCGGCGGAGCTGGCGGTAGCGCGCAGCAGTTCTTCGGCGTCGGCAACCACCACCTTCAGGTCGGTGACCAGCTTTTCCTTGGAGACGGCGGACAGATCGGTATTGGCATTCATGGCGATTCCTCTTCTCGGAGTATGTTGCGGAAATCTTGCAGCGGGGCTCACAGCAGGGCCGTCAGTGCGAGTTGACCAGAGTAACGGGAGTCCGCCCCAAAATCAACGAGCCCATGCAGGCGGCAAATGACAGGGGCCTAGGCGGGGGCGAAGTCGTAGTCCACGATCAGGGGAGCGTGGTCGGAGAAGCGCTGCTCCTTGTAGACAAAGGCCTCCCGGGCGGTGGCGGCGATGCCGGGGGTGGCAATATGGTAATCGATGCGCCAGCCCACGTTCTTGGCCCGGGCCTGGCCCCGGTTGGACCACCAGGTGTAGGCCTCGCCGGTGGCTTCCGGATGCAGGCGGCGGTACACGTCGACCCAGCCCTTGTGCTCGAACAGATCGCCGATCCAGGCCCGCTCTTCGGGCAGGAAGCCGGAATTCTTCAGGTTGCCCTTCCAGTTCTTCAGGTCGATTTCCTGATGGGCGATGTTCCAGTCGCCGCACAGCACCACTTCCCGGCCTTCGGCCTGGAGCGCGGCGAGCACGGGCGCGAATTCGTCCATGAACTGGAACTTCGCTTCCTGCCGTTCCGGCGAGCTGGAGCCGGAGGGCACATACACGGAAATGACCGAGAGATTGCCGAAATCGGCGCGGATGTAGCGGCCTTCGGCGTCGAAGCCGGCATGGCCGATGCCTTCGCTGACCCGGTCCGGCTGCTGGCGGCACCACAGGCCGACACCGCTGTAACCCTTCTTCTCGGCATAGTGGAAATAGCCGGTGAAGCCGGGCGGATTGGACATTTCCGGGGTCAGGTCCGGGGCCTGGGCCTTCAGTTCCTGCAGGCAGACGATGTCGGCGTCCTGGGCGGCCAGCCATTCGGCCAGGCCCTTGTTGAAGGCGGAGCGGATGCCGTTGAGATTGAGGGAGATGATGCGTAACATTGCCTTGTTGCGCCGCGCCAGGCGGCGATCGGAATAATTAGGAAACAGGATCGTTATGGATTTTCGTCAGGAGTTCATCGAGTTCGCCGTGGCCCGCCAGGTGCTGCGTTTCGGCGAGTTCAAGACCAAGGCCGGGCGGCTTTCGCCCTATTTCTTCAACTCCGGCCTGTTCAACGACGGGGACTCTCTCCTGCGGCTGTCCCAATTCTACGCGAAAGCCATCGCCGCCTCCGGCCTTGAGTTCGACCTGCTCTTCGGCCCGGCCTACAAGGGCATTCCCCTGGTGGCCGCGGTGGCCGTGGCCCTCGCCGGCCAGGGCCGCAATCTGCCCTATTCCTTCAACCGCAAGGAAGCCAAGGACCACGGCGAAGGCGGCACCATCGTCGGCGCCCCCCTGCAGGGTCGGGTGCTGATCGTGGACGACGTGATTTCCGCCGGCACTTCCGTGCGCGAATCGGTGGAACTGATCCGTGCCGCCGGGGCCACCCCGGCCGGCGTCGTCATCGCCCTGGACCGCATGGAGCGGGGCACCGGCGATCTTTCCGCGGTGCAGGAAGTGGAGCGGGACTACGGCATTCCGGTGGTGGCCGTGGCCACGCTGGAAGATCTGATGACCTTCCTGGCCAGCCATGGTGAGCTGGCCGCGCATCAGGCGGCGGTCGCCGCCTACAGGAGCCAATATGGGGTATCCCGCGTCTAAGCTGATTTCCCTGGTCCTGGCCGGGGGCGTGGCGCTGCCGGCTTGGGCGGCCCCCCCCAGGTCCGGCGAAGACCCGAATCGCCTGGTCAAGCTTTATTGCTGCGAGGTGGACGGCCAGAAGACCTGCGGCGACACCCTGCCGCCCCAGTGCCAGAAGCGCGCCTACAAGGAACTCAATTCCCTGGGCGTGGCCCGGGAAGTGGGGCCTCCCCTGACGCCGGAACAGCAGGCGCAGAAGGTCAGGGACGAGCAGCGGCGCAAGGAGGAAGAGGCCGCCCAGAAGGAACAGGCGCGCAAGGATACGGCCCTGCTCAACACCTATAGCAGCGAGAAGGACATCGACCTGATCCGGAGCCGCAATGAGCAGGAAATGCAGGGCCAGATCAAGCAGTCCGAAAACAAGGTGGCCGATGCCCAGAAACACCTGAAGCGGCTGCAGGACGAAATGGAGTTCTACAAGCACCGACCGGCGCCCTCCGAACTGGGCAAGAACATCCGGGATGCGGAATACGACCTGCGTCTGCAAAAGGAGCTGCTGGAGCGCAAGAATCAGGAGCTGCAGCAGATCCGCAGCAAGTACGACCAGGACAAGCGCCGCTACATCGAACTGACCCGGGCCCGGGCTGCCAATCCTGCCGGCCTGCATCCCGCCCTGGTACACCCCGCACCGCCACCGGCTGTTGAACGCCCCCGCTGAGACTTCCGGCCCGACTGGGGCCGGGCTGACGCCCCGGGGGGCTTTCCTCCTGGGATTACGGGCCCTGCTGCCCCTGCTGGTGGGGGTGGCGCCCTTTGGCGTCATCTATGGCGTGGTGGCGCTGCAGTCGGGCATCCCGCCCCTGGCGGCGGTGCTCATGTCTTCCGTGGTCTTCGCCGGTTCGGCCCAGTTCCTCCTGGCCCAGCTGATCGGCGTGGGGGCTCCCCTTCTGCTCATGGTCGGCGCCGCCGCGGTGCTCAACCTGCGCCATGCCCTGTACAGCGCCTCGGTGGCGCCCCTGCTGGGACATCTGCCCTGGCGCTGGAAGCTGGCCCTGGCCTATCTGTTGACCGACGAGGCCTACGCCGCCGCCATTCCCTACCTGCTCGATCCGGCCCACAAGGCGGTGCGCCACTGGCTGCTGCTGGGCAGCGGCCTGGCCCTGTGGAGCAGCTGGCAGCTGGCCACCCTGGCCGGGGTGCTGCTGGGGCGGGGGCTGCCGGCGGATCTGCCCCTGGACTTCGCCCTGCCCCTGACCTTCATTGCCATCGTGGTGCCCCTCATCGACAGCCGCAGCCGGCTGGCGGCGGCCCTGGTGGCGGCGGCCGTGGCCGTGGTTGCCGCGGCGCTGCCCTACAAGCTGGGCCTGTTCTGCGCCGCCCTGGCCGGTCTGGTGGCCGGCGTCCTGCTCCTGCCCCGGCGGGGCATAGGGGAGCCTCGGCCATGAACGGCGAACTGTGGCTGTTGTTCGGGGCGGCGGGGCTGCTGACCTTCCTCATCCGCCTCTCCTTCATTGCCGCCGAGGGGCGTTACCGGGCGCCCGCCTGGTTCGTTGCCGCCCTGCCGTTCGTGCCCATCGCCGCCCTTAGCGCCCTGGTGGCACCGGAACTGTTCCTGGCGGCCGGGGAATTGCGCCTGGGGCCCCGCTTCTGGGCCGGCCTGGTGGCCATCGCGGTGGCGGCCTGGCAGCGCAATACCCTGCTCACCATCGGCAGCGGCTTCCTGGCCCTGTGGCTGTTCTCCTGAACCCTCAGGGCAGGACGAAGGTGCTGCGTTCCTCCCGCCGGGTACGCGGATCGTCCACGGCGACAATGTGGAAGCGGATGGGCTGGATGCCTTGCCGCTCCGCCGGCCCCGGGACGGCCACGGTGACATGGACCGGGGCCGTGGCGCCGGCGGGGGCGGCGAAGCGCTGTGCTCCCTGGATCCGGATGCCCGGCAATCCTTCCGCCCGCACTTCGAATTCCCGCTCCTGCTCCGCCAGGTTCATCAGCTTCAGGGTGTAGGCGTTCTCGAAGTCGCCCTCCGCCGTTTCCCGCACCAGGGAGCCCCGGTCCCGCAGCACGTCCACCAGCAGCAGGGAGCGCTCGGACAGGGTCCAGGCGCCGAGCAGGGTGAAGCAGCCCAGCACTGTCGCGTAGACCGCCAGGCGGGGCCGCTTCCAGTGGCGGGAACTCTGCCGGCCGCTGGCCAGTTCGGTTTCCGAGGCGAAGCGGATCAGGCCCCGGGGGCTGCCCACCTTGTCCATGACCGTATCGCAGGCGTCGATGCACAGGCCGCAGTTGATGCACTGGTATTGCAGACCGTCCCGGATGTCGATGCCGGTGGGACAGACCTGGACGCAGATGCCGCAGTCGATGCAGTCGCCCTGGCCGCTCTGCCGCCTGGCGCCGCGGGGTTCGCCGCGGGCCGCGTCATAGGCCACGTTGCGGGTTTCCGGATCGAACATGACACCCTGGAAGCGGGAATAGGGGCACATGTGCTGGCACACCATCTCCCGGGTGAAGCCGGCCTGCACATAGGTGAACAGGGTGTAGAAGATCAGCCAGAAGGCTTCCCAGGGGCCCAGGGTGAAGGCGGCCAGGTGGGGCAGCAGCTGCCGGATGGGGGTGAAGTAGCCGACGAAGGTGATGCCGGTCCACAGGGCGATGGCCAGCCACAGGCCGTGCTTGGCGCCCTTGCGCAGCAGCTTGTCAGCGTCCAGGGACCGCTCGGCCAGCTTCAGGCGGGCCAGGTGGTCCCCTTCCACCTTGGCCTCCACCCACATGAAGATGCTGGTGTACACCGTCTGGGGACAGGCGAAGCCGCAGAAGAGGCGGCCGGCCACGGCGGTGACGAGGAACAGGCCGGTGGCCGAGAGGATCAGCACCAGGGCCAGCAGCAGGGCGTCCTGGGGCCACAGCACCAGGCCGAAGAGGTACAGCTTCTCGTGCACGATGTCGAACAGCAGGGCCTGGCGGCCATCCCACTCCAGCCAGCAGGCGCCGTAGAAGACGATCTGGGTGGCCCACACCATGAGCCAGCGCAGACTGTTGAAGCGGCCGCTGACGGCCCGGGGGTGGATCTGGCGCTTGTTGCGGTACAGGGCGATGCGGGCGCTCTGTACCTTGTTGACGGTCTTGTGGCTCATGCTCGGTCTTTCGCTGGCAATGGGAATAGGGGGATTTCCGTTGCTGCGAGTAGAACACCGGCCAGGATTTGGACACAGATTCAGTAAGTCGTGTTTTCGATAGGAACAGATTGCCGGCCGACCTTCATCCAGGGCACTCCCAGACCTGTACATGGCCTTGATTCCCATCAAATTATTGCCCCGATCCGAAGTGCCAGACTGGGAGTCCCGGCTGTTCCCATGGAAAAGCTCACCGGCTGTACCCGCTGCCGGGCGGCGGGAGGGGGAACAATGGGGCCCATGTCCGGACAGTCCGGACCTTGGGGTCATGAGGAGAAGCAGGATGGAGGCGGTCATCAAGCCGGAAATCGACATCGGCGGCCTGGGGCAGTCCGGGCCGGGGCATAGCCTTGCCCAGGGCAGGGGCTGGATTCCCGGCAACAAGGGCATCTGGGTCGGCATCACCTGCGAATTCGTCGAATTCGCCCTGATGTTCGCCGTCTATTTCATTGCCCGGGCCCATTACCCCGAGGCCTTTGCCAACGGTTCGGAACTGCTCAACAAGACGGCGGGTACCACCATCACCGTGCTCATGGTCACCAGCAGCTTCTTCGTCGCCTGCGCCGTGGCGGCCCTGCGCGCCGGCCGGCCCCGGCGGCAGGCGGTGCTGTGGCTGGTGGCGGCCCTGGTGGTGGCCCTCGGCTACCCGGTGGTGAAGGTCTACGAGATCACCGGCAATCTGGCCCAGGGCATCGACGGCAGCGCCGGCATTTTCTACACGGTCTATTACTACCTGACCTTCAACCATCTGGTGCACGCCTCCTGGGGCATCCTGGGCATGCTCTGGGTGCTGGTGCGGCTGGTCCTGGGCGGCTATTCCCGGGAGGACCACAGCGGCCTGGAGGCCCTGGCCAGCTACTGGCACGCCACGGACATCATCTGGCTGATCCTCTATCCCCTGTTCTACGTCCTGGCCTGAAGGAGACCGACGCCATGCATTCGTCCTCCCCGTCTTCCCTGCTGCCGCCCGGCGCGCCGGTTCTGCCCTGGCTGGCCCTGGTGGTCCTGACCTTCCTCAGCCTGTTTCTGGGGGAATGGTTCCACGGGGCGGCCTGGCTGCCCCTGCTGGTGGCCGCCATCCTGTGGGGCAAGGGCACCCTGGTGGCCCGCCACTTCATCGAATCCCACCGGGCCCACCCCTTCATCGCCTGGCTGTTGCGGGCCTTCATCCTGCTGACACCCCTGCTGCTGTTGCTCACCGCCTTTTTCGGCCGGCCGGTGGCCCGCTTCTTCTCCCTGTAATCGCGTACTCCCGCCAGCCCCGGTCCGCCTGTCCCAGGCACCGGGGCTTTTTGTCGTCCGGGGCAACTGTTCCTAGCGAATTAGCGAAGTTCTGACGCTGTTATTGCCGGCAGGGGAATGGTCTACTCGGCTCCCATACAGTTCTTGGAGCCGGTGATGAAAGTCGTTGCCCTGTTGGTTCAGCCCAGCGGTGTGGAGTGGGATATGGCGGACATGGTGGAAATGGCAGCCCGCCTGCCGGGCCTGATTCCCCTGGAGTCCGTTGTCCCGGGGGAAGTGCCGGATGCCTTGTCCCTCAGCTGGGCCCCATTGCCGGCCGCCGCTCCGGGGGCACCGGGCAAGAGCCTGAGGGAGCTGGAGCGGGAATTCCTGGAGCGGGTCCTGGCGGAATACAAGGGCAACAAGAGCGCGGCGGCCAAGTCCCTGAAGATGCACCGTCGCACCCTGCAGCGCAAACTGGCCCGCGGCTCCTAGTCGCGAATTGGAGGCGAGCCGATGCGCAACCTGCTGCCAGGTCTGATTGCCAACACGGAGCAGGGACTGGCCGACCGTCATGTCTGCCTGCGGCGCTACGGTCCCGGCCGCCTGGTACTGGACGGCTACGACCGGCCGGGCCTGTTCTACATCCAGCATGGCCGCATGGAGCTGCTGATCACCACGGCGGACGGCAACGAACGCTGCATGCGCATCCTCGCCGAATCCGACCTGTTCGGCCTGGAATGCCTCCATGCCGGGGCCACGGTGCCGGGCTACCAGGTGCGGGCCATCACCTATTCCTCCGTGGTCCACGTGGATGTGGAACTGCTGGACCTGTGGCTGGCCACCGTGCCCGAGTTCCGGCACCGGCTGGCGGCCCGCATCGCCGCCGACATCGCCCGCCTGGAACAGGAGCGGGAAAAGACCGTGGCCTTCTCCGTGGCCGAGCGGCTGGTCTGCTACCTGCGTTGCGGCGAGACCTGCGCCCATTTGTCGCCGGCACCGCCGGAGCCGGCGGGCCCCCTACCCATGGCCATCCTGGCGCGACGCATCGGCTGCAGCCCGGCCTATCTTTCCCGGGCCGTGCGCAAGCTGGCCCAGCAGGGCGTGGTGCAGCGGGTCAATCACCTGCCCCGCATCGACCGCATGGAAAACTTCTCGCCCTGTCCCTGCAGCGTCGTGCCGGAAGGCGGCGAGCTGCGCCATGCCCTGCGCCGCTCGGCCTGAGGTGCCCCGCGGCCGGCTACGGTTTTGATATCGGTGCCGATCTGTAGCTATCGGAAATCCGGTGTTCTGCCCCCGTTCCCCGAAGAGTCCCGGTGGTTTACTGACGCGGCAGTCATGGCAGCCCGTTTGCTGCCGTGGCGTCCGCCTCCGTCAGGGAGGCGGGTCCATATTTCAAAAGGGGAGCGTTCAATGAAACCTCAAAAACCCATTGCGGCCTTTCTCGCCGCAGCCCTAGGCATCGGCGCCCTGTGGGCCGGCTCTGCCGCCGGGGCCGAGTCCTTACAGGACGTGATGAAGCGCCGCAACCTGTCCCAGCAGGACCTGCTGGCGGCGGCCAAGACCTATGTGCCGACGGGCAAGCGCGACGAGTTCGTCGCCTTCTCCTCCGGCGGCCAGTCCGGCCAGGTGATCGTGTATGGCATTCCCTCCATGCGCATCCTCAAGTACATCGGCGTGTTCACCCCCGAGCCCTGGCAGGGCTACGGCTACGACGAGGAATCCAAGGCGGTGCTGGCCCAGGGCAGGATCGACGGTCGCGACATCACCTGGGGCGACACCCACCACCCGGCCATGTCCGAGACCCAGGGCAAGTACGACGGCCAGTTCCTCTTCATCAACGACAAGGCCAATCCGCGCCTGGCGGTGATCGACCTGCGGGACTTCGAGACCAAGCAGATCGTCGCCAACCCCATTTTCCGTTCCGAGCACGGCGGCGCCTTCGTCACCCCCAATACCGAGTACATCATCGAGGCGGCCCAGTACGCGGCCCCCCTGGACAACAAGAAGTTCGTGCCCCTGGAAGAGTTCAACGAGAAGTACCGGGGCGGCGTCACCTACTGGAAGTTCGACCGCAAGGAAGGCCGCATCCAGACCAAGGATTCCTTCTCCGTCGAACTGCCGCCCTACAGCCAGGATCTCTCCGACGCCGGCAAGGGGCCGTCCGACGGCTGGTCCTTCACCAACTCCTTCTGTTCCGAGCGCTACGTCGGCGGCATCGAGAAGGGCCGCCCGCCCTATGAAGCCGGCTGTTCCGCCAAGGACACCGACTACATGCACGTGGTGAACTGGAAGAAGGCCGCCGAACTGGTGGCCAAGGGCATGGCCAAGAAGATCAACGGCCACAACGTGCTCTCCATCGAGACGGCGGTGAAGGAAGGCATCCTCTTCCTCATTCCCGAACCCAAGTCGCCCCACGGCGTCATGGTTTCGCCGGATGGCAAATTCATCACCGTCTCCGGCAAGCTGGACACCCACGTCATCGTCTATTCCTGGGAGAAGATCCAGGCCGCCATCAAGGCCGGCAACTTCGAGGCCAAGGATGCCTACGGCATCCCGGTGCTGGGCATGAAAGAGACCTTGCACAAGACCGTGCAGGTGGGCCTGGGCCCGTTGCATACCCAGTACGACTCCAAGTCGTGCGTCGCCTATACCTCCCTCTATGTGGACAGCCAGATCGCCAAGTGGGACTACTGCGAGGGCCGGGTGCTGGACAAGATCGCGGTGCATTACAACGTGGGCCACCTGATGACCATGGAAGGCGATTCCATGGACCCCAAGGGCCGCTATCTGGTGGCCATGAACAAGCTCTCCATCGACCGCTTCACCCCGGTGGGCCCCCTGCATCCGCAGAATCACCAGCTGATCGACATCAGCAACGACAAGATGCAGCTCCTGTACGACATGCCCATCCCCCTGGGCGAGCCCCACTACGTCGTTGCCATCGATGCCGCCAAGCTGAAGCCCGGCGTGCGCTACAAGGTGGGCACCAACAGCCGCACCGATGCGCCCAGTGCCGGTGCCGTGCGGGCCGGTGAAGAGAAGACGGTGAGAAAGGGCAACAAGATCGAGGTCTTCGGCACCCTGATCCGCTCCCACATCACCCCGGAAACCATCGAGGCCGAGGTGGGCGACGAAATCACCATCCACCTGACCAACCTGGAACGGGCCCAGGACGAGACCCACGGCTTCACCGTCTCCACCTACAACGTCCATGCTTCCGTCGAGCCGGGCAAGACCGTCACGGTGAAACTGAAGGCCGACAAGGAAGGCGTCTATCCCTACTACTGCACCGAGTTCTGCTCCGCGCTGCACCTGGAAATGCAGGGCTACCTCCTGGTCAAGCCGAAGGGCTGGAAGGCGACCAAGACCGCCGGTGCCGAGAAGGCGATCTACAGCGAAGACGACTACAAGAAGCAGCTGAAGAAGGTGGCCGATACCCAGGCCGTCATCGATCAGGTGGTCGGCTACATCACCTCCGTGAATTACAAGGACTTCCCGGATGTGGTGAACATGATGGACGACGCCGTCGATCAACTGAACAAGATCAAGGACGCCAAGGCCAAGCATGAAGACGCTGCCAAGAAGAAGGACTGGAACCAGGCCACCCTGTGGGCCGAGCAAGTCTGGCAGTACCAGGTGAAGGCAGCTGACCTCGGCCTGCGCGCCAAGACCTATCTGGAACAGAACGGCGCCCGCAAAGGCAAGTAGGCGGCGCCCGCCAAAGAGTTACACGGCAGCAGCACTACGGGGAACGGCCTTCGGGTCGTTCCCCATTTTTTTTAGGTGAGGGCAGCGGCGGCTGCCCGTGCCGTCGCGACGAACGTTTCGTCACGGACCCGGCAAGCGTCCTTTATGAGGATTCGGCGGGAGGGGAAAATCAGGAGGGGGAAAAGTGCGGCGGGGCCGCGCCCCGTTTCTGTGCCCTTAGCGAGGCAGCAGGCTGTCGATGATCTGGCCGAGGACGGCGATGGCCTTTTCCGTCGCCGGCGTCCACGGGTGGCCGTAGTTGAGGCGCAGGCAGTGGCCGTATTCCCGCTTGGCGGAGAAGATGGGGCCGGGGGCGATGCTGATGCCTTGGTCCAGGGCCAGCCGGTGCAGCGCCAGGGTGTCTACGCCCGGGGGCAGCTCCACCCAGAGGAAGTAGCCGCCGCTGGGTCGGGCCAGCCGGGTGCCGGCGGGGAAGTGCCGTTCCACGGCGCCGACCATGGCGATCTCCTGCAGGGAGAAGGTGCGGCGCAGGCGGCGCAGGTGGTTGTCGTAGCCGCCGTGCTTGAGGTATTCGGCCAGGGCTATCTGCACCGGCACCGTGGTGGCCAGGCTGGTGGTCAGCTTGAGGCGCTGGATCTTCTGGGTGAAGCGTCCGCCGGCCACCCAGCCGATGCGGTAACCCGGCGCCAGGGACTTGGAGAAGGAGGAGACGTGCAGCACCAGGCCGTGCCGGTCCTCGGCCTTGGCGTGGGCCGGCGCCTGGTCGCCGAAGTACAGTTCGGCGTAGACGTCGTCCTCGATCAGGGGCACCTGGTAGCGGGCCAGCAGGGCCACCAGCTCGGCCTTGCGGGCATCGCTGAGGCTGCCGGTGATGGGGTTGGAGAAGTTCAGCATGCACAGGCAGGCCTTGATCGGATGCTGCCGCAGGGCATCCTCCAGGGCTGCCAGGCTGATGCCTTCCCGGGGGTGGGTGGGGATTTCGATGACCTTCAGGCCGAGGCGCTCGATGGCCTGGAGATTGGCGTAGAAGGTGGGGGATTCGATGGCCACCAGATCCCCGGGCCGGGTCACGGCCTGCAGGCAGAGGTTGAGGCCTTCCATGGCGCCGGAGGTGACGACGATTTCCTGGGGCGAGACGTTGGCGCCCCGGGAGAGGTAGCGCAGGGCGATCTGGCGGCGCAGTTCTTCGTTGCCCGGCGGCAGGTCGGTGACCGTGGCCCGCGGGTCCAGGTGGCGGGCGGCGGCGGCGAGGCAGCGGCCCAGCTTGTCCAGGGGGTACAGCTCCGGGCTGGCGAAGCTGGAACCGAAGGGCACCACCGCCGGATTCTTGACGCTTTCCAGAATCTCGAAAATGAAGTCGCTGACGTCGAGGGCGGTGGATTGGCCCTGGGGCCGGGTCATTTCCGGTTCGGGCAGGGCCTGGCCCAGCCGGGCCCGGACGAAGTAGCCGGACTTGGGCCTGGCCTCGATCAGCCCCCGGCCTTCGAGCAGGTAGTAGGCCTGCAACACCGTCACCGGACTGACATCGTGGATGCGGCAGGCCTGGCGCACCGAGGGCAGCCGGTCGCCGGCCCGCAGCAGGCCGTCGCTGATCAGCTTTTCCGTTTGCAGGGCGAGGGTCTGGTAGCGGCTCATGGCGGCCATGGTAATGAAGCGCCCCCCGTTCCGGAAAGAGGTGAATCAAATCCGGGAAAAAGCGGGGTCGACAAAGAAAAAGGGCAGCTGCTGCTGCCCTTTCCGGGAGTCTGGCCAAGGCCTGGCAATCAGCCGCCCAGCTTGGCCTTGAGCAGGTCGTTCACCTGCTGGGGATTGGCCTTGCCCTTGGCCGCCTTCATCACCTGACCCACCAGGGCGTTGAAGGCCTTTTCCTTGCCGGCCTTGTACTCGGCCACGTTGGCGGCGTTGGCGGCCAGCACCTCGTCCACCAGCTTCTCGATGGCGCCCGTGTCGGTGATCTGCTTCAGGCCCTGCTTCTCGATCACTTCGTCGGCGCTGGTGCCGTCGCCGTTCCACAGGGCCTCGAACACCTTCTTGGCGATGTTGTTGGAGATGGTGTTGTCGGCGATGCGGGCGATGAGGCCGGCCAGCTGGGCGGCGCTCACCGGGGAAGCGGCGATGTCCTTGTCCTCCTTGTTGAGGCGGGCGGACAGTTCGCCCATGACCCAGTTGGCGGCGCTCTTGGCGTTGGCCGCACCGGCGGCGGTCACCACGGCGTCGAAGTAGTCGGCCACTTCGAGGGAAGCGGTGAGGGCGGTGGCATCGTAGGCGGAGAGGCCCAGCTGCTCCATGAAGCGCTGGCGCTTGGCTTCGGGTAGCTCCGGCAGGGTGGCCTTGGTGCGCTCCACCCACTCCCGGGAGATGACCAGGGGCAGCAGGTCGGGATCGGGGAAGTAGCGGTAGTCGTGGGCGTCTTCCTTGGTGCGCATGACCCGGGTCTCGCCTGAATCCGGGTCGAACAGCACGGTGGCCTGCTGGATCTTGCCGCCGTCTTCCAGGGTGTCGATCTGCCACTGGATTTCGTAGTCGATGGCCTGCTGCAGGAAGCGGAAGGAGTTGAGGTTCTTGATTTCGCGACGGGTGCCCAGGGGCTCGCCGGGGCGGCGCACGGAGACGTTGGCGTCGCAGCGGAAGGAGCCTTCCTGCATGTTGCCGTCGCAGATGCCGATCCAGCGCACCAGGGCGTGCAGGGCCTTGGCGTAGGCCACGGCCTCGGCGGAGGAGCACATGTCGGGCTCGGTGACGATCTCCAGCAGGGGGGTGCCGGCCCGGTTGAGGTCGATGCCGGACTTGCCGTGGAAGTCCTCGTGCAGGGACTTGCCGGCATCCTCTTCCAGGTGGGCCCGGGTCAGGCGCACCACCTTCTCGTAAGCCTTGTCACCCTGGCCGACCTGGATGCGCACACCGCCGCCCACCACCACCGGCAGCTCGAACTGGCTGATCTGGTAGCCCTTGGGCAGGTCCGGGTAGAAGTAGTTCTTGCGGGCGAAGACGGACTTTGCCGCCACCTCGGCGCCGATGGAGAGGCCGAACTTGATGGCGCATTCCACGGCGCCCCGGTTCAGCACCGGCAGCACGCCGGGCAGGGCCAGGTCCACGGCGCTGGCCTGGACGTTGGGCTGGGCGCCGAAGGCGGTGGAGGAACCGGAGAAAATCTTGGATTGGGTGGAGAGCTGTGCGTGGGTCTCGATGCCGATGACCACTTCCCAGTTGCGTGCGCTCATGTCGTTCTCGAAAGCAAAAATTCAAGCGTTAAAAACAGCTGCGGCGTTCCAGCTGGATGGGCCACAGGTAATCCACGGCTTCACCGCTGCATTGGGCCTGGCAGCCGTTGAAGGCCACCGTCACTTTCTTGTCCTGCTCCCACATGCGCACCGAGCAGCCGTCGGCGGCGGCCAGGCGCACCTGGGGCAGGGTTTCCACCTGGCGGAAGTCCTTCAGGGCGAACTGGCAGGACCCCTTCTTCGGCACATCCACCTTGGCGGTGAAGCGCTGCACCTGGGCTTCCTTCACCTGCAGCTGGATGTTGCCCCGGTAGCCGGTGGGATCGCGGAAGGCGCAGTTGCCGGCGACGTTGAGGGGCCGGGTGGGAATGGGCTTCAGGTTGCGGCCCTTGAGGTGCTTCAGGGGCCGGCTGAAATCGTACTTGTCCGCCGGCGGCGGTTCGCTGGCCACGTTGTCCGGCAGGGGTTCGGCAGGGGGGGGCGGCGTGGCGCATCCAGCAAGGATCGTGGCGATGATGCCGCCAAGAACCAGTACCCATGCGCCGCGGCGACCAGGCAGCCCCATCCGCCTTACTCCAGGCCGGCGGGCGCGCGCCCGTGCCAGTCGGTGACCTGCTGGTAGCGGTGGGCGACGTTGAGCAGGCGGGCTTCGTCGAAGTAGTTGCCGATCAGCTGCAGACCCACCGGCAGGCCCTCGGCAAAGCCGCAGGGCAGGGACATGCCGGGCAGGCCGGCCAGGTTCACGGCGATGGTGTAGATGTCGGAAAGGTACATCTGCACCGGGTCGCCGGCCTTGTCGCCGAGCTTGAAGGCGGTGGAGGGGCTGGTGGGCCCCAGGATCACGTCGCACTGCTTGAAGGCGGCGACGAAATCCTCGGCGATCAGCCGGCGGATGCGCTGGGCCTGCAGGTAGTAGGCGTCGTAGTAGCCGTGGGAGAGCACGTAGGTGCCGATCAGGATGCGGCGCTTCACCTCGGCGCCGAAGCCCTGGGCCCGGCTCTTGGCGTACATGTCGTCCAGGCTGTCGTACTCGGGAGCGCGGTAGCCGTAGCGCACGCCGTCGAAGCGGGACAGGTTGGAGCTGGCCTCGGCCGGGGCGATGACGTAGTAGGCCGGCACGGACAGCTTCATGTTGGGCAGGCTCACTTCCACCATCTCGGCGCCGAGGGCCTTGTACTGTTCGATGGCGGCCTGGATGGCGGCCATCACCGCGGCGTCACAGCCTTCGCCGAAGAACTCCTTGGGCAGGCCGATCTTGAGACCGGCCAGGGGCTTGGCGGCAGCCGGGGCGTTCAGTTCCCGGGTGTAGTCCTCCACCAGGCGTTCCAGGCTGGTGGAATCCTTGGGGTCGAAGCCGGCCATGGCGTTGAGCAGCAGGCCGCAATCCTCGGCGGAGCGGGCCATGGGGCCGGCCTGATCGAGGGAGGAGGCGAAGGCGATCATGCCCCAGCGGGAAACCACGCCGTAGGTGGGCTTCAGGCCGGTGAGGTTGCACAGGGCGGCGGGCTGGCGGATTGAGCCGCCGGTGTCGGTGCCGGTGGCGGCCGGTGCCAGGCGGGCAGCGACGGCAGCGGCAGAACCGCCGGAGGAGCCGCCGGGCACCCGGCTCTGGTCCCAGGGGTTCTTCACCGGGCCGAAGAAGGAGGTTTCGTTGGAGGAGCCCATGGCGAACTCGTCCATATTGGTCTTGCCCAGATTCACGGCGCCGGCGGCGTCGAACTTCTGGATCACCGTGGCGTCGTAGGGGCTGACGAAGTTGGCCAGCATCTTGGAGCCGCAGGTGGTGAGCCAACCCTCGGCGCAGAAGATGTCCTTCTGGGCCAGGGGGATGCCGGTCAGGGGGCCGGCGTCGCCGGCGGCGAGGCGGGCGTCGGCCGCCTTGGCCTGGGCCAGGGAGCGCTCCGGCTGGGTGGAGACGTAGGCGTTGATAGCCGGGTTGAGCCGGTTGATGCGGTCCAGATACAGCTGGGTCAGCTCGACGCTGGAGATCTTCTTGCCGGCCAGGGCCTGGGCGAGTTCTTTAAGGCTGGAATTGAGCATGGTCGGTAGGGAGCGAGTCGGGGGCAGGGGAGGGCGCGAAGCAAGGGCGCGGCAGCGCTCCCGCCTATTCGATGACCTTGGGCACCAGGTAGAGCCCGGCTTCGGTTTCCGGCGCCACGGCCTGGAAGGCGGCGCGGCGGTCGCTTTCGCTGACCACGTCGTCCCGCAGGCGCTGGGCCAGGTCCTGGGCGTGGGCCATGGGCTCGACCCCCTGGGTGTTCACGGCCTGCATTTCCTCGATCAGGGAGAAAATGCCGTTGAGGTGCTCGAGGGTGGTCTGGACTTCCGCTTCGGAGGTTTCGATGCGGGCAAGATGGGCGATGCGCCGGACCTGATCGGGAGTAAGGGACATGGGCTGGCTGGGGGTGAAAGCCGGCGAAGCGCCGGGCGATTAAATTCTAGGCAAAAACTTATGCTGCAAAGCGATATAAGGTATCATAAATCCCCTTCTCCCCGCTGTTTTACGGATTCAATACCCCATGTTCGGCTTTCTCCGCAGCTACTTCTCCAACGACCTGGCCATCGACCTGGGCACCGCCAACACGCTGATCTACGTGCGCGGTCAGGGCATCGTTCTCGACGAACCCTCTGTGGTCGCCATCCGCCTCGAAGGCGGACCCAACGCCAAGAAAACCATTCAGGCAGTCGGCAAGGAAGCCAAGCAGATGCTCGGCAAGACCCCCGGCTCCATCACCGCCATCCGCCCCATGAAGGACGGCGTGATCGCGGACTTCACCGTGACCGAGCAGATGCTCAAGCAGTTCATCAAGAAGGTCCACGATTCCCGCATGTTCTCCCCCTCGCCGCGCATCATCATCTGCGTGCCCTGCGGCTCCACCCAGGTGGAACGTCGCGCCATCCGCGAATCCGCCATCGGTGCCGGCGCCTCCCAGGTGTACCTGATCGAGGAACCCATGGCCGCGGCCATCGGTGCCGGCCTGCCCGTGGCCGACGCCACCGGCTCCATGGTGGTGGACATCGGCGGCGGCACCACCGAAGTGGGCGTCATCTCCCTGGGCGGCATGGTCTATGCCGGTTCCGTGCGGGTGGGCGGCGACAAGTTCGACGAAGCCATCATCAACTACATCCGTCGCAACTACGGCATGCTGATCGGCGAGACCACCGCCGAGAACATCAAGAAGGAAATCGGCTCCGCCTTCCCCGGCTCCGAAGTGAAGGAAATGGAAGTGAAGGGCCGCAACCTGGCCGAGGGCATTCCCCGCAGCTTCACCATTTCCTCCAACGAAATCCTGGAAGCCCTGACCGATCCCCTGAACCAGATCGTCTCCGCCGTGAAGAGCGCCCTGGAACAGACCCCGCCCGAACTGGGCGCGGACATCGCCGAGAAGGGCATGGTCCTGACCGGCGGCGGCGCCCTGCTGCGGGACCTGGACCGTCTGCTGATGGAAGAGACCGGCCTGCCCGTGATCGTTGCCGAAGACCCCCTGACCTGCGTGGTGCGCGGCTCCGGCATGGCGCTGGAAAAGATGGACAAGCTCGGCAGCATCTTCGCCTCCGAGTAAGGCCGTACCGGGTGAGGATGAGCATGGAACGGGAACGCCAGCCGATCCCCGACACCCCGCTCTCCTCCCTTCCCACCACCGCCCCGGCCAGTGCCGGGGCTTGGTTTTTTCCGCAGCCTTCGCGGCGCGGTCATGTAACCCCCCGGAAAGTCTGACGTGGCCGGCATCGACCACTCTCCACCGCCATTCTTCAAGCGCGGCCCGGCTCCCCTGGCCCTGCTCTCCCTCTATCTGGGCCTCTCCATCTCCCTGATGGTGCTGGACCACAAGTTCCATTACCTGGAATGGGTGCGCCAGGGCGTGGCGGTGTTCACCACTCCCCTGCAGATGCTGGCCCATGCGCCCTCCAAGGGCTTCTCCCAGGTGGACGAGTACTTCGCCAGCCTGATCTCCCTGCAGAAGGAAAACGACCAGCTCAAGCACACCCAGCTGGAGGCGGCCACCATCCTGCAGCGGCACCAGCACCTGGAGGCGGAGAACCGCCACCTGCGCGAGCTGCTGGGGGTCAAGGAGCGCCTGCCCACCGGCGGCCAGCTGGCCCAGATCCTCTATGCCGCCCGGGACCCCTTCTCCCGCCGCGTCATCGTGGACAAGGGCATGCAGGACAACGTGCTGGCCGGCCAGCCGGTGGTGGACCACCTGGGCGTCATCGGCCAGGTGACCCGGGTCTATCCCCTGCTTTCCGAAATCACCCTGATCACCGACAAGGACCAGGCCGTGCCCGTGCAGGTGGTGCGCAGCGGCCTGCGCTCCGTCGTCTTCGGCCTCGGCAACGGCCAGCTGGAGCTGCGCTACATGCCGGCCAACGCCGACGTGCAGAACGGCGACGTGCTGGTGACCTCGGGCCTGGACGGCATCTTCCCCGCTGGCTTCCCGGTGGCCAAGGTGGTGCACATGGAGCGGGATACCACCTACTCCTTCGCCCGCATCATCTGCGTCCCGGTGGCCGGGGTCGAGCATTTCGGCGAAGTGATGATCCTCAACCCGCGGGAGGCCCTGCCGCCCCGGCCGGCCGAGGCCTCCGCCACCCCGGCCGAAGGTGACAAGCCTGCCTCCTCCAAGGTGCGCCGCATCAAGCGCAGCGTCGGGAACTAAGCCATGCAGCCGACCTTTACCTCCTCCCGCATCCTGCTGCCGGTCCGTCCCTGGTTCATCACCCTGACCCTGGTGCTGGCCCTGCTGCTCAATCTGATGCCCACCGCCCACTGGCCCGGGGTGCCCGACTGGGTGGCCCTGGTGCTGTGCTTCTGGAGCGTGCGCGAATTCCGCAAGGTGAGCATGGGCTGGTCCTTCATCCTGGGCCTGGCCATGGACGTGGCCGACGGCAGCCTCATGGGCCAGCACGCCCTGGCCTACGTGCTGATGAGCTACATCGCCTCCAGCCTGTCCCGCCGCATCCTGTGGTTTCCCCTGCTGCAGCAGGCGCTGCAGGTCTTTCCCCTGTTGTTCATGGTGCAGGTCCTGCAGCTTGCCGCCCGCATGGCCACCGGCGCTGCCTTCCCCGGCTTCGGCTACCTGATCGGCCCCCTGGTGGCGGCCCTGCTCTGGGTTCCCGCCACCTACGTCCTGCTCCTGCCCCAGTACCAGCCCGTGGAGCGGGACGAGAACCGCCCCATCTAAGCAGCAGGCCATGCGCTATACCGACCTCAGCAGTTCGGACCGGGAACAGGAGCAGTTCCGCTTCCGCCTCGGCTTCGCCGCCGGCATGGTGCTGCTGTGCTTCGTCATCCTCTTCGCCCGTTTCTTCTGGCTGCAGGTGGTGAAGCACGACTACTACTCCACCCGGGCCGAAGAGAACCGCATTTCCCTGGTACCCATCATCCCCAACCGGGGCCTGATCGTGGACCGCAACGGGGTGGTGATGGCCCGCAACTATTCCGCCTTCACCCTGGAAATCACCCCCTCCCGCCTGCAGGAAGACCTGGAGACGGTGATCGAGCAGATCGGCACCCTGATCCCCATCACGCCCAAGGACAGGAAACGCTTCAAGAAACTGATGGAGGAGTCGAAAAACTTCGAGTCCATCCCCATCCGCACCCGCCTTTCCGACGACGAGGTGGCCCGCTTCGCCGCCAACCGCTACCGTTTCCCCGGCGTCGAGGTGAAGGCCCGGCTGTTCCGCCAGTATCCCCTGGGGGACGTGGCTTCCCATGCCCTGGGCTACATGGGCCGGATCAACGACAAGGATCTGGAGACCATCGACAACGCCGAGCAGACGCCCAACTACAAGGGCACCGAGCACATCGGCAAGGCCGGCCTGGAGCAGAACTACGAGTTCCAGCTGCACGGCGAGACGGGCTACGAGGAAGTGGAAGTGGATGCGGGTGGCCGGGCGGTGCGGGTGCTGTCGCGCACGGCGCCGGTGTCGGGCAACAACCTGTCCCTGACCCTGGACTCCAAGCTGCAGGAGATCACCGAGCAGGCTTTCGGCAGCCGCCGCGGCGCCCTGGTGGCCATCGAACCGTCCACCGGCGGCATCCTGGCCCTGGTCTCCAAGCCCACCTACGACCCCAACCTGTTCGTGGACGGCATTCGCGGCGACGACTGGGACGGCCTCAACACCGACCCGGACAAGCCCCTGCTCAACCGGGCCATCTACTCGGCCTATCCGCCCGGCTCCACCTTCAAGCCCTTCATGGCCCTGGCGGCCCTGGTCCAGGGCAAGCGCACCCCCTCCCAGGCCATCGCCGATCCGGGCTATTTCAACTTCGGCGGCCACCAGTTCCGGGACGACAAGAAGGGCGGCCACGGCATGGTGGACATGTACAAGTCCATCGTCGAATCCTGCGACACCTACTACTACATCCTGGCCAACGACATGGGCATCGACAACATCGCCGCCTTCATGGGCCAGCTGGGCCTGGGCCAGCGCACCGGGGTGGACATCCAGGGCGAGAGCGAGGGCGTGCTGCCCTCCCAGGCCTGGAAGAAGCGCCGCTTCAAGAAGCCGGAGCACCAGAAATGGTATGCCGGGGAAACCATCTCCATCGGCATCGGCCAGGGCTACAACGCATACACGCCGATCCAGCTGGCCCAGGCGGTGGCCACCATCGCCAACGACGGGGTCATGTACCGGCCCCATCTGGTGAAGTACATCACCAACAGCCGCAGCGGCGAGAAGACCATGGTGGAGCCCCAGCCCATCCGCGACCTCAAGCTCAAGCCGGAACACCTGGCGGTGATCAAGAACGCCATGGTCGGGGTGAACAAGGCCGGCACCGGGGCCCGGGCCTTTGCCGGCGCCGGCTACGAATCCGCCGGCAAGACCGGCACCGCCCAGGTGTTCAGCCTGAAGGGCGAGAAGTATGTGGAGGGCGCCACCAAGCACCACCTGCGGGACCACTCCCTGTTCATCGCCTACGCCCCAGCGGAGCAGCCCAAGATCGCCCTGGCGGTGATCGTGGAGAACGGCGGTTTCGGCGCCGCCGCCGCCGCCCCCATCGCGCGCATGGTGCTGGACTACTACATCCTCGGCAAGGTGCCCAAGGGCCCGGCCAACGAGGACGAGGAGGGCGACGATGGAGGCCATTAGGCGCTACTGGTACAAGGCCATCGAGCACCTGGACGGCCCCCTGCTGACCATTGCCTTGGTGATCCTGGGCATCGGCACCGCCACCGTCTATTCCGCCACCTACATCGGCCTGAGCCGCATGGGGCCCCAGGCGGTGAACCTGCTGATCGCCTTTTCCGTGATGTGGATGGTGGCCCAGGTGCCGCCCCAGAAGCTGCTGCGCTTCGCCGTGCCCCTCTACGTGCTGGGGGTGATCCTGCTGCTGGCGGTGTGGCTGTTCGGCATCAAGGTGAACGGGGCCCGGCGCTGGCTGCATGTCGGCGTCACCCGCATCCAGCCCTCCGAGATCATGAAGATCGCCATGCCCCTGATGCTGGCCTGGTACTTCCACAAACACGAGGCTGCCCTGCGCTGGCGCCATTACGCCACGGCCTCCATGCTGCTGCTGGTGCCGGTGGCCTTCATCATCAAGCAGCCGGACCTGGGCACCGCCATCCTGGTGCTGGCCGCCGGCTTCTACGTCATCTTCTTCGCCGGCCTGTCGTGGAAGGTCATCGTCGGCCTCATCGCCGCCGGCGCCGCCGCTGCGCCCTTCGCCTGGACCATGCTGCACGACTACCAGCGCAAGCGCATCCTGACCCTCATCGACCCCACCTCCGATCCTTTGGGCACGGGCTACCACATCATCCAGTCCACCATCGCCATCGGCTCCGGCGGCATTATCGGCAAGGGCTGGCTCAACGGTACCCAGACCCACCTGGAGTTCATCCCGGAAAAGCACACCGACTTCATTTTCGCGGTCTTCTCCGAGGAATGGGGCCTGATCGGCAACCTGGTACTGCTGCTGCTCTACCTGCTGCTCATCGGCCGCTGCATGATGATCGCCGCCAACGCCCCGACCCTGTCGTCGCGTCTCCTGGCCGGCGCCATCTCCCTCAATTTCTTCACCTACGCCTTCGTCAACATGGGCATGGTGAGCGGCATCCTGCCGGTGGTGGGGGTGCCCCTGCCCTTCGTCAGCTACGGCGGCACGGCCCTGGTGACCCTGTTCCTCGGCCTCGGTATCCTGATGAGCATTCACACCCATCGCATGCTGGTGAAGAAATGAAGCGTTCCCTCCTGCCGGGCCTGTGCGGCGCCTTCCTGCTGACCCTGCTGGCGGCCTGTGGCGGCCCGGCGCCGCGCCTCGAGCGGGCGCCGGAGGCCGGTGCCCGGCCGCCGGCCAAGAGCGGCATGAAGCCCAATCCCCTGGCCCGCCGGGGCGGCGGTTTCTACAAGGACGACGGTCTGCCCGAGGAAATTCCCGAGAACATCGACGACATTCCCGATGCCGAACCCCGCTGGGAGCCCCTGCACCGCTTCGCCAACAGGCCCTACGTGGTGCTGGGCAAGGAATACGTGCCCATGACCCGGCTCCAGCCCTACAAGGTGCGCGGCATCGGCAGCTGGTATGGCAAGAAATTCCACGGCCAGAAGACCTCCATCGGCGAGCCCTACGACATGTTCGCCATGACGGCGGCCCACCCGACCCTGGCCATTCCCTCCTACGCCCGGGTCACCAACGTGGCCACCGGCAAGTCGGTCATCGTGCGCATCACCGACCGTGGGCCCTTCCATGCCGACCGGGTGATCGACCTCTCCTTCACCGCCGCCTACCGCCTCGGCTACGTGGCCAACGGCAGCACCGCGGTGGAAGTGGAATCCATCGTCCTCGAACCCGGCGCCACCTATGCCGCTGCGCCGGCCCTGGAAGTGGCCGCCATCAAGCGCCAGACGGCACGCCAGGAAGCCCGCCCGGCGCCGGCGCGGGAGGAGCGGGACCCCATCGCCGAAATGGCCATGGCGGCCCAGGCCCAGGACGAGCCGGCCGCCGCGCCGGCAGCGGCACCCGCCCCGGCTGCCGCCGCCGGCGTCGGCAATGTCTTCCTGCAGCTTGGCGCCTTTTCCAGCCAGGATAATGCGGAAAGCCTGAAGGCCAAGCTGGCCCGGGAACTGGACTGGCTCACCGACGCCATCCAGATCCAGAGCAAGGGCGGCATGCACCGCATCCACGTGGGCCCCTACCGGGACCGCATGGAGGCGGACAAGGTGGCCGAGCGCATCCGCCTGGCCCTGGGCTTCAAGCCCACCTTCGTCACCCGCTGATCAGGCGTTGCGCCTGGCCAGGTAGGCGGCGAACTCGTCCGCCGGCATGGGGCGGCCGAAGTGAAAGCCCTGGGCCTCGTCGCAGCCGTGGCGGTGCAGGATCTCCAGCTGCTCCGCGGTTTCCACCCCCTCGGCGATGACCCGCAGGCGCAGGCTGTGGCCCATGCTGATGATGGCCACGGCGATGGCCTGGTCGTCCGCATCGGCAACGATGTCGCGGACGAAACTCTGGTCGATCTTCAGCTTGTCGATGGGAAAACGCTTCAGGTAGGAGAGGCTGGAATAGCCCGTGCCGAAGTCGTCGATGGACAGCATCACCCCCATTTCGTCCAGGCGGCGCAGGCAGCGCACCGTGGCTTCCGCGTCCTCCATCACCGTGCGTTCCGTCAGTTCCAGCTCCAGATAGCGCGATTCCAGGCCGGTGCGGCGCAGCAGCTCGGCCACGCTCTCGTGCAGCTCGCTCTGGCGCAGCTGCACCGCCGAGAGGTTCACCGCCACAGGGATGGCCGGCAGGCCGGCCTCCTGCCAGGCCCGGTTCTGACGGCAGGCCTCGTACAGCACCCAGTCGCCGATGGCGCCGATGAGGCCAGAATCCTCGGCCACGGGAATGAAGCGGGCCGGCGGCACCATGCCCAGCTCCGGGTGCAGCCAGCGCACCAGGGCCTCGGCGCCGATGACCCGGCCGCTGCCCATGTCCACCTGGGGCTGGTAGTGCAGCACGAATTCCTGCCGCTCCACCGCCTGGCGCAGGGCGTTCTCCAGCACCAGGCGCTCGAAGGCCAGCACGTTCATTTCGGCGGTGAAGAACTGGTAGGCGTTGCGCCCCGATTCCTTGGCCTGGTACATGGCCGTGTCGGCGTTCTTCAGCAGGCTCTGGAAGTCCCGGGCGTCGTGGGGAAAGAGGCTGATGCCGATGGAGGGGGTGACGGTGAGCTGGTGGCCGTCGATGACGAAGGGCTGGGCCACCCGGTCGATGATCTTGCGCGCCACCTGGGAGGCCCCGTCCAGCTGGGCGTCGGCCAGCACCACCACGAATTCGTCGCCGCCCAGGCGCGACACCGTGTCCGAATCCCGCACGCAGCCCTTGAGGCGCTGGGCCACGGACTGCAGCAGGCGGTCGCCGGTGAAGTGGCCGAGGGAATCGTTCACCGTCTTGAAATTGTCCAGGTCGATGAAGAGCAGGGCCAGGGTCTCCTGTTCCCGCTCGGCGGCGGCCAGGCACTGGCTGACCCGGTCGTGCAGCAGGGTGCGGTTGGGCAGGCCGGTGAGTTCGTCGAAATAGGCCAGCTGGTGGATGCGGTCCTCCTGCCGGCGCTTTTCCGTGATGTCCTCCTTCACCGCGACGAAATGGGTGATGCGCTGGTTGTCGTCGGTGATGGGGGAGATGGTGGCGTGTTCCCAGTACAGCTCGCCGTTGCGCCGCCGGTTGTGGAACACCCCTTCCCACTGGCCGCCGCTGGCGATGGTGGACCACAGCTCCTGGTACACCTCCAGGGGCGTCTCGCCGGACTTGAGCACGCTGGGCTTGAGGCCCACCGCCTCCTCGGCGCTGTAGCCGGTGGTGCGGGTGAACTTGGGATTGACGTACTCGATGACGCCGTTGGTGTCGGTGATGACGATGGTGGCCGGGCTCTGCTCCACCGCCCGGGAGAGCTGGCGCAGTTGCAGTTCGGCGCGCTTGCGCTCGGTGGCGTCCTCGACGATGGCGATGCCCCCCAGCAGCTGGCCGCCCTGGTCCAGCACGGGCGCCGCCACCAGGGAAACCCACAGCTGGCGCCCGCTGAGGCTGGCGCGGTATTCGCCCTCGAAGCGCCCGGTGCGGCCCTCCAGCACTGCCGCCAGGGCCGGCAGGGGGCGCTGGTCCTGCAGCTTGGCCATGTCCAGGTCCTGCAGCCGCTCCAGGGGTACGCCGATGATGTTGGCGAACTGCTGGTTGCTGTAGGTGATGTGCAGCTCGGTGTCGTAATGGATGATGCCGGTAGGACAGAACTCCAGCAGGCGCAGGTAGCGCTCCTCCAGGGAGTGCAACTGGGCCTGGCTCTGGCGCAGGGCCGCGTGCTCCAGGGCCAGGCTTACCAGGTTGGCCAGGGCCACGCCCAGCAGGCGCTGTTCCTCGTTCCAGGGCCGGGCCGGCCCCGCCTGCTCGTGGCAGAGAACGCCGGCCAGGCGCCCCTGCTGGCGCACCGGGTAGTCGAGCAGGGCGCCGATGCCATGGGGCGTCAGGTAGGCGTCGTTGAGGTCCCGGGTGGCCGGGTGGTGCAGGGCGTCGTCGGCGACGATGGGCTCGCCGCTTTCCAGGGCGGCGAAGTAGGCCGGGCAGTCGGCTTCCTGCAGGCGCTGGCCGCTGCTGTGGCAGCCGCCAGCCCGTTCAAAGAGATCGGCGCAGCGGATGGTGCGCTGGCTGTCGTCGAACAGCCAGATGCCGACCCGGTCCACGCCGAGCAGCCGGGCTGCGGTTTCGGTGAGGTAGGGGTAAATTTCCTCCAGCCCGGCCTGGGCTAGAAACTCGGCCCGGCTCAGGCGCTCCAGCCAGGCAGCCCGGGACGGTGCACCTGGCCGGGGGCCGGCGGCGCACTGCTCTGTCTCGGGAAAAGCTGGCCAGGGGGGATGGGGGGGAAACGGCATCGGCGACTACCTCCATCGCCCCATGATGCCTGCCGCATCGTGAAATCTGCCTTGCGCTGGATCAAATCAACCCGGCGCCGGGTTCAGATGGAATCCTTGCCCGGCATGGTCTTGAAGATGAAGGCGGCCCGGTCCACCGGCGTCACCCACACCAGGCCGTCGCCGATCTGGCCGGTCTGGGAGACGGCGATGATGCGGTCCACGATCACCGTGGCCAGGTCGTCGTCGGCGATGATCTCGATGCGCACCTTGGGGGTGTAGTCGGTCAGCTCTTCCTTGATGTTGTGCGGCACGTGGCGGGAGGGCGCGCTGCAGCCCTCCGCCTTGCTCACCGTCATGCCGGGAAAGCCCGGGATGTCCCGCAGGGCCTCGCGCAGGGCGGGCAGCTTGTTGGGGCGCACTACGGCCTTGATTTCCTTCATCGGTGCGTCTCCTTACAGTTAGGCTTCCACCGGTTCTTCGTCGAACCAGCGGTAGAGGGTGGGCAACACCACCAGGGTCAGCAGGGTGCAGGTGATGAGGCCGCCGATGACCACGATGGCCAGGGGGCGCTGCACTTCGGAACCGGGGCCGGTGGCGAAGAGGAAGGGAATGAGGCCGAGCATGGCCACCGTCGCCGTCATCATCACCGGGCGGAAGCGCAGGATGGCGCCCTTGGTCACCGCTTCGTCCAGGCTGGCGCCTTCCTGGCGCAGGCTGCGGATATAGGATACCAGCACCACCCCGTTGAGCACGGCGATGCCCCACAGGGCGATGAAGCCCACCGAGGCCGGCACCGAGAGGTACTCGCCGGTCACCGCCAGGCCGATGATGCCGCCGATGGAGGCGAAGGGCAGCACCAGGATGATGAGGCTGGCCATGCGCAGCGAATTGAAGAGCAGGAACAGCAGGAAGAAGATGGCGCCGATGGTGATGGGGATGATGATGGTGAGGTGCCCCAGGGCCCGCTCCATGTTCTGGAACTGGCCGCCCCACTCCAGGTAGTAGCCTTCCGGCAGCTTGATCTTCTCCGCTACTTTCTGCTGCAGTTCGGCGACGAAGCTGCCCAGGTCCCGGTCCTTCACGTTCACGCCGACCACGATGCGGCGCTTCGCCGTTTCCCGGCTGATCTGGGCCGGACCGTCGGCCAGGCGGATCTCCGCCAGGGCTTCCAGGGGCACCTGGGCGCCGCCGGGGGCGCTGACCAGGATGTGGCGGATGGCTTCCACGTCGTTGCGGAATTCCTTGGGCAGGCGCACGGTGGCGGAGAAGCGGCGTTCGCCTTCATAGACGTCGGTGGCCACCTTGCCGCCGATGGCGGTCTCGATCACGTCGTGCACGTCGGCGGCGTTGAGGCCGAGACGGGCGATGGCCTGGCGGTCGATCTCGATGATCAGGTACTGCTGGCCGGAGATGCGCTCCACCCGCATGTCCTGGGCGCCCTGGATGGACTGGGCCACCTTGGCGATTTCCTCGGCCTTTTTCTTCAGGGTGTCCAGATCGTCGCCGAAAACCTTCACGGCGATATCGGAACGGACCCCGGTGACCATTTCGTCCACCCGGTCGGAGATGGGCTGGGCCATGACGATCTGCACCCCGGGCAGGGCCTTCAGCTTGTCGCGCATGGCCTCGGCGATGTCGTCCTGGTTCCAGCCGGAGGGCCACTCGCTGCGCGGCTTGAGGCTGACGATGGGGGTGGATTCGTTGGGGCCCTGGGGGTCGGCCGGGGATTCGCCGCGGCCGACGCCGGAGACGGCGGATTTGACCCCCGGCACTTCCATCACCAGCTTCATGGCCTGCATTTCCATCTTGATGGATTCATCCAGGGAAATGTTGGGCACCCGGTTGATGCCCGGCACCACGGAACCTTCCTTCATCTCCGGGATGAAGGCGGTGCCGAGGAAAGGCAGGATGGCCAGGGTGGCGACGAAGACGCCGACGCACAGGGTCACCGTCTTCCTGCCGTTGGCCAGGGACCAGTTGAGCATCTTCAGGTAGGGCTTCTTCATGGCGGCGATGGCCCGGGTGTCGTGGTCGCCCTGCCCCGGCGGCACCTTCAAGAGGTAGGAGCAGAGCACCGGCGACAGGGTCAGGGACAGCACCAGGGAGACGGCCAGGGCGATGGCGATGGTGTAGGCGAGGGGGGCGAACATCTTGCCCTCCATGCCCTGCAGGGTCATCAGGGGCAGGAACACCAGGATGATGATGCCGACGCCGAAGATCACCGGCGTCGCCACTTCCTTGACCGCGTTGAAGATGATGCGGATGCGCGATTCCCCCGTCTCCGCCTTGCGCCCAAGGTAGGCGAAGGCGTTTTCCACCACCACCACCGAGCCGTCCACCATGAGGCCGATGGCGATGGCCAGGCCTCCCAGGGACATCAGGTTGGCCGAGAGGTTAATCTGGTTCATGGCCATGAAGGTGAGCAGGGGCGTCAGCACCAGGGTGGCGACGACGATAATGGAGGAGCGCAGGTCGCCGAGGAACAGCAGTAGCACCACCACCACCAGGAAGACGCCTTCGATCAGCACCTTGGTCACGGTCCACAGGGCCGCATCCACCAGCTCGGAGCGGTCGTAGTAGGGCACGATCTTGAGGCCGCCGGGCAGCATGTCCTTGTCGTTGATCTCCTTCACCCGCTCCTGGATGCGGCCGACGATCTGCTTGGCGTTGCCGCCGGCCAGCATCATCACCACGCCGCCCACGGATTCGGTGACGCCGTTCTTCACCAGGGCGCCCTCGCGCACCGCATGGCCCAGGTCCACCGTGGCCACGTCGCGGATGTACACCGGCACCCCGTCCCGCTCCTTCAGCACGATGGAGCGGATGTCGTCCAGGTCCCGCACCAGGCCCACGCCGCGGATCAGGTACTGCTCGGCGTAGTGGGGCAGCACGCCGCCGCCGGAGTTGGCGTTGTTGCGGCCCACGGCCTGGTACACGTCGGCCACGGTGAGCTTGAAGTGGCGCAGCTTGTCCGGGTTCACCAGCACCTGGTACTGCTTGACGAAGCCGCCCTGGGAGTTGATTTCGGCGACGCCGGAAATGGAGCGCAGCAGGGGGCGCACCACCCAGTCCTGGGCGACGCGGCGCTGGGTCAGCTCCTCCGGGGTCAGGGCCCGCTCGCCGTCGTCGGGCCGCTCCAGGGTGTACTGGTAGATCTCGCCGAGGCCGGTGGAGACGGGGCCGAGCACCGGGGTGATGCCCTCGGGCAGGCGCGAACCCACTTCCAGCAGGCGTTCCATGACCAGCTGGCGGGCGAAGTAGACGTTGGTGCTGTCGGTGAACACCAGGGTGATGAGGGAGAGGCCCGGCTTGTTCAGGGAACGCATCTCCGTCAGGCCGGGCAGGCCGGTCATGGCGATTTCCAGGGGCACCGTGGCGAAGCGCTCCACCTCCTCCGGCGAGCGGCCGGGGGCCTCGGTGGCGATCTGCACCTGGATGTTGGTGACGTCGGGGAAGGCATCCACCGACAGCTTGCGCGCGGCGTTGAGGCCGAACACCAGCAGGGCGACGGCGATGACGACGACGATCAGGCGTTGTTTGAGGGCGGCGCGAATCAGGGATTCGATCATGACATTCCTTCGATGCCCGGAAAGGCAATCAGCAAGCCACTCTCCAGCATATGTATGTGAAGAGTGGCGTCTTTACTGCGTTGTGGCGATGCTGCCTGTGAAAACCGGAGCCGGGGCTCAGCTACCCTCCAGCTCCTTGCGCTTGCGTTCGTTGTTGAGGTGGAAGGCGCCTTCCACCACCACCACTTCGCCTTCCTTGAGGCCGGACTGCACCGGCCGCACGCCGCCGGCTTCGGCGCCGAGGATGACCGGGGTCAGGCGGTACTGGCCGGGAGCGACCTGGACGAAGACGTGCTCGTTGTTGTCCTCCCGCACCACGGCGGCGGCGGGCACGGCCAGCTTGGGCATGGCCTTGCCGGCGATGAGCATGGTGGCCAGCATGGCCGGCTTGAGGCGGCGGTCCGGGTTTTCCACTTCGGTGCGCACCAGAACGGTGCGGGTTTCCGGGTTGAGGGTGTCGCTGATGTAGATCAGCCGGCCGGTGAGTTTTTCGCCGGCCAGGGAGGGAATGTCCAGTTCCACCGACTGGCCGGTGCGCACCAGGGCGGCCTGCTGTTCCGGCACGTCGGCCACGGCCCACAGGCGGGAAAGGTCGGCCACGGTGAACAGGGCGTCGGCCGGTTCCACCACCTGGCCCTGGGTCACCTTGCGTTCCACCAGGGTGCCGGGAATGCTGGCCACCACCGGGGTGAGGGAGTTGATGGTGCCGCGGCTGGCGAGGGAGGCGATGTCCCGGGGCGCCATGCCCAGCACCCGCAGCTGGTCTTCCGCCGCCTGGCGTTCGGCCTGGGTCACGGCGGCTTCGCTTTCCCGGCGCTGCAGTTCGGCCTTGCCGATGACGTCGGCGGCGAAGAGGTGCTGGGCCCGCTCCACGTTGTTCCGTTCCAGGCTGGCCCGGGCGTTGGCCTTGAGGAAGGTCAGCTGGGCTTCGCCGAGGACGGTGGAGTTGATGATGGCCAGGGGTTCGCCGGCCTTCACCTCATGGCCGAGCTGGCCGCTGATCTGGGTGACGCGGCCGGTGACGGTGGCGCCGATGCGGGCGATGCGCTGCTCGTCGAAGTCCAGGCGGCCGGCCACGCGCAGAGTCTCGCTGACCGGCACGCTGCCCACCGGCGCCAGCTTCAGCTGGGCCTGCAGGGCTTCCGGCGCGGTCACCAGATTGGGGTCGGTGGGGGCGGCGGCGACCGGGGCCGGCTCCTTGCCGCAGGCCGTCAGCAGGCTGACGCCGGCGGCCAGGAGCAGGGCGGTGAAGGCGGGGGCGAGGCGGCGCGCGCTATGCGGGGATTGGGGGGCGGGGGCGGACATCAGTGCTTTTCCTCTTGGGCGGGAGCGGTCAGGGCGCCGGTGAGACGTTCGATGTCCACGGCGGCGGCCCGCAGTTCATAGCGGGCGGCGATCAGTTCGTTACGGGCGGCCCGGTACACCCGCTGGGCGTCCAGGTAGTCGAGAATGCCGCGCTCGCCGAAGCGGTAGGCCGATTCGGCCACCTTGAGGGCGGCTTCGGCCTGGCGCACGATGCCCTGCTCCAGGGCATTGACCTGGGCGGCGGCGATCTGGTGCTGCTGGTAGGCGTTTTCCAGGGCCTGGCCGAGACCGAATTCCATCTGCTCGAGCAGGTTGCGGGCCCGGGAAAGATTGGCGCTGGCCTCGCCCACGGGGCCGGAGCGGCGGTCCCACAGGGGAATGGTGACGGCGATGCCGACGCGGGAGGTTTTCAGGTCCGGCTCTTCGTCGCTGCTGGCCTTGAGCGCCACTTCCGGGGTGCGCATGCGGCGCTGCAGGTCCAGCTGGTGTTCGGCCTGGGTCAACTGGGCCCGGGCCTGGGCCAGGTCCGGGCTGCGCTGCAGCAGGGTCTGGCGCAGTTCGGGCAGGCTGCCGACATTGAGGGGCAGCTGGGTGGTGGCCGGCACTTCGAAGTCCGCCGGCAGGCCGGTGCCCACGTTGCGGCGCAGGGCGGCCTTGGCCTGGGTCAGGCGCAGCAGGGTGCTCTGGGTCACTTTCTGGGCATTGAGCAGTTCTGCATCGGCCTTGATCAGTTCGTAGCGGGGCGCCTCGCCGACGCCGACCCGCACGCTGACCCGGGTGCGGATGGCTTCCATGAGGGCCTGGTCTTCCTGGGCCGCCTTCAGCTCGGCCTGGCGCCGCAGCACCTCGTAGTAGCCCAGCTTCACGCTGGCCAGCACCTCATGCTCGTAGCCCCGGCCGGCGGCGCTAGTGGCTTCCAGGTTGGCGCTGGCGGCGTCGATGCGGGCCGAACGCACCCAGGGCAGGTCCAGGCGCTGGGTGAAGGTCATGGTCTTGACGTTGCCGGGATTGGCGCCCGCTACCCGGGCCTTGGCGTCGCCGCTCTGGTATTCGATCTCCGGGTTGGGGAAGGCGCCGGCGGTGGTGACGCCGGAGCGGGCCGCCTCCACCGCGTCGCGGGAGGCCTGCAGGCCCCGGTTGCCGGAGCGGGCCAGTTCCAGCAACTGGTCGAGGGAATAGACGTCGGCCAGGGCGCTGCCGCACAGCAGCAGTCCCAGCAGGGATAGGAGAGCGATCTTGGTTTTCATGGGGTTGTCTCAGCAAAGGCCATGCCACAGGGCACAACCATGCCCCGGGCGCGCTCCATGAGGAGCGTAACCGATCCAGGACTTCTCAGGGAATGCCGTCAGGATGCGGCGATGGGGGGCGAATCCGCCGGGGTGTCACGCCAGGGTCAGAAACCTGACCGAAAACTGACACGGGCGAGTATAACGCACCGCCCAGGTGCATCGTGTCAGTGAGTTCACTTACTGCGGCAAGTCCCTAAGATCGGCAGGTTACGGCCGGTCCCGGCCGGAAGGGCCAGCCCGGCTGCGCTATAATCAAGCGCTTTTCTCCCGCTGGAGCCTGACCGGCATGTCTGACCGAATTTCCCGCCGCTTCTCTTCCGTTTTCCGTGCATCCGTCCTTGCCGGCTGCGCTTCCCTGCTGCTGGCCGGCCCCGCCGGCGCCCAGCAGATGCCCCCGGCTCCCGGCATCGCCGCCAAAGCCTGGCTGCTGGTGGAATTCGGCTCCGGCCAGACCCTGGTGGCCGAAAACGCCGACCAGCGCGTCGATCCCGCCTCCCTGACCAAGCTGATGACGGCCTACCTGACCTTCTCCGCCCTCAAGCAGGGCGTGCTGAAGCTGGACCAGGGCGTGCCCGTCACCGAGAAGGCCTGGCGCACCGGCGGCTCCAAGATGTTCATCAAGGTCGGCACCCAGGTGCCGGTGGAAGACCTGATCAAGGGCATGATCGTGCAGTCCGGCAACGACGCCTGCGTCGCCCTGGCCGAGGCCATCGCCGGCTCCGAGGAGCGCTTCGCCCAGATGATGAACCAGGAGGCGGCCCGCCTGGGGATGAAGAACACCCACTACATGAACGCCACCGGCCTGCCCGATCCGGAGCACTACGCCACCGCCCGGGACCTGGCCACCCTGACCACCGCCATCATCCGCGACTTCCCCACGGAGTACGCCAAGTACTACTCCATGAAGGAATTCCGCTACAACAACATCACCCAGCCCAACCGCAACCGTCTGCTGTGGGCCGATCCCACGGTGGACGGGGTGAAGACCGGCCACACCGAATCCGCCGGCTACTGCCTCATCTCCTCCTCCAAGCGCGGGCCCCGGCGCCTGCTCTCCGTCCTGCTCGGCGCCGAGAGCGACGGCATGCGCGCCCAGGAATCCCTCAAGCTGCTCAACCACGGCTTCCAGTATTACGACGCCGTCTCCCTGTACACCAAGAACCAGACCGTGTCCGAGCTGAAGGTGTTCAAGGGCAAGGACAACACCGTCCGCGCCGGCTTCCAGAACGACTTCATCCTGGCCGTGCCCAAGGGCTACTCGAGCCGGATCCAGGCCCAGCTGGAATCGAAGCAGCCCCTGGTGGCCCCGGTGAGCCAGGGCCAGGTCATCGGCACCATGAAGGTCAGCCTGGACGGCAAGCCCTACGGCGAATACCCGGTGGTGGCCCTGGACGCCGTGCCCGTGGCCGGCATCCTGGGGCGCGGCATCGACAGCATCAAGCTGTGGTTCAAATAAACCGCTCCCCTAGCTGACGGAGGGAACATGCTGGCCTACCTCAACGGTAACTACCTGCCTCTGGACGAGGCCCGCATTTCCCCCATGGACCGGGGCTTCCTTTTCGGCGATGGCGCCTACGAGGTGATCCCGGTCTATTCCCGCCGCCCCTTCCGCCTGCAGCAGCACCTGGAGCGCCTGGAGCGCACCCTGGCCGCCCTGCAGCTGGCCAATCCCCTCTCCAAGGAGCAGTGGGCGGAGGTGGTGCAGCGTCTGGTCGATGACCACGGCAGCGAGGACCAGGGCGTCTACCTGCAGGTGACCCGGGGTGCCGCCCCGGTGCGGGACCAGGCCTTCCCCAGGCCGGCCGTGCCCCCCACCGTCTTCGCCTACGCCGACCGCCTGCCGACGCCCTCCGCCGAACTGCTGGCCACGGGGGGCACCGCCCTCACCGCCGAGGATTTCCGCTGGCTGCGCTGCGACCTGAAGACCGTCTCCCTGGTGGCCAACGTGCTGCTGCGCCAGCTTTCCGCCGCCGCCGGCTGCACGGAGACCATCCTGCTGCGGGACGGCCTGGTCATGGAAGGCTCCGCCTCCAACGTGCTGGTGGTGCAGGACGGGGTGATCCTGGCCCCGCCCAAGAGCAATCTGATCCTGCCCGGCGTCACCTACGACGTGGTGCTGGAACTGGCGGCGGCCAACGGCATTCCAACCCAGGTACGTCCGGTGGCAGAAGCGGAACTCCGCAGCGCCGACGAGGTCTGGGTCACATCCTCCACCAAGGAAGTGCTGCCCATCACCCGCATCGACGACGCCCCCGTGGCCGACGGCAGGCCCGGCCCCCTGGCCGCCCGCATGAATGCGCTGTACCAGGACTTCAAGAATCAGGTGATGCGCCGCGCCGACGCCTGAGCCGAATCGAGCAAGAGAACACCATGAGCCAGACCCCAGCCAATCCCGACAATCCCCAAAGCCGGCAGGAAACCCTGCTCGAATTCCCCTGCGCCTTCCCCCTCAAGATCATGGGCAAGATGGAAGTGGATTTCGCCCAGACCATCCTCACCGTGGTGCAGAAGCACGATCCGGAATTCGACGGCGCCTCCATGGAAATGCGTCCCTCCAGCAAGGGCACCTACATCTCCCTGACCTGCACCGTCACCGCCACCTCCAAGGAGCAGCTGGACAACCTGTATCGGGAACTGTCCGGCCACCCCCTGGTGAAGGTGGTGCTGTAAGCGGCGGCGGACGGACCTAAGTGATTTCCCCGCTGGTCATCCGCGAACTGGGTCGGGCAGACTACGTGCCCACCTGGGAGGCGATGCAGGCCTTCACCGCCGCCCGCACCCCGGAAACCCCGGACGAGCTGTGGCAGGTGGAGCACCCGCCGGTCTACACCCTGGGCCAGGCGGGCAAGCCGGAACACGTGCTGCGGGACATCGGCATTCCCCTGGTGAAGATCGACCGGGGCGGCCAGGTCACCTACCACGGCCCCGGCCAGGCGGTGGTGTACCTGTTGCTGGACCTGCCCCGGCGCAACCTCAAGGTGCGGGAGCTGGTGAACCGCATCGAGCAGGCGGTGATCGACCTGCTGGCCGAATACGGCGTCAATGCCGAGCGCCACGACGGCGCCCCCGGCGTGTACGTGGGCCCGGCCAAGGTGGCGGCCCTGGGCCTGCGCATCCGCAACGGCCGCAGCTACCACGGCGTCAGCCTCAATGTGGACATGGACCTGTCGCCCTTCCAGGCCATCAACCCCTGCGGGTATGCCGGCATGCCGGTAACCCAACTGAAGGACCTGGGCGTGGCCCGGACCCTGTCACAAGCAACGGCGGACCTTACCCGGCATCTCGTGGCACAACTGGAGAAGACTCAATGAGCAGCGAACGCGGCGTCAAGCAAAAAGGTGAACTGAAGACCGCCCGGATTCCCATCAAGATCGTGCCGGTCGAAGAGACGCTGAAAAAGCCCAGCTGGATCCGCGTCAAGGCCGGCAACGACGCCGGCCGCTTCGGCGAGATCAAGCAGCTGCTGCGGGAACAGAAGCTGCACACCGTGTGCGAAGAGGCCGCCTGCCCCAACATCGGCGAATGCTTCGGCCGGGGCACCGCCACCTTCATGATCCTGGGCGACATCTGCACCCGCCGCTGCCCCTTCTGCGACGTGGGCCACGGCAAGCCCCTGCCCCCCGATCCCCTGGAGCCGGCCCACCTGGCCGAATCCGTCTCCAAGCTCAAGCTCAAGTACGTGGTCATCACCAGTGTGGACCGGGACGACCTGCGGGACGGCGGCGCCCAGCACTTCGTGGATGTCATCAAGGCGGTGCGCGAATCCTCCCCCAAGACCACCATCGAGACCCTGGTGCCCGACTTCCGCGGCCGCCTGGAAGTGGCGGTGGACGTGCTCGGCCAAGGCCTGCCCGACGTGCTCAACCACAACCTGGAAACCGTGCCCCGCCTCTACAAGCAGGCCCGTCCCGGCGCCGATTACGAACACTCCCTGCAGTTCCTCAAGCAGTTCAAGGCCCGCTATCCCCAGGTGCCGACCAAGTCCGGCCTGATGGTGGGCCTGGGCGAGACCGACGAGGAAATCCTCGAAGTCATGCGCGACCTGCGGGCCCACGACGTGGAACTGCTGACCATCGGCCAGTATCTGGCCCCCTCCAACCACCACCTGCCGGTGCAGCGCTACGTCCACCCCGACGTGTTCAAGATGTACGAGGAAAAAGCCAAGGAAATGGGCTTTTCCGGGGCCGCCTGCGGCGCCATGGTGCGCAGCTCCTACTGGGCGGACCAGCAGGCCCATACTGCCGGTGTGGTCTGACGGCAGCCGCCGCCCCCCGAACCCCGCCTGGAAACGCCGGTGCCTTGTGGCCCGGCGTTTTTGTTTGCTATGTTCCCCATGGCCCTGGCATTTTTTTGCCGGCCTAGGCATCGCCCCGGGTTTTTTCCCGCCGTTTTGGCGGCATACTGGGCAGATGCTGCAGGCGTCACGAAAAAGACCAGAACAAGGATAGGGACATGGGGGAAAACGGCGCCGCCGGGCGCAGCGACAAGACCATCCTGGTGGTGGACGATACCGGGGAAAACCTGACGGTCATCGGCGGCCTGCTGCAGCCCTTTTTCCGCGTGCGCGTGGCCAATTCCGGCATGCGGGCCCTCAAGGTGGCGCGCAGCGATCCCCGTCCGGACCTGATCCTGCTGGATGTGATGATGCCGGAGATGGACGGCTACGCCGTGCTCGCCGAACTGCGCCAGGACCCTTATACCCGGGACATTCCGGTGATGTTCGTCACCGCCATGGACGGCGACCAGGACGAGGAGTACGGCCTTTCCCTGGGGGCCGTGGATTACATCACCAAGCCGATCCGCCCCGCCATCCTCCTGGCCCGGGTGCGCACCCACCTGGAACTGAAGGACGCCCGGGACTGGCTGCGGGATCAGAACGGCTACCTGGAGGGCGAGGTCAGCCGCCGCATGCGGGAGAATGACCTGATCAAGGACGTCAGCCTGAATGCCCTGGCCCTGCTGGCGGAAAAGCGGGACAACGAGACCGGCAACCACCTCTACCGCACCCAGGCCTATGTGGAGGCCCTGATGCAGCAGCTGCAGGATCATCCCCGCTTCCGCCACGCCCTTTCCTCTGCCCAGCGCCAGCTCATCGCCAAGGCGGCGCCTTTGCACGATATCGGCAAGGTGGGCATTCCCGACCAGATCCTGCTCAAGCCGGCCCGGCTGACGCCGGAGGAATTCGAGATCATGAAGACCCACAGCCTGATCGGCGCCGAAGCCATCGAGGCGGCCATCGAAAGGGTGGTGGGAGGCGACCGGGCGCGCCTGGACGAGCTGCAGGGCAATACGCCCCTGGACTTTCTCGTGGTGGCCCGCCACATCGCCCTGGGCCATCACGAGAAGTGGGACGGCTCCGGTTACCCCCAGGGTCTGCGGGGCGATGCCATCCCCATCCCGGCCCGCCTCATGGCCCTGGCCGATGTCTTCGACGCCCTCACCTGCAAGCGCCACTACAAGAAGGCCTTTCCCCTGGAACAGGCCGTGGCCCTGCTGGTGGAAGGGCGGGGCACCCATTTCGATCCGGATGTGGTCGATGCCTTCCTGGCCATCCAGGACCGCTTCGCCGACATCGCCCAGCGCTACGCGGACGGCGCCTCATGACGCGCCGTTCATCCCATTCCGCCCTGGCTGCCCGGCTGCGCCTGCTGCTCTGCCTGGCGGCTGCGCTCGTGCCCTGGGGCCGTGCCCTGGCCGAGCCCCTGCCGGCCTTTGTCGAGAAGCTGGCCACCCGGGAGCAGTTGCAGCAACTGCGCGAGGGCGGCTACGTCATCTACCTGCGCCATGGCATCACCGACAGCACCCGGCCCGACCGGGTGCCGGCCGTGGACCTCAACGACTGTGCCACCCAGCGGCCTTTGACCGAAGCCGGGCGCCAGCTGATGACGGAGGTGGGGCAGGCCATGCGGGAGGCCCGCATTCCGCTGGGCGACATTTTCGTCAGCCCCCTGTGCCGGGCCAAGGAGTCGGCCGAGGCGGCCTTCGGCAGGCACTACACGGTGGATCCCCTGCTCATGTACACCGCCAACCTGACGACGGAGGAAAAGCGGCCGATCCTGGAAAGCACCCGCCGCCTGCTCTCCCTGCCGGTGCCGGCCGGCACCAACCGGGTGGTACTGGCCCATGCGCCGAACCTGGCCGACCTCATGGGCTATTTCGTCAAGCCGGAAGGCACGGCAGTCATCATCCGGCCCCTGGGAGACAAGGGTTTCATCTACGTTGCCAGCATCCCCCCCCGGCGCTGGCCTGAACTGCTGCACAAGCCATGAAACGTCGTTTCACCTTCTTCCTCATCTTCTTCCTGCCGGTGATCCTGGTGGTGGTCATGGCGGCGGCCTACAGTTACTGGTCCCTTTCCTCCCTGCGGGACGAGCAGCAGCTGTCCAACCTGCAGCAGGTCAACGACCTGCAGATGGTGGCGGATGCCTCCCGCCTGGGGCACGACATGCTGGCGGTGCAGCAGCTGATCAACGCCACTCTGCGCCAGGCCAAGGCCGGCACCGTGGAGGAGGCTGCCGCCTACCAGGTGCACGTGCAGGTGGTGGACCGCCTGAAGGACATGGAATCCCTGCTGCAGCGGCTGTCCAACGTCCCCGGCCTGGGGCCGGAGGTGGATGGGGAGCTGAAGCAGATCCTGGTGGATTTCAAGGACTACCAGCACTACAGCATCATGGCCACGGACATCATCGCCGTGGACCTGCGGGTGGCGGACAGCCACGTGGCCCAGGCCACGGCCCGCTACCTGGCCTTTGCCGAACATGCGCAGAACGTATCGGCCCTGCTGACCCAGCGCACCCACGCCCGCATCGATGCCGCCGAGCGCAACATGGACGACTACGTCCAGCGCACCCTGCTCATCGGCGTGCTCGGCATCACGGTGATGGGGCTGCTGTGGTTCTTCGTCACCTATTTCGTCACCCGCCAGCTGTCCCTCATCGTCGATTCCCTGCAACAGCTGAGCCTGAGCGAGGACGGGGGGCTCAGCCTGCGGGAGGTGGAGCACCTGAGCCGGATGCCCGGCGGCGGCCTGTTGACCGACATGGCCAAGGCCGTGCTGGCCTTCCGCGAGGCGGTGGTGGCCCGGGGCCACATGCAGGCCGCCCTGGAGGCCGAGCGCCAGCACCTCAAGTCCCTCATCCAGGGCATGCCTGACCTGGTCTGGCTGAAGGACCCCGCCGGCATCTATCTGGCCTGCAACTCCCGTTTCGAGAGCCTCTTCGGGCACCGGGAGGCGGAAATCGTCGGCCGCACCGACTATGACTTCGTCGGCCGGGAACTGGCGGACTTCTTCCGCGACAACGACCGCCGCGCCATGGCCCTCGGCCATGCCAGCCGCAACGAGGAGTGGCTGGTGTTCGCTGCCGACGGACACCGGGAGCTGGTGGAAACCATCAAGACGCCCATCTATGACCGGGACGGGGTGGTGCTGGGGGTGCTCGGGGTGGCCCGGGACATCACGCCCCTGCACCAGTCCCAGGAAACCCTGCGGCAGAGCGAGGCGGCCCTGAAGCGGACCCAGACGGTGGCCCGCATCGGCAGCTGGAAAATCGACATTCCCGCCAACCTGCTGCACTGGTCCGAAGAGGCCCACCACCTGCTGGGCGTGCCCTGGGACCACGGCGTCGGCTTCGACGAATTCCTCGCCCAGGTGCATGGGGACGACCGGGCCTGGGTGCGCTCCGCCTGGCTGGCGGCCCTGGAGGGGGCCGAGTTCGACATCGAGCACCGCATGGTGGTGGACGGTACGGTGAAGTGGGTGCGGCAGCGGGCCGAACTGGAATTCGACGAGGCGGGCAAGCCCCTGCGCGGCATCGGTATGGTGCAGGACATCACCGCCATCAAGGACGCCTCGGAGACCCTCAAGCAGCGGGAGAAGATCTTCCGCTCCATCACCAACCAGGCCGCCATCGGCATCGTGCTGATCGACGCCGAAACCATGACCTTCGCCGAGTTCAACGATGCCGCCTGCGAGTGTCTCGGCTACACCCGGGAGGAGTTCGCCAAGCTCAGCGTCTACGACATCCAGGGCGTGCACGACCGGGCCGGGGTGGATGCGCGCCGGGCCCAGATCCTGGCCCAGCGCGAGGCGGCCTTCGAGAACCAGCGCCGCCACAAGGACGGCAGCCTGCGGGATTTCTGGGTGACGGTGAAGGTGCTGCGCCTGAACGGCCGGGACTATCTCTCCTCGGTGTGGACCGACATCACCGAGGCCAAGGAAAACGAGCGGGCCCTGCTGCGCTACCAGAACCAGCTGGAGGAACTGGTGGCGGCCCGCACCGCCGAGCTGGCGGCGGCCAAGGAGGCGGCGGAGGCGGCCAACCGTTCCAAGAGTTCCTTCCTGGCCAACATGAGCCACGAGATCCGCACCCCGATGAACGCCATCATCGGCCTCACCCACCTGATCCGCCGCGACATCGCCACCGAGCGCCAGCGCCAGCAGCTGGACAAGGTCAGCAACGCCGCCCACCACCTGCTGGGCATCATCAACGACATCCTGGACTTCTCCAAGATCGAGGCCGGCAAGATGAGCCTGGAGCCGACGGATTTCGAGGTGGACCGGGTCATCCACAACGTGTGCACCCTGGTGGCCGAGAAGGCCGAGGCCAAGGGCCTGGAGGTGGTGGTAGACATCGCCCGCCTGCCTCCCGCCCTGCACGGCGACGGCCTGCGCCTGGGCCAGGTGCTGCTCAACTTCGTCGGCAATGCGGTGAAGTTCACCGAGCGGGGCAGTGTCGTCGTGCGCGGTTACGTCGCCCGCCAGGAGGCCGACAGCCTGTGGGTGCGACTGGAGGTGGCGGACACGGGCATCGGCCTCAGCCGGGAGCAGCAGCAATGCCTGTTCCAGGCCTTCACCCAGGCCGACGTCTCCACCACCCGGCAGTACGGCGGCACCGGCCTGGGCCTGGCCATTTCCCGGCGCCTGGCGGAGATGATGGGCGGCCGGGTCGGGGTGGACAGCGAATCGGGCAAGGGCAGCACCTTCTGGATCGAGGCCCCCTTCGGCAGCGTCGCCGCCCACGATCACCTGGAGCTGCCGCCCTGCCTGCCCCGCAATCTGCGGGCCCTGGCGGTGGACGACAGCGAGGACGCGCGGGAATCCCTGGCCCACACCCTGGCGGCCCTGGGCACCCGGGTGGATACGGCGGCCTCCGGCGAGGCGGCCCTGGATGCGGTCCTGGCCGCGGACCGGCTGGGAGACCCCTACCAGCTGGTGCTGCTGGACTGGCTGATGCCGCCGCCCGACGGGCTGGAGACGGGGCGGTGCATCCGGACCCTGCCCCTCAACGTGCAGCCCCAGCAGCTGCTGGTCAGCGCCGCCAAAGACATCCCCGCCACGGCCCTGAGCGAAGCAGGCTTTGCCGCCTTCATCGCCAAGCCGGTGACGCCGGCCAGCGTCCTGGTGGCCCTGGAAGGGGCCTTCGGCGACACCCCGCCCCTGTCCCGCAGCCCGGGGGACGAGATGGAGCGCAGCCTGGCCCGCTACCGCAACCAGCGCATCCTCCTGGCGGAGGACAATCCCCTCAACCAGGAGGTGGCCCTGGAACTGCTGCGCCACGTGGGCCTGGCGGTGGACCTGGCGGAGAACGGCAAGGAGGCCCTGGAACTGGCCCGGGGCAAGGCCTACGCCCTGATCCTGATGGACATCCAGATGCCGGTGATGGACGGCCTGGAGGCCTCCCGCCAGATCCGGGCCCTGCCGGGCTATGCCGGCACCCCGATCCTGGCCATGACCGCCAACGCCTTCAGCGAAGACCGGGACCTGTGCATCGCCGCCGGCATGAACGACCATGTGGCCAAGCCGGTGGACCCGGACCAGCTCTACGGCACCCTGCTGCGCTGGCTGCCCGAACCCGGCCGGGACGTGGTGGTGCGGCCGCCGCTGCCTGCCGCCGAGGCGCCGGCGGCGACGGCCGATGCCCTGGCAGCCGCCCTGGAGGCCGTTCCCGGCCTGGAGCTGGCCCAGGCCCTGCGGGTGGTGCGGGGCAACCGGACCCGGCTGGCCCAGTTCCTGCGCAAGTTTTCCGTCGACCACGGCGGCGACGGCCGCCGCATCGAAGCCTGTCTCGGTTTCGGCGAAACGGCCGAGGCCGCCCGGGTGGTGCATACCCTCAAGGGCCTGGCCGGCTCCCTCGGACTCGCTGCCATCCAGGCCCACACCCTGGCCCTGGAAGAGGCCCTGCGCGGCAGCCTGCCCCAGGCCGAGGTGGATGCGCGCCTGGCCCGGCTGGAAGGGGCCCTGGCCGAATTCAATGCGGCCCTCGCAGGTCTGGAGGGAGCGGTTGAGGCAGCGGCCCCGGGCATCGACTGGGCACAGCTGGGCCGGGAGGTGGAGGTCCTGCAGCGCCAGCTGGCGGTGGACGACCTGGACGCCTCCCGCACCTTCCAGAGTCTGCGCCCCACGCTGGAGGCCGCCCTGGGGGCGGAGGTGCGCACCCTGGCCGCCCAGATCGACGACTTCAACCTGGAAGAGGCCCTGCATACCCTGCAGGCCCTGATCGACGCCGAACCCCGTCTGCAGGAGGCGGGGCCGCCGGCAGCCTCAATGAAGGAGGCATAACCCCGTACAACACCGTACGGAAATGCGACTTTTTGTCGCAGGGCCAGGGCAGGGGCGGCTCCTATAATCGCCCCTCCTTTTTTGCCCCGGTGGCCCCATGCTGACCCAGATCGCCCGCGCCGTTTCCCTCTGCTGCCTCGGTTCCTTCACCCTGACCGCCCTGGCCCAATCCGGCGATGCTTCCCTGGTCCTGGGCGAGGTGACGGTGCGGGGCCAGGAAGAAGGTCCCCTGCCGACCCGCCGCATCCTCAGTTCGGTGGACGTGCTGGCGGGCGAGAACCTGGAATCGCGCAACGCCAAGTTCGCCTGGGAACTGTTCAATCTGGTGCCTGGGGCCCAGGTCACCAGCTTCGGCCAGGGCAACTGGGGCGGCAAGTTCTCCATCCGCGGCTTCAACGGCGAGGGCGAGATCAACGCGGTGAAGCTGCTCATCGACGGCATCCCCAGCAACAGCAACGACGGCAACATGCCCTACCTGGACATGGTCTTCGCCCAGGACATCGACGCCATCGAAGTGGTGCGCGGCACCAACGACCCGCGCAACGGCCTGCACAGCATTGCCGGCAACGCCAACGTGATCACCCGCATCGGCGGCAACGACACCCGCCTGCGCCTGGGGGCCGGCAGCTTCGGCAGCAACGAGCTGCAGCTGTCCAAGGCCATCGAGCAGGACGGCCTGTCCCAGAACTACTTCGTCGCCACCCAGCACAGCAACGGCCAGCGGGACCACAGCCAGGCCGACCGCTCCACCTTCGCCGGCAAGTGGTTCTACACCCCCGACAGCGGTTCCACCCGGGTCGGCCTGATTGCCCGCCACTACGAGAGCGAGGCCCAGGAGCCGGGCTATCTGACGGCGGGAGAGAACAGCAACAACCCGGACCAGTCCCTGGCCCGCAATGCCACTGACGGTGGCATTCGCCGCATGAACCAGGTCAGCGGCCACCTGGAGACGGCCATCAACGACCGCCTCTACTGGACCACCCGGGTCTATGCCAACGAATACACGGACAAGCGCTGGGTGCGCTTCTCCGCCGCGGCCTCCCAGCAGGAACGCCTGACCGAGGAAAACCACTACGGCTTCCTCTCCAACCTCACCTATCGTCCCGAGGTCAGCTGGGCCCATGCGGTGGCCATCGAAGGCGGCGTCGACGCCCAGTGGCAGGAGAACCACAGCGAACGCTACCTGACCGCCAACCGGGTACGCACCACCACCCGCTGGAACCAGGCCTTCGATTTCGACATCTATGGCGCCTATGTGCAGGCGGTGATTCAGCCGACGCCCCAGTGGAAGCTGATTCCCGGCTACCGGGTGGACGCCATCCGCGGCAGCTACACCAATAACCTGAACGGCCGCACCTACGACATCAACGACTACGGTCTCATCAACCAGCCCAAGTTCAGCGTCGTCTATACCCCGGACCCCCGCTACAGCCTCTACGGCAACGCCGGTCGCACCTTCCAGGTGGGTGTCGGCACCGGCTCCTACAAGGTGGGCCGCAGCGACAACATGGAACCCTCCCTCAACGACGGCTGGGAACTGGGGCTGAAGCTGGCACCCGTCGCTGGGGTCGAAGGGCGGGTGGCCCTGTGGCAGCAGAAGGCCAGCAACGAGGCCCGCCGGGTGCTCAACGGCGCTTCCAACGACTCCGAATACATCGGCGACACCCGCCGCCGCGGCCTGGACCTGCAACTGTCCGCCAAACTCGGCAGCCAGTGGCGCCTGTGGGGCGGCGTCGCCTTCCAGCGGGCCATCATCACCCAGGCCGAGGCCGCCAATCCGGCCTCCCAGGGCAAGGAAGTGGACCACGTGCCGCACCGCATCTACTCCCTGGGGGCGGATTACCAGGCGACGCCGGACCTGAAGCTGTCCCTGTGGGCCAACGGCCAGAGCAGCTACTACCTGGAGCGCACCAACAGCACCGCCAAGTTCGGCGGCTACAACCTGCTCAACGTTTCCGCCGCCTACCAGCTGCGGCGCGATACCACCCTGGAATTCCAGATCAAGAACCTGGCCGACCGCTACTACGAGTACGTCTGGTGGTACGACAACACGGTGCGCGACCTGCATTCCCGGGGCGACGGCCGGGCCGCCTACGCCACCGTCAACGTCAAGTTCTGAGGCCGGCCGGCGGACCCCCTGGAGGCGGCATGAGGTCCTGGCGACGGCGCTGCCGGGCCTGGCTGCTGGCTCTGCACCAGTGGCTGGGCCTGAGCCTGGGCCTGCTGTTCTGCCTGCTCGGCCTCACTGGCTCCCTGCTGGTCTTCTATGTGGAAGGGGACCGGCTGCTCAACCCGGAACTGGTGGTGGCGCCGCCGCCGTGCCAGTCTCCCGCCGGCACTCCCTGCCAGCCCCAATCCCTGGACCGGATTTACGCCCTGCTCGAAGCGGCCCATCCCGGGCGCAACGGCGGCTGGCGCCTGGAACTGCCCATGGACCCCGGGCAGCCGCTGACGGCCCGCTACTACCAGCCCGAGGAAAAGGCCGGCCTGGGCTTCGCCCCCCTGCTGGTGACGGTGGACCCCTACCGCCTGCAGATCACCAGCCAGCGCTTCTGGGGCGACTTCGCCGCCACCTGGCTCTACGACCTCCATTTCACCCTGCTGCTGGACCGCAGCGGGCGCACCCTGCTCGGCGCCGCTTCCCTCCTGCTGCTGCTCCTGCTGGGGCTCGGCGTCTATCTCTGGTGGCCGTCGCCCAGGCGCCTGGGGGCGGCCCTGCGGCCGGGGGCGGGGCGCAGCAGCCAGCGCCGCATCTACGACTGGCACGTCCTCGGCGGCATTTACGGCCTGCCCCTGTTGCTGCTGCTGACCCTGAGCGGCGCCATGCTGGAGCAGCCGGCCTGGTTCAAGCCCGTCCTCGCCCTGTTCTCGCCCGTGGATGCGCTGCCGGCCCCTGCGGCCGAATCCGGCGCCATCCTCATCGCTCCCCAGCAGGCCCTGGAGATCGCCCGCCAACACCTGCCCGGGGGCGAGGTGCGCTGGCTGGAGACGCCGCCGGCGGGCGGCGGCAACTACCGCCTGCGCATCTACCAGCCGGGGGACCCGAGCCGGCGCTTTCCCCACACCCTGATGTGGATCGACGCCGCCAGCGGTGAAGTCCTGGCCCTGCGCCGGCCGGAGCAGGGCAGCGTCGCCGACAGCCTTTTCAACTGGCTCCATCCCCTGCACAACGGCGAGGCCTTCGGCCTGCCCGGACGCCTGCTGACGGCCCTGGCCGGCCTGCTGCCCCTGCTGCTGTTCTACACCGGCCTGCGCCGCTGGCGGCAGAAGGTGGCAGCCCGGACCGCCCGCCCCTGAGTCGCTGCCGTCGCCGCTTACCTCGGCCCGCCGCGGGGCGTACCATTGGGGGGGTGAGTCTTGGCGGAGGATAGTCTTGGAAGACCTGCTGTCGCTGTTGCAAGCCCTGATCCGGGGCGGCCTGGGGAACCTGGCGGCCTACCTGGCGGCTCATGTGCTGCTCTGTCTGCTGCCGGCCTTCTGCATTGCCGGGGCCATGGCGGCCCTCATTCCCAAGGAAACCATCACCCGCTTTCTCGGGCGGCAGACACCCAAGACGGTCTCCTACCCGGCCGCCGCCGCCGCCGGTTCGGTGCTGGCGGTCTGCTCCTGCACCATCGTGCCCCTCTTTGCCGGCATCTACCGCAAGGGGGCTGGCCTCGGCCCGGCCACCACCTTCCTCTTCTTCGCGCCGGCGGCCAACATCCTGGCCCTGGTCTACACCGGCGGCATCATCGGCGTGGACCTGGCCGTGGCCCGGCTGCTGCTGTCCCTGACGTTCGCCATCGGCATCGGCCTGATCATGGCCCTGCTCTTCCGCGCCGACGACAGTGCCCGGGACCGGGCCACGGACGCCCTGTTCAGCGCCCAGGCCGCCGCCGGCCTGTCCCGGGGCGCCCTGGCCTTCCTCCTGGTGTGGATCGGCCTGCTCCTGGCCGGTACCCTGAAGGTCGGCCTGCTCACCGGCAGCCTGTGGCAGTTCGATCTGGCCTGGGCCGGCAGCGCCGACTGGCAGGCCCTGCTCGACCGCCTGGTGCCCTATGACGCCAGCCGCGGCGAGGAGGGCGTCTCCCTCCAGGGCGTGCTGCTCATCGGCCTGCTCGGCGGCATCGGCCTCAGCGCCCGCCTAGGCCTGGAGAACATCGAGGCCGGGGCCAACGGCTGGACCCGCCTGTGCCTCTCCCTGGTGGCCCTGACCCTGCTGGTGGCCGCCCTCTCGGTGCAGGCGGTGCCCGGCGGCCTGCGCCTGGGGCTGGGCGGCAAGTTCCTCGGCGTCGCCCTGGCTCTGGCCGTACTGACCTGGCTGGGCAGCCGCCACCTGACGGCGGAGGATCGCCGGGCCTGGCTGTGGGAGTCCTGGCGCTTCGTCAAACAGATATTCCCCCTGCTGGTGATCGGCGTCTTCGTCGTCGGCATGATCCGGGTGGTGTTGCGGCCGGAATGGATCGAGATGGTGGCCGGCAGCAACACCCTGCTGGGCAATCTGGCTGGCGTCGGCTTCGGCGTCTTCATGTACTTCCCCACCCTGGTGGAGGTGCCCATCGCCAAGATGTTCCTCGACCTGGGCATGCACCGGGGCCCCCTGCTGGCCTACCTGATGTCGGACCCGGAACTGTCCCTGCAGAGCATCCTCATCATCACCGCCATCATCGGCCGCACCAAGACCTGGACCTATGTGGGCCTGGTGGCCCTGTTCAGCGCTGCCGCCGGCCTCACCTACGGCGCCTGGGTGGATGGCGCCCCGCCCCTGCTGCTGGTCCTGGGCATCGGTGGCGCCATGGCCGGCCTGGGCCTGCTGCTGGCGGCGGCCAACCGTTTTTCCGCAAAAGGAGTGTGACCATGCTGACCATCAAAGTGCTTGGCCCCGGCTGTGCCAACTGCAAGAAACTGGAGGAGGTGGCGCGGCAGGCGGTGACCCTGGCCGGCGTCGAGGCGGAGGTGCTGAAGATCACCGACATGGGCGAGATCATCGCCCACGACGTGCTGCAGACGCCGGGCCTGGTGATCAACGGCAAGCTGGTGTCCTCCGGCCGCATTCCCACCGCCGGCACCGTGGCCGACTGGCTGCGGGCCGCCGGCTGAAGCTCCGCGCCGCAACCCTCCGGCCCGGCACCGGTCCAATCCGGCAGTGCAAGCGGAGCAAGGCCCATGTCCCAGCGTCTCGAACACGATACCTTCGGTCCCATCGCCGTGCCGGCGGAACGCCTGTGGGGCGCCCAGACCCAGCGTTCCCTGGAACACTTCGCCATTTCCAGCGAGACCATGCCGCCTGAACTGATCCGTGCCCTGGCCCTGGTCAAGCAGGCGGCGGCGCAAGTGAATGGTGAACTGGGTCTGTTGCCCCCGCCCGTGGCCGGGGCCATCGCGGCGGCGGCGGATGAGGTGCTGGCGGGTCGGCACCCGGCGGAATTTCCCCTTTCCGTGTGGCAGACCGGCTCCGGCACCCAGAGCAACATGAACATGAACGAGGTGCTGGCCAACCGGGCTTCGGAGCTGCTCGGCGGCCCCCGGGGCGAAGGGCGCCTGGTGCATCCCAATGACCAGGTGAACCTGGGCCAGTCCTCCAACGACATCTTTCCCACCGCCATCCACGTGGCGGCCACCCTGGCCGTGGACGGCCGCCTGCTGCCGGCCCTGGCGGAGTTGCGCCAGGCCCTGGCGGCCAAGGCGGAGGCATTCGCTGACCTGATCAAGATCGGCCGCACCCACCTGCAGGACGCCACCCCCATCACCCTGGGGCAGGAGTTCTCCGGTTACGTCGCCCAGCTGGAGCAGGCGGAGCGCGGCATCCAGGCCTCCCTGCCCGGATTGCGGCAACTGGCGGCGGGCGGCACGGCGGTGGGCACGGGACTCAATACCCATGCGGAGTTCGGGGCACGGGTGGCGGAGAAGCTCGCCCATGGCTGCTCCCAGCCCTTCGTGCCGGCAGCCAATCCCTTTGCCGCCCTGGCCGGCCACGAGGCCCTGCTCTTTGCCCACGGCGCCCTCAAGACCCTGGCCGGGGCCCTCATGAAAATCGCCAACGACCTGCGCTGGCTGGCTTCCGGTCCCCGCTCTGGCCTGGGGGAGATTGCCCTGCCGGAAAACGAGCCGGGCAGCTCCATCATGCCGGGCAAGGTGAACCCCACCCAGTGCGAAGCCCTCACCATGGTCTGCGCCCAGGTCTTCGGCAACGACGTGGCCATCAATATCGGCGGCGCCTCCGGCAATTTCGAGCTGAACGTGTTCAAGCCCCTGCTGGCCCACAACTTCCTGCAGAGCGCGCGCCTGTTGGGGGATGCCATGGAAAGCTTCAGCCGCCATTGCGTGGTGGGTATCGTGCCCAACCGGGAGCGCATGGATGAGCTGCTGGAACGCTCCCTCATGCTGGTCACGGCCCTGGCGCCCCACATCGGCTACGAACGGGCGGCGGCAGTGGCCAAGCAGGCCCACCGCGACGGCAGCACCCTGCGCCAGGCGGCCCTGGCCCTGGGCTACGTCACGGCCGAGGAGTTCGATGCCTGGGTGCGGCCCGAGGCCATGCTCGGGCCCCGGAGTTAGGGCTCAGGGATTGCTGCTGTAGCGCGCCGGCGGCTCGTCCAGGGAGAGGACCCATTCAGCCAGGGTCTGGGCTTCGGCCTCGCTCACCGGGTTGGCCGGCATGGAGAGTTCGCCCCAGTTGCCCTTGCCCCCGTCGCGGATCTTCTTCGCCAGCTGGGCCACCACGTCCGGCGTGTGGGGGTACTTCTTGGCGATCTCCTGGTAGGAAGGGCCGATGCGCTTGCTGTCCACCGTATGGCAGCCCAGGCAGCCGCGGAACACGGCGATTTCGGCACCCTTGGCCAGCTTGCCGCTGTCGCAGAAGGCGCGGGCGGCGGAAGCGCTGTTGTCGGCCGCCTGCACGGCACCCCAGGAAAGGACCAGACCCATCATCAGCAGCCGGTAAATCATGATGCAACCCCCTGTCTTGTTATTTGGCTCACACCGCTGCATTGCAGCATGGGGGCCAAGTTACGCCAAAAGGCAGAGGGGAAACCCTGAAATAGTTGGCATTTCTCGACAAATTGCGGGCAAAAAAAAGGCCGGGAAGGCTGATGCCGACCCGGCCGAATGGAAGCCTCGTCAGAGGCTCTCAGGGAAGCATGAAGACGGCTTTTTCCCGGATGCGGATGTTGGAGCCATCCATGGCCTCGATCTCGAACATGATGGGGTTCGAGCCCTTCTTGCCCGCGTCGGGCTGGACCTGCAGGGAGGTCATGAGGGAGGTGGTGGTGGCTGCCGGCACGTCCACTTCGGCGGCGCCGCCCACTTCCAGGCCATCCAGGCCGGTGGCCTTGATGCGGTAGCGGTGGGCCTGCTCGTCGGTGTTCATGAAACGCAGGGTGAAGGTGTTTTCGATCAGGCCCATGTCCGTTTCCCGGGCCAGGGCGCCGCGGTCGCGGATGACGTCCACCTTGAGCGGGATGCGGTGGGCGATGAACCAGGCGGTGGTCAGGGTGATGGCGGCCAGGATCACGGAGTAGAGGAGGATGCGCGGCCGCACCACGTGGCCCAGGATCTCTTTCTTGGTGAGATGGCGGGCCATGGCGTTTTCGGTGGAGTAGCGGATCAGGCCCCGGGGGTAATTGACCTTGTCCATCACCTCGTCGCAGGCGTCGATACAGGCGGCGCAGCCGATACACTCATATTGCAGGCCGTTGCGGATGTCGATGCCGGTGGGGCAGACCTGGACGCAGATGCCGCAATCGACGCACTCGCCCAGGCCCAGGGCCTTGGGATCGGCGCCCTTCTTGCGGGTGCCCCGGGGTTCGCCGCGCTCGGGATCGTAGGTGATGATCAGGGTGTCCGGGTCGAACATGACGCTCTGGAAGCGGGCGTAGGGGCACATGTACTTGCACACCTGCTCGCGCATGAAGCCGGCCATCATGTAGGTGAAGCCGCCGTAGAAGAAGGTCCAGAAGGTCTCCCAGGGGCCGAAGCTGAAGGTCTTCAGCTCCGTCAGCAGCTCGCTCATGGGAGTGAAGTAGCCCACCAGGGTGAAGCCGGTGAAGACGGAGAGGATCAGCCAGAGGGCGTGCTTGGTGGCCTTGATGCGGAGCTTGCGGGCGTCCATGGGCGCCTTCTCCAGCTTCATGCGGGCCGGGCGGTCGCCCTCGATCCAGTTCTCGATCCACATGAACACTTCCGTGTAGACCGTCTGGGGACAGGCGTAGCCGCAGAACAGGCGCCCGGCGACGGCGGTCACCAGGAACAGGCCGTAGGCCGAGATGATGAGCAGGATGGCCAGGTAGAAGACGTCCTGGGGCCACAGCACCAGGCCGAAGATGTAGAACTTGCGCTCCACCAGGTGGAACAGCACGGCCTGGCGGTCGTTCCACATCAGCCAGGGGGTGCCGTAGAACAGCAGCTGGGTGAACAGCACCAGGAAGATCCGCCAGTTGGCGAAGCGACCGTGGGCGGTGCGGGCGTGGATCGTCTTGTGCTTTTCGTAGAGGCTGCCGGTATCGCCGTTGTCGGGCTGCGGCTGCTCTGGGGCGTTAGCGCTCATGGATCATTTCCTCTCGGGCTTTAGTTATTTGGAGATACGGGCGACCGTTCACGCAGGACCGAACCGCCGCCCTGGCGATTGGCTGCAAGCATGGCCTCGGCCCGTTCGCCCATGGGCTGGGAACGGTCCTGGGCCATGAATTCGTCGCGGCTGATGCCGCAGAACAGGGGATTGCCCTGGCGCTCGTCGCCGATGCAGCTGACGCGGCGGCCGTCCCGGTCGTGGCCGGGGAAGACTAACAGTTCGTCGGGCAGGGGCAGCAGTTTTCGCGTGACGCTGTCGTAATGGGTGCCGGCATTGCCGCCCGGTTCGCCGGTGGCGCCGCAGCTGCCGATGAGCAGGGCGTCGCCGGTCAGCAGGCGGTCTTCCCAGAGCAGGGTGATGCAGCCGGGGGTGTGGCCCGGGGTGGCCAGCACTTCCAGGTGCAGGTCGGCCAGGTCCAGGCTGTCGCCGTCGGCCAGCTGCCGGTCGGTGCCGCCGATGCCGCTGCACAGGCCGGCGGCGTAGAGGCAGCCGGTATGCCGGATCAGGGTGGGGGCGGCGGAAAGGTGGTCGCTGTGCAGGTGGGTGTCCACCACGCAGGCCAGGTTCAGTTCCAGTTCGCCCAGCAGGCCCAGGTAGAGGGGCGACTGCTCGGCCACCGGGTCCACCAGCAGGGCTGCCCGACTGGCCCGGGAGCCGATCAGGTAGGTGTAGGTGGCGCTGCTGCTGTCCCGCAGCTGCCGGAAAATGAACACAAACGACTCCTGGTTGGAAAGTGGTGGAAACCGGAGTCTTGTCCCACGCCCGGGAGGGGAGGATGCCGTGTCGGAGAGGCTGCGGACGGGGCTTGAAACCGGTTTCCTGTCCATTCCATAACAAGAGCCGTGCCAGCCCCGGCGCCTGCCTGGAGTTTCCATTTAATCAATGGCTTGTGTTTTGTCCGGGGCTCGGGGCGGGCGCTTGCGGGCCATTGCTTGTCAAATATGGCGGCAAATAATTGCACAACTGACAGAATCGGCAGAAGATTCGCCCATGGATTATTCGGCCAGCCAGCTCAACGAGCTCATCTCCTTCCTCGACGGCCTGCCCGAGCCCCGCATCGTGATGGACGCGGATTACCGCATCGTCGCCGCCAACAAGGCCTACCGCCGGGAATACGCCGGCAGCGGCAGCGGCGGCGTCGCCTCCATCCTGGGGCGGCGCTGCTACGAGGTTTCCCACCACTTCACCGTGCCCTGCGACCAGGCCGGAGAATCCTGCCCCCTCAAGCTGTCCCAGGAGGAGGGCGCCTCCCGCCGCGTCCTGCACCTGCACCACACGCCCCGGGGCGAGGAGCACGTGGACGTGGAAACCACGCCGGTGCGGGACCAGGAAGGGCGCATCGTCTACTTCGTCGAAACCCTGCGCATGGTGCAGCAGGCCAGCAGCCGGCCGGCCGCCCAGGGCCTGGTGGGGCGCTCGCCGGCCTTCCAGCAGATGCTGGAAAAGGTGCTGCGGGTGGCGCCGGCCCAGGCCACGGTGCTGTTGCTGGGGGAAACCGGCACCGGCAAGGAACTGGTGGCCCAGGCGGTGCACGAGGCCAGCGGGCGGCGGGACAGTCCCTTCGTGGCGGTGGACTGCACCGGCCTCACCGAAAACCTGTTCGAGAGCGAACTGTTCGGCCACGAGAAGGGCGCCTTCACCGGCGCCGCCTTCCGCAAGCTGGGTCTGGTGGAGTCGGCCAGCGGCGGCACCCTGTTCCTGGACGAGATCGGCGAACTGCCGCCGGCCCTCCAGGTCAAGCTGCTGCGCCTGCTGGAGACCGGCACCTACCGTCGGGTCGGCGGCGTGGACACCCTGCGCGCCGACTTCCGCCTGGTGGCCGCCACCCACCGGGACCTGAAGGAAATGGTGCGCCAGGAGCGTTTCCGCCGCGACCTCTACTACCGGCTCAACACCTTTCCCATCCACACCCCGTCCCTGGCCGAACGGTGGGAGGACATTCCCCTGCTGGCCGCCTCCCTGCTGGAGCGGGTGGACCACCGGCCCGGCCGCCACTTCTCCGCCGAGGCCCTGGCCTGGCTGGCGGGCCGCAACTGGGAAGGCAACATCCGGGAGCTGCGCAACCTCATCGAACGGGCCACCCTGATGAGCGACGGCGAGGAAATCAGCGCCGCCAAGCTGGCCGAGGTGGCGGATGACGGCGGCGAGAGCAAGGCCCTGGCGGAGGGCGTGGGCGGCGGGGCGGACGACAGTTTCCGGGTGCCGGGCCCGCTGCCCCTGGCGCAACTGGAGCAGCGCTATCTGGCCTGGCTGATGGCCCGCCCGGGCGCCGACGTGCGCACCCTGGCCCCGGCCCTGGGAGTCAGCGAACGGACCCTCTACCGCAAGCTGCGGCGGTGAGGGCTTGCTTTTAGCCACAGAGGGCACAGAGATCACAGAGGAAAGACAATGCCACCATCACGCCTGGGGTGCATCAGGCCGTGCCGCCCAGGGTTTTTCCCCGCTGTGATTTCTGCGCCCTGAAGGAAGTCCCGTTGGGGGATGCCCTCTGTGGCCAGGGGGGTTTCCTCAAGGCCGTTCCGCCAGCAGCTTTTCCACCATGGCCCTCAGGCGGCCGGGATCGGGCTTGCCGGGCAGGCGCTGGGCGATGCGGCCGCTGCGGTCGAGGAGGAAGGTCAGGGGCGGATTGGCACTGCCCAGGGCGAAACCCCGGGCGGCGCTGCCATCGTCCTGGGCGACGCGGAAGGGCAGGCTGTTGGCGTAGGCGTAGCTGGCCACCTGGCGCGGCTGGTCGTAGATCATGGCCACCGCCAGGGTCTCCAGGCCCTGGGCCTGGTAGCGGCGATGCAGCTGGGCCAGTTCGGCTAGGGTGTGGTCGCAGTCGCCGCAGGTGGTGGCCCAGAACTGCAGGATCACCACCTTGCCGCGCAGCTGGGCCAGGCTGACGCCGGGGGCGCCCAGCACCTTCAGTTCAATGGCCGGGGCGGCCTGCCGCTTGCCGAGAAAGGTCAGCATGGCGCCGCTCATTGCGAGCACGGCGAGCAGCAGGATAAGCTTGTGGCCCCGGGACATCATCATCAGGAGCAGGCTATGGAATTGAACACGGTCATCAATCGCTTCGGCGGACGCTGCATTGTGGGCATTTTGACGGCCCTTGTCATCAGCATGCCGGCCGCCGCCCAGGTGAGCAACAGCGAGGCCGTCTCCGGCCTCAAGGAAGCCCTGACCCGGGGCGCCGAGGTGGCGGTGAGCCAGCTGGGCAAGAGCGACGGCTTCCTCGGCAACGACAAGGTGCGCATTCCCCTGCCCGGCGCCCTGGAGGATGCCGCCGAGATGATGAAGAAATTCGGCGCCGGCAAGCAGGCCGACCAGCTGGTGGAAACCATGAACCGGGCGGCGGAGGCGGCGGTGGTGGAAGCCAAGCCCCTGCTGGTGAAGGCGGTCAAGGAAATGAGCGTGAAGGACGCCCAGGGCATCCTTAGCGGCGGCGACGATGCGGCCACCCAGTATTTCAAGCGCAGCACCTCCGAGCCCCTGGCCCAGAAATTCCTGCCCATCGTCAAAAAGGCCACGGCCAAGGTGCAGCTGGCGGACAAGTACAACCAGTTCGCCGGCAAGGCTGCCAAGTTCCACCTCATCGACGCCAAGGACGCCAACCTGGACGACTACGTCACGCGCAAGGCCCTGGACGGCCTCTACCTGATCATCGCCGAGCAGGAGAAGGCCATCCGCAAGGACCCCATCGGCACCGGCAGCAAGGTCATCGGCAAGGTCTTCGGCAGCCTGCTCAAGTAACCCGGCCTGGGAGCCAGGAGGGACGCGGCTTTTCGGCTGTGCATGCCGGAGAGTGGCGTCCCTTCTGCCTCCTGGCAATGCCTCCCAGCGCGGCACAGGCCGCTCCGAAATGGACTAAAATCTGCCCCACCGAATCACCCGCGCCCCGCTTTGCCGGGGCGCGGCGTTTCTGCCCTGCCGAAAGCCCCCTGATCCCGTGTCCAGCCCCGTTCCCCTGCACAGCCTGAATCCGCCCCAGCGCGAAGCCATCTACTACCTGGACGGCCCCCTGCTCGTCCTGGCCGGCGCCGGCTCGGGCAAGACCCGGGTGATCACCCAGAAGATCGCCTACCTGATCCAGGAATGCGGCATGAACCCGGCCAACATCGCCGCCATCACCTTCACCAACAAGGCGGCCCGGGAAATGCAGGAACGGGTTGGCCAGCTGCTCCAGGGCGGCTCCACCGCCGGCCTCACCATCTGCACCTTCCACTCCCTCGGCGTGCGCATCCTGCGGGAGGAGGCCAAGGCCCTGGGCTACAAGCCCAAGTTCTCCATCTTCGATTCCACCGACTGCTACAGCATCTTCGCCGACCTCTCGGCCAGCGTGGACAAGGCCACCATCCGCAGCATCCAGTGGCTCGTCTCCGGCTGGAAGAACGCCATGAAGTCTCCGGACCAGGCCGCCGCCGAGGCCAAGAGCGAGATCGAGGTCCTCGCCGCCAAGGCCTACCGGGATTACGCCGCCACCCTCAAGGCCTACCAGGCGGTGGATTTCGACGACCTGATCCTGCTGCCCATGCAGCTCTTCCAGGAACACCCGAAGATCCGCGACAAGTGGCAGAACCGCCTGCGCTACCTGCTGGTGGACGAATACCAGGACACCAACGCCTGCCAGTACCAGCTGCTCAAGCTGCTGACCGGGCCCCGGGCCATGTTCACCGCCGTGGGTGACGACGATCAGGCCATCTACGGCTGGCGCGGTGCCGACGTGGAAAACCTGCGGGGCCTGCCGCGGGACTATCCCAACCTGAAGCTGATCATGCTGGAGCAGAACTACCGCTCCACCGCCCGCATCCTGCAGGCCGCCAACAACGTCATCGGCAACAACGAAAAGCTGTTCGAGAAAAAGCTGTGGTCCGACCTGGGCCACGGCGAGGCCATTCGCGGCACCGTCTGCCGCGACAACGAGCACGAGGCCGAGTCGGTGGTGATGAAGCTGCTGGCCGACAAGTTCGAGAAGCGCAGCAAGTTCTCCGACTACGCCATCCTCTACCGCTCCAACCACCAGGCCCGGCTGTTCGAAACCCACCTGCGCAACAACCGGGTGCCTTACGTCATGTCCGGCGGCACCAGCTTTTTCGAGAAGTCCGAGATCAAGGACGTCATCGCCTACCTGCGCCTGCTGGCCAACCAGGACGACGATCCCGCCTTCATCCGCGCTGTCACCACGCCCAAGCGGGGCGTCGGCGGCACCACCCTGGAAGCCCTCGGCACCTATGCCGGCGAGCGCCACATCTCCCTCTTCGCCGCCGCCTTCGAGGAAGGCTTCGCCCAGCGCGTCAGCCACCGCCAGCTGGAGCCCCTGCTGCAGTTCTGCGAGTTCATCAACCGGGTCGAGCAGCGGGCCCTGCGGGAGCCCGCCGGCGAAGTGCTGAACGACATGCTCACCGCCATCGGCTACGAGGCCTGGCTCTACGATCACGAGGAGACCCGGGCCGCCGACAGCAAATGGGGCAACGTGCGGGAGTTTTCCCAGTGGCTGGCGGGCAAGGGGGAGAAGGACGAAAAGACCCTCATCGACCTGACCCAGACCATCGCCCTCATCAACATGCTGGACAAGCAGAACGAGGACAGCGAGTTCGACGCGGTGCAGCTGTCCACCCTGCACGCCGCCAAGGGCCTGGAATACAAGAACGTCTTCCTGGTGGGGGTGGAGGAGGGCATCCTGCCCCACAGCAGCTCGGTCGAGTCGGGCACGGTGGAGGAGGAACGGCGCCTGATGTACGTCGGCATCACCCGGGCGCGGCAGCACCTGCACCTCTCCTGGTGCGAGAAGCGCAAGCAGGGCAAGGAAATGTATCCCTGCGAACCCTCCCGCTTCATCGCCGAAATGGGCAACGACCTGCGCATCAGCGGCGGCAAGGCGGCCGCCGAGCCGGACAAGGCCACCAGCAAGGCCCGCTTCGCCAACCTGCGCAACATGCTGGGCAGCGGCGAAAGCTGAGCCCGTCCCGTCTCTTTCCCTATTCCTGCTCCCGGCCGCGTTACACGGCGTTACGGGGAGTTACCGTTCACCTGCAAACCGGAAGTTGGTGGTTGGCGTTATTGCCCTCAAGGGAGCGAAATGGTTTCGCGACCGGAAGGACAAGCCAAATTTCAGGAGA